>CAZVIY010000007.1:0-138459 GCA_964627425.1 uncultured Gemmatimonadota bacterium
GGCCAACTCGGCGGTCTGCTACTGCCTGGGCATCACCGCCGTGGACCCGGTGGGCAGGGACCTGCTGTTCGAGCGTTTCCTCTCGGAGGAGCGGGGCGAGGCGCCGGACATCGACCTGGACATCGCCCATGACGATCGGGAGGAGGTGCTCCAGTACGTCTACGACCGGTGGGGCCGGGACCGGGCGGCCATGGTGTGCGAGACCATCACCTACCGGGGAAAGATGGCCGTGCGGGACGCCGCCCGCGTGCTGGGCTTCTCCGGCGACGTGGCCGACCGGCTGGCCGGGGAGGCCGACCGGAGCGAGGCCCGGGACGCCGCGCGGCGACTGGCCGAGGGGGGCGCGGAGCGGGCGGGCCTGGACCCGGAGGCGCGCCGGACCCGGGCGCTGATCCGGGCGGTGGCGGGGCTGCACCGGCTCCCCCGGCACCGCTCCATCCACGTGGGCGGCTTCGTCCTCACGCGCCGTCCGGTGGGGGAGGTGGTCCCGGTGGAGGAGGCCTCCATGGAGGGCCGGACCATCATCCAGTGGGACAAGGACGACCTGGACCGGGCCGGCCTGGTGAAGCTGGACCTGCTGGGGCTGGGGATGCTCACCGTCCTGGGCGAGAGCATCCGCCTCGTACGGGAGACCCGGGGCGTGGACCTGGACCTGGCGGCGCTCCCCGCCGGCGACGAGGAGACGTACGACATGATCTGCGCCGCCGACACGGTCGGGGTCTTCCAGATCGAGTCCCGGGCCCAGATGAACACCCTCCCCCGGATGGAGCCCCGGTCCTTCTACGACCTGGCCATCCAGGTGGCCCTGATCCGGCCGGGGCCCATCCAGGGGGACATGGTCCATCCCTACCTGCGCCGACGCCGGGGCGAGGAGCCCGTGAGCTACCTGGATCCCCGGCTGGAGCCGGTGCTGGAGCGGACGCTGGGGGTGCCGCTCTTCCAGGAGCAGGGCATGAAGGTGGCGATCACCCTGGCGGGCTTCACCCCGTCCCAGGCCGACCGGCTCCGGCGGGCCATGGGGTTCAAGCGGTCGGAGCGGGCCATGGAGCGGGTGGGACGGGAGCTGGAGGAGGGCCTGGAGGAGAACGGCGTGCCGCCGGAGGTCCGGGAGGAGATCTTCGGCCAGCTCACCGCCTTCGCCAACTACGGTTTCCCCGAGAGCCACGCCCTGAGCTTCGCGCTGCTGGTCTACGCCTCGGCGTACCTGAAATGCCACTACGCGTCGGAGTTCACCTGCGCCCTGCTGAACGGCCAGCCCATGGGCTTCTACGCCCCCTCCACCCTGATCCACGACGCCCGGCGCCACGGGGTGGAGGTCCGGCCGCCGGACCTGGCCCGCTCGGCCTGGAGCTGCACGCTGGAGCCGCCGGCTTCCGACGGGGTGGGGGGCTCGCCGGCGCTCCGGATCGGGCTGCGGATGGTGAGCGGGCTGGGGGGGCGGGCCCGGGAGCGGCTGGAGGCGGCGCGGGCGGAGGGGCCGTTCACCTCGGTGGAGGACGTGGTCCGGCGCAGCGGGCTGGGCACCTCCGAGCTCCGGACCCTGGCCGAGGCCGGCGCCTTCGACTCGCTCTGGCCCGGCCGGCGGGAGGCCCTCTGGGAGCTGCTCCGGGAGATCCGGGGGGACGCGGGACCGCTGGCGCCGCGGCCCCGGGCGGGAGGCGGGGGCTCGCCGCCGGGGTACGTCTCCTCGGCGCGCGGGCGGGACTCGCGTCGTCCGGGGTCGGGCACGTGGCGGGAGGGTGGCCCCGCTCGCCCCGAGGCGCGCCTCGGAGAGTCCCCGGCGGCTCGCTCCGAGCTCCTCGGGTCCGACGGCGAGGAGGGGATGGATGGGCGAAGGGACGTCCCGGATCCGGGCGGACTCGCCGGGCTGCCGCCCATGACCAGGGCCGAAAGGGTGCTGGCGGACTACCGGACGGTGGGGCTCTCGGTGGAGGGGCATCCCATGGAGTTCCTGCGGGAGCGGCTCCGGCGGGAGGGCGTCCTCACGGCGGCCCGGGTGAAGGAGCGGCCGGCGGGCGCGGAGGTGGAGATGGCGGGGGTGGCCATCTGCCGCCAGCGGCCGAGGACGGCGAAGGGCGTGATGTTCGTGACGCTGGAAGACGAGACGGGGCTCGCCAACTTCGTGGTCTTCCGGGACGAGCAGGAGCGGTTCCGGGACGCGCTCTTCGGAACGGCGCTCATGCGGCTGGAGGGCGTGGTGGAGCGGGAGGGGAGGGTGGTGAACGTCCGGGTCCGCCGGGCCAGCCGGGTGGGAGGCGATCTCGCCCGCGAGGACCTGCCGCAGCGGAATTTCCGATGAGGTGCGGAGACCCTACCTTGCTGGCGGCCGCGCGCCCGGGGACAGGGGGGACGGCGCCCCCCCGGGAAGAAGGCGCTCCACGGGAAGAAGACGCTCCACGGGAAGAAGACGCTCCACGGGAAGAAGACGCTCCACGGGAGGAGGACGCCCATGACGGACGAGATCACCGAGCGGGAGCCGAAGATCGTCGACAAGCCGTGGGGGAGGGAGGTGTGGTACGCCCACACCGACCGCTACGCCGGCAAGGTCCTGGAGGTGGAGGCGGGCCATCAGCTCTCCCTCCAGAAGCACCGGGTGAAGCACGAGACCCTCTTCCTCCAGAGCGGGCGGATGCGCTTCCGGCTGGGGGAGGAGGAGTTCGAGTGGATCCCCGGCCGTCGCATCGAGATCCCGCCGGACACGGTGCACCGGATGGAGGCGCTGGAGGACAGCGTGATCCTGGAGGTGAGCACCCCCGAGCTGGACGACGTGGTCCGGCTGGAGGACCGGTACGGCCGGTCATGAGCGAGGGATCCGAGTCGCCCGGGGGCGCCTATCCCCGCACCTGGCTCCTGGTGGACGTGGCGGAGCGGACGCCGCGGCTGCTGGGCAGCGAGGTGGTGGACCTCTCGCCCGGGGCCCTGGAGCTCAGGCGGACGGCCCGGGAGCTCCGGGACTTCGCCGAGGAGCCGTCCCGCTTCCTGGCGATGTCCGGGGAGAGCAACGTGTCGAGCGCGCCGGAGGGGCACCGCCGGAACCTCTCCTTCGGGCCCGACCTCCGGTACCTGGTGGAGCATGATCCCACCGGGCGGATCCACGGCGGCGATCCCTTCCGGCATCTCTCGGTACACTTCGGATCCCGGGTCCTCACGCCGGCCACCGCGGCGGAGATCGGCCTGTATTTCTACGGGAGGCGACCCGCCGTCTTCGGCCGGCCGGCACCGCACCGGTCCCACGGCTTCATCGGCATGGAGTGGCAGCGGCTGGACGCCGGAGACGTGGCGGCGCTCTTGGAACGGGAGCGGCGGAGCCTGGATCGGGAGTGAGCGTCCCGACCGGGACGGAGCCCGGGTCGGGCCCGAGCCCGGATCAGGGCCGGGCCGGCGCCTCCAGGACGGCCACGGCCACGGCCTGCCCGCCGTCGTGGGAGAGGGTCAGGTGGAGGGTCCCCTCCGGGCCGGCCACGGCCCGGAGCCGGTCCCGGGCGGCGCCGGCGAGCTCCAGGGAGGGCGGCGTGCCGTCGCCCGGGCTCTCCACCTCCAGGTCCTGCCACGAGATGCCGGCGGCGAGGCCGGTCCCCAGGGCCTTGAGCGTCGCTTCCTTGGCGGCGAACCGGGCGGCGTAGCACTGGGCCACCCGGGCGCAGTCCCGGCAGCGCGCCCGCTCGGAGGGGGTGAAGAGACGCTCCTCGGCCCGGGTGCCGTGGCGCTCCAGCAGCCGGGCCATCCGCTCCACCTCCACGATGTCGACGCCGATTCCCCGGATCATGACGGCGCGCCGGCCTCCCCGGTACCCGAATTCGCGAGCCCCACTCTCGCCGGCAACCTGGCTCCCGGGCGGCGACGGCGACAGGGGGCGCCCGGCGCGGGGACGCCCCGGCCAGGGGGATCGTGACGTAGCGGGACCCCGGCCGGCATTCGTTGCCGCGGGAGCCGGCGTCCTCTATCCTGCACGCCACCCGGGTCCCGTCTCACTCCGGGCGGGACGCCCCGGACCCTCGATCCCGTCCCGATCGAACCCCCATGCCGAGATGGAAAGCCGGACCACCCTGAAGAGCCGGATGGACGAGATCCTCCACCTCCTCTCCGTCGACGCGGAGGGCGAGGGGCGGGAGGTGATGGCGGAGTTCGCCTCCCGACTGCTCGGGCGGGCCTCGTCGGATTTCCTCGAGAGCCGTTCCACGGAGTGGCTGGCCGACGAGGTCCGGGCCGTCTTCGAGCTCCTGGAGCGCACGCCTCCCTCGGAGACCGCCGTCCGGGTGGAGTCGCTCCCGGGGCGCCCCCAGGAGTTCGGGGTCCTCACCGTGATGGGGGACCGTCCCTTCATCGTGGACACCATCCGGGAATTCCTCCACGGCGAGGGCTTCAGCGTCGTCCAGCTCCTGCATCCGGTGATCCGGGTGGAGCGGGCCGACGACGGGCGGGTCCTCTCGCTGGACGCCCGCGAGGACGAGGGACGGGTCGTCTCGGTGACCTGCACCGTGGTGGCGGGGAGCCCCGACCGGTCCGTCCGGGAGCGCCTCCGCGACGAGCTGGAGGGTCGCCTGGAGCAGGTCCGCCAGGTGACGGAGGACTTCGACGCCATGATGGAGCGGGCCGAGGCGGTGCGCCGGGACCTGGAGGGGATGGAGGAGCGCTTCCCCTGGCGCCGCTCGGAGTTCCAGGAGATCCGGGAGCTCCTGGACTGGCTCCAGGACGGGAACTTCGTGTTCCTGGGCTACCGGGAGTACGACATGATCCCCGACGACGGGGAGCGGGCGGTGCGCGTACGTCCCGATTCAGGGCTGGGGATCCTCCGCGACGAGGACCGCTCCCGCTTCGCCGAGCCCGTCCCGGCGAGCGAGCTGGCGCCGGACCTCCGGGCCCGGGCCCTGGCGGGTCCGCTGCTCATCTTCTCCAAGACCAATTCCGAGTCCCCCGTCCACCGCCGGGCCCGGATGGACTACGTGGGCGTGAAGAAGCTGGATCCCACCGGCGAGGTCGCCGGGGAGCGGCGGTTCCTGGGCCTGCTCACCGCCGGCGCCTACAGCCAGGATCCGTCGCAGATCCCCATCCTCCGGCGCAAGCTCCGGGAGATCCTGGAGGCGGAAGGCACGGTTCGGGGCTCCCACGACTACAGCCTGATCCATCGGATCTTCAACAGCATGCCCAAGGAGGAGCTCTTCCTCTCCACCGTCCCGGAGCTCCTCCGGGCCATCAACGAGGTCATGGAGGCCGAAGGGGGCGGCGAGATCCGGGTCTCCGCGCGACCGGATCCGCTGGGGCGGGGCGTGAACGTCATGGTGATCCTCCCGGCGGCCAAGTTCTCGGGGGAGATCCGCCGTCAGATCCAGGCCGAGCTGGTCCGGACGTACGAGGGACGGCTGCTGAACTACCACCTGGCCATGGGAGGCGGGGAGCAGGCCCGCCTCCACTTCTACCTGGACTCCGACCTCCGGGACGTGGAGTCGGTGGACGTGGGGGCCCTCGAGGAGCGCGTCCGCGCGTCGGCCCGATCGTGGGAGGAGCGCCTGGCCGACGCCCTGAAGCGACGGTACGAGCCCCTCCGGGCCCAGGAGCTGACGGAGCGCCATCGCGGCGAATTCTCCGCCGAGTACCGGGCCACCATGGACGTGGACACGGCGGTGGAGGACATCGCCACCCTGGAGCGGCTGGAGGAGAGCGGCCGGCAGCAGGTGGTCCTGGAGCACCTGGACGGGCCGGACGGCACCCGGGACCGCCTGAAGATCTTCGCGACCCGGGGGAGGCTGGTCCTGAGCGACGTGATGCCGATCCTGGAGAACCTGGGCTACCGGGTCCTGGAGGCCGACCGCTACGACGTGGGCAAGCCGGGTCCGCACCCGGCCACGATCCATACCTTCCACGTGGACGCGTCGACGGGACGGGACGGCCCGCTCCGGGAGACCGAAGCCCGGGTGGCCGACGCCCTCGTGGCGGTGCAGGAGGGGCTCACCGAAGACGACCGGCTGAACAGCCTGGTCCTCGCGGCGGGACTGGAGTGGTGGCAGGTGGCGCTGCTGCGCGCCTACGCCAACTACGCCTTCCGGGTCGGCGCGGTCTCCAGCCGGATGGCCGTACGGAAGCCCCTCATCGAGTATCCCGACTGCGCGCGGCGGCTCTTCCAGGTCTTCGAGGCCCGTCACCGGCCGGACGACGCCGCCGGGCCGCCCCCGACGACGGCGGAGGACGGCCGATCCGGCCGGGAGGAGACCCCCGAAGGGCGAATCCAGGCCTTCCGGGACTGTCTGGAGGACGTCCGGGGGATCGAGGACGACCGGGCCCTCCGACAGCTCCTGGAGCTGGTCCGGGCCACGGTCCGGACGAACTTCTACCAGGACCGCGCGCGGTCCCGGCGCCCCCCGGCCCTGGCGCTGAAGTTCGACTGCCGGCGCATCGAGTCCATGGTCCGGCCCCGGCCCCACTTCGAGGTCTACGTGAACTCCGCGGACACCGAGGGGGCCCACCTGCGGATGGGCCCGGTGGCCCGCGGGGGGATCCGGTGGAGCGACCGGACCGAGGACTTCCGCGTCGAGGTCCTGGGCCTGGTGAAGACCCAGCAGGTGAAGAACGCCGTCATCGTGCCCGCCGGCGCCAAGGGAGCCTTCGTGGCCAAGGCCCTGCCCGAGGACCCGGAGGAGCGACGGGCGGCGGGGGTGCGGAGCTACCGTCAGTTCATCCGCGCCCTCCTGGACGTCACCGACAACATCCAGGGCGACGAGATCGTGGCCCCGCCGCAGACCCGCCTCCACGACGGAAGGGACCCCTACCTGGTGGTGGCCGCCGACAAGGGCACCGCCACCCTCTCGGACACGGCGAACGAGCTGGCCGCCGAGTACGACTTCTGGCTGGGCGACGCGTTCGCCTCGGGCGGCACCCACGGCTACGACCACAAGAAGCTGGGGATCACGGCCCGGGGTGCCTGGGAGTGCGTGGAGCGCCACTTCCGGGAGCTGGGCCGGGACATGGACGAGCCGTTCAGCGTGGTGGGGATCGGCGACATGAGCGGTGACGTCTTCGGCAACGGGATGCTGCTCTCCCGGGAGATCCGGCTGAAGGCGGCCTTCGACCATCGCCACGTGTTCCTCGATCCCGACCCCGATCCGGAGGCGAGCTACCGGGAGCGGCGTCGGCTGTTCGAGCTGTCCTCCTCCACGTGGGAGGACTACGACCGCGAGGTGCTGAGCGAGGGCGGGGGGATCTACCCCCGCGACGCGAAGAGCATCTCCCTGACCGAGCCCGTCCGGGAGTGGCTCGAGGTGGAGGACGAGGAGCTCAACGCCGACGCGCTGATCCGGGCCATCCTCCGGGCACCGGCGGACCTGCTCTGGAACGGGGGCATCGGCACCTACGTGAAGGCCACCGGGGAGACCCACGCCGAGGTGGGCGACCCGGCCAACGACGCCACCCGGGTGGACGGCCAGGAGCTGGGTGCCCGGGTGGTGGGCGAGGGCGGGAACCTGGGCTTCACCCAGCAGGGCCGGGTGGAGTACGCCCTCGCGGGGGGGCGACTGAACACCGACGCCCTGGACAACTCCGGCGGCGTGGACATGTCCGACCACGAGGTGAACCTGAAGATCCTCCTGGACTCGGCGGTGGACGACGGAGAGATGACGGGCCGGGAGCGCAACGACCTGCTCCGGGAGATCGAGACGGACGTGGCCCGTCGGGTGCTCCGTCACAACTACCTCCAGAGCCTGGCGGTGAGCCTGGAGGAGCACCGCACCAGGGACCACCCGGCCGAGTTCCGCGAGACCATGCTGGCCCTGGAGCGCGCGGGCGTCCTGGACCGGGGGCTGGAGGACCTGCCCACCTCGGAGGAGCTCGCCGAGCGCCAGGAGGCGGGGAGCTACCTCACCCGGCCGGAGCTGGCGGTCCTCCTCTCCCACGCGAAGCTGCTCCTGAAGACACGGCTGGCCGACTCGGACCTCTCCCGGGATCCGGCGCTCCGCCCGCTGCTGGAGGGATACTTCCCGGAGACGGCCCGGGAGGCGGCCGGGGAGGATCGGGTCCGGGGGCACCGGCTGGCCCGACGCATCGTGGCCACCCGTCTGGCGAACCTCTTCGTGGACCGCATGGGGGCCACCGCGGTGGTGAAGCTGTGCCGGGAGACGGGGAGCTCCCCCCCCGAGGTGATCCGGGCCTGGTACGAGGCCTATCGGATCGGCGGCGCCGGGACGCTCTACCGGGCGGTGGAGGAGCTGGACGAGGCCGTCCCGGCGGGGGTGCAGAACCGGTGGTTCCTCCACATCGGGGAGGCGCTGGAGGACAGCGCCCGCTGGCTCCTGTCCAGCGGCTCCGCGGACCGGTCCATCGAGGAGCGGGTGAGCTACTTCGCCGGGCCGGTGCGGGAGCTCATGGCGGACCTGCCGGACCTGGTCACCGAGGAGCGGGCGGAGGCCCTGGCGACCCAGCGGTCGCTCCACGAGATGGACGGGGTGGATCCGGAGGTGGCCAGACGGCTGGTGGCCTTCGGAGCCCTGGACGGCCTCCTCCCCGTGGCTCGCCTGGCCCGGGAGTCGGGCCTCCCGGGAGGGGTGGTGGGCCGCGTGTACTTCGGGCTCACCCGCGACCTGGACTTCCCCTGGCTCCAGGAGCGTCTGGCCCGGGCAGCCGGGGCCGACGTCTGGGAGCAGCGGGCGGCCAAGACCCTCTCCCTCCAGCTCGACGAGGCCCGGGCCCGGATCACCGCGAACGTGATCGAGGGGGCCGAGGACGGGTCGCAGGCCGAGGCGGCCCTGGAGGCGTTCCGCGAGGAGCACGCCGGGGAGCTCCGCAGGATCCGGGAGCTCCTGGACGAGGTCCGGGAGGTGGAGAGCCCGGGTCTGGCCGCCCTCATGGTGGCGGTCCACTCCATCAGCGCCCAGACGGGCCCCTGAGCGGGAGGGGAGCGCGCGCTTCGAGGCGCCAGGCGGGAGGCCGTGCTCCCGTCCCGATGCGCTACCCGCCGGCGGCGCGCCGCCGGACCTCCCGCAGGTCGGCGGGGGTGTTCACGTTCCGGCGCCATCCCCCGTAGGAGAAGGCGCCGAAGGCCACGCCCCGGTCCAGGAGGGCCCGGACCAGGGCCTCGCCCTCGATCTCGCCGGTGGCGGCCGACGGCTCCAGCCGGGAGCAGAGCTCCAGGGCCCCGTCCGGGAGCATGGTGACGCCGCAGAGCCGGTGGGTGAAGCCGGCGGGATCGGTGCCCTTGGCGGCCTCCCGCACCGTCCCGTCCCTGACCCGCACGAGCCCCGCCGGCTCCTCGAGGGTCTCCGGCGGGGCGTCCAGGGGCCGGACCAGGGCGCCGCCGGGATGCGGGCCGTCCCGCCAGCGGGCCAGGTAGGGGGCCAGGGGCTCGCCGAAGTAGCCGTCGGCCATCACCAGCGCGAAGGGCCCGTCCACCACCGGGGCCGCCGCGCAGACGGCGTCGCCCACGCCCCGGCGTTCCTCCTGCACCGCGTACCGCAGGGGGAGCCCGTGGACCCGGCGGCCCAGCGCCCGACGGATCCGGCGGTCGTCCGGCGCCACCACGATACACGCGGCCCGGGCCACCTCGGAGACGTCGCGGAGGATCCGTCCCAGGAGCGTCTCTCCGCCGACCCGGAGCAGCGGCTTGGGGCGCTCCTCGTCGCCCGGTTCCACGGCGCCGGCGTCCATCCGGGAGCCGGCTCCCGCCGCCGGGATCACGCACCACATCAGTCGGCTCCGCTCGGGAGGAGCTGGCCGCGAACGTGGAATCCTGCTCTCCTCACGACGGCATAGCCCACCGCGGCGCCGGCGACTGCGACGAGCAGGTCGGTGACGTCGAAGAACCGGGAGACGACGACGATCTGGCCGATCTCACCGAGCGCGGCCACGTAGAGGGCCGGGAGGAGACCGCGGAGAGGGCCGGAGCGCCTGACCGGCCATACCGCCAGGAGTCCCCCCAGGGGGAGATGGAGGGCGAACAGCTGAACCACGTCGGCCACGCTGTACAGGTCGCCCCGAATGCCGTGCGCGCTGAGAGGGATGAAGCGGCCCAGCTCCAGATGCTCGCCCATGGCTCCTGCCTGGAGGGGGGCGAAGTCGAACGGCCGCCAGACCCAGCACAGCAGGAGTCCGACGTAGAACAGGCCGAACGCCAGAGGCCGGTACCGCCCCCGGATCTCGCGGGTGGCCGGTGGGAGCAACAGGACGGCACCTGCGGCGCCGATCGCAACGCCGGCGACGTGGACGGCCAGCGGGCCGAGCTGGATCGGATAGGAGGCGGCTCCGTGGAGGACTTCCGCCATCGCCAGCGCCAGAGCACCGAAGCCCACGGTGTGGATCGCGGACCGTACGTAGTCCGTCTCCATCTCCTCGACCAGGGCCGCGACGCCCATCGAAGCCGCCGGAACGAAGAGCAGGCCCTCCGACCAGGGGAGTTCGGCGATGGAGCGGAGCTCGAAGACCTGAAGCGCTCCGAGGAGTCGGTTCACGGGGCCTCCCCAGACGGGGAGGAGCTCCGACCGCAGCACGGGGAATGCGGTCTCGACGAGCACCGCGAGGCCGTAGCCCACGAGGATGAGAAGGGTGGGAAGCCCCAGATAGGAGGAGCTGCGTCGGCGGGCTCGAAGCGTCCGGGTCAGGAGCACCGTGCCGGCTGATCCGAGGGCAGCGCCGCCGGTGTTCGTGAGCAGGTCCAGGACGTTGGCGTGGCGGAGGTGGGAGAAGAGCTGCAGGCCCTCGAGCCCGAAGCTGATCGCGGCGCCGCTGACCGCCGCCCACCAGACGGAGTGGAGCTCCCTCCGGGAGCGGGACGTCAGGAACCAGAGTCCCCCCCAGCCGGCGAAGAGGACCGTGTTCCGGACGGCGTCGACGTAGTCACTCGCGTCCAGTGACGGCGAGAGCGCCCGGCCGACGCGCCCGAGGGCTGCCCCGAGGTCCGGATCGACGCCGAAAGGGACCAGCGTGGCGAAGCAGAGGACCGCCACGTATCCGAGGCGCACGGCCCACGGCCACCTGGTCACGGGGATACGGGTCACCCGGCCTCCACGTCCGGCTCAGCTGACGTCCAGGTGTCAGTAGGTGGCCAGGTACTCCCGGAGCTCCCAGTCGGTGACCTGGGCGATGTAGTTCGACCACTCCTCGCGCTTGGCGGCGATGAAGTGGGTGAGGATGTGCTCGCCCAGGGCCTCCCGGAGCACGTCGTTCGCCTCGAGCTCGTCCACCGCTTCCCCCAGATTCGCGGGGAGCGTCGTCATGTCGTACCGCTCCCGCTCCTCTTCGGTGAGGTTCCAGACGTTGGTATCCACGGGGGGGCCGGGATCGACCTCCCGGCGGATCCCGTCCAGGCCGGCGGCCAGCTGGACGGCCAGGGCCAGGTACGGGTTGCACGACGGGTCGGGCATCCGGAACTCCACACGGGTGCCCACCCCGCGGCGATCGGGGATCCGGATCATGGGGGAGCGGTTCCGCCGGGACCATGCCACGTTCACCGGGGCCTCGTAGCCCGGCACCAGCCGCTTGTAGCTGTTGACCAGCGGGTTGGTGACCGCGGCGATCCCCCGTGCGTGGTCCTTCAGCCCGCCGATGTAGTGTCGCATCAGGTCGGAGAGCTCGAACTCGCCCTCCGGGTCGTAGAAGACGTTCTCACCGTCACGGAAGAGGGACTGGTGGGTGTGCATGCCCGAGCCGTTCTGGCCGAAGATGGGCTTGGGCATGAAGGTGGCATGGAGCCCATGAGCCATGGCGGCGTTCCGCACCACGAAGCGGAAGGTGGCCAGGTTGTCGGCGGTGGTGATGGCGTCGGCGTACTTGAAGCCGATCTCGTGCTGTCCCTCGG
Source organism: uncultured Gemmatimonadota bacterium (assembly GCA_964627425.1). Taxonomy (GTDB): domain Bacteria; phylum Gemmatimonadota; class Gemmatimonadetes; order Palauibacterales; family Palauibacteraceae; genus Caribbeanibacter. The sequence continues at coordinate 11,777 of CAZVIY010000007.1, forward strand.
CCACCTCGTGATGGGCGGCCTCGACCTCGAAGCCCATGGCCTCCAGGTCGTTCACGATCATCCGCCGGGTCTTCTCCCCCCGGTCGGTGGGGGTGAGGTCGAAGTACCCGCCGGCGTCGTGGGTCTCCGTGGTGGGATCCCCGCCCTCGTCGCGCTGGAAGAGGAAGAACTCGGCCTCCACCCCGGCGTTCATCACGTAGCCCAGCTCCGCCGCCCGGCCCGCCACGCGCTTCAGCGCCTGCCGGGGGTCGCCGGTGAAGGGCGAGCCGTCGGGGTGGTAGACGTCACAGATCAGCCGCGCCACCCGGGCCTCCGGGTTGCCCCACGGGAAGACCCGGAAGGTGGAGAGCTCGGGACGGAGCAGCATGTCGCTCTCCTCTACCCGTACGAAGCCCTCGATGGAGGAGCCGTCGAAGAGGATCTCCCCGTCCAGGGCCTTCCGGAACTGGGAGGCGGGGACCTCGACGTTCTTCGTGTGGCCCAGGATGTCCGTGAAGGTCAGGCGGAGGAAGCGGACGTTGAGCAGGCGGCAGAGCTCCAGGATCTCCCCCGGCGTCGTGTCCGGCTCCAGTCGATCGCCGTATTTCTCGAACCGGGTGTCCTCGGCGTGCTCCGCGGGGGCGGCGAAGAGGGTGTCCGACGTCATCTGCAGCTCCTCCGGTGGGTGGCGTGATCGGTCCGGCGGCCCCGCCTCCGGGGAGGCGGGAGCCCTGAACGCCCACAGTATGGGGTGGTGTCGTTCAAATGGCAAGAACATCGTGATATGATGTGGAACTTGGCGCGTATCACAGGACAGAAATCGAACGGATGGTGTGGAAAGTTAGATGGTTTATCTCATATGCTTGCACCTGTACGGCCGCACCGGCGGGGCGGCCGGGCGCCCCGGGTCCCGGGCCGCACCGGCCCGGGGGAGCCTTCCGAAACGCGCGGTGGATCTCTAGGTTGCGTCCCATGCTTCCCGCGTCCCTGCGCACCCGTCTGGTCGTCGTCCTGGCTGGCTCCTTCGCGGTGATCCTGGCCGGCGGCGTAGCCCTCCTGGGGTGGTGGGGGCCGCTGGTCGGCGCGGAGGCTCCGGACTGGCTGGTCCCGGCCGTGGCCCTGGCCGAGCTGATCGCGCTGGTCCTGGTCGCCGACTACGCCGTCCAGCGGTTCGTCCTCCGCCCGCTGGATCGAATGGCTTCTGACGCCCGGGAGATCGCCGGGGGCGAGGTGGGCCACCGGGTCCGCGAGACCGGTCCCCGGGAGATCCGGCGCCTGGGTCGGGCCGTCAACGGGATGGCGGATCGGCTCGTGGAGGACCGGGAGGAGCTCGCACGGAACGTGGCGTCGCTCCAGGAGGTGAACCGGGCCCTCACCGAGGCGCGGGACGAGCTGATCCAGGCGGAGAAGCTGGCGTCGGTGGGACGGATGGCCGCCGGCCTGGCCCACGAGATCGGCAACCCCCTGAACTCCGTCCTGACGTACGTGGACGTGGGCCGGCGTCGGGGCGCCGAGGGCGACTGGCTCGACGGGATTCGGGAGGAGGCCGGTCGGATCGACGAGATCATCCGGGGGCTCCTGGACTTCGCCCGCCCCGGGGATCCGGTGGTGGACCGGCACGACGCCAACGAGATCGTGCGGGAGACCCTGGCGCTCCTGGAGTCCCAGGGCAGGTTCGGCGAGGTCGAGGTGGAGGACCGCCTGGCCGACTCCCTCCCGCAGGTCTGGGTCAGCCCGGTGCGGCTGGAGCAGGTCCTGGTGAACCTCCTCCTGAACGCCGTGGACGCGATGGAGGACGTCGAGAGACGCCGGGCCATCGTGGTCGGCAGCCGCTCGGAGGACTACGAGGGCCCCCCGGGGGTCCAGGAGCGCATCCGGCGGAGCGACGATCCGGAAGAGGTGGACTATTCCCATCTCCGCCGTTACCGCAGCGATCCCTCGCCGGTGGCGGATCACACCCTGGAGCCCGGCGAGCGGGTGGTGGTCCTGGAGGTCCGGGACACCGGTCCCGGGCTCGAGGCCGAACCTCCGGAGAAGGTGTTCGACCCCTTCTACACCACCAAGGAGCCCGGACGGGGCACGGGCCTCGGGCTGGCGGTCTCGTCCCGGCTGGTGGGACGGATGGGAGGTACGATGGAGGTGGAGGAGATCGAAGCGACCGGAGAGGCCGGAGACGGTGGGGAGGTCGGGGGTACGTGCTTCCGCGTGATCCTGCCCACCCGCCGGCCGCCGGATCGCGGGGAACGCTCGACGACAGGCGAAGAGGGCCGGCCCGGCCGGCCCCTCGACGACGGCGAGGCCATGGCCTCGTCCAGGGAGGAGAGGGCGTGAGAGTCCTTGTGATAGACGACGACGCGGGAGTGCGGCGGTCGGTCTCCATGATCCTGGAGGACGAGGACTACGAGGTCCTCACCGCCGAGGACGGCGAGAAGGGCCTTCGCATGGCCCTGGAGGAGCGGCCCCAGATCATCCTCTGCGACCTCCGGATGCCGAACGTGGGGGGGATGGACTTCCTGGACGCCTACCGGGACGAGGGAGGAGGGGGGCTGGTGATCATGATCACCGCCTACGGGAGCACCGACCTGGCCGTCGAGGCCATGAAGAAGGGGGCCTACGATTACCTCCCCAAGCCGTTCTCGGCGGACGAGGCGCTGCTGGTGATTCGGAAGGCCGAGGAGCGGGAGGCGCTGCACCGCGAGGTGAACCGCCTCCGACGGGAAGTGAGCGTGGAGCGCCGGTACTCGGGCGTGGTGGCGGAGAGCGCCGCCATGCAGGACGCCGTGGAGCTGGCGGAGAAAGTGGCCGAGCACACCACCACGGTCCTGGTCACCGGCGAGAGCGGGACGGGCAAGGAGGTCATCGCCCGTCTCGTGCACGAGGCGTCCCCGCGGGAGAGCGCGAGCTTCGTGGCCGTCAACTGCGCGGCGATCCCCGAGGCCCTCCTGGAATCCGAGCTCTTCGGCCACGAGGAAGGGGCGTTCACGGGGGCCAGCAGGAAGCGGGAGGGCATGTTCGAGGAGGCCCACGGGGGGACGCTGTTCCTGGACGAGGTGGGCGAGCTGCCCGCCAAGCTCCAGGTGAAGCTGTTGCGTGCCCTCCAGGAGCGGGAGATCCGGCGGGTGGGATCGTCGGTCTCCCGGGAGGTGGACGTCCGGGTGGTGGCGGCCGCCTCGCGGGACCTGGAGACCGACGTCGAGGAGGGGGAGTTTCGGCCGGAGCTCTACTATCGCCTCAACGTGGTCCGCATCCACCTGCCGCCCCTCCGGCACCGGCCCGCCGACGTGGAGCCCCTGACCCGGCACCTGGTGGCCAAGTTCAACGCCAAGCTGAACCTCCGGCGCGAGGGATTCACCGCGGACGCCCGCCGTCGCCTCCTGGACTACGACTGGCCGGGCAACGTCAGGGAGCTGGAGAACCTGGTGGAGCGGGCCATGGTGCTGGCCGACGGCCCCGAGATCACGCTGGAGGACGTCGACCGGCTGCTCCCGAGGGAGGGCGAGGGGCTGAAGATCTCCGTGGACGGACTTCCTCCCGACGAGCTCTCGGTGAAGAAGCGGTGCGCCGACCTGGAGCGACGCCTGATCCAGCGGGCCCTCTCCATCACCGAGGGGAACCGGACCCGGGCCGCCGAGCTCCTGGATCTGAGCACCCGGGCCCTCCGCTACAAGATCGAGGACTACGAGCTGGACTGATCCGGAGCCCCGGGAGGGTTCCGGGGCGTTTCTGCGTGGGGGCGGTTCGGCCGCCCGGAGGAGAGGACGGGAGGCATCATGATCGGAGTACGGGGTGCGATCCGGGTGGACGACAACAGCCGGGACGCCGTCTACCGGGGTACCCAGCGTCTGCTGCGGGAGATCGTGGAGCGGAACGGCCTGGACGAGACCCAGGTGGTCTCCGCCTTCTTCACGATGACGCCCGACCTCAACGCCGACTTCCCCGCCTACGCCGCACGGCAGATGGGCTGGACGGAGGTCCCCATGCTCGGGGCCCAGGAGACGGCGGTCCCCGGCGCCCTGGACCGCACGGTCCGGGTGCTGCTCCTGGCCGAGGCCTCCGAGCCTGCCCGTCACGTGTACCTGGGCGAAGCGGCCACCATGCGCCCCGATCTCGTGGAGGAGGGCGACGCCACGCCGGATCTGGAGGTCGCGGGGGGGACCGATCCCTCCTTCGGACCGCTGCTCGTGGTGGGGCTGGGGCTGATCGGAGGATCGGTGGCCATGGCCACGCGACGCTCCGGCCTCTTCAGCGAGGTCCTCGGGCACGACCTCTCCGAGGAGAGCCTCGACCGGGCCCGCCGGGCGGGGGCCGTCGATCGGGGGAGCTCGGATCCGGCGGCGCTGCTGGATCGGGCCGGGACCGTGCTCCTGGCCATCCCGGTGGGCGCGATCCGTGAGTGGCTCGGCCGCTGGGGCGGACGACTGGATCGGGGCACGGTGGTGGTGGACGTGGGGAGCACGAAGCGCGAGATCGTGGAGGCCATGGAGGACCTCCCCGCCGGCGTCGAGGCGGTGGGGGCCCACCCCATGGCCGGGACCGAGGAGAGCGGCATGGGCGCCGCCCGGCCGGACCTCTTCCACGGCGCCCGGTGGGCCCTGGTGGAGACGGGACGGACGGGCGACCGGGCTCGCCGGGTCGTCCGCTCGCTGGTGGACGCCGTCGGCGGCGTCCCGCACTGGACCGAGGCCTCCTCGCACGACGCAGCCGCGGCCCGCACGAGCCACCTCCCGTACCTGATCTCGGTGGCGCTGGCCCGGCACGTGGCCGAGGTCACGACCGACGGGACGGCCGGCGAGGACGTGAGGGCGCTGGTGGGACCCGGGCTGAGGGACATGAGCCGGCTCGCGGCCAGCGACGCCGGGCTCCTGGCCGACATCCTGGTCTCGAACTGGACCGAGGTGCGCGGGGAGCTGGAGCGTTACAGGAGCCGGCTCGGGGAGCTGGGGCGCCGGATCGACGCGGCTATCGCCGGCGACGAGGTGCCGGCGGGGGGAAGGGCTGCGGCGGTGGCGCGGCTCCTGGAGGCCGGGCGCCGGGCCAGGGCCTCGCTGGTCTCGGAGGGTGGAGCGGACGGGGACCGGGGCGACGGCGGAGCCGGGGAGGAGGACGGGGTCGGCTCGGGGGAGGGGCGGGCGTGAGCTGACGGCCCGCTAGCCGCCGCCCTCGCCCTTCCCCTCTTCTCCCTCCCCCTTCGCCCTGTCCAGGGTGGTCCGCGTCCGGTGCTCCGGAGGCGCCTTCTCCTTCACCGCCACCGACTTGGCGGGGATCCCCACGTTCACGTGGTAGGGGCGTACGTCCCGGGTGGCCACGGCCCGGGCGCCCACCATCCCTTCCTCTCCCACGTGGACCCCGGCCAGGACCACCGCGCCGTAGGTGATCCGCGCGCCGTCGTCCAGGACGGTGCGGGCCGTGGTCACGTCGCCGATGTCCTCGATGGAATGGGTGTGGCTGAAGACCGACGCGTAGTCGGAGACGGAGACGTCGTCGCCGATCACGATCCCCCCCCGGTCGTCCAGCAGGACGTTCCGGTGGATCACCACGTCGTCGCCCACCTCCAGCCGGTAGCCGAAGGAGACCTCCACGAAGTGGAAGCACTTGAAGTTCTCTCCCACCGACGCGAAGACGTGGGGGGCGAGCATCCTGCGGAACAGGACCCCCAGGTGGACGTTCCCCCCGAGCGGTGACCGGTCGAACATCTGCCAGAGCCAGATGAGGGGCTTGCGGGGATAGTACCGCTCCGGATCGACGTCCGTGTAGTACTCGGGCTCCAGGGTCACCCCGCGGGGGTCCAGGTTCTCCAGCGCCGCCCGGGTCCCCGGGGGGAGCCGGCTCTCGTCCACGTCGGGATCGATCCCCGGATAGTGGATCTCGCGCAGGACCCGGCGCACCAGCTCGTTCCGGTCGCGGTCCGGGTCCCGGATCTTCCGGTCCAGGTCCTGGAGCCACTCCTCGTAGGCCTCCAGGGCTCCCTCGGAGGGCTCCAGGGGGCGGAGCGCCCGGCTCTTCATCACGTCTTCTCTCATCATGGGATTCTCCGGTGGGCGGGGGTTCGGCTCGAGCCTCCGGTCCGGGAGGGAACGCACCGCCACCATACCCGCGACGGACGTGCCGTGTCCGACCCCGAGGAGGTTCCCTTGACACCGCCGGAGCGGGGTTCCACGTTGGGGCCGTTCGTTGAGAATGGTTCTCAATCTCGTGCAGGAGGGTGTCGGTGGGCGGGATCACCCGACGGTCGGCCATCGCCGCCGTGCTGCGGGGTGCCGCGGGGCTCGCGGCGGCCCTCGTCTCGCCGGGACTGGCCTCGGGGGCGCCGGGGGGGACGCCCGCCCGCCGGGGATCCGCGCCCCGAGGCCGGAGGGGCCGGCGCGGGCCCCCGTCCGGGACCACGTGGGTGGAGCGGCGGGCCTGGCACATGGGGACGTGGCTCCGGGTCCGGCTGGCGGCCCCGAACCGGGAGGCGGGGTTCGCGGCGGCCGGGGAGGCCTTCGCCGCCGTGGCCCGGGCCGAGGTCCGCTGGTCGTCCTGGCGGGACGACACGGAGATGGCCGTCCTCAACGGCGCGGAGCCGGGCGCCGCCGTGTCCCTGGATCCGGGGGTGCTGTCCGTGCTGTCGGAGCTGGAGGCCTGGAGGGAGCGGACGGGCGGGGCGTTCGATCCGGCCGTGGGCGCCCTGGTGGACGCCTGGGACCTCCGGGGCGAAGGCCGCCGGCCGACGTCCCGGGAGCTCCGGGAGGCCCGCCGGGCCACGGGCATGGGCCACCTCCGCCTGGACACGGCGGCGGGGACCGCCGCCCGACTCCGGGAGGACGTCTGGCTCGACGCCGGGGCCTTCGGGAAGGGGCTGGCCCTGGGACGGGCCCGGGACCGCCTCCGCGGCGCCGGCGTGGGATCGGCGCTCCTGGATTTCGGCGGGCAGCTGACGGGATGGGGCGGGGCGCCGGACGGGGAGGGCTCCTGGTCGGTGGGGGTGGCCCATCCCCGGGACCGCCACGCGCCCGCGGCCTCCCTCCGGCTGTGTGACGCCTCGGCGTCCACCACCTCGGGCTCCGAGCGCTTCGTCCGGGTGGACGGGGAGGACCTGAGCCACGTGCTGGATCCCCGGTCGGGCCGGCCGGCGCCGACGTGGGGGAGCGTCACGGTGGTCCACCCCGATCCCATGGTCGCCGACCTCCTCTCCACGGCCCTCTTCGTGATGGGGCCCGGCGAGGGGGAGGCGTGGGCGCGGAAGCACGACGTGGCGGCCCTCCTCCTCCGCGTGGACGGAGGGGAGGTGCGTCGGACGACCACGCCGGCCATGGCCGGCCGGGTGGAGGCCCTCGGGCCATAGGCCGTCGGCCGGCCGGCCGAGCGCCGGACCGGGGGCGGCCCGCGAGAGCGGTGAGGGCGGAGAGGAGGATGCGGAAGCGTCACGAGACCCGACGAGAGGACACACCATGACAGGAGGATCGAGGATGCGGGACGCGATGACGGGAGGAGCGGAGATGGGAGCCACGGAGGATCCCCGCCGACGGACGCCGTTCGTCCACGGGCTCCTGGCAACCCTGGTGGGACTGGGGATCCTGGCGGGAGGTCCGCCGGCCGTCCAGGCCCAGGAGACCGACCGGAGCCGGGAGGCGGACCGCGCCGGGCAGGCCGACACGCTGACCCTGGAGCGGCTGCAGGAGCGCATCGACGCCCTCACGCGGCAGATCGAGGAGATGCGCCTCGGCGGTGACGTGGTGGCCGCCGACACCAGCGTCCACGGCTTCGGACCGGCGGCCTCGAAGGTGTACAAGGTCCAGCAGGGCGTCTCGGTGGGCGGCTACGGCGAGGTGGTCTACGAGAACTTCGCCGGGACCCGGGAGGACGGGAGCCCGTCGGGGGCCACCGACCAGATCGACGCCCTGCGGGGGATCGTCTACCTGGGCTACAGGTTCAGCGACCGCCTGGTGTTCAACTCGGAGATCGAGGTGGAGCACGGGAGCACCAGCGGTGGGGTGGGCTCCGTCTCCCTGGAGTTCGCCTACCTGGACTACCGGATCTCCGACGCCTTCGGGATCCGGGCCGGGATGGTCCTCCCGCCCATGGGCTTCATCAACGAGCTCCACGAGCCCCCCACCTTCCCGGGCGTGAACCGGCCCCAGGTGGAGTCGGCCATCATCCCCACCACCTGGCGGGAGAACGGCATCGGGATCTTCGGTTCGGCGGGTGACGTGGAGTACCGCGCCTACGCCGTCAACAGCCTGGACGGCGTGGGCGGCGGCTCCTCGCCGGCCAGCGGCTTCAGCGCCTCGGGCCTGCGCGGCGGCCGACAGAAGGGCGCCAAGGCCCTGGCGGAGGACTTCGGCCTGGTGGGCCGGGTGGACTACGTGGGCGTCCTGGGCCTCCGCGTGGGCGGCTCGGCCTTCCTGGGCGGGACCGGACACGGCCGGGAGGTGCAGGGCAGCGAGCTGGGCGCGCAGACGTTCATCGGCGAGCTCCACGGCGAGTACCGGGCGGCGGGGCTCGACCTCCGGGCGCTGGCCGTCCTGGCCACGGTGGACGAGGCGGCGCGCCTGAACGCGGCCCGCGGCCTCACGGGCTCGGCCAGCGTGGGCGAGGAGCTCACCGGCTGGTACCTCCAGGGGGGCTACGACGTCCTCCGCGGCGCGGCCACCGACCATCAGCTGGTCCCGTACCTGCGATACGAGTCGCTGAACACGCAGGCGGAGGTCCCGGACGGCTTCAGCGCCTCGCCGGCCACGGACCGGAGCCTCTGGGTCGTGGGGGCCCAGTGGAAGCCCGATCCCAACGCCGTGCTCAAGATGGACTACGAGATCCACTCCAACCAGGCGGAGACCGGCGTGAACCAGTTCAATGCGGCCATCGGTTATCTGTTCTGAGCCCGTCGCGCGGGCCGGGATCGCCTCGGCCGCGGCGGCGCTGGTCCTCCTGGGGACCGTCGCCGCCGCGCCGGCCCAGGTCCGGATGACCCAGCCCGAGGCGCTGGCGTCGGTCTTCCCGGACACCTCCCGGATGGACCGTCGCACGGCCTACCTGAGCGAGGAGCAGGTGGAGCGCGCCCGGGAACTGGCCGCCCCCTCGGCCGATGTGGACGCCCCGGTGGTCACCTACTACGTGGGGCCGGACGGGGACGGCGGGCGGGTGGCGGCCTACTTCGACGTGCACCGGGTGCGGACCCACCCCGAGGTGCTGATGATCGTGGTGGGGGAGGACGCCGCCGTCCGGCGGATCGAGGTGCTGAAGTTCGAGGAGCCCCGGGAGTACCTCCCGCCCGAGGGGTGGCTGGGCCAGTTCCCCGGCCGCCGGCTCACCGAGGGCCTGAGCACCCGTGGGGAGATCGCCGGCATCACGGGAGCCACCCTCACCGCCCGGGCGGTGACCCGTGCGGTGAGGCGTACCCTGGCCCTCCACCGGGTGATCTCGCCCTTCCCGGGCGGGGAGGGCTCGTGAGTCCGCGTCCGGCAGGGGATGCACCGTGAGCCGGTTCGAGCGGGGGTCGATCTGGGTCACGGCACTCCTCATGACCCTCACCGGGACCGGCTATCTGTGGATGAAGTACTTCATGGAGCCCGCCGATCCGTGGGCGGTGGTGAGCCATCCCCTGGAGCCCTGGCTGCTCCGGGCCCACGTCGTCGTGGCTCCCTTCTTCGTGTTCGCGGCGGGGATGATCACGGCCACCCACGTCTGGCGGCACCTCCGGACGGGGGTGCGGTGGGCCCGGACCAGCGGCCTGGTGAGCCTGGCCGCGCTGGCGGCCATGGTGCTGAGCGGCTACCTGATCCAGGTGGTCACCGCCGAAGGCTGGATCGAGGCCATGGTGATCGTTCACCTGGTCACCGGGTACCTGTTCATGGCGGCTCTGGCCGTCCACGAGTGGAAGACGAGGGCGCCGCCCGGGGCGGACGCCGCCGTCCGGCGGCGGCGGAGCTGGCCGGCCGCGGAACGGCCCGCGGCGCGATGGCCCTCGCCGCGATCCGGCCGGGGCCAGGAGACGACGGAGACCCGGCCGGGAGGAGGAACGGCGTGAGACGGGAGAGAGACGGACGGTCCGGACGGGGACGGCGTGCGGCGGAGCCGGCCGGCGCGACCGATGCCGCGGCGGAGCCCGCCGCCGGCGTGGAGTCCGCCGCGGGAGCGGAGGCCGACGTGGAGGTCCTCCGGCGCCCGCCCGCCGGCGAGGAGAGGGTGAGGCGGCCGTCGGGACTGGGTGACCTGGTGGCCATGCTCAAGGGGCTCCCGGGCTTCGCCCGCCTCCTGTACCGGCTGATGAGGGACGCCCGGGTCTCGCGCCTGGATCGGGCCCTGTTCGCCTTCATGCTGGGCTATCTCTTCTCGCCGGTGGACGTCATCCCCGACTGGATCCCCGTCCTCGGCGCCCTGGACGACGTGGTCCTCCTGGTGATGGCCCTGGACCGTCTGCTCCACCGGACCGATCCCCTGGTGCTGGAGGATCACTGGTCCGGCGACCCGAGGGCGCTGCGGACCCTCCGGGGCGCCCTGGACCAGGCCACCGACGTGCTCCCGGGCTGGGCCCGGCGGATCCTCCGGGGATGACGACGGGAGGATGACCGCCGGCTCGGGGGCGCTTCGGATTGACGATCCTCCGCCCCGGAGCTACGATTCGCCATCCTGACGCCTCGCCGGGAGGGGCGGCTCCCCCGCCGGCCTCCCGCCCACCATCCCGGGAATAGATGAGCCACCGGAGCATACCCGAAGCCCTCACCTTCGACGACGTCCTCCTGGTACCGCGTCGCGCCGAGGTGCATCCCCGGGACGTGGACGTCTCCACCCGGGTGACCCGGGACATCCGCCTGGCCATCCCCGTCCTCTCGGCGGCCATGGACACGGTGACCGAGCACGAGATGGCCATCGCCATGGCCCGGGGCGGCGGGCTGGGGATCATCCACAAGAACATGTCCGTGGACTCCCAGTGCGCCCAGGTGGACCGGGTGAAGCGCTCCGAGAGCGGGATGATCCTCAATCCCATCACCCTGGGTCCCGACGCCTCCCTGCGGGAGGCCCTCTCGCTGATGGAGGAGTTCTCCATCAGCGGCGTGCCCATCGTCGAGGACGACGAGACGCTGGTGGGGATCATCACCAACCGGGACCTGGTCTTCGAGACCGACCTGGACCAGCGGGTCCGGGAGGTGATGACCGACGAGGGACTGGTCACCGCGCCCCGGGGCACCTCGCTCGAGGAGGCGGAGGCCATCCTCCACCGGCACAAGATCGAGAAGCTGCCCGTGGTGGACGGGGAGGGCAGGCTCCAGGGCCTCATCACCGTGAAGGACATCTTCAAGCGGCGGAAGTATCCCAACGCCTCCAAGGACGAGCACGGGCGCCTGCTGGTGGGGGCCGCCGTCGGCGCCGCCCCCCGGGATCTGGAGCGGGCCCGGGCCCTGGCCGAGGCGGGCGCCGACGTGGTGGTGATCGACACGGCCCACGGCCACGCCGAGAAGGTGCTGGAGGCGGTGGAGCGGACGAGGGAGGCGCTCCCCGGCGTCCAGCTCATGGCCGGCAACGTGGCCACCGGCGACGGCGCGGAGGCGCTGGTGGAGCGGGGGGTGGACGCGGTGAAGGTGGGCGTGGGGCCGGGGTCGATCTGTACCACCCGGGTGGTCACCGGGGTGGGGGTGCCCCAGGTGACGGCCATCCTGGAGGCGGTGGAGGGAGCCGGCGACGTGCCCGTCGTGGCCGACGGTGGCATCAAGCTCTCCGGCGACCTGGTGAAGGCCCTGGCGGCCGGCGCCAGCGCCGGGATGATGGGCTCCATGTTCGCCGGCACCGAGGAGAGCCCGGGCGAGACCTTCCTGCTGGAGGGTCGCCGCTACAAGACGATCCGCGGGATGGGGTCCCTCTCGGCGATGGAGGAAGGCTCGGCCGACCGGTACTTTCAGGAGGAGGCCCTGGATCCCCGGAAGCTGGTGCCGGAGGGCGTGGAGGGCCGGGTGCCCTACAAGGGCCCGGTGGCCGACACGGTCTACCAGCTCGTGGGCGGGCTCCGGAGCGGCATGGGCTACTGCGGTGTGGCCAGCGTGGAGGAGCTGCAGCGCGACGCCCGCTTCGTCCGGATCACTCCGGGCGGACTGCGGGAGTCACATCCCCACGACGTTTCCATCACCAGGGAATCACCGAACTACCAGGTATGAGGCGAGAGATGAAACCATCGAACGGTGCATCGGACCGTACGTCCGCCGGCGATCGGCCGGGCGCGGGGGATCGACCGGCCGCCGGTCCGTCCCGGGCGCTCCGGGAGCCCGGAGCGGGGATCGCCCTCGCCGCCGTGCTCGCGGCCGGGCTGGCCGTGGCGTGCTCCGGCAATCCGGAGCCGGAGACCCGTCCCGGCGGCGACGAGGCCGCCGCCATGGAGGAGGAGGTCCCGACGCCCAGCGACAGCGCCCTGGCCGAGGCCCGTCGGGAGGAGGGGGTGGACCGGGAGCGGCTGGAGGACGCCCAGCGCCAGGCGGCCCGGAACGTGGGCCGGCTGGAGGAGAGCACCCGCGAGGAGTTCCTGGAGCTGTTCGGCACCGACCCCCTGGGGCTGAGCCGGGAGCCGGCCAACGCCGCCCGGTACGAGATCCCCCTGGAGATGAACGAGGCCGTCCAGGGATGGATCGACTACTTCCAGCACGACATCCCCGATCGGTTCGCCACCTACATGAGCCGGGCCGAGCGGTACGCTCCCATGATCCGCCGGAAGCTCCGGGCGGCGGGCCTCCCCCAGGACCTCCTCTACCTGTCGCTCATCGAGAGCGGGATGAACCCCCATGCGTACAGCCGGGCCCACGCCGTGGGCCTGTGGCAGTTCATCGCCGGAACGGCCCGGCTCTACGACCTCGAGGTCTCCTACTGGGTGGACGAGCGGCGGGATCCGGAGAAGGCCACCGACGCCGCCATCGCCTATCTCTCGGACCTCTACGACCAGTTCGGCTCCTGGTACCTGGCGGCGGCGGCCTACAACGGTGGCCCTGGTCGGGTCCGGCGCAGCCTGGACTACACGGGCGAGGTGGACTTCTGGGGCCTGTACGAGACCCGGGCCCTCCGCCGGGAGACCCGGAACTACGTGCCGAAGCTCCTGGCCGCCGCCACCATCGCACGGAACGCCGAGGCGTACGGGTTCGCTGACGTGGAGCCCATGGAGCCGGTGGAGTACGACGTGGTCACCGTCCCGGACGCCACCAGCCTGGACGTGATCGCCGAGGCGGCGGGGACGGACGAGGCCTCGGTGGAGCGGCTGAATCCCGAGCTCCGGCGCCGGGTCACGCCGCCGGATCGGGAGACCCGGGTGAAGGTCCCCGCGGGCCACGCCGAGCGGTTCGCGTCGAACTTCGCCGAGATTCCGCCCTCGGAGCGGGTGACGTGGCTCGTCCACGAGGTCACGCGAGGCCAGACCCTCTCCGGGATCGCCTCCCGGTACGGCACCAGCATCCAGGCGATCTCGTCGGCCAACCGGGGGCTCGATCCCCGGCGGCTCCAGATCGGCCAGCGGCTGGTGATCCCGCGGGCGGCCCGGGTGCCCGCCGGGGCCTCGTCCTCGGGCGACTTCGCCTCGCTCCGGAGCCGGGCCGAGCGGGCGAGCGACGGCACGCTCCAGCTCACCGTCCGGCGGGGGGACACCCTGTGGGCCCTGGCCCGGGCCTACGACGTGAGCACCGACGAGCTCCGTCGGTGGAACGACCTGCAGGACGCCACGATCCGTCCCGGCGATCGGCTGACGGTGAAACGGTGACCCCCGGCCGGCCGGAGGGAGCCGGACGCCGGCTCCGGGTGGACCTCCACTGCCACACCAGCTTCTCGCCGGACTCCACCACGTCGCCCGCCCGGCTCGTGGAGCGGGCCCGGCAGGTGGGGCTGGACCGGGTCGCGGTCACCGACCACGGCGAGGTGGAGGGCGCGATCCTGGCCCGTCGCCTGGCGCCGGAGCTGGTCATCGTGGGCCAGGAAGTCCGGTGCGCCGACCGGACGGAGCTCATCGGCCTCTTCCTCCGGGAGCGGGTCCCCCCGGGGCTCTCCCTGGAGGAGACGGCGGCCCGGATCCGGGCCCAGGGGGGCGTGGTCTACCTGCCCCACCCGTACGCCTACCTCACCTGGCCGAACCGTCGGGCCGAGCGGGCGCTGGCGCTGGCCGACGCGGTGGAGGCGTTCAACGCCCGGGCCTTCTGGCCGTCCTGGAACCGCCGGGCCCGGCGTGCCGGCGCCGATGCCGGCCTCCCGCTGGGCGCGGGCTCGGACGCCCATTTCCCCGGCGAGGTGGGCCGCGCCTACACCGAGCTGCCGGACTTCGACGGGCCGGCGGCGTTCCGGGCGGCCCTGGCCTCGGCCCGGCCCGTGGGCCGGTCGCTGAGCTCGCCGGCGGTGCACGTGGCCTCGGCGGTCCTCAAGGCGGCTCGACGCCTGGTGGGGCCGGAGGTCGGGCGGGCCGGGGCCTACGACGCTCCGGCCGCCGCTCCCTTCGAAGCGTCCGTCCCTTCCCGGGGCGGCCCGGCGATGGGATAGACGGTGGCGGCGCCCGACATGTCCGCCAGGGCGTTCCGGGGATCGATGACGATGGGGGCCTCGGCCATCACCAGCTCGTAGTCCAGCTCGGGGTGGTCCGTGGTGAGGACCACCAGGTCCGATGAGCGCAGCCGCCCGGCGGTGAGGGGGACCGACGCCACCCGCCGCCCCGACCCGTCGTCGCTCTCCAGCCGGAGGTCCTCCACGTGGGGGTCGTGGTAGCTCACCTCGGCCCCCTGGGCCTCCAGCATCTGAAAGATGTCCAGCGCCGGACTCTCCCGGACGTCGTCCACCCCGGGCTTGTAGGACACCCCGAGGAGCAGGATCCGGCTCCCGTTCACCGGCTTCTTCACCCGGTTCAGGGCGTCGGAGGCCTTGGAGACCACGTAGCGGGGCATCTCGGCGTTGATCTCGGCGGCCAGCTCGATGAAGCGGGTCTTGTACTGCAGGGTCTTCATCTTCCAGGCCAGGTAGTGGGGATCCACGGGGATGCAGTGTCCGCCCAGGCCGGGACCGGGGACGAACTTCATGAAGCCGTAGGGCTTGGTGGCCGCCGCGTCGATCACCTCCCACACGTCGATGTCCAGCCGATCGGCGATCACGGCCATCTCGTTGGCCAGTGCGATGTTGATGGCCCGGAAGGTGTTCTCCAGGATCTTGGCCAGCTCGCCGGCCTCCGGCGAGGAGACCTCCACCACCTGGTCGATGACGGACTCGTAGAGGGCCACGGCCACCCGGTGGCAGCGTCGGGTGAGCCCCCCCACGATCTTGGGCGTGTTCGTCACGTCGTAGTCGGGGTTTCCCGGGTCGACCCGCTCCGGGCTGAAGGCCAGGAAGAAGTCCTCTCCCGCCCGCAGCCCCGTCTTCTCGAGGCGGGGCTGGAGGAGCTCCCGGGTGGTGCCCGGATAGGTGGTGGACTCCAGGATCACGAGCTGCCCGGGCCGCAGCCGGGCCCCGATCTCGTCGGTGGCCTCCAGGATGTGGGAGACGTCGGGATCGCCCGTCTTGGACAGGGGGGTGGGGACGCAGACGATGAGGACGTCCTGTTCGGACAGGAGGTCGAAGTCCGACGTGGCCCGGAGCCGTCCGTCGTCCACGAGGGCGGCGATCCGCCCGTCGTCCACGTCCTTCACGTGGGAGCGCCCGTCGTTGATCTTGCCCACCACGTCCCGGCTCACGTCGAACCCGGTGGTGGGAAAGCCCGCTTCGGCCACGGCGGCGGCGAAGGGGAGGCCGACGTAGCCCAGCCCCACCACGCCCACCCGGGCCTCGCGGTCACGGATCTTCCTGAGGATCTCCTCCTGCACGGCCTGACGCTCCTAGCCCTGTGTACGGGCCCCGGTCACGGGCCCCGGCTGACGGGCTCCCGGCCCGCCCCGAGTCCGGGAAGGTGGTCCCGAGAGGTCCTACTGTCCAGCCCGGAGGACCGTACGGGCGTATCCGTTGCCCGGGTCCCGGCCCAGGGAGAGCTTGGCGCCCACCCGGCCGGGGCCCTGGTTGTAGGCCAGCAGGGCGAGCCGCCGGTCGCCGTCGTAGCGGTCCAGGAGCTGACGCAGGTACCGGAAGCCGAGACGGAGGTTCGTCTTCGGCTCGAAGAGCTGGTCCTGGCTGATGGTGGGGTCGAGCCAGCGGGCGGTGCTGGGCTTGATCTGCGTGTAGCCCACGGCGCCCTTGGCGCTCACCGCCGTGGAGCGAAAGGAGGACTCCACCGCCACCAGCCGGAACGCCAGCTCGGGATCCACTCCCTCCTCGAGGGCGATGCCCCGGATCCGCTCGGCCAGGTCCGTGGAGATGCCGTAGCTCGCCGAGAAGCGGTGGATGGCCCGCAGGCGATCCCGATCCATCCGGACCGCCGCCAGGCGGTCCTCCAGCCGCTCCATCTCGGCCCGGGTCCCGGCCAGCTCGCTCTCCAGGGCCCGCGCCTCCCCGTCCATGGTCCGGGAGAGGGTGCCGGCGTGGACGCCGGCCAGGAAGGCGAAGGCCACCAGGGCGAAGACGGAGGCGGGCGTGGGGATCCGACGGGCGGCCCGGACCAAATCGCTCCCGAGTCGTCGCCACCGCTCGCGAAAGGCCCCCTGGGCCCGACGGCGCGGGGCGGGGTCGCTGGATTGGCTCATGGTATCCTTCCCTCGCATCTATGTGGGTCCCCGATGGCTCGCACGGGGGGCTCGCGGACTCGACGGCTCGGACGTCGTCGTCGGGACGGGCGTCGTCGTCGGAACGGGCGTCGTCCCGGGGACGGGCGGCTGGGGACCGCCGCCCCTCGGCCCCGACCGCAATGGCCGTGCCAGCGAGGTGCCATAATGGCAGTCACGTCGGCTGGAGGGCGTCGGCGAGCTCCTCCAGGAGCACCGCCACGATGGCCTGGGGGTTGACGTTGCGCCGGGCCAGACGGCGGGCTTCGGCCACGGCCCCCTGGGCGTCGAGGATCCCCTCCGTCCGCACGGTCCGCCCGTCCAGCACCCGACGGGCCAGGGCGGGATCGAAGGCCCGCTCCTCCTGCCCCTCGACCACGCTGGCCACGTCCCGGAGGATCTCGGCGGCGGCGGCCAGGAGGTCGGAGAACTCCCCCCGGGCGCCGGAGGCCCCGAACCGGGTCGCGCCCTCCAGTCGGTCCCCGGGGTCCCCCTTCACGGCCCGCCCCAGGAGCTCCGCCGCCCGCTCCCGGAGCTCCCGCTCCTCGGGCGAGAGCTGGGCCAGGGCACGGCCCACCGAGCCGCGGGACAGCCGCGCCGCCCGTTCGGCTTCGTCCCGGTCCACACCGGCGTGCTCCGTCAGGAAGTCCCGGATGGCGGCCCGGTCGGACAGGGGCGAGACCGGCAGGGAGAGGACCCGGGACCGGATGGTGGGCAGCAGGGCGCCGGGACGGCTGGAGGTGAGGACCACGTAGGTGTCCTCCGGGGGTTCCTCCAGGAGCTTCAGGAAGGCGTTGGCCGCCTCGGGGTTCGCCGCCTGGGGCACCATGGCCTCGGCCTCGCCCACCACGTAGATGGACCGCGGGCCCATCGCGGGGCGGCGGGAGGCCCGCTCCCGCATCTCCTGGACGGCGGCCAGGTAGATGCCCGTGGACCCCTCGCCGCGGACGGGCGCCAGCGGCTCCCGCCGCCGTCGCTCCAGCGCCTCCATCCGGGCCTCCTCCAGCTTCTCCCGGAGCTTCTCCCGGCTCCCCGCGCCCTTCGGCCGGGGCAGGGGGAAGAACCAGTGGATGTCCGGGTGCTCCAGCCGCCGGGCCAGGCGACAGCTCCGGCACTCCCCGCACGGCTCTCCGTCCCCGGCGGCGTCGGCTCCGGTCCCGCCGCACTGGAGGAGGGCCGCCAGCCAGAGGGCGAGGCGTTGCTTGCCCACCCCCGGGGGGCCGTGGAACAGGAGGGAGGAGGGGAGCCGGCCCCGGCGCACGGCGCCGGCCAGGCGCTCCCGGAGCTCCCGGTGGCCCACCAGCGGCGGCAGCCCGGCCGGCCTGCCGCGGTCGTCGCGGTCCCCGTCCCCGCTCACTGTCGCTCCCGGAGCCACTGGACCGGATCCACGGGGCGCGGCAGCCCACCCGAGCCCGGCTGCCGGATCTGGAACTCCACGTGGGTCCCCTCGGGGGATCCCTCCCCCCCGACGCGGCCCACCACCTGCCCCCGGTCCACCACGTCACCCACCTCCACGGCCAGGTCCCGGAGGTAGAGGTAGAGGGAGTAGAAGCCCCCTCCGTGGCTGAGGATGACCGACGGGCCGTACAGTCCGCGGTTCCCGGCGAAGACCACGTCGCCCCGCTCCACCGAGCGCACCGGGGTCCCGGCCGGCGCCCCGATGCCCACGCCGTCCCGGGTCACCGTGCCGCCCTCGGTGCGATGGGGCCCGAAGTCGTAGAGGATCCGGCCGTCCACGGGCCAGTCGAGCTGGCCCATGTCGGCCGTCCGGATGGTGGACTCGGTCCGCCGCCCGGCTCGCTCCTCGGCCTCCCGCCGGGCCCGCTCCAGCTCCTCCAGCAGGTTCCTCAGGCGCTCCTCCTCCCGGGCCAGGCGCGTCAGCCGGGTGGCCGCCTGGGAACGCCGGTCGGCGTAGTTGGAGAGGCGCCGGCGGCGCTGGTCCTCCAGGCTCTCCAGGGCCTGGAGCTCCGAGGTCCGCTCCCCCCGCAGCCGGGCGAGACGCTGCCGCTCCGATCGGAGCCGGCCCCGGTGGCGCTGGAGGCGCTCCTCCAGCTCCGAGACCCGCTCCACCAGGACCCGGTCGTGGAGGGTCACGAGCTGGAGGTACTTGAACCGGTGGATGAGCTCGGCGAAGGAGTCCGATTCCAGCAGCACCCGCAGCGTGCCCAGGGGACCCCGTTTGTAGACGGAGCGGAGGCGCTCCCGCAGCTCCACCCGGGCCAGGGTGAGCCGGTCGTGGGTCCGGAGGAGCTCCTCGTTGATGACGACGATCTGCTCCTCCACCGCCTGGATCTGGGCGTCCAGCTCGGCCAGGACGCTGGCCGAGGTGCCGATACGCCGCTCCAGGTTCTCGATCTCCTCCTCGATGGCGTGGACCTGGGTGGAGAGCCGGTCCATCTCCTGCCGCAGGCGCTCCCGCTCCCGCCGGATCCGCTCCAGCTCCTCCTGGCTGCGCTCGATCTGTCGCTGGACGGTGTCCTGCTGGGCCCGGAGGGGCTCGGCCCGGGGGAGACCGGCTCCCGCCAGGACCACCAGCGCCAGGACCGCCCGTGCCGGGACCACCCGTGCCGGGACCGCCCGGGCCGCGGCGGGACCGCCGGGTCCCTCAGACCACGCGCTGGCCACGGATCTCCTTCTGGACGGAACGGGCGGCCGCCCCCACTCCCAGGGCCGTGCCGGCCAGGGGGAGGCCCAGGGCCCAGGCCGGCGGGATCCAGGCCAGGCCCAGGAAGGTATGGTCGGCCAGGAGGTAGAGGCCGTAGGTGAGGACCAGGGCCAGGAGACCGCCCCCGAGGCCGGTGATCCCCCCCTCCACCAGGAACGGCCGGCGTATGTAGGCGTCGGTGGCTCCCACGCTCTCCATGACGGCGATCTCCTCGCGGCGGGAGAGGACGGCCATCCGGACCGTGCTCCCCACCAGCAGCACGGCGGCCACGGCGAAGGCGCCGCCCAGGAGCAGCGCGGCGGCCGCGGCCATGCGCCGGAGCGAGTAGATCTGCTCCACCCACTCCTGGGCCGCCCGGACCTCCTCGACGAAGGCGTACCCGGACACCCGCTCGGCCACCTCCCGGGCGCCGGAGGGATTCCGGGCGTCGGGCACCAGCCGGATCTCCAGGGAGGCCGGCAGGGGGTTCACCTCCAGGGCGGAGAAGACGTCGGAGAACTCCGGGAGCTCCCGGGAGGCGTTGCGGAGGGCCTCCACCTTGGAGACGTATCGGACCTCCTCCACCTCCGGATAGCTCCCGATCTCCGAGCGGGCCAGCTCCACCGCCCGGGTCGGGACGTCCTCGCCCAGGTAGGCCACCACCTGGACCCGCTCCTCCACGTCGGCCAGGGCCACGTCGATGTTGTGGGCGGTGAGGGCGAAGGCACCGGCCACGAGCAGGCTGAAGGCGATGGACAGGACCGACAGCGCCGTCATCAGGGGGGAGCGGCGGATGGACCGGGCCGCCTCGCGGACCGATCTCACGACCGGCTCCCCTCGCCCCCGGCCCGCCCCCCCACCGACCGGGCCGAGTCGTAGACCAGCCGGCCGTCCTCCAGCTCGATGACCCGGACGTCGGGGTGCCGGCGGATGAGCTCGGCGTCGTGGGTGGCCATGAGCACGGCGGTGCCCCGGTCGTGGATCTCCTGGAAGAGACGCATCACCCCGGCGGTGGCCCGGCCGTCCAGGTTTCCGGTGGGCTCGTCGGCCAGGAGCAGGAGGGGCTCGGTGGCCAGGGCCCGGGCGATGGCCACTCGCTGGCGCTCGCCGCCCGAGAGCTCCGACGGGAGGGCGTCGAGGCGGTCGCCCAGCTCCACCTGGCCCAGGAGCTCCTCCACCCGGCCGGGGATCTCCCGGGCGTCGGCCCCCGTGGCCTCCAGGGCGAAGGCCACGTTCTCGCCGGCGGTCATGCGGTCCAGGAGGCGGAAGTCCTGGAAGACGTAGCTCACCCGGCGCCGGAGCGCGGGGATCTCCCGGCGCCCGATCCTGCGGGAGCTGAAGCGGGAGACCTTCACCTCGCCCTCGGTGGGGAGCTCCTCCATGTGGATGAGCCTGAGGGTGGTGGTCTTCCCGGCGCCGGAGGGGCCCGTGAGGAAGGCGAACTCGTCGGCGTGGAGGCGGAAGGAGACGTCGTCCAGGGCCGTCTCACCCCGGGGATAGCGCTTGGTGACCCGGCGGAGAGCCGCGATGGCCGGGGTACGCTCCCGCCCCGCCCCGGGCCGATCTCCGGAGCGCACCGGCCGCCGGTCCCCCGACGGGGGGGGCTCCGATCCGTTCACCGTCGGACCCCGTCGGTTCCCTCCGGAGCGCTCCCCCCCGGCCTGGAGGCGGCGGCCGCGCCGCGGCGGGCGAAGGCGGCGCACAGCCGCATCGCCTGGATGGTGCTCCCGGGATCGGCCCGGCCCGTGCCGGCGATGTCCATGGCGGTGCCGTGGTCCGGCGAGGTGCGGGGGAAGGGGAGCCCGGCGGTCACGTTCACGCCGCGCTCCAGGGCCAGGGTCTTGAGGACGGCCAGCCCCACGTCGTGATACGGCACCACCACGACGTCCACCCGACCGTCCAGGCACCGCCGGAAGACGGTGTCGGCGGGATGGATGCCGTCCACCGTCCCCGGCTCCTCCTCCTCCAGGATCTCGGCGGCCGGCTCCAGGATCCGGGCCTCCTCGTCGCCGAACAGCCCTCCCTCCGAGGCGTGGGGGTTCACCCCGGCCAGGGCCAGGCGGGGGCGGTCGATGCCCCACCAGGACCGGAGCGCCTCCCTCGCCACCCGGGCCTTCCGGACCACCAGCCCGGGCTCCAGGGCGTCCAGGGCCCGTCTCAGGGGGAGGTGGGCCGTGGCCAGGGCCAGCCGCAACGGCCCGTCCAGGGGCGGCCCCAGCGGGGTGGTCTCGGCGGACATCATCATGGTCACGTCGGCGGCGCCCGTTCGGGCCTGCAGGAGCTCCGTGTGGCCCGGGAAGTCACGCCCCGACGCCCGGAGGGCCTCTTTCGACAGCGGGGCCGTGACCATCCCGTCCAGTCGGCCGTCGACAGCGGCGTCGACGGCCGACTCCACGGCCCGGGCCGCCAGCTCCCCGGCCCGTCGCCGTCGCTCGCCGTCGGACGAGGCGCTCCCCGGCCACCGGCCCGTGGGGACGGCCGCGACCTCCTCCGGGAGGTCGGCGGTGAGCTCCTCGGGGCCGAAGACGGTCCAGCGCGCCAGACCCCGGATCCCGTCCCGGCCCAGGGCGTCGGCGACCACCTCGGGGCCGATGCCCCGGGGGTCCCCCAGCGTGACGCCGAGCTCGGGACGCGGGCTCAAATCAGGATCTTCACGTAGATGTCGTCCCGCAGCCGATCCAGGAATCGGCGGTACTGCTTCTGCTGGGCCAGGACCTCACGGATCTGGTCCCGCACCTCGTTCAGCTCGTATCGACCGCTGGACCGGTAGTTGGTGACCTGGACCACGGCGAAGGCGGTCTCCGCCTGGGTCCCGCTGATCTCCACGGGTCCGACCACGTCGCCGCTGCGTGCGCCCTCCAGGGCCTCGGCGTAGTCCGGGCCCAGCCGGGAGCGGACCTCCTGGACCGGGATCTCCACCTGCGTCTCCCGGTTGGCCGGGAGGTCGCTGTACCGCTCGGCCATCCGGTCGAAGTCGGCCCCCTCCCTCAGGCTGTCGGCCACCGCGGCGGCCAGCCGGCGGGCCTCTTCCCGGTCCGTCTCGTCGAACTCGGGCCGGACGAGCACGTGCCGGATCTTCCGCTCGCCCCCGCGGACGTTCTGGACTTCCATGACGTGGAACCCGTAGCGGGTCTCCACCGGTCCCACCGGGCGTCCCAGGGGCGCGCTCCAGGCGGCGTCGCCGAAGGAGGGCAGGACCTCGGAGCGCCGGATCCAGCCCAGGTCCCCCTCACGGTCCCGGCTGCCGGGATCCTGGGAGTACCGGCGGACCACCACGGCGAAGTCCGTTCCCGACCGCAGCTCCTGGAGGGCGGTGTCGGCCCGGGCCCGTGCCCGCTCGAGTGCCGCCGAGTCGGGCTCCGGCTCGACGACCAGCCGGCGGAGGGTCAGGCTGGCCGGTCCCTCCCGCTGGGCCCACCGCGCCTCGAACTCCCGGCGTATCTCCTCGTCCGTCACCGGCGCCGGCGGGAGGCTGTCGCGGTTCTGCTGGAGGAAGCGCTGGACGGCCATCTCGGAGCGGACCCGGGACTCCAGGCCCTGGCGGAACTGGTACATGTTCTGGCCCGACTGCTCCACGGCCTGCCGGAACTCCTGGCTGGAGCCGAAGCGGTCGCGGATCTCCTGGAACCGTTGCTCGACCACCCGGTTCACCTCGCCGGCGGTGACCTCCACCCCGGCCTCCCGCGCCCCGTGGAGGAGGAGGATCTGATCCACCAGCTCCTCGGCGACGGACCGGAAGACCGAGTCCCGGGCGGCGGGGTCCTGGGGCATCTGGAGCTGGTTCTGGGACTGCCGGCGGATGATCTCCTGCTGGACCTCGGAGTAGAGGAGGACGGTGTCGCCCACCACGGCCACCGTCCGGTCCACCATCTCGGCGTCCCCGGGGACCTGCTCGGCGGCCGAGGGTCCGCCTCCGGCCCGGGAGGGCTCCGGATCCCCGCCGGCGAGCGCGCCTTCGCCCGCCCGCCCCTCCCCGGCGGCCGGATCCCCGGCCCCCTCGGCGGCGGAGGGCTCGGGTCCGCCGCCGGAGGCGCACCCGGCCAGGAGGAGGCCCGCCAGGGCCGTCGACGCCAGGAGAGCGGGGAGTCGGTGTGGCTGCATGGTCGTCATCCCGTGGTGGAGAGGGCGCGGGTCGTCGGATCGCCGGCCGTCCGGTCGCCCTCCGGCCCGGCGTCGCCGCGGCCACCGGAGGCGGTGCCGTCCCCCGGAGTCGGTCCCTCCCGCGCTCCCGAGCCCAGGAGCTCGAGGGCCCGGGCGAGGGTGGGCAGCAGCGGCTCGGGACCGGCCCGACGAAGGATCAACGATAGCGGCTGCACCCTGCGTACTTCAACGTCCACCTGCCGATCGTGGAGCGCGTTCCGGAGACGCTTCATGGGCGGCATGGCGCCCTCCCGGAAGTTGAGCCGGGCGTCGTCCTCGGAGACGCGGATCCACTCGGCCTCCAGCTCGGCGCCCAGGAGCTTCAGCCGCACGGTGGCCAGGAGCCGGTCGGCGGCGTCGGGGAGGGGGCCGAACCGGTCGCGGAGCTCGTGGGCCAGCTCGTCCACCTCGTCCAGGGTGCCGAGCCGGGAGACGCGGCGGTACAGGTGGAGCTTGGTCTCGGAGTCCAGGATGTAGTCGTCCGGCAGGTAGGCCTCGCCCTCCACGCTCACCTGGACCGATCCGGAGCGGGTTTCCTCCTCCTGACCCTTCATCTTCCGGACGGTCCGCTCCAGGAGCCGCTGGTAGGTGTCGAAGCCCACGGCCTGGGCGAAGCCGGACTGTTCCTCGCCCAGGAGGTTTCCGGCGCCCCGGAGCTGGAGGTCCTTCAGCGCCACCTGGTATCCGCTCCCCAGCTCGGTGTGGTGCTCCAGGACCTTGAGCCTCCGCTCGGCCTCGGGCGTCACCCCCGCCGGGACCAGCAGGTAGCAGTAGGCCCGCCGATGGGAGCGGCCCACCCGCCCCCGGAGCTGGTAGAGCTGGGCCAGGCCGAACCGGTCGGCCCGGTGGACGATCATGGTGTTGGCGCTGGGCACGTCCAGGCCGTTCTCGATGATGGAGGTGGAGACGAGGATGTCCACGTCCCCCTCCATGAGTCCGTGCATGACCTCCTCGAGCCGCCGCTCCGACATCTGCCCGTGGCCCACCGCCACCTCGGCGTCGGGGGCCAGCCGGCGCACGCGCTCGGCCAGGGGACCGATGGACTGGACCCGGTCGTGGACCACGAACACCTGGCCGCCGCGGTCCAGCTCCCGGCGGATGGCGTCCCGGAGGATGTGGTCGCTCCACTCCAGGACGTGGGTGATGATGGGCAGCCGGTCCCGGGGGGGCGTCTCGATGAGGGAGAGGTCGCGCAGGCCGGTGAGGGCGAAGTGGAGCGTCCGGGGGATGGGGGTGGCGGTGAGGGTCAGCACGTCCACCGACCGCTTCAGGTCCTTGAGGGCCTCCTTCTGGCGGACGCCGAAGCGCTGCTCCTCGTCGACCACCACCAGGCCCAGGTCGGAGAAGGTGACGTCGTCGGACAGCAGGCGGTGGGTACCGACCACGATGTCCGTCTCGCCGGCCTCCACCCGCTCCAGGACCTCGTCCTGCTCCGTCCGGGTCAGGAACCGGGAGAGGCCCCGGATCCGCACCGGGAAGTCGGCGAGCCGCTGCCGGAAGGTGTGGAGGTGCTGCTCCACCAGGACGGTGGTGGGGGCCAGCACCGCCACCTGCTTGCCGTCCTGGACGGCCTTGAAGGCGGCGCGCATGGCGATCTCCGTCTTCCCGTAGCCCACGTCGCCGCAGATGAGCCGGTCCATGGGCCGGGGCTCCTCCATGTCGGCCTTCACGTCCTCCCAGGCCTTCCGCTGGTCCGGCGTGTCCTCGTACAGGAAGGCCGACTCCATCTCCTTCTGCCACCGGGTGTCGGCGGGGAAGGCGTGGCCGTCGGCCATCCGGCGGTGGGCGTACAGCTCCAGGAGCTCCGCCGCCATGGTCTCGATGGACTCGACGGTGCGCTGCTTCAGGTTCTTCCAGCGCTTCCCGCCCAGCTTGTGGACCCGGGGGGCTCCGCCGTCGCCCTCGGCCGATCCCTCCACCCGCCGGTAGCGCTCCACCAGGTCCAGCCGGTAATGGGGGACCCGGAGCACCTCGCCGTCGGCGTACTCCAGCTTCAGGGTCTCGATCTCCTCGCCCCCGACGTCCACCCGCTCCAGGCCCCGGAACCGGCCGATGCCGTGGTCCAGGTGCACCACGTAGTCGCCGGGCTGGAGGGAGGCCACCGACTCCAGGGTGGCCGAGCTCCGGGAGCGGCGCCCGGGCCGCAGGCGGCGGGACCGCTGGAAGATCTCGTGGTCGGTGAGGACCAGGGCCGGGGCGGGCCCGCCCAGGCGGAAGCCTCCGCTCACCGATCCCAGGGCCAGCTCCACCTTCCGGACCAGCCGGGCGCCGCCCAGGTCCTCCAGGATCTCCTCCAGGCGCTCGAGCTGACCCCGGTTGTCGCAGAGCAGCCGGGTCCGGACCCCGTCCTCGACGGCCTCCTCCAGCACGGAGACCAGCGCCTCCATGTCCCGGTCCACCTCCGGCGGCGGGGCCACCTCCGCCACGGCCGGTGCCGCCCCCACCGCCAGGCGCCGGGCGGAGGCCAGGCGCCCCTCGGCCTCCTCCGGCGGGAGGGCCAGCTCCCCGGCCTCCAGGCCGCCGGAGCCGTCGCGTCCGGAGCGGGCCTCGACCAGCTCCCGCCAGAGCCTGCTCCTCCGGTCCGGTCCGGTGCCGGCGTCGGCCTCCAGCACCAGGGTCGAGGCGGGCAGCAGCTCCAGGAGGGCCCGGCGCTCCACGGGACCCGACCCGTTCCCGCGGATCTCCACCGGGAGGATCTCGGCCGACTCGACGCGCTCCACCGATCGCTGGTCCAGGAGCTCGAAGCGTCGGAGGGAGGCGATCTCGTCGCCCCAGAGCTCCACCCGGAGGGGACGCTGGTCGTCGACGGAGAAGACGTCGACGATGCCCCCGCGGACGGCGAACTCCCCGAGCTCGCTCACCGTGTGGACCCGCTGGAACCCCATGGAGTCCAGCCGCTCCGCCAGGGCGTCCCGCTCGACCTCGTCGCCCTCCCGGAGCTCCAGGAAGAGGCCCTCCGGCGACGCCGGGACCGCCGTCCGCTCCGCCACGGCCCGGGCGGTGGTCACCATCAGCCGGCACCGACCGGCGAGCAGCGACGAGAGGGCCTCCATCCGCTGGCCCGAGATCTCCACGTGGGGATCGGAGTCCTCGTGGGGCAGGGTCTCCCTCTGGGGGAAGTAGCGCGCCGCACCCTCGTCCAGGAGGGCGGCCAGGTCGTCCCGGATCTCCTCGGCGTCGGCGGGTTCCCCGGCCACCACCACCACCGGCTCCTCCCGCAGGCGGTGGAGGACCCCGGCCAGGGCCGCGGGCACGGCCCCCGGCAGGGAGGGGAGCTCCCGCCGCTCCCCGGTCTCGGGGAGGTCGGGGAGCCATCCCAGGTGCCGGGCGAGCTCCTCCAGGTGGTCCAGGATCAAGGCGACGTGGCTCCCTGTGCTGGGAATGAGGTCGACGGGCCGCGGACCGCCGGGAGAGACCGGCGGAGCGGTACGGCCGGGTGAACGTACCGGCGGCCGCACCCAGGAGTTCCGGAGCCGGGGCCCGGGCACATCGGGCGGGGAGACGGGTATCGTCGTCGCGTCCCGGCGAGGTTCCCGGCCAGAAGTCCCCGGCCGGAGGTCCCCAGCCCTCAGGAGCGAACGTGACCCCCACCTCATCGCACAGCGGAGTTCGCGGACCGGAGATGGCCGCCGCGGCCGTCCTCCTGGCCCTGGCCACGGCCTCGCCCGAGGGGCTGTCGGCCCAGGAGGCCGCCGCCGGGACCGCGCCGCCGGCCGGGGCGGCGGCCGTCACGGCGGAGGACCTCCGCCGTCACGTGGAGGTCCTGGCCGCCGACTCCATGCGGGGGCGTGACACCCCGAGCCCGGGCCTCACGGCCACCGCCGAGTACGTGGCCGAGGCCTTCCGGTCCGCGGGCCTGCGGCCCGCCCTCGGGGAGAGCTTCCAGCAGCGATACCCCCTGACCGTCATCCGTCCCCCGGCCCTCGATTCCCAGTCCCTGGTCCTGCGTCGGGACGGCGAGGTCCACCGCCTGGAGGCCGGCGTCGACTTCGTTCCCCTGGGGGCGGGGGCCGAGGGCGAGACCGAGGGGCCGCTCCGGGCCGTCCCGGGACCGGAGACACGCGAGGAGGCGGCGGGCGAGGTGCTGCTCCTGGACGCGCCCGCCGCGGACCTGGGGGGCGTGCTGGGCGCCCTGCGGGGCACCGTGGAGTCCACGGGGGCCTCCGGCGCCCTGGTGGTGGTGGACCTCCCGGAGGGGCGCTTCCGCGGGATCGCCCGGTACCTGGGGGCGCCCCGGCTGGAGGTGGGCGAGCCCGCGCCCCTGGAGTCGCCGGTGGTGCTGGTCCGGCGCGGGGCCCTTCCGGACGGGCTCGCCGCGGGAGCCGGCGACCCGTCGGCGGCCGCCACGGGCTGGAGCGCATCGGTCCGGGCCCGGGCGAACCTGGAGTCGGCCGAGGCCATGAACACCATCGGCTGGATCGAGGGCTCCGACCCCGAGCTGCGGGACGAGTACGTGATCTTCACCGCCCACATGGACCACGTGGGGGTGGGCGAGCCCGTGGACGGCGACTCCATCTACAACGGCGCCGACGACGACGCCTCGGGCACCGCCGCCGTGCTGGAGCTGGCCGAGGCCTTCGGCCGCGCCGAGGAGCGGCCCCGCCGGTCGATGGTGTTCATGACGGTGAGCGGCGAGGAGAAGGGGCTCCTGGGCTCCCGGTGGTACTCGGAGCACCCGGTCTTCCCCCTGGAGGCCACGGTGGCCAACCTGAACATGGACATGATCGGCCGGAACTGGCGGGACACGGTGGTGGCCATCGGCCAGGACCACTCCACGCTGGGCGACGTCCTGGACCGCGTGGTGGCGTCGCACCCGGAGCTGGGGATGAGCGTCGTCGAGGACCGGTGGCCGGAAGAGCGCCTCTTCTTCCGATCGGACCACTACAACTTCGCCCGCAAGGGCGTGCCCGCCCTCTTCTTCTTCAGCGGACTCCACGAGGACTACCACAGGCCCTCCGACGAGCCCGACGACGTGCTGTACGGGAAGACGGCCCGGATCGTCCGCCTCCTGTACCACCTGGGGTACGCCGTGGCCGACGCCGACGAGCGGCCGCGGTGGGATCCGGAGTCGTACCGCGGCATCGTCGAGGGCGAGGGAGGGCCCCCGGGGCCGGGAGGGGGCGACACACGTTGAGATCGCGGCCGTGAAGGGTTATCTTCACGGACTGCGGTTCGAGCCGGTGAGCCGCCTCCCGGGCCGGGTCCGTCCGGCCCCGGTTCCCATCCACGTCAACGGTCATCCCACCCCCGAGCTCTATGCCTGAACAGGAGAACGGAAGACGAGACGCGCCACCGGTCCTGGTGGTGGACGACGAAAAGCAGGTGGCCGAGGGCCTCCAGGCCGTCCTCAGCGAGGAGGGCTACGACGTGGCGGTGGCCCAGGACGGCGAGGACGCCTGGGAGCAGCTCCAGGACCGGCAGTTCGGCCTGGTGCTGGTGGACCTGAAGCTCCCCGAGATGGGGGGGATGGAACTCTTCCAGCGGATCCGCGAGGAGGACCTGGGCTCGGAGGTGATCATCATCACCGGCGAGGCCTCGGTGGACTCGGCGGTGGAGGCCATGCGGCGGGGCGCCTACGACTACCTCACCAAGCCGCTTGAGATGGAGCGGCTGAAGGCGCTGGTCCCCCGGGCGGTGGAGAAGTACCAGGTCCGGGAGCAGAAGGCGGAGCTGGAGCGGAAGGTGGCCGGCCTGGAGAAGTTCGAGGGGCTCACGGGCCGCTCCGAAGAGATGAAGGAGATCTACAAGATCATCGAGGCCGTGGCGCCCACCCGGGCGAACGTCCTGGTCTACGGCGAGTCGGGGACGGGGAAGGAGCTGGTGGCCCGGGCCCTCCACCAGAAGTCCGAGCGCTCCGACGGACCGTTCATGGCGGTGAACTGCGCAGCCTTCCCCAAGGACATCCTGGAGAACGAGCTCTTCGGCCACGAGAAGGGGGCCTTCACCGGGAGCCTGAAGGAGAAGCCCGGCTGCTTCGAGCTGGCCGACGGCGGGACCCTCTTCCTGGACGAGATCGCCGAGATGGAGCCCGACACCCAGGTGAAGCTCCTCCGGGCCATCGAGAACCAGCGGTTCCGCCGCCTGGGCGGGAAGGACGAGATCGAGGTGGACATCCGGGTGCTGGCGGCCACCAACGTGGACGTCCACGAGGCCCGGGAGCGGGGGGACCTCCGGGAGGACCTGTACTTCCGCCTGGCGGTGGTGGAGATCGCCATCCCGCCGCTGCGGCAGCGGGGGAACGACGTGCACCTGCTGGCCAACGAGTTCCTCCAGAAGTTCAGCGAGGAGCACGACAAGGAGATCGACGCGTTCTCCGAGGAGGCCGTGAAGTTCATCGGCGCCTACGACTGGCCGGGCAACGTCCGGGAGCTGAAGAACGCCGTGGAGCGCGCCGTCATCATGACGGGAAGCGGCGACGTGGAGCTCGAGGCGGTCCGTCCCCGGGCCGCGGAGATCCGGAAGAACAAGGACGTCCGGGTCCCGGTGGGCACCAGCCTGGACGAGGTCCGGCGTCGGATGATCCTGCAGACTTTCGCCGCCGTGGACGGGGAGCACGGACGGGCCTCGGACATCCTGGGGATCCCGGAGGACGACCTGCGGCAGGAGCTCCAGGTCATCCTCGAGCCGAAGGGCGAGGGGGAGCCCGCGCCGGCCTGACCCGCCGCACCGGCCTGACCCGCCGCGCCGTCGCATCACGACCGAATCCGTCAGATCCGAATCATCTCCGATCAACGAAACCGAACCAGGGGAGTGCATCATGTCCGACCGAGGGGACCAGCCGATCGTCGTGGTGGAGAAGAAGGGATCGTCCGTGGGACCGTTCCTCCTGGGGGCCGCCGTGGGCGCGGTGGCGGGCCTGCTGTTCGCCCCCCGCTCCGGCGAGGAGACGCGCCGGGAGATCGAGGAGGGCGCCGATCGGATCCGACAGGACGCCGAGCGGAAGCTGAGCGACCTCCGCCAGGAGGTGGAGCAGGCCTACGACCGGGTCCGGGAGGAGATGGAAGAGGGGCTGGCCACGGCCCGTTCCGAGGTGGAGGGACGCCGCCGGCAGGCCGGAGAGGCCGTCCGGGCCGGCCGTGAGGCCGCGCGGGAGGCGCGGAAGGACCTGGAGGCCCGGATGGCCGAAGGGAAGAAGAGGGCCGCCGGGGGCTCCGCTCCCGCGGCCGAGTCCGAGGACGAGGCCGACGACGCGGACGAGTAGGACGAGTAGGGCGGAGCCGGCGACGGAGCCGGATCCCGGCACGTGCGGCGGCCCGGAGGGAGCGGTGCCGGCCCCTTCCCACGTAAGTCCGGGAGCTTCCTGAAGGACCTCTTCGAGAAGGCGAGCGACGACAACGTCTTCTTCCTGGCCTCCGGCCTGACCTTCAACCTCCTCCTGGCGGCCCTCCCGTTCCTGGCCCTGCTGGTGGCCGCGGCGGGGTTGATCCTGGCCCCGCAGCTCGCCGAGCCGGGGAGCACCACCCTGGAGCGCCTGTGGGACCTGGTCCCTGCGGCGGGAGCGGCCATGCCGGGCGACCTCCAGGAGCAGGTCGTGGGCGCCGTGGAGAGTGCCGGCTCCCTGGGGGCGGTGAGCGCGGTGCTCTTCGCCTGGCTCTCCACCCGCCTGCTGGGCTCCCTCCGGACCGTCCTGTCCGAGGTGTTCGACCTCCGCGACCAGCGGGGCATGGTGGAGGGAAAGCTCATGGACTTCGGGCTGGTGCTCCTGACCACGGTCCTCCTGCTGGCCAACGTGGCCCTCTCCACCGCCTTCACCGACCTGGGGATCCGGGGCCTCGAGGAGCTGGGCATCCGGGTGGACGCCGTGGTCGGGCTGGTGGGCTGGCTGGCCGCGGTGCTCTTCGTGTTCGTCATGTTCCTGCTCATCTACAAGTTCCTCCCGGCCCGGAACCCGAGCTGGAGGACCGCCGTCTCCGCTGCCGCGGTGGCCGCGGCGGGGTTCGAGCTCCTGAAGGCGGGGTTCGGCTTCTACCTGTCGCGGGTGGGGGACTTCCAGACCGCATTCTCGGCGTTCCTGACCCCGATCGTTTTCGTGGTCTCGCTGTACTACGGTGCCGTGCTCTTCGTCCTGGCCGGCGAGGTCGCCCAGCTCCTCCAGGAGCGCCGGCGGATCGCCCGGCAGTGGGAGCGGCTGGACTGAGCGGCTGGACCGGGAGGCTGGAGCGGGTCGCTGGAGCGGTCCTCGGACGCGGCCCGTCGAGTGGCATACGCTGCCCGCGACGGGTACATTGGAAGCGTCCCCGTCCGCATCGAGCAGCGCTCGAGCCGTCCCGCCCATCCGCCGCGAAATTCGGGAGGTCACGCGTGTCCGGATCGACCGGCGGCCGGCGTGTCGTCATACGTAACCGCAAGGCGCGACACGAGTACGAGGTCCTCGACACCGTCGAGGCCGGCCTCGTGCTCCGGGGCGCCGAGGTGAAGTCCCTCCGCCAGGGGGACGCCAGCTTCACCGACGCCTTCGCCCGGGTGGACCAGGGCGAGGCGTGGCTCTACAACCTCCACATCTCCCCCTATCGCCAGGCCTCCCACGACGCCCCCGACCCCAAGCGGCGGCGCAAGCTCCTCCTCAAGGACCGGCAGATCCGGGAGCTGGCGGCCGAGACCCGGGAGAAAGGGCTGACCCTGGTCCCCCTGGACATCCATTTCCGGAACGGCTACGCCAAGGTCCAGCTCGCCCTGGCCCGGGGGAAGAAGCTCCACGACAAGCGGGAGACGCTGAAGCGACGCGCCATGGAGCGCGACGCGGAGCGCGCCATCGAGAAGGCCCGGTCCGATGGCCGCTGAAGGCGCGCGGGCCCGCGGGCTCCCCCCGGCCGCGACGGCGTGGATCCCGGGGGCGGCCGCCGGACGGTCGGCCGGCCTGGTGGCCGGCGTGGTGGCCGGGCTGGTGGTCCTGGCCGGATCGGGCGCGGCGGAGGCCCGGGCCCAGGCCGACGGCACCGCCGTCGCCCTGGAGCGGCACCGGGGCTTCCCGGCGGCGGCGGCCGGGGAGCTGGCCTCCGCGGGCTTCGGCCCGATCCAGGAAGGCGACGACGGGACGGCCCGCCTCCGGCTTCCGGGGACGGGCGCCGTGCGGCTGCAGGCCGGTTCCCCCTTCGTCCGTCACGGGGAGCGCACGCTCCAGCTGGCCAACGCCCCCTACCGCCTGGACGGCCGCCTGTGGATCCCGGCGGAGCTGTTCGTCCGGATCCTCCCCTCGGCCGGCGCCGGCGCCCCCGCGGCCGTGGTCCGCGACGGCCGGCTGGCCCCCCGGGCGACGGGGGCCGCCGGGCGATCGAGCTCCCCGGCGGGCCCGGCGGTGGACGGCGCCTCCTCGCCGCCGGGCCCTCCCGCCGGCGAGGTCCGGGTGCCGGAGGACGCCCCGGCCTCGGGGCCGTTCGTGGTGGTCATCGATCCCGGGCACGGCGGCCGGGATCCGGGCACCCGCGGACCCCGCGGCACCCCCGAGAAGTGGGTCACCCTGGGGATCGCCCGGAAGCTCAGGGACCGGCTCGAGGGGATGGACGGGGTCGTGCCCCTGATGACTAGGAACCGGGACACGCTCATCGCGCTCCGGGACCGCTCCCGCATGGCCATGCGGGCGCTGAACCGGACCTACGACGGCCGGGAGCCCTCGGGCGGGCTCTTCGTCTCCCTCCACGCCAACGCCGTGGCCCGGGGCAACGCCCGGGGGTTCGAGACCTACTTCCTGGGACGCGCCACCTCGGAGCAGGCCCGGGAGGTGGCCATGCGGGAGAACAGCGCCATCGAATACGAGGAGGAGGGGGCGACGCCGCCGCCCGACGACGTCCGGTTCATCCTGTCCGACCTGGACAAGACCCAGTGGATCATCGAGTCGAACCGTCTGGCCGGGCTCACCCAGAACGCTCTCCGCGGCCGGCTCCCCTCGCCGGATCGCGGGGTGAAGCAGGCCAACTACCTGGTGCTGGTCTGGGCCAGCGGGAGCATGCCCTCGGTGCTGGTGGAGGCGGGCTTCCTGAGCGACCGTGGCGAGGAGCGCATGCTGGCCAGCGAGTCGGGCCAGGAGACGGTGGCCGGTGCGCTGGCCGAGGCGGTCCGGGACTACCATCGCCGCTACCGGCAACAGCTGGCCGGCACGGCGGCCCGGGAGTGAGCGCGCGCGGGACGGCGGGGCCGGCGGCGGGGCTCCCGGTCACCCGGGCCCGGCCGCTCCGCCGGGAGGTGCCGGTGGTGCGGAACCGTCGGGTGGCCGAGGCCACGTGGTGGCTGGAGGTGGAGGCGCCCGAGGTGGCCGGCCGCAGCGATCCCGGCCACTTCCTCATGGTGGGCTTCGGCCTGGAGGACGCGGGGGCGCCGTTCATCCCCCGGCCCTTCAGCGTGGGCTGGCGCCACGACGACGGCCGGGTGGGGCTGCTGGTCCGGGAGTTCGGCGCCGGCACCCGCCGGCTGGCCCGGCTGGAGCGCCACGACCGGCTCCTGCTCCTGGGCCCCCTGGGACGGGGCTTCCGGGTCGATCCGGACCGGCCGGTGGTCTGCGTCGCCGGCGGCGTGGGCCTGGCGCCCTTTCTCTTCCTGGTCCCGGAGTGCCGACGCCGGGGCCTCGACGTCCGGCTGCTCTACGGCGAGCGCACCGGCGACCGGGTCTTCGATCCCGGCCTGGTGGAGGAGCTCACCGGAGGAGCGGTGGAGGTGTGGACGGAGGACGGTGCGGCCGGCCGGAAGGGCCTGGTGCTGGAGGGGCTGAGGGGGACGCCGGCGGACGCGCAGATCATGGGGTGCGGCCCCACGCCCATGCTCCGGGCCCTGGCCCATCGGGCCCTGGAGGGCGGCCTGGATCTCCAGGTCTCGGTGGAGGAGCACATGGGGTGCGGCGTGGGCACCTGCCAGGCCTGCGTGGTGCCCGGCGCCGACGGCCGCTGGATCAAGTCGTGCCTGGAGGGGCCGGTCTTCCGGGCGCGGGAGCTCTCGTGGGAGCGGACGTGACGGGCCCCGGCGCTGCCGGCGGCACGGGAGCCGGGGACCGGCCCCCCGGGCCGGACGACGGCGGCGGGTCCGGGGGCGGCGGCCCGGAGGGCGCGGACCCCCTCCGCCAGTCGCTGCTGGGGACCGAGTTCCAGAGCCCGGTCCTCCTGGCCTCCGGCACCTGCGGCTACGGGCCGGAATACGCCGACCTCATCCCCCTGAACGAGATCGGCGGGCTGGTCACCAAGGCGGTGAGCGTGGAGCCCCGCCAGGGGAACCCGCCCCACCGGGTGGCCGAGACCCCCGGCGGGATGATCAACGCCATCGGGCTGCAGAACGTGGGGCTGGAGCGGTTCGTCGACGAGAAGCTCCCGTGGCTCCGTGAGCACCTGACCCGGGCACGGGTCCTGGTGAACGTGGTGGGCAAGAGCGTGGAGGAGTTCGCCGCCGTGGTGGAGGGCCTGGATCCCCACGACGGCTTCCTGGGCTACGAGATCAACGTCTCCTGCCCGAACGTGGAGGGGGGCACCATGTTCGGGACCGACCAGGAGGCCCTGGACCGACTGGTCCGCCGTCTCCGGGCGGCCACCGACCGACCCCTGGTGGTGAAGCTGACGCCCAACGTCCCGGACATCGGGATCTACGCCGGCATCTGCGAGGCGGCCGGGGCCGACGCCCTGAGCACCATCAACACCTTTCCCGGCATGCTCGTCGACGTGGAGGCTCGCCGTCCGGTCATCGGGAACGTCACCGGGGGCGTGAGCGGGCCGGCCATCCTCCCCATGGGGGTCTACCTGACGTGGCAGGCCGCCCGGGCCGTGGAGATCCCGGTCATCGGGATCGGCGGGATCCGCTCCGCCGAGGACGCCCTCCAGTACGTCCTGGCCGGGGCCAGCCTGATCCAGATCGGCACGGCGCTGTTCGTGGATCCGGAGGCCGCGGTCCAGGTCCACGAGGGGCTCCGGGCGTACTGCCGCCGGGAGGCCGTGCGGGACTGGACCTCGCTGGTGGGGGCACTGCGGGTGGGGCGCCCGGAGCGGCCGGGGCTGGGGGGCGAGGGATGAGCCGCCGGCCGGAGGTGGTGGTGGCCCTGGACGTGCCCGACGCGGCGGCCGCCATGGCCCTGGTGGAGCGGCTGCCCGGGGGGACCTGGTTCAAGGTGGGGATGGAGCTGTTCACGGCCGAGGGCCCGTCCCTGGTCCGCCGGTTGAGCGAGCGGGGCCACCCGGTCTTCCTGGACCTGAAGCTCCACGACATCCCCAACACGGTGGCGGGGGCGGTCCGCTCGGCGGGCCGGCTGGGGGTCCGGCTGCTCACCGTCCACGCCGCGGGGGGACGTGCCATGCTGGAGGCGGCGCGGGAGGCGTCGGACCGGGTGGACGCCGGTGCCGGCGGGCCCGGGAGCGGCGGCGCGGCGGGCCTCACCCTCCTGGCGGTGACCGTCCTCACCTCCCTGGACGACGACGGCCTGGCCGCCGTCACGGGGGCCCGGTCGCCGGTGCGGGAGGCCGTGCTCCGGCGGGCGCGCCTGGCCCGGGACGCCGGCGTCCCGGGGGTCGTGGCCTCGGTGGAGGAATGCCGGGCCCTGAAGGAGGCCCTGGGGGGCGACCTGGCGGTGGCCACCCCGGGCATCCGTCTCCCCGGCGGGGCCGCCCACGACCAGCGCCGGGTGGCCACCCCCCGGGAGGCCGCCGAGGCGGGCGCCGACTACCTGGTGGTGGGTCGGGCCGTCCGTGGCGCCGACGACCCGGCGGCGGC
Organism: uncultured Gemmatimonadota bacterium; assembly: GCA_964627425.1. Classification (GTDB taxonomy): domain Bacteria; phylum Gemmatimonadota; class Gemmatimonadetes; order Palauibacterales; family Palauibacteraceae; genus Caribbeanibacter. The sequence continues at coordinate 47,828 of CAZVIY010000007.1, forward strand.
CCTGGAGCGGATCCGGGCCTCGGCGGCCGGGGCGTGAGGTGTCGTCCACGCCCGTCGGCGGCGACGCTCCCGGCGTCGGACGCCGAGAGGAGCCCCGAGCCCGGCCGGCCTCACCAGCCCCTCCGCCAGATCCAGAGGTAGATGGCGGCGTTTCCCACCAGGGTGGCCACTCCCAGCCAGACGTGGATCTCCACCCAGGCCTCGGGATAGATCAGACCCCGGAGATAGTGGTCGATGAAGCCACCCGAGTAGGTGTGTCCGACGGCCTGCTCCCGGAGGTGGTTCTCCAGCGGGGTGAGGGGGCAGGTCCAGCCGAAGAACTCGATGGCGGCGCCGTAGAGGACCGACGGGACGTGGAGCCACGCCAGGTCCCGCTTCGCCAGCACCACGAAGCCGCCGAGGGCGACGAAGAGGATGAAGCTGAGGTGGACGAGGACCACCGCGTCGGCGAGTACGCCGTAGCCGATGAGCCTGGCGAGGTCACCCATGGGGTACCCGGGCATATGCTTGACGTGGATCCGGTGACAGTGTGGGTCTCCGCCCGGGCCGGCGCCAGGGGGGGACGCCTCGGAACGCCACGAGATCCGGGAGGGTCCCCATCATGAAGGCCGTTCGGATCACCACGCCCGGAGGACCGGAGGTGCTCCGTCTCGAGGAGCTCCCCGCGCCCGAGCCGGGACGGGAGGAGATCCGGGTCCGCATCCGGGCTGCGGCGCTGAACCGGGCCGATCTCATGCAGCGCCGTGGCCGGTACCCGGCGCCGCCGGACGTCCCGGCCGACGTTCCGGGACTGGAGTACGCCGGCCACGTGGTCGAGGTGGGCGACCGGGTCCGGGGCCTCGAGCCCGACGACCGGGTCATGGGACTCCTGGGCGGCGGGGGATACGCCCAGGAGGCCGTGGTGCCGGCGGGGATGGCCCTCCCCATGCCCGACGGGCTCTCCTTCGTGGAGGCGGCGGCCGTGCCCGAGGCGTTCATCACCGCCTACGACGCCCTCTTCCGCCGTGCCGCCTTCGGGGCGGGCGAACGGGTCCTGGTCCATTCGGCCGGCGGCGGCGTGGGGACGGCGGCGCTCCAGCTGGCCCGGGCCGGCGGCGCCTCCCTGGTGGTCGGCACGGCGTCGGGACCGAAGCTGGAGGCGATCCGGGACGCGGGTCTCCCCCTGGACGTGGGCGTGAACTACCGGGAGGACGACTTCGCCGGAGCGGTGGAGCGGCACACCGGGGGCGAAGGGGTGGACGTGATCCTGGACACGGTGGGTGCCGACTACTGGGACCGGAACGTGGCCTGCCTGGCGCGCCGGGGCCGGATGGTCCTGGTGGGGCTGCTGGGCGGGCGCCGGGCGGACGTGGACCTGGGGGCGATCCTCCGGAGGCGCCTCACCGTGGTGGGCACGGTCCTCCGGTCGCGACCGGTCTCGGAGAAGATCGAGCTCACCCGGGAGGTCCGCCGCCGCGTGCTCCCCCTCTTCTCCCGGGGCCAGCTGCGCCCGGTGGTGGACCGGACGTGGCCGCTGGCCGAGGCGGCCGAGGCCCACGCCTACATGGAGGCCAACCGGAACTTCGGGAAGATCGTCCTGGAGGTGGGCTAGCGACGGAGTCCCGCTCCCATCCCGCCGCGCTCGGCGACGAAGGAGAGGGGGCGAGTCAGGTAGAGCGAGCGGACGCTTCCGCCGGTCGACTCTCCGTAGGCCTGGCGGAGATACTCGGTGGAGGGGAAGAGGATCCAACCGAGGACCCGGGCCCGGGTGCCCCATCCCCCGCACCGCGCGAGCAGCTCCCGGAGGCCGCCGGGGAGCGTGGAGCGGAGCCCGAACAGGAGGACGTCCCGGTCGAGGGGGGCGACCTCACGGGCCCCCCGGGACATTCCCTCCAGGACCTCTTCAGGGACGGAGCTCGGCAGCCGCCGGTGGACGTATTCCAGCAGGGTGAGGCTCGGGACCAGGAGCCGGGCGTCCCGCGCGAGCCGGCGAAATCGCTCCCAGTCCAGCTCCGGCCGCCGCCGCGTGAGGAGGGACACGTCACAGGCCCATTGGAGGGAGGACCGGCCGGAGCGCAGGGCCGCTCCTCCGAGGGCGGCCACGAGGGCCTCGGCGGGAGCGAGGACCCGGGCCTCCGTCCCGGCGATGCGGGCTCGCTCCGTCCGCCCCATGATCTCCTCGCTCGCCAGGGACACGTGGGGGGAGGCGAAGAGTCGGGACCGGAGGACCACCGGCATCCCGGTGGGGTGCTCCAGCACCCGGTCTCCGGACTCCGGGGAGTCCGGTGATCCCACGGGGGTCAGGTCGCTGCCGGCGAGGGCGCTGGCCGCCTCCGCCACCGCACCGTCCTCGGGGAGGAGCAGCTCCAGGTCGTGGCTGTGTCGGAGGGCGGGGTCGTCGTAGATCGTCCGTCCCAGGGCCGCCCCTCTGAGCACCACCGGCCGGTGGCCCGCCTCCCCGAGGCTCTCGAGCACCGCGCGGGTGATCCGGCCGACCTCCCGGCTCCTGAGCTCCTCGCGGAAGAGCGACAGGCGCAGGCGTCCCGAGGTGTCGGGATCCACGTCCACGCCCGCCTCCCGGAGGGAGACGTGGAGGAGGGGACCGAGCCGCCTCAGGTCGCCGCGGTCCCGGCGGAAGAGGTTCACGGGACGAGCGACTCGCCGTGAGAGTTCGTTCCAGGCCGTCTCGACCTCGCTTCCCGTGGCGAGGCAGGCTCGAAGGAGGAGCGTCTCGACCTCCGTGGGACGGAGGAGCGACGCCGCGTTCGCCAGCGCGCCCTTCACCCGACGCCATCCCCCTCCGCCGGCGGGCCCCCGGATGCCCCCAGCACCTCGTGGATCCGCTGGGGGATCCGATCCGGGTGCCCTCCCAGCTCGAGCCACCAGCTGGGGACCGTCTCCACCAGGTCGGCCAGGGGGTCCAGGTCGCCGGCGGCGTGAGGAATCATGAGGAGCGAACTGGGTGCGAGTCTCAGGAGCGCCTCCGCCGAGGACGCTTTCCTGAGGCGGGGTTCCTCGGCGCCAGTCACCCGCGGGAGCACGACGGAGGTGATGGTGGCCCGGCGGGCGAGCCGCTCGGGCATTTCCCCGTCGAGGAGGATCAGGGCCTTGTCCTCGTCGGGGAGAGAACCGTGGAGCGCGGCCGACGCGAGGTCGGGGAACGTCTGGAGGTGATCCGGCTCGAGGTGGCACGAGCTGTAGAGGCTGTGGCCCACGAATGTGCCGTCGTCCCGGGCCTCGAGGCCCACGTAATCGTCGCTGAGATATCGGAACCCGTCCAGGAGACAGGTGACCGCGGACGTGGACTTGCCCGACCCTCCCGAACCGGCCAGGAGGACGCCTCGGTCCCCCTGGGCCACCAGGCCAGCGTGGAGAGCCGGCAACCCCTGATCCCGGTACCACAGCAGGAGCTGGGGATGGAGTGGTCGACCCAGCTCGTAGAGGGTGAAGCGGGTGCTGTCGTGCACCCATCCGGTGAGCCGACCCGCCCTGCGGTCGAAGGAGACGAGGGCCTGGGGACGCCGGTACGCCACGGTCCATCCGTCCGGTCCGGGGGCGGACGAGCCCAACCGTCCCAGATCCGGGTCGGGCTCGACCCCGGGGCATTCCACACCCGTCTCGGCCTCGTCCCACAGCTCCACCGACAGCGCCACCTCCCCGGGGGCGTCGTCGCTCTCGCGGAGATGTCCGAAGGGTCGGAAGATCCGTCGGGCGAGATCGGGCCCCACGACCTCGAAGCGGGCGATCCGGTCGGCGAATCGGAACCGGGCCGTACGCACCGTGTCGGGAGCAGCGGTCCGGGCCGCCTCGAACCCCTGCCGGACGGCCGCCGTCGCCTCTCCCGGGTCGGGGGGAGGAAGCCGGTTCTCGGCTCGCGGCGGGGGTGAGGAGGCGTCATCTTCCGGAGACACGTGGCCTACGCCTCCCCGGCCGATTCGGCGGTGTCCTCGGCTCCAGGTTCGGCGAGACCCGGCATGGGAGGATCGAGGGCCAGCAGCTCCGCCATGTCCCGATAGGTGTGCAACACGGGGGGCTCGTAGGCCGTTCCGGCGACCCCGTTCCCGACGGTGAGCCCCGGCTCGGTCCCGCTCTCGTCCCCCTCCCCGTCGGAGACGGGCTCGACCAGGCCCTCGTCCAGAAGCTCCTCGGCCAGCCGCTCGAGATCCTCCGCGATCCTGGACCGCTCGACCTCGTAGCGCTCGGACATCTCCGATGCGATGGTCCCGAGGGGCCGTCCCGCCCGGATCAGGTCCCACATCTCCCCTCCTCCTCCCCCGAGGGTGTAATAGAAGCCGTTGGAGACGTTGATGATGATCGCCTCGCCGTCCATGACCTTCGCCGCGACGTCCTGCTCCACGACCTGCAACCTGGTATCCTTCGTCAGCATCGCTGTCTCCTCGATGAGAGTTCACGGTAGATGTGGTCGTACGCGTCCACGTGACCGGTCCATTCGAAGCGCTCCTCGGCACGGCGCCGGGCCGCGCCACCCATCCTGCGGGCCGTCTCAGGATTTTCGAGCAGCCTCGTCACGCCGGCGGCGAGGGAGTCCGGATCGTCCGGCTCGACCAGGATCCCGGTCTCTCCGTCCGTCACCACCTCCGGAAGTCCCCCGACTCGGGTCGCCACCACCGGACGGCCGGCCGCCGAGGCCTCCAGCGCGGTGAGCCCGAATGCCTCCTTGCGGGAGGGCACGATCACCGCTGTCGCGGCCTCGAGGCGACGCATCACGTCCGCCCGAGGGATCCGACCCAGGAAACGCACCCGATCGCCCAGGTCGAGGTCGCGCGCCAGCTCCTCGAGCCGTTCCCGTTCTCCGCCGTCGCCGGCCAGGAGGAGCCGGGCGTCCGGGTGGGTGTTCCTGACGCGCCCCATGGCCCGGAGGGCGAGATCGAATCCTTTGTCCCGCTCGAGCCGGCCCGCCGACACGAGCACGGGGGAAGCCGTGGGCAGGGGGGCGGGGAGGCCTTCCGCGATCTTCACCGCGTTGTGGATCACGACGGAGCGGGCCTTCAGCTCCGGCAGGCGTTCCGTCACCGCCTGCCGAAGGTGCTCGGAGCAGAAGGCCACCCGGTCGGCGATCCGGAACACGCGGGCGAGGAGTGAATCCTCGACGGAGGTCCGGAGGGCGCCGTCCTGCTGCATCGTCACCAGGGTGGGGACGGACGTCTCAGCACGGGTCTGGAGGTGGAAGAAGGTTGCCGGGCCCACGAAGTCGATGTGGACGAGGTCGGGTCGGTGTTCGGCCTTCAGGCGCTCGATTGCCGAGCGGATTCGCAGGAGGGATTCGATGTCCGCGCCGTCCAGCGTCTGCCAGAAGCGGAACCGGTGGACGGGGATCCCGTCCACCACTTCACGGTCGGGCAATCCCGGGCCGTGATGGGACGCGATGACCCGGAGCTCGTGCCCCCGGTCCCGGAGCGCCGGCAGGAGTTCATTGGCGCGCACGCTCACTCCCCCGGAGTCGGGGATGAAGCCGTCGGTCCAGTAGAGGACCCGTGCTCGGTCCGGCGTCACGGGACTCCGACCCCGGCTACCGTGTGGCCGCCACCGGTGTCAGCGGACTGCCGGGGCCTCCATCCGAGGAGCTCGCGCGCGGAGGAGCGATCGAAGGGGGAGGACGCCTGCCCGGACACCGCGTACGCGACGCGAAATCCGTCGACGTCGGCGGACACGCAGCGGCGCAGGAGCGAGGCCATGTCGTCCGTCCCGATCCAGCGATGGACGAGAGCAGGGTCGCTGCCCGAGGTGGGATCTCGGGCGAACCAACCGATCCGGAGGGCGATGATCGAAGGGAGCCGGCCCGTGGCCACGAAGAGACGGCCGGACTCTTCCATCATGGCCTTGGAGAGCCCGTACGGACCCACGGGGGCCGGAGCCGCGGTGGGACCGATCTTCGGACCGTCAGGGTCGTAACAGCGGGGGGCGAGCTCACGGACGGTTCGGAGGACGACGCGGCTGGAGCTGGCGATGACCACCCGAGACACCCCTCTGGACTCCGCTTCCTCTAGGACGTTCCACGTGGCCCGCACGTTGTGCCGAAGGGCGGACTCAAGCGGAGCCTCCGGAGACGGATCTCCCGCCAGGTGGACGACGCACTCCGCGCCCCGGAGACGGCGTCTCCAGCGGGCCGGCCCGGTCCGGACGAAGGGGAGTCGCCGGCGCCAATCCCCCGTCTCCGAGAGGTCGGCGCGGGTGGACCGGGGATCGTCCATGGACTTCCGGTCCAGGAGCACCAGCTCGTGCTCGCCGGACAGTGCCTCGACCGCCGTCCGTCCGATCCGGCCGGCGGAGCCCGTGATCACGACCTTCATCGTCCTCCCGCTCCACCGGACTCCCCACCGGACTCTCTCCCCAGCCGGCGATAGAGCGACGCGTATTCGTCCACGTAGCGCTCGAGCGAGAAGCGCGTAGTCACCCTCTCCCGGGCCGCCGCGCCCATCCGGGCCGTGCGCTCGGGATCGTTCAGCATCCGGTGCACCGCTTCGGCGAACGCCGCGGCGTCGTCTCGCTCCGCCAGCAGCCCCGTGCGGCCCTCCTCGACCACCTCCGGTAGCCCGCCGACCCGGGAGGCCACGACCGGTCTCCCCACGAGGGCAGCTTCCAGGACGACGAGCCCGAACGCCTCGTCCCAGCGGGACGGGACGAGGACGATCGTGGCGTCCTCGATCACCTCCGGCACCCGCTCGGGTGGCACCCAGCTGAGGAAGTCGGTGCGGTCCGATACTCCGAGCTCCCGGGCCCGGGCTTCGAGCGCCTGGCGCTCCGAGCCCTCCCCCGCCAGCCGAAGACGCAGCCGCGGGTGGTGCTGCGCGAGCATCGAGAGCGCCTCCAGGGCGACGTCGAAGCCCTTGTCCGGAACCAGCCGTCCGATACCCAGCAGCACCGGAGGAGAGGTGGGGGGAGGCATCGGGGAGAGCTCCGGTGTTCGGATCCCGTTGTAGATGACGGAGGTACGGTCTTCGATCTCCGGAACGGCCCGGACGGCGGAGCGCATCACGAAGCGGGAGTTGGCCGTGACCCAATCCGAGGCACGGAGCAGGCGCTGGAGTAGCGTGTCCTCGCCGCCGAGCCCCTCGGGGAGCGAGATGTGAAGGGCCATGATCGTCGGGACGGGGGGCGCCGGCGCATCGAAGTGGAACATCGCGGTGGGACCGGAGAAGTTGACCTGCGCCACCTGGGGATCGAAATCCCTCCGGATGTTCGCGACCTCCTTCCGTGCCTGGAGCATGGCCAGCGGGTCCCGCTCCTGCAGCGCCCGGAACATCTCGACCCGGCGGATCCGTATCCCGTCCCTCTCCTCGGAACGGGGGAGAGCCTCGTCGGTGCTGGAGCAGACGACCAGGAACTCGAACCCCCGGTCACCCAGAGCCTTCATGGCCTGGGTCCCCAGCCGTTGGATTCCGCCCGGTGTCCGGGAGAAGGAGTCCATCCAGTAGAGGACCCTCATGGTTCCTCCTCCCCTGAGCCTCGACGTTGCTCGAGGTCGGTGTGGATGAGCTCGAAGAACTCGTCCAGGGACCTCTCCCGATGCTGCCGGCTCCGGTTCGAGGCATGGAGACGGCGGTAGAGCAGGATGTCGGGGAGGAGCTCCGAGACCGCTCCCGCTCGCCTGGCTCGGAGACAGAAGTCCATGGTGTCGGTGTGCTCCCGTCCTTCGTCCAGCCCGCCGAGGGCGTGGAACAGCTCTCTTCGGATGGCCAGGGTCCCCGTCACGTAGCCGGGCACCGGTCGGGATCGGGGATGGTCCTCCATCTGCCGGGCTTCCTCGGTCACCTCCTCCGTCCAGAAGTTCTGTGCGTGGGCCCAGCACAGGTCCAGTTCCGGCCGTGCCTCGAAGTGCTCCGACTGCCGTTCCAGCTTCACCTCGTCCCAGATATCGTCGGCGTCCAGGAAGGTCAGGATCTCACCGTCGGCCAGCCCCGCTCCCCGGTTCCTGGCGGCGGCGGGACCGCGATTCTCCTGGCGTACGTATCGAATCCGATCGCCGTACGAAGCCGCGACCTCCGGCGTACCGTCGGTGGACCCGTCGTCCACCACGATGACCTCGGCGGGCGGCCGCGTCTGGCCGAGCACGCTGTCGATCGCTTCGGCGAGGTGGGCGGCCCCGTCGTGGACGGGGATGACGCAGGTCACGGTGAGCGGCGAGTCCCCCATCCTCAGTCGTCCCACCCGTTCGCTGCACCCGGGAACGCCCGCAGTGCCACCGAGCCCGTGAGCCCGAGCTGACGCAGCAGGAGGTGAGCCGCCTCCGCCAGCCCGCGGAGGCGCCCTTTAGTCGATCTTTGCGCCTCGAGGGTATCGGTCCAGAGCCACCCGATGGGATCCGTCCTCGCGCTCGCAATGCTCCGGAGATATTCCAGCTTCGCGCCCGTGCCGTCGCGGAGCCACAGTCGCACGAGACGGCTTTCCACGGGCGAGGGCCCCGTGCGGTGACTCGAGAGAAGGGCCGCGGGAGAACGGAGGACCTTCAGGTGTGCACGCGTCATCGGGCCGGACCGGAGACGCTCGCGGACCCCGTGCTCCACCGGTGTCTCCAGGATGCGTCGGGCCAGTTCCAGCGCCAGTCCGGTCCCGGTCTCGAGGCCGCCGGCCGCGGCCGCCCGAGCCACGTAGGACCAGTCCATGTCCGTCGATGCGCGGACGATCCGGTCGATGTCAACCAGCCGGCGCAGCCCGCGGAATCCACCCTGGAGCTGCTGGACCACTATGAGGGGCACGTGGTCCTCCGGCGAGGGCATCCGCAGCGCCACGTCACTGGAGTCGAGGGTGCCGGCGCGGGATCGGAAAGCATCGGCGTCGAGACGAAACGCCGAGTCGGGCCGGGTCAGGTCCCAGTGGAGCTCCACGACGAAGCCACGAGGGTGCTCGAGCCGAACGTGGTAATGATGCGCCTGGTACGCTTCGACGCCCTCCTCTCCTCCTAAAGGCTCGTATCCCATCCCCGAGAGGAGCTCCGTGGCCGGCGCCACCTCCCGGGACTCCAGCAGGAGGTCGATGTCGCCGAACTGGCGCTCAGCCGGTTCCCGGTAGACGCTGGAGCAGAGTGCCGCCCCCTTGAGGACGACGGGGGCGATCCCCTCTTCCGCGAGGGACCGGAGCAGGCGATGCCGCTCGGCCAGCCAGACGCTCGTCCTTAGGCGGTGACGGGAGAGCTGATGCTGGAGGTCGCGGCGCGCCGGGGAAGAGAGGTTCGACGTGACGCCGCTCCGCTCGAGCTTGACCAGGGCGGTGCCCAGCACTGCGTGGGCCCCGGCGGCGGCGAGAAAGCCTTCCCGCCTCTCACGGGATTCCAGCGCGGCGGGCCGAAACCCGTCGGGGAAGTCGCGATCGAGGCATACGGTCCGGAGGAGCGATTCCAACGCCGTGATCCAGGGTCTCGGGGATGTGGGGGAGGAAGCGTCTGCAGCTAGTACGCTCCTCTCGATGCAACTAGGGTTCCTGAACGCATCCCCGATTCGCGAGAGGCAAGAGTACTATAAGCCGTGTCTGGACAGTGAGATAGGGAGGGGGTATCTCGTTCCCGATGTCGCCGGGTGCCGAGCGGGCCCTGAGGGTGTTGCATGGCCACCACGCTTCGATGCGATTCCGGCGCCGGGGGAAGGGGCGAGCCGGGGACGATTGCCCGGCTGAGACCTTCAGCCCTCGGTGGCGGCGGGCTCCCTGGGGGCGGTTTCGTCGTCTCGCCCGGGGGAGCCGGGGGACGCCTGGCGCGCCGCCTTCCGGTCCAGGCCGGCCTCGAACTCGGGGGCCATCTGGTCGGCGCTGACGCCCATGCCCACGATGCCCTCCTCCCACCACTCGAAGCGGCCCTCCAGGATCCCCTGGGCCAGGCGGTAACGCTCCACGTCGTCGTTGTGGGCGAGACGGTCGAAGAGCTCCTCGACGCGGCGGCGGGACTGACGGCAGAAGGTGTCGGCCATCTCCCGGGCCTCCTGGGCGTGGGGCCGGCCGGTGCGGGTGAACATCTGTGCCCGGACCACGGCGGCGGTCTGGGCGAACAGCTCGGCGCCGATGTCCACGGCGCGGAACAGGAGGCCCTGCTTCTTCTGGAGGGCCGGCCCGTGCCGGACCATCCGGTGGAAGAGCATCCGGGCCAGCTTGCGGGACGACCGGTCCACGAAGCGGACGTGGGTGGCCAGGTCGCCGAACTCGGAGTAGCGGGGCCACCGTCCCCAGCCCAGCCAGCGAGTGGGATACCACCGGACGTAGAACCAGGCCACCTTCGGCAGCTCGGCCAGCTTCTCCGTCAGGCTCAGGTCCCCCTCCACCAGGTTCCCGGCCACCCGGAGGTGCTCGTCCACGGCCTCCCGGGCGCTGAACAGCTTCAGGATCTCGCTGGAGCCCTCGAAGATCCGGTTGATCCGGAAGTCCCTCATCATCCGCTCCACGGGGATCCCCGGCTCGCCCCGGGACCGGAGGGAGTCGGCGGTCTCGTAGCCCCGGCCGCCCCGGACCTGGAGGGTCTGGTCGATCATGTCCCAGCCCACCTCGGTGTTGAACAGCTTGGCCACCGCCGCCTCGAGCCGGATGTCGAAGGCGTCCTGGTCGGTCATCATGCCGGTGAGCTCGGCGATGGACTCCATGGCGAAGCCGTTGGCCGCGATGTCGGAGATCATGTGGGCCACGGCCTCGTGCTTGCCGATGGGCGCGCCCCACTGGACCCGCTCGGAGGCCCACTTGCGGCAGATCTCCAGGCAGGCCTTCATGGTGCCGCCGGCCGCCGCCGGGATGGTGAGGCGGCCGGTGTTCAGGGTGATGAGGGCCAGCTTGAGCCCCTGGCCCTCCTTCCAGAGGAGGTTCTCCTTCGGCACCCGGACGTCGTCGAAGCGGACGATCCCGTTCTCCAGCGCCTTGAGCCCCATGAAGTGGAGCCGCTGGCTCACGCTCACGCCTTCCCAGTCGTTCTCCACGATGAAGGCGGAGATCCGCCCGGTGTCCTCGTGTCGGGCCATGACCACGAAGAGGTCGGCGAAGGTCCCGTTGGTGGTCCAGAGCTTCTCGCCGTTCAGGATGAAGTCGCCGTCCTCGGTGCGGCGTACGGAGGACTCGAGCTTCGCCGGGTCCGAGCCCACCTGGGCCTCGGTGAGGGCGAAGGCGGAGATCTCGCCGGAGGCGATCCGGGGCAGGTATTCCTCCTTCTGCTCCTCGGTGCCGAAGAGCTTCAGCGGCTGGGGCACGCCGATGGACTGATGCGCCGAGAGCAGGGCCACCAGGTTGGCGTCGGCGGTGCCCAGCACGGCCATGATGGCGTGGTACTCGGACTGGTTGAAGCCCATGCCCCCGTACTTCTCGGGAATCTTCAGCCCGAAGGCCCCCATCTCCCGGAGGCGATCGACCACCTCCGGGGGATATTGCCCCTCGCGGTCGATGCGGTCCGAGTCCACCTCCTCCCGGAGGAAGGTCCGGAATTCGTCGATGTACTCCCGGGCCCGGTCGCTGATGTACTCGTCCGGGTCGGGGTAGGGATGGATCTGGTCCAGGCGGAAATCCCCCAGGAAGAGGTCCCGGAGGAAGGTCTTGCCCTGCCAGCCCTTCTCGCGGGCTTCCTCGGCGACCTTCCGGGCGGCGGCTTCGTCGTCGGCGGTGTCCCGGGGAGGCCGGTTCTGTTCGTTGGATTCGGCCATGATGGCGACTCTCGGTTCTGTCCGTGTATGGAACGGGAGGACGGGATGGATCGGGCCGTCGCGGAACGGACCACCCACCGCAAACTTAACGTGATGGGCCGTGGTTTTCGATCCCGGCCCCATGGATGCAGGGGACGGGGAGAGAGAGGAGGGACGTAGATGACCGGAGAGGCAGCGGAGAGGGGGCGACGCGGGGTCCACCACGTCACCGCCATCGCCGGGGACCCGGACGAGAACGTCCGCTTCTACCGTGATGTGCTGGGCCTCCGCCTCCTGAAGTGGACGGTGAACCACGACGATCCGGGCACGCACCACCTCTACTACGGCGACGGGGCCGGCCGGACGGGGAGCACCCTCACCTTCTTTCCCTGGCCCCGGGCGCCGCGGGGACGGCAGGGCCGGAGTCAGGTGGGCCGGATCGGTCTGGCGGCGCCCCCGGGGAGCCTGGACTTCTGGTCGGGCCGGCTCCGGGAACGGGGGGTGGAGGTCTCCCGGGAGACCGTGCGCGGAGGCACCCCCGAGCTCCACTTCGCCGATCCCGACGGCCTGGCGCTGGGAATCGCCGAAGCGCCGGTGGATCCGGTGGACGTGGGATGGGACGGGCCGGTGCGTCCGGACCGGGCCCTCCGTGGCGTCCGCGGGGTGGAGCTCGCGTCCCGGCGGCCCGAGGCCACGCGCCGGCTCCTGGCGGAGGTCCTGGGCCTTGAGCGGGATCCCGGCGGGTCGGAGTGGGCCCTCCGGGGTCGGGAAGGCGACGGGGAGCCCGGGCGGTGGGTGGAGCTCGTGCCGCCGTCGGCCGACGTCCCGGGCGGCCGGATGGGCGTCGGGACGGTCCACCACGTGGCCTGGCGCACGCCCGACGAGGAGAGCCAGGAGGCGTGGCGGGCCGAGCTCCAGGAGCGGGGCATGAGCGTGACCCCGCCGGTGGACCGCTTCTACTTCCGGTCCGTCTACTTCCGCGAGCCCGGCGGGATCCTGTTCGAGGTGGCCACCGAGGGACCCGGTTTCACTCGCGACGAACCCCTCGAGGAGCTGGGCTCGGGCCTCCGGCTCCCGCCGTGGCTGGAGGATCGGCGGGAGGAGATCGAGGGACGGCTGTCGCCCCTGGAGACGCTGGAGCCCGGAGGGTGAGCATCGTCTACACGGTGGGCCATTCCACCCGGCCGGCCGCCGAGCTCGTGGACCTCCTCCGGGAGGGCGGCGTCGAGCTGCTGGTGGACGTCCGCCGGTGGCCTGCCTCCAAGCACAACCCCCAGTTCGGGCGGGACGCCCTGCAGGAGACCCTGTCGGCGGCCGGGATCGCCTACCGGCACCTGGAGATCCTGGGAGGATACCGGGATCCGGAGCCCGAGTCCCCGAACGATGGCTGGAAGAACGACGGTTTCCGGGGCTACGCCGATCACCTCCAGGAGGGCGAGGCCCGGGAGGCGGTGGAGGCGCTGGCCCGGGAGGCCGGGGAGCGGACGCTGGCCGTCATGTGCGCCGAGCGGGTGCCCTGGCGCTGCCACCGCCAGATCCTGGCCGACTGGTTCGTGGCGGCGGGCCTGGAGGTGCGGCACCTGCTGGAGGAGGACCGGCTCGAGTCGCACGAGCTGCGCGAGATGGCCCGGATCACCGGCGACGGCCGGGTGGTCTATCCCGCGCCGGCGTCCGGCTCCGACGCTGCCGATCCTCCTGACGCCGCCGCCGGGGACGCCGCCGAGACGGCGCCCGAACAGGGAGATCTGTTCGGGGAGGACGGCGGCGGGCGCTGACGACCGGAATGCGCTGACGATGGGGACGTCTTGACGATGGGGACGTCCTGACGACCGGGGACGTCCTGACGACCGGGGACGTTCCGACGACCGGGGACGCTTCCGGCCGGGGCCATGGACGACGGGGAGCCGCGGGCTCCGACGTCCGGTCGAGGTGTCCGACCCGCGGCTTGTGGCTGTACATCCACAAGGCTTCTGGCTGTACATCCACAAGGTGAGGGAAGGGAACGCCTACCGCGGCGCCAGCTCCCCCTCGACCCACTCACGTGCCACGGTCCGGGCGCTCCGGCCCTCCAGGTCCACCTCGCGGTTCAGCCGCCGCATCTCCCCGGTGGAGATCCTGCCGCCCAGGCGCCGCAGGGCCTCCCGAAGCGACGGGTGAGCCTCGAGGGCGGCGGCGCGGACCACCGGCGCGGCGTCGTAGGGAGGGAAGTATCCCCGATCGTCCCGGAGCATGGCCAGGCCCAGGGCGTCGATCCGGCCGTCGGTGGAGTTTCCGGCGATGAGGTCCACCTTCCCCCGGTCCAGGGCCCGGTAGAGGAGACCCAGGTCCATGGTTCGGGTCGCGCCGAAGTCCACGCCGTAGGTCCTCCGGAGGCCCGACAGGCCGTCTTCCCGCTCGGCGAATTCGTAGCCGAACCCCGCGGACCAGTCGGCCACGTGGTCGGCGGCGTCGGAGAAGCTCTCCAGGCCCAGGGAGTCGGCGACCTCCCGGCGCACCAGGAGGGCGAAGGTGTTCTCGAAGCCCAACGGCTCGGTCCAGACCAGGTCCCAGCGCTCCCGGTAGGCCTCCCGCACGGCGGCCAGCACCGAGTCGGGGTCCTGGAGGGGCTCCCGCTCCAGGATGGCGGTGAGGGCGGTGCCCGTGTACTCCACGTAGAGGTCGATCTCGCCGGCGGTGAGGGACCGGTGGCACACGAAGGTCCCGCCCAGGTGGACCTGCCGCTCCACCGTCAGGTCGGTGGTGGCCTCGATCCAGTCGGCCAGCAGGTGGCCCAGCACGTCCTGCTCGGAGAAGTTCTTCCCGCCCACCGTGAGGTCGGCGGGCTCGCCGCAGGCCCCGGCGCCCAGGAGGAGCGCCGCCGCCAGGATCCCGGCGAGCAGGAGCCGGCCGGCCCCGGCCTGGAGGAGGCGGGCGACGCTGGCCTGCAGCGGGCGGGCGATGTCGGCCTGGTGGGGCCGAACCGGAACCGACCGCTCGCGTCTTCCTCTCATCCGGCTCCCTCCTCGCGCCAGCCCGACCACCGGCGCTCCAGACGGCCCAGGGCCCGGTCGGCGATCAGCGCCAGGATCGCCGCGGGGAGGGCGCCCAGGAGGATCACCTGGTTGTTCACCATGGAGAGCCCCTCGAAGATGAAGTCGCCCAGGCCCCCGGCGCCGATGGCCGAGGCGATGGTGGCGATGCCGATGCCGGTGACGGTGGCCAGACGGATCCCGCCCATGATCACGCCCATGGACAGGGGGATCTCCACCCGGCGCAGGAGCTGGCGGTCGGTCATGCCCATGGCCCGGCCCGCCTCGCGCACCGCCGGTTCGATGCCCCGGATCCCCTCGTAGGTGTTCCGGATGATGGGGAGCAGGGCGTAGCCGAAGAGCGCCACGATGGCCGTGCGGGCGCCGATCCCGCCCAGCAGCGGCAGGGGGATGAGGAGGCCGAACAGCGCCAGGCTGGGGATGGTCTGGATCACGTTGGCCACGCCGATCACCGTGCCCCGCCACCGGTCGCGGCGGGTGATGACGATGCCCAGGGGGACGCCCACCAGCACCCCGAGGCCCACCGCCGTCCCCACCAGGTAGAGGTGCTCCAGGGTGTGCTGGAGCAGGCTCGCCCGCCGCTCGACCACCAGCTCCAGGAAGGTCATGGCACCTCCCGCTCCGGAACCGCGCCCTCCCCGTCCGTCCCGCCGAACGAGGCCTCCTCGCCCGAATCGCCCAGGAACGCCCGGACCACCGGGTGGCCGGAGCGGCGGAACGCCTCCGGCGGACCCACGAAGGCCAGCTCGCCTTCCTCCAGCAGGGCGATCCGGTCGCCCAGGGCCAGGGCCTCCCGCACGTCGTGGGTCACGAAGAGCAGGCTCTTGCCCAGGCGCCGGCTGAGCGCCGAGAACTCCTCCTGGAGCTCCCGGCGGGTGATGGGATCCAGGGCGCCGAAGGGCTCGTCGCAGAGCAGGAGCGGCGGGTCGGCGGCCAGGGCCCGGGCCACGCCCACCCGCTGGCGCTGGCCGCCGGAGAGGCTGGCCGGGTACCGGTGGGCGAACTCGGCGGGCGGGAGGCCCACGGTCTCCAGGAGCTCGCGGGTCCGGTCGCGGACCTCCCCCTCCTCCCATTCCAGGAGCCCGGGCACCAGCCCCACGTTCTCGGCCACCGTGAAGTGGGGGAAGAGCCCCACCTCCTGGATGACGTAGCCCGTGCGTCGGCGGAGCTCGATGGGGTCCCATCCGGTCACCGGCCGGCCGTCCACCCGGACCTGGCCCTCGTCGGCCTCCAGCAGACGGTTCACGAGCCGCAGGGCGCTGGATTTCCCGGCGCCGCTCCGTCCCACCAGGACCAGGATCTCCCCCTCCTGGAGCTCCAGGCTCACCTCCCGGAGGACCACGGTCTCCCCGAACCGGAGGGAGACGTCCCGGAACTCCACCACGGGATCCTCGGGCTTCTCGGGCTCCTTCGGCTCCACGGGCTCCTTCCTCTCCCGGGGCGGGACGTCGGGTCCCACTCCGGCTCGACGGATCGACCTGTGCAGGCGGAAAAGGTCGCCCGGGGGTGCGCCGTCGGCAAACGGCGGTGGCGGCCTTCGGGGAGAGCGGGGCTGGCACGTAGCGAGGAGGAGCGACGGATGAACGGACCGTCTGGAGCGTCGGGGGGATCCTCCGGGAGGCCAGGGGGATCCTCCGAGAGGCCGGAGGGATCGTCCGGGAAGCCCGGGGGGTCGGGGGACGGGTTCTCGGGATCGGGACCGACGGGCGCGCCGAAGGGAGTCATCACCATCCGCTGGGAGCTGGACCCGGGGCGGCGGCGCCGGGAGCTGGCCGCCGACGTGAGGGAGGGGCTGGGCTCCTCGCCGAAGACGATCCCGCCGAAGTACTTCTACGACGAGCGGGGCTCCGAGCTGTTCGTCCGGATCACCGACCTCCCGGAGTACTACCAGACGCGGACGGAGCGGGCGCTGCTGGAGGAGCACGCGGAGTCGCTGGTGGAGGAGGCGGCCCCCGGGGCCCTGGTGGAGTACGGTTCGGGGAGCGCGGGCAAGACCCGGATCCTCCTGGACGCCATGGCGGCGGCCGACCGGCTCCGGGGGTACGCTCCCATCGACGTGAGTCCCCGGCCCGTGGGTTCGGTCTCCCGGCAGGTGGCCGCCGACTACCCGGGCACCACGGTGGTCGGGGTGGTGGCCGACTTCGAGGAACCCATCTCCCTCCCGTTCGCCGACCGTCCCCGGCTGGTGGCCTTCCTGGGGAGCACCATCGGGAACTTCCGGCAGGAGGAGGCGGCCGCCTTCCTGCGCCGGGCCCGGGCGGAGCTGGGCCCGGACGACGCCTTCCTCTGCGGCTTCGACCTGGTGAAGGACCGGGAGCGCCTCGTGGCCGCCTACGACGACGCCTCCGGCGTCACCGCCGAGTTCAACCGGAACGTGCTCCGGGTGATCAACCGGGAGCTGGACGCCGACTTCGATCCCGCGGCCTTCCGCCACGAGGCGCGGTGGGACGAGGAGCGGGCCCGCATCGAGATGCACCTGGTCTCGGAGCGGGGGCAGGAGGTGCCGATCCGGGAGCTGGGGACCACCGTGGCGTTCCGGGAGGGCGAGTCGGTGCGCACCGAGCTGAGCCACAAGTACACCCGGGAGACGGCGGCCGGCCTCCTGAGGGAAGGAGGCTTCCGACTGGATCGGTGGGAGACGGACCCGAAGGAGTGGTTCGCCCTGGGCCTGGCCAGGCCGGAGGACTGACGCCGAGCGGCCTCCTACCCTCCTACGCGTCCTATGCTTCCTTCACCTCGGCGATGAGCTCGCCGAGCTGGTCGGCGGCGTCGCCGAAGTACATGAAGGTGTCGTCGCGGTAGAAGAGCGGGTTGTCGACGCCGGCGTAGCCGGGGTTCAGGCTCCGCTTGATGACGATCACCCGGTCCGCCCGGTCCACCTCCACGATGGGCATGCCGTAGAGGGGGCTGCCGGGCTCGTCTCGGGCCGAGGGGTTCACCACGTCGTTGGCGCCCACCACCACGGCCACGTCGGTGCGTTCGAGCTCGGGGTTGATGTCCTCGGCCTCGTAGAGCCTGGTGTAGGGCACGTCGGCCTCGGCCAGGAGCACGTTCATGTGGCCGGGCATCCGGCCGGCCACGGGGTGGATGGCGTAGCGCACGTCCACGCCCCGGGACTCCAGGAGCTGGCCCAGCTCCCGGAGCTTGTGCTGGGCCTGGGCCACCGCCAGGCCGTAGCCCGGGACGAAGACCACCCGCCGGGCGTAGGCCAGGAAGAGGGCGGCGTCCTCGCCGGTGACCTCGTTGGCCGTCTTCTCCCCCTCCTCCGCGGCGGCCCCGGCCGCGGCCTCGCCGCCGAAGGCGCCGAAGAGCACGTTGGCCAGGGACCGGTTCATGGCCCGGCACATGATGGCGGTGAGGATGAGGCCCGAGGCCCCCACCAGGGCGCCGCTGATGATGAGGGCCAGGTTGTTCAGGACGAAGCCGGCGGCCGAGGCGGCCAGCCCCGAGTAGGAGTTGAGCAGCGAGACCACCACCGGCATGTCGGCGCCCCCGATGGGGATCACCACCAGGATCCCCAGCAGGAGCGTCAGGCCGGCGAAGACGGCGTATTCGGCGGTGCCGGGCTCGGAGACGCCGAGCCACACGCCCAGGGCCACGATGGCCGCCAGCAGCAGGGCGTTGGTGGTCCTCTGCAGCGGGTACTTCACGGCCCGCTCGGTCACGACGCCCTGGAGCTTGCCCCACGCCACCATGCTGCCGGAGAAGGTGACGGCGCCGATGAGGGTGCCCACGGCGATGGAGACCTCGCCGCCGGGGTTCAGCGTACCGCCGGCGGCCCATCCCATGTACTCCGAGGCGGCCACCAGGCCCGAGGCCCCGCCGCCGAAGCCGTTGAAGACGGCCACGGTCTGGGGCATGGCGGTCATCTCCACCGTCCGGGCCACCACCACGCCGATTCCCCCGCCGGCCACCAGGCCGACGATGATCCAGGTGTAGTCGACGATGGCCTCGTCGACCAGCGTGGCCAGGACGGCCACGAGCATCCCCAGGGCGGCCAGCGCGTTCCCCCGGGGGGCCGTCTCCGGCGAGGAGAGCCGCTGGAGACCCAGGATGAACAGGACCGCCGAGGCCAGGTAGGCCCAGGGGACCAGGGCGCTCACCGGGCCTCCTCTCCTCCGGCCGGGCCGCCGGCGTCCGGCTCCGATCCGGGCGTCCCCCTCTTCTTCCGAAACATCCGGAGCATGCGGTCGGTGACCATGAAGCCGCCCACGGCGTTGATGGTGGCCATGACCACGGCCAGCACGCCCAGGGTGGTGAAGAGGGCGCCTCCCCCGGAGCCCGCCACCACGAGGGCGCCGACGATGGCGATGCCGGAGATGGCGTTGGCGCCCGACATCAGGGGGGTGTGGAGGGTGGGCGGGACTTTAGTGATGATCTCGAAGCCCACGAAGAGGGCCAGGACGAAGACGTAGACGCCGATGATCAGGGTTCCGGTCATGGAGGGCTCCCGTTCATGGTCGGCGGCTCCCGTTCAGAGGGCTGACGCAGGCGGTCCCGCTTCGGATCGCATCACGGCTCGTACCGCACGTTTCCGTCGTGGGTGACGCAGCAGGCGTCGATCACCTGGTCGTCGAAGTCCAGCGACAGCTCGCCCTCGGGGGCCAGCACGCCCAGCAGCGAGGTGAGGTTCCGGGCGTACATCTGGCTGGCGTGCTCGGGCAGGCTGGCAGGGAGGTTCAGGGGGCCGTGGATCACCACGCCGCCGTGCTCCACCGATGTCCCGGCCCGGGTGAGCTCGCAGTTGCCGCCGGACTCGGCCGCCAGGTCCACCACGGCGGCCCCGGTGCGCATGGCCTCCACCGTCTCGGCGGAGATGAGGACGGGGGCCTTCCGGCCGGGGACGTTGGCCGTGGTGATCACCGCGTCGGCCGCGGCGGCGTGCTCGGCGACGAGCTCCCGCTCCCGGGCCTCCTTCTCCCGGGAGAGCTCGCCGGCGTAGCCGTCGGCGTCGGCCTCCGCCCCCTCGCCGAAGTCTTCGTCGATCTCCAGGAAGTCGGCCCCCAGGCTCTCCACCTGCTCCTTCACCTCGGGGCGGATGTCGAAGGCCTCCACTCGGGCGCCCAGCCGGCGGGAGGTGGCGATGGCCTGGAGGCCCGCCACGCCGGCGCCCAGCACCAGGACCCGGGCGGGCCGGACGGTGCCGGCGGCGGTGGTGAGCATGGGGAAGAACTTGCCCACCGAGTTGGCGGCGATGAGGGCGGCCTTGTAGCCGGCCACCGTGGCCATGGAGGAGAGGGCGTCCATGCTCTGGGCCCGGCTGATCCGGGGCACGAGCTCCAGGGCGAAGGCGGTGATCTCTCGCGCGGCCAGAGCCTCGAGGCGCTCCGGGTCGGTCCGCGGGCGGAGGAAGCCCGCCAGCACGCTGCCCCGCGGGAGGGCGGCCAGGGGGTCCCCCGGCGCCCGGTCGGCGTCGGCGTCGGCGCCGCCGCCGTCGGCAGCCCGGTCCGCTCCGCCGCCACCGGAACGGGAGGCGCTCCCGGCGCCGCTGCTCCCGTCCTCCCACGGCGGGTTCACCCGGAGGACGACGTCGGCCCCGTCGTAGAGCTCCTCGCGGGCGACCACGGAGACGTCGACCTCGGCGTACTCCGGGTCGGCGAAGCCCGCGGTCCGGCCCGCCCCCGCCTCCAGGCGGAACTCCAGGCCCCCGCCGCCGGCGCGGCGGGCGGCGTCGGGGGTGAGGGCCACCCGGGTCTCCCCGGGGGCCCGCTCCCTGGGGACGGCGACGATCATCCGGGGGGGCTCGTCAGGACTCGAGCTCGAACCAGGCCTGCACCCTCGCCTGGTACTGGGAGACCCGGCCGTCCTCGACCCGGCCCCGGAGGTTCACCACCTCGAAGTAATGGATGTTCCGCATGGTCTCGGCGGCCCGCTCGATGGCGCTCTCGATGGCGGCCTCGTAGCTGTCGCTCGAGCGGCCTACGAGCTCGATGGACTTGTACGGCGTCTCCGACATGTCGGCCTCCTGGTCTGGTTCGCTCGTCCGTCCGTTCCGACCCTTTATGTTTGCATGATCAGGGCCGCTGGCCGAGGCTGCCAGTCCGTCGCCCGCCTCCGCTCATCGACGCGAGGGACCCGAGGACCGATCCATGCCGCTGCTCACCAGACACCAGATGGGCGCCGCCCTGGTCGACGCTCTCCGGGCCGAGGGGCTGGGCGTCCGGGACCTGTTCCAGGGACGCCAGGAGCCCCTGTCCTGGTTCTTCCGGGGCGTGGCCTACGACCAGTCGGAGCTGGACATCC
This sequence comes from uncultured Gemmatimonadota bacterium, assembly GCA_964627425.1. GTDB lineage: Bacteria > Gemmatimonadota > Gemmatimonadetes > Palauibacterales > Palauibacteraceae > Caribbeanibacter. Next base: position 68,682 of record CAZVIY010000007.1, read on the forward strand.
TGGAATCCGGGGCGGTGGAGACCCTCCATGCTCCGTCGGCCCTGGTGGAACTGGCGGTGGACGAGATGGCCCTGGCCCTGGCCAACGTGGGGATCCCGGGGGTGGCCTCCTACCTCCGGCCGGGGGCCCGCGGCGAGACGCGCGACGAACCCGCCGATCCGGCGGAGGACCCCGTCGATCCCGCCGACCTGGAGCTGGATCCCGAGGCCATGCTGGGGGTGCTCAGCGTGGACGTGGCGCCGCCGGCCCTCTGGCTGGACCAGCGGGAGGCCGACCTCCGCTCCAACGAGGAGCTGGCCGAGCGGCTGTCGGGGGTGGCCGAGGACGCGGGACCGCAGGCCGACACGATGGAGGTCCACATCGAGGGGGCCCTGAGCGCCGAGGAGGGCTGGGCCACGGCTCCCGGACGGGTCCAGCCCAGCGGCGTCTCCGTCCATTTCACCTTCGACGTGCCCATGGTGGGGACCGACGAGCGGGCCCTGGCCAGAGAGTTCGAGGCCGTGGCCCGGACCTCGGCCTCGGCGCTGGAGGGCGTGCGGGAGGTCTTCCGGGAGGACTGAGGGGCGGGCGGCGGAGGGCGCCCCCGGGCGGGGCGACGGGGGCCGGGGGCGCCGACCGGATCAGCTCCCCGGGGGCTGCACCCCCTGCTCCCGGAGCAGGCTGTCCAGGACGGCCCGGAAGCGGTCGACCGGCAGGGCCCCCTGCATGGAGAGGGAGCTCCCGTCCCGTCCCTGGATGGAGAAGAAGGGGGTGCCCTGGATGTTGGCCCGGGCGATGGCCCCGTAGTCCCGGATCATGAACGGGGCCGGCAGGTCGTGCACCAGGCAGGACCGGAAGCTCTCGCCGTCGATCCCCATCTCCTCGGCCCAGTCCACGAAGAGGTCCGTCGGCTGGCCGGCGCCCGTCCAGGCTCCCTGCTCCTCGAAGAGCCGGTCGTGCATGGGCCAGAACTTCCCCACGGCCCCGGCGCAGAAGGCGGCCTCGCCGGCGGGCCAGGCCCGGGCGTGGTTCGGGTTGGGGAAGACGTGCCACACGTACCGGAGGTGCCCTTCCTCCACGTAGTCGTCCTCCAGGGTGGGCCAGGTCTGCTGATAGAAGCGCTGGCAGTAGGGACACTCGAAGTCGGAGATCTCGTGGACGGTCAGCGGCGCGGCGGTGTCGCCCAGCGTCCGGGCCCGGTCCGCCCGGGAACCCACCACGTCGGGGTCCGAGGGCACCACGGCGCCGTCGGCCTCCTGGGCCTGGCTCTCGCCCCCGGAGCAGGCCGCGGCGGGCAGGAGGAGGGCCGCTCCCAGGGCCAGGGCGCCGGCCAGGCGGACCGGGGCGAGCCGGACCGTGGAGAGGCCGCCGGCCAGGCGGGACGGGAGCGGGGCGTCGGGGACGCGGCGGGACGCGGGGGGATCGGCGGTCATGGGCGGGGCCTCCTCGGGGGGATCGGGGTCAGGGGGCTCGGGTCAGGGGCGTCGGATTCACTATGCGGCGGGCTCCTTCCGGGCCGTGAGCAGGTGGCGGTCCTCGTCCACCGCCTCCCGGCGCAGGGAGCCGAGTCCCGCCGACTCCAGCCAGGATCGATACGCGTCCAGGCCGTGGGTGGTCCCCTCCGCGGTGTTCAGCAGCATGGTCACCGCGAACAGCGGGGCGAAGCTGGAGAGCCCCCGGACGAAGTCCATGATCGCCACCACGCCGCCGGGGCGCACCCGTTCGCCCAGCCGCTCCAGGAGCCGCCGGTTCGTGTCGGCGTCGAAGAGGTGGGTGATGTTGGCCAGGAGCACCACGTCGAAGGGTCCCTCGGGGAGCTCCTCCAGGAAGTCGCCTCCCACCAGGGACAGGCCCTCCACCCGGGCCAGCCCGTAGGCGTCGGCCACGTGGTCGATGACCTCCGGCCGGTCCATGAGCACCGCCTCCATCCCCCGTTCCGCGAAGCGCCGGGCGAAGGTGCCCGGGCCGCCACCCAGGTCCAGGGCCCGGCGGGGATCCTCCACCCGACGGAGGGCGCCCTCCACCACGCGCTCGACCATGGCCGGGTCCTTGTTGGCCATGGCGGCCTGGAACCGGGCGACCCGCTCCTCGTGGTCCGTCTCTTCGCCCTCCTGGCCCTCGTCGCCCGCGGGAGGACGCCCGGTCCGGACGGCCTCCCCCAGGTCGTGGGCCCAGGTCCGGACGCTCCGGAGCCAGTGGCGGACCGAGTCGGCGGAGTGGTCCGGAGTGTCCCGGGACAGGAACCGGGCCCGGGCGCCGCCGGTGAGCCGGTAGGCCGGGCCCGGATCGTCGCGCTGGCTCACGTCCCGATCCCGGCCCGGGTCGTCACCGGGAGCCGCCCGCCGGACGGCGCCCAGCTCCTCCAGGGCGCCCAGGAGGATGGAGAGGCCCCGGGGGCTCCAGCCGGTCTCCCGGGCCAGGTCCCGGGCCGTGCGGGGCCCGTCGGCCAGGTGCTCGAAGAGGCCGAGCTCCAGCCCCCAGGCGGCCACCAGCGCCCACTCGGCGCCGCGCCGGAAGTCGAACAGGTTGCCGAGATCGGGCTCGGGGCCCCGGTCGCCGGCGCTCATCGGCGGAATGGACGCGGCGATCCTCGGGTCAGCTCGGGAGCTGCCCGCCGCCCGCGGCGATGAGGTAGAAGATCAGGCAGGCGCCCAGCAGCGCCATGTTCTTCATGAACTGGGCCTGCTCCGTCTGGGCCTCCATGGGATCGTCGATGGCCCAGAACGCGTGCATCTTGATGGCGGCCACCCCCAGGAAGACGATGAGCAGCCACGTGCCCACGACCACGTAGCTCCACAGGAGGATGCTCAGCCCTCCGGCCAGGATCATGAGGCCGGTCACGGCCACCGCGACCTTCGGCGCGGGCACGCCCTTGGATTCGGCGTACTGGCTCATGGCGTCCATCTGCATGAAGTGCCCGAGACCGCTCATGATGAAGATGGCCGCGAAGAAGATCCGGCCGATCCAGAAGAGGATGTCTCCGTCCATGGTGTCAGGCTCCCTTGGATGTGAGTGTCGACGCGAACGGTGAGCTTGTGGCCCCCGCGGCACGAAACGGGGCGCTCCCGGCGAGGGTTCCCGGCGGCGTCAACCCGCCTCCGGGGGCGGGAGCTCCTCCAGGAAGTCCACGGCGCGGCGGAGGTGGGGGATCACGATGGACCCGCCCACCACCAGGGCCACCGAGAAGGCCTCGAAGATCTCCTCGTCGTCCAGGCCCTCCTCCCGGCACCGGATCAGGTGGTAGGAGATGCAGTCGTCGCATCGGAGGACCATGGAGGCCACCAGGCCCATGAGCTCCTTGGTATCGGCCCCCAGGGCCCCTTCCTCGTAGGCCCTGCCGTCCAGGGCGAAGAAGCGGTTGACGGTGAGGTTCCCGGCCTCCCGGATCCGTTCGTTCAGCTCCTCACGCTGCTCCCGGAACTCCTCGAGCCGCTCGCTCACGGTAGTCCTCTCCCTGGTTCGAGCCTCGTGGCGTCCGGCGAAGGGGGCGGCTCCCGCGTCCCCCGCTCCCGGGTGCACGATCGATGCCGACGTCGCTACGTTAAGGGGCCGTTGACCGCTCCCTCCACCTCCATCCCATGACCGCCGACGTCGACCCCCAGTTCCTGGAGATCGTGGACGGCTGCCTCGAGGCCGTGGACGAGGAGATCCACGCCGTGCGGGAGGAGCTGGAGCGTCGGGGCCTCCACGAGCCCCTCCAGGCCACCGGCGGCCGGATCCGGGAGAGCGAGACGGGCTCCGGGTTCCTCTACGAGTGGCGGCTGCCGGATCCAGGCGTGGACATCCGGGCCGACGACGCCGTGCGGGTCCGGGCGGGCGACGTGGAGGCCCTGGGCTTCGTGGTGGGGTTCCGCCGCTCCGAGGCCCGGGTGGGGGTGGCGGTGGGCGAGTGGATGGGGAGCGAGCCGGGGCCCGCCGAGCTGGAGTTCGACCCCACCTGGCTCCTGGCGGCCCTGGCCGACCGCCTGGAGGGCCTCCGGGAGGAGCCGGACCGCTACCACCCCGACACCCTCCTGCGCCTGTTCGGCCGGACGTATCCGGATCTGGGCCGGCGCGATCCCGAGCACGTGGACGTCTCCGCCCTGAACGAGTCCCAGCGGGACGCCCTGGCCCGGATCCTGGGCAGCGACGTCCACTTCGTGTGGGGCCCGCCGGGCACCGGCAAGACGCGGCTCCTGGGCGCGGTGGTGGCCGAGCTGGCCGCCGAGGGCCCGGTGCTGGTGGTCTCCGCCACCAACGGCGCCGTGGACGAGGCGGCCGGGCGGGTGGCCGACGCCCTGGGCGAGGGTGCCATCGAGGGGAACCGGGTGGTCCGGGTGGGCGCCGAGTACAGCAGCACCGGGAACCGGGAGCTCTCCCTGGACGCGGCCCTGGAGCGGAGGCTCCGGGGCGGCCGGGTCCAGGAGGAGGTGGAGCGCCTGGAGGCCGAGCTCCTGTCGAGCTCCGACCGGTCCGGGCGGAGGTCGCGCCGGGGCGCCGGGGGAGGGTCCGACGGCGGCCCGCGCACCCTCCGGAGCCGGCACCGGCGGCTGGTGTCCCGGGCCCGCCGGAAGGGGAACGAGGAGGCGCTCCTGGAGCTCTCCACCCTGGGCCAGGAGATCGGCCGGGAGACCAGCGCCGTGCTGGCCGAGACCGACGTGCTGCTCTCCACCTTCGCCCGGCTGGCGGCGTGGGACGAGCTGGCCCGGCTCCGGTTCCGGTCGGTGGTGGTGGACGAGGCCAGCACCTCGCCGCTGCCCTACGTGGCCCTGGCCGCCGCCCAGGCCTCCCACCGGGCCGTGGCCATCGGCGACTTCCAGCAGCTCCCGGCGGTGGTGAGCGCACGGACCGAGGTGGCCGAGCGGTGGATGAGCCGGGACCCCTTCCGGGAGGCCGGCGTGGTGGACGACCCCGTGGGCGGGGAGATCGTGCTGCCCGGGGAGCACGACCGGCTCTGCGCCATGCTGGTGGAGCAGTACCGGATGGCGCCGTCGGTGCGGCGGCTGGTGAGCGACCTCTTCTACGACGGACGCCTCGTGGACGCCGCCGAGGTACTGGAGCGGGACCTCCCCGCCCGGTCCCTGGTGCTCCTGGACACCACCTCCCTGGACCCCTCGGTGGAGCGGGTGGAGGGCTCCCGGGCCAACGCCGAGCACGTGGAGGCGGTGGTGCGCTTCCTGGAGGCCGCCGCCGGGGCGGGCCTGTCGGACGTGGGCGTGGTGGCGCCGTACCGGGTCCAGTCCCGGAGGATCTGGAAGCTGGCCCGGTCCCGCCTGGGACGGGCGGCCCCCGGGGACCTGGAGGTGAGCACCATCCACAGGTTCCAGGGCCGGGAGAAGCGCGTGGTGGTCTTCGACACCGTGGACGCGCCGCCGGACCGGAGCTGGTTCCTCCACGAGGGCAAGAACCGGGACTTCCCCCGGCTGCTGAACGTGGCCCTCTCCCGGACCCGGGACATGCTGGTGGTGGCCGGGAGCCCGGAGGGACTGAAGCAGACCCTCCCCGAGAACGCCCTCCTGAACCGGGTCGTGGCGCGGATCCAGCGGGACGGCGCCGTGGTGGACGTGAAGGACGAGGAAGCCCTGAACGGCCTGTTCCGGGCCCCGGCGGCGGTGTAAGCGTGCGAGCGGTGGTCCAGCGGGTGAGCCGGGCGGAGGTGCGCGTGGAGGGCCGGGTGGAGGGCGCGGTGGAGCGCGGCCTCCTGGTGCTGCTGGGCGTGGGGGAGGGCGACGACGCCGAGACGGCCGCGTGGATGGCCGAGAAGGTCTGTGGCCTCCGGATCTTCGCCGACGAGGACGGCCGGATGGACCGGGCGCTGGAGGACGTGGACGGCGGCCTGCTCGTGGTCCCCCAGTTCACCCTCTACGGCGACGTCTCCCGGGGACGCCGGCCCTCCTTCGTGGAAGCGGCCGATCCGGGCCCCGCCGAGGAGCTGTACGGGGAGTTCGTGGCCCGGTGCCGGGAGCTGGCGCCGCGGGTGGAGACGGGCGTGTTCGGCGCCATGATGGAGGTGGACCTGGTGAACGACGGTCCGGTGACCCTCCTGGTGGAGCGGAGCCCGTGAGCCCCCGTCGCCCGTACCGCATCGGCGTCATCGGCTCCGGAGGCGCCGAGGGGGAGATGCTGGTGACGGCCCGGGCGGTGGGTCGGGAGCTGGGCCGCGCCGAGGCGATCCTGGTGTGCGGCGGCCTCGGGGGCGTCATGGCCGCCGCGGCCGACGGGGCCTCGGGCGAGGGGGCGCCGGTGCTGGGCATCCTGCCGGGGACCCGCGCCGCCGCCGCCGCCGAGGGCGTGTCCATCCCCATCCCCACGGGCATGGGCGAGGCGCGGAACAGCCTGGTGGTCCGGGCTTCGGAGTCGGTCATCGCCGTGGCCGGCGGATGGGGCACCCTGAACGAGGCCGCCCTGTGCCTGAAGCTGGGCATCCCCCTGGTGGGGATCATGGACACCCTGCCCGACTCGCTCCCCATCGACCGGTTCCGGGATCCCACGGCGGCGGTGGCCCGGGCCCTGGAGCTGGCCGCCGAGGCCCGACGGGGGGACCGGGCGTGACGGCGGTCTACCTGTTCGCCGTCCTCCTGGCGGCCCTGGTGGCCGTGGGCCTGGTGGCGAGCCCGCTGCTGGAGCAGGAGCCCGTGGACGCCGAGGACGCACCGCCCGCCGAGCGCCGCGACGCCGAGATCGAGACCCTCCGAGAGGTGGAGTTCGAGTACCGGACCGGGAAGCTGTCGGAGGAGGACTACCGGGAGCTCCGGGCCCGTCACGCCGAAGCGGCGGTCCGGGCCCGCCGGGAGGCCGCCGAAGAAGAGGAGGGCGTTCCCGCCGAGGAGCCGGACCCCGGGGAGGACGGCCCCCGGGAGGTCGGATCGGACGCCCCGGCGGCGGAGGCCGAGGAGGGCCCGGCCCTCCCCCGATGTCCCGAGTGCGGGGCCCGCGCCCGCCGCACCGGGGCCCGGTTCTGCAGCGAATGCGGGAGCGAGCTGGAGACACCCGGTGGGTGAGGGGAGCCCGGCCGACGGGGAGGCCGCGGGCCCGTCCGGAGGGGCGGACGCGGCGGGAGGCGCCGATCCCGCCGGCGACGGCGAAGCCCGGTTCGACGTGGACCTCCGGAGCGACACCGTCACCCGGCCCACCCGGGCCATGCGGCGCGCCATGGCGGAGGCCCCGGTGGGCGACGACGTCCTGGACGGCGACCCCACCACCCGGCGGCTGGAGGAGCGGACGGCGGAGCTCCTGGGGAAGGAGGCCGCCCTCTTCTTCCCCAGCGGGACCCAGGCCAACCAGACCGCCCTCCGGGTCCACGCCTCGCCGGGCCGGGAGGTGGTCTGCGAGGCCGACGCCCACGTCTTCCACTACGAGCTGGCCGCGGCGGCCGAGCTCTCGGGGGTCCAGCTCCGGCCGGTCCCCTCCGAGCGGGGGCTCCCCGGGCCCGGGGCGTGGGAGGGGGCCATCCGGGGCGGCGACCGGTACCACCCGCACACCGCCCTCCTGTGGACCGAGAACACCCACAACCTCCACGGGGGGACGGTCTTGCCGCTGGAGGGGCTCCGGGAGGTCCGGGAGCTGGCCGGGGAGCGGGGCCTGCCCGTGCACCTGGACGGCGCCCGTCTCTGGAACGCCTGCCGGGCGGCGGGTGTGGAGCCGGCGGCCTACGCGTCCACCGCCGACACCGTGATGGTCTCGTTCTCCAAGGGCCTGGGCGCGCCGGTGGGCGCGGCGCTGGCGGGGCCGGCGGAGCTCGTGGAGCGGGCCTGGGTGGTGCGGAAGCGGCTGGGCGGGGGGATGCGCCAGAGCGGCGTCCTGGCGGCGGCGGCGCTGGTGGCCCTGGAGGAGGGCCGGGAGGCCCTGGCCGCCGACCACCGCCGGGCCCGCCGGCTCGCCGAGCTGTGCCGGGGGATCCCGGGCCTGGACGCCCCGGAGCCCGACACCAACATCGTGATGATCGAGGTGGTGGGCGACCAGGGGGTCGACGCGCCCGCCCTCTCCCGGGCCCTGGAGGAGCGGGGTGTGGGCATCCTGGCCACCGGCTCCCGGACCCTCCGCGCCGTGACCCACCGGGACGTGGACGACGCCGGCGTGGAGCGGGCCGCGGGCGAGCTGGCCGCCGCGCTGGGGGCTTAGCCTCGTGGCGGCTCGCGGCTCGGCGCCACCGCGGACCTCGACGCGGGCTGCCTGCCGAGCCCGCCGTTGACGCCGCCGTGACGGGGCCCGCCACGGTAGGCGGGAGAGGCGGCCGGCGGGACGCGGTCCCCGGGCGGGGATCGTCGGCGCTCCGGGGGGTCCCGGGGGCGATTCGGGGCGACCCGAAGAAATTGCGAAAGTCCCGCCCGCCGGATAGCTTGGCACCGACCGGGAGGGAGCGCGTGAGAGCACCACGGACGAGTACTCAAGACACCGAGGCGATGATCAGATGGCGGAACTGAGCGACGACCGGAAGAAGGCCCTCAACGTCGCCATGAAGCAGATCGAGCGGCAGCACGGGAAGGGCGCCATCATGCGCCTGGGCAACGAGGGCGCCCGGGTGAAGGCCGAGGCCATCCCCACCGGCGCCATCAACCTGGACCAGGCCACCGGCATCGGCGGCGTGCCCCGGGGGCGCATCACCGAGATCTACGGCCCCGAGGCGTCGGGGAAGACCACCCTCACCCTCCACGTCATCGCCAACGCCCAGAAGCAGGGTGGGGTGGCGGCCTTCATCGACGCCGAGCACGCGCTGGACGTGCAGTACGCCGAGAAGCTGGGCGTGGACACCGAGAACCTGCTGGTCTCCCAGCCCGACACCGGCGAGCAGGCCCTGGAGATCGCCGAGGTGCTGGTGCGCTCCGGCGCCCTGGACGTGGTGGTGGTGGACTCGGTGGCCGCCCTGGTGCCCCGGGCCGAGATCGAGGGCGAGATGGGCGACTCCCACGTGGGGCTCCAGGCCCGGCTCATGTCCCAGGCCATGCGGAAGCTCACCGGCGCCATCGGCCGCTCCGACACGGCCCTGGTCTTCACCAACCAGATCCGCGAGAAGATCGGGGTGATGTTCGGCTGCTTCCAGTACAACACCCGGGTCACGCTGGCCGACGGCAGCAGCGAGAAGATCGGCAAGATCGTGAACCAGGAGATGGACGTGGAGGTCCTCTCCTACGACCCGGAGTCGGGAAAGATCGAGCCCCGGAAGGTCGTGAACTGGTACGACAACGGGACGGCCGAGCGATTCCTGCAGTTCGAGGTGGAGGGCGGCCCCTCCGGCCGTCGGAAGTTCGCGGCCACGCCGAACCACACGGTGTTTACCCCCGACGGCCCCCGCCCGGCCGGCGAGCTCGGGGAGGGCGATCGGGTGCTCACGATGGTCGAGGACTACGCGCTCACTGCCGACCAGGAGCAGGTGATCCTCGGCGGCGCGCTGGGCGACGGATCACTCCGGAAGGCCGGGACTCACACGGCCCACATGCGGGTTGGACACGGAGCGCAACAGTCGGAGTACGTCGACTGGAAACGGTGGATGCTCGAGCCGTTCTCGTCGTCTCTCCGGTCCATGGGCAATGGCGAGGGGTTCAGAACGAAGTCCATGCCCGTCCTCGAAGAGCTTCGTGGAGAGCTCTACAAGGAGAAGGGTCAGCGTACGGTGAGCTCGTCGGTCCTGGAGCAGATCGACGCCCGGGGTCTCGCGGTCTGGTATGCTGACGACGGTTCTTTCGCTGGCTCCTACGACAGGTGGGGCAAGGGCAAAGCCGTGATCTACAACTCCTCTCTCGACGAGGAATCGAGGGAGCGAGTGGGCGCCTACTTCGAGCGGATCGGTGTGGGTCGACCGCGCGACGACGGCCGGGGCTTCTGGTTCAACTCGGAACAGACAGAGCGATTCCACGCGATGATCGCTCAGTACCTGCATCCCTCGATGGTGCACAAGCTCCATCCCGAGCAGCGGGACCAGTTCAACTGGGAGCCGGACTTGAGCGATGCCCACCTCAATGGCGATCGCCTCGATCACCGCCGCCATCTTCGAGCCGTGCCCGCCACCATCGTCCGGTGCTACGAGAAGCCGAAGACCCGCTCCATGCGACGCTTCGACCTGGAGGTGGAGGGGAACCACACCTACATGGTCGACGGCGTGGTCGTGCACAACTCCCCGGAGACCACCTCGGGCGGGCGGGCGCTGAAGTTCTACGCCTCCCTCCGGCTGGACATCCGCCGCGTGGCCTCCATCAAGGAGGGGAACGAGCAGGTGGGGAACCGCACCCGGGTGAAGGTGGTGAAGAACAAGTGCCTCGCCGCCGGGACCAGGGTGTTCGATCCCTCCACCGGCGAGACCCATACCATCGAGGAGATGGTGGAGGAGGGGAAAGGCGTGACCGTCGTGGCTGCGGGAGACGACGGACGTCTCGAGAGACGACACGTCCTCCAGCGCTTCGACCAGGGCGAGGCCGAGGTCATCGGCCTGCGGCTCCAGGACGGGACGGAGCTCCGGGTGACGCCCGATCACGAGGTCCTCACCGACGACGGCTGGCGAGAGGCGGGCGAGCTCTCGGAAGGGGACCGGCTGGCCCGACCGCGCAGAGCCGGGAGCTTCGGTGACGAGGAACCGTTCAGCGCCGACGAGGGTCGGCTCCTGGGCTATCTCGTGGGCGACGGCTACGTGGGCGGGAAGACACCCGTCACCTTCGTGAACGCCGACGAGGAGCTCCGGGACGACGTCACCGAGATCGTGGCGGGGATGGGCTGCGACACCGACCTCCGCGGCCACGGCTACGACCTCGCCATCTCCCACCGGCCCGGCGAGAAAAACGAAGTCCTGGAGCTGTGTCGCCGGACCGGGATCTACGGATGCCTGGCATGGGAGAAGAAGCTCCCGGCCGAGCTCTTTTCGCCGCGGATCTCCGAGGAGGTCCTCGGGAACGTCCTCATGGGCCTCTGGGAGTCGGACGGATACGTCTCCCGGGAGCAGACGGGCGGCCTGCGCCTCGGTTTCACCACGACCTCCGAGCAGCTCGCCCACCAGCTCCACTGGCTCCTGCTCCGGTGGGGCATCGGGAGCTCCGTCCGGGCCTACGATCCCACCCAGCAGCGGCCGAGCCTCATCGACGGGCGCCGGATCGAGGCCCGGCGACCCTGCTACGACGTCCGGATCTCGGGGATCGAGAACGTCCAGGCGTTCGCCGAATCCGTACCGACGTGGGGGCCGAAGGGGAGAGTCCTGGAGGAGCATCTCGACGATCCGGAGCTCGCGAAGCATCGGGGCTCGCAGCGGGTCTACCTCCGGGCCGACCAGGGCGAACCGATCGTGGAGTGGCTCCGGGACCACGACGTGAGTCCCACCATGGCCTCGAGCCTGTCAGGCTGGGACGGGAATCCCTCCGGCGGGCTCCGGCAGGTGATCGGGCCGAGCCGGCCTCGCCGCGACCGGGTGGAGGCGCTGGCCACTTCGCTGGACAGCGAGTTCCTGACCGAGCAGACGGCGGAGGACCTCTGGTACGACCGGATCGTGGAGGTTCTCCCGGCCCGGACGGAACGGGTCTACGATATCCACGTGGCGGCGGATCACACGCTGGTGGCCGACGACGTGGTGGTGTCGAACTGCGCCTCCCCATTCAAACAGGCAGAATTCGACATCATGTACGACGAGGGCATCAGCCGGGAGGGCCTCCTCATCGACCTGGGCGAGGAGCACGAGGTCATCGCCCGGGCCGGCGCCTGGTACTCCTACGGCGAGGACGACGACGTCAAGCTGGGCCAGGGCAAGGAGAACGCCCGCCAGTTCCTCAAGGAGAACCCCGACCTCCGCGACGAGATCGAGGAGAAGGTGAAGCGGGAGATGGGTCTCCTGGACGACGGCGACGAGCCCGGGGCGGAGGCCGCCGGCGAAGAGGCCGATGGGGAGTCCGCGGACGGCGAGGAGTAAGTCCCTCCCTCGCCCCTCTCCGCCCGCCGAGGCGACGCCGTGCCCACCGTCACCCGCCTGGAGCCGGAGGAAGCCGGCTCGGCGCGACTGGTGGTGGCGCTGGACGGCGAGACCGTGGGCCGGGTCTCCGCCGGGCGCGCCGGCGAGATGGGCCTGCGTGAGGGGGCGTCGCTCTCGGCCGAGGAGGCCGACCTGGTTCGCTCCGAGGCCCGGAGCCTGGAGGCCCTGGACGCGGCGCTCCGGCTGCTGGCCACCCGCCCCCGGAGCCGCCGCGAGCTGGAGCGGAGGCTCGGGGCGAAGGGCTTCGAGGGCCGAGCCGTCGCCGCGGCGCTGGAGCGCTGCGACGAGATGGGATACCTGGACGACGTGGCCTTCGCCGCCTCCCACACCCGCGACCGGATCCGGCTGAAGCCCCGGGGCAAGCTCCGTATCCTCGCGGAGCTGAGGGAGAAGGGGGTCTCCGAGGAGGACGCCCGGGCCGGCATCGAGCGGGCGTTCCAGGAGGAGGAGGCCACCGAGCGGGACCTGGCCGAGCGGGTGCTGGAGAAGAAGTGGCGTGATCCCGCCGACCGGGACCTCCGGAAGGAGCGTCGTCGGCTCTCCGGCCACCTGGAGCGCCGGGGCTTCCCCTTCCACCTCATCCGGGAGTTGGTGGACGACCGGATCGAGGAGGTCCGCCGCCGCCGGAGGGAGGGCGACCCCGGCGCCGGCCCGGAGCGCGGCCGCGAGGGCGGACATCCCCGCGGCTGAGCCTCCGGCCGGGGGCCGCCCGCGGCCCCACCCGCCGCTCCGCAGGCCGAACCTCCCGGTCGCTTCGGGATATGTCACCCAGGCGCCTCCCGGCCGGCCGCGCCGGGGATCCTCTCACCTCCGCCGTCCCGAGCGACCCAGATGAAGGCCTCCGAGATCCGAGATCGGTTCGTCGACTTCTTCGGGGAGAGGGGCCACGAGCACCTCCCCAGCGGGCCCCTGGTCCCCGCCGACGATCCCACCCTGATGTTCACCAACGCGGGCATGGTGCAGTTCAAGCGTGCCTTCACCGGCGAGGAGTCGGCGCCCGCCGACCGGGTCGTGACCGCCCAGAAGTGCCTCCGGGTGAGCGGGAAGCACAACGATCTGGAGGAGGTGGGCCGGACGGCCCGGCACCACACCTTCTTCGAGATGCTGGGCAACTTCTCCTTCGGCGACTACTTCAAGGCCGAGGCCATCGCCTACGCCTGGGAGTTCATGACCGGCGAGCTGGGCCTGGAGCCCGAGCGGCTGTGGGCTTCCGTCCACCACTCCGACGACGAGGCCCGCCGGCTCTGGCTCGAGCACACCGGGATCCCGGAGAGCCGGATCATGACCCTGGGCGACGCGGAGAACTTCTGGCAGATGGGCGACACGGGTCCCTGCGGCCCCTGCTCCGAGCTCCACTACGACCGGCGGCCGTCGGACGCCCCCATGGACCTCTCGGCCGAGGAGTTCCGTACCCTGGGCGAGGCCGACCAGTTCATGGAGCTGTGGAACCTGGTCTTCATGCAGTTCGAGCGCGACGAGGAGGGCCAGGACCGTCCGCTCCCACGGCCCTCCATCGACACCGGGGCCGGCCTGGAGCGGATCGCCGCGGTGCTCCAGGGCGCGGGCACCAGCTACCACACGGACCTCTTCCTGCCCCTGATCCGTGAGGCCGAGGAGCTGGTGGGCGAGGGCTACTCCACCGATCCCGACCACTGGGAGGAGGGGCTCTCCTTCCGGGTGCTGGCCGACCACGCCCGGGCGGTGGCGTTCCTGCTGGCCGACGGCGTCTTCCCCTCCAACGAGGGCCGGGGCTACGTGCTCCGCAGGATCCTCCGCCGGGCCGGCCGCCACGCGTGGCTCCTGGGCCGCCGGGAGCCCACCCTGGAGCACCTGGTGGACGGGGTGGTGGACCGGATGTCCGGCGCCTACCCGGAGCTGGCCGCCCGCCGCCGGCACCTCCGGGAGACCACCCGGGCCGAGGAGGAGCGCTTCCTGGACACCATCGACGAGGGCATGGAGCGCTTCGACGAGATCGCCCCGGAGTCGGAGGAAGACGAGGAGGCTCCGGACGACCGGACCATCGCCGGCCGGGACGCCTTCCGGCTCTACGACACCTACGGCTTCCCCCTGGACCTCACCGAGATCATGGCCCGGGAGCGGGGCTACGACGTCGACGTGGAGGGCTTCCGGGAGGCCCTGGCCGAGCAGCGGGCCCGCTCCCGGGAGGACCGGGAGGCGTCCGGTACTGAGCGGGAGGCCGACCACCTGCGCTCCCTGACGGCCGAGGAGGACCAGGAGTTCGTGGGCTACGACCGGCTCCGGACCGAGACCGAGGTGCTGGCCTACCGGCCCTCCGACGGCCGGCGGGCCTTCGTCCTCCGGGAGAATCCCTTCTACGCCGAGGCCGGGGGACAGGTGAGCGACACCGGCCGGATCCGGGGCGACGGCTGGACGGTGGAGGTGGACACGGTGGTCCGGAACGAGGCGGGCCAGGTGGTGGCCGCCGGCGAGCTGGTGGAGGGCGAGCTGGACGAGGCCCCCGACCGGGCCGGGGCCCGGGTGGCCGAGTCGCCGCGCCGGGACACCGAGCGGAACCACACCGCCACCCACCTGCTCCACGCCGCCCTCCGCGCCGAGCTGGGCGAGCACGTCCAGCAGGCCGGCTCCCTGGTGGCCCCCGACCGGCTCCGCTTCGACTTCAGCCACCGGGCGCCTCTCACGGGGGAGGAGCGCCGGGCCATCGAGCGGCGGGTGAACGAGGCCGTCTGGGCGAACGCCCCCGTGGAGTCCGACCACCGCGGCTACCGGGAGGCGCTGGAGGACGGCGCCATCGCCCTGTTCGGCGAGAAGTACGGCGACACGGTGCGGGTCGTCGAGGTGCCCGGCGTGAGCATGGAGCTGTGCGGCGGCACCCACGTCCGCTCCACCGGCCAGATCGGGCTCTTCCGCATCGTGGCGGAGACGGGGGTCGCGGCCGGCATCCGTCGGGTGGAGGCGCTGACCGGCCCGGCGGCCTACGAGCGGGTCCTGGAGACCGAGGACCGTCTGGCGTCCATGGCCCGGGCGCTCCGGGTGGCGCCCGCCGACGTGGAGGTCCGGCTGGAGCGGCTCCTGGAGGAGCGCGACGAGCTCCGGGAGGCCCTGGAGAGCCGACAGCAGGAGGAGGCGGGCGACCTGGCCGAGCGGCTGGCCGAGGAGGGCGAGCCCCTGGGGGCCGACGGACGTCTGGTGGTCCGGGCCGACGTGGAGCTGCCGGCGGGCGGCGAGCCGAAGGAGTTCGGAGACCGCCTGCGGGGCGCCCTGGGCTCCGGCGCCGCCGTGGTGCACCTCACCTGGCCGGACGGGGAGAAGGAGGCGTTCCTGGCCGTGGTCACCGACGACTGGATCGACCGGGGGCTCCGGGCCGGGGACCTGGTCCGGGCGGCCAGCAGCGCCACCGGGTCCGGCGGCGGCGGGAAGCCCCACCTGGCCCAGGGCGGCGTGGGCGACGAGGCCACCCCGGCGGAGGCCCTGGAGGCGGCCCGGGAGGCCGCCGAACGGGCCGCGGGCGCCGGGGAGCTCCGGTGACCCGGGACGGCGCCGGACGGGACCACCGATCGGGGGCCCGGGCCTGGATCCGGGAGCGGGCCGACGAGGGCCCCCGTCGCCTGGGCCGGGCGGTGGAGCGGATCGTGGCGGAAGTGCCGCCGGCCGACGGCGACCGGGGCCCCTGGGACGTCATGGCCCGGGGAGCGCTGCGCCAGCTCGAGGCCGTCCGGCCCGTGGCCGGCGACCGCGAGGCTGCGCTGGACCTTCTGGCCGCCGACGCGCTCCTCACCTACGCCTTCCAGTGCGCCGCCGAGGAGGGCGGGGACCTGGAGGAGATGGCCGAGCGCTGGGGCCCCCGCGGTCGGCTGGGCGAGGCGGTGGCCGAGGCCCGGCGCCGGACCCGCGAGGAGGAGGAATGAGCGCGGCCGGCCGCGGCGCCGCCGGCGGCTCCTCCGGGGGGCCCTCCGACAGCCCCAGCGGCTCCTCCGGGGGTCCCTCCGGGAGCTCCAGCGGCTCCTCCGACGCCTCCCCCGTAGGCTCGTTCCTGGAAGACCACCTCGGGAGCCTGGCCGCCCTGGCCGGGGAGTCGGCGGCCGAGCTGTCGGCGGGGGCCGATCGCTACGCGCGGTGGGTCCGGGAGACGCTGGAGGGCGGCGGCAAGCTGCTCTTCGCCGGAAACGGCGGGAGCGCAGCCCACGCCGAGCACGTGGCCGCCGAGTACCGGGTCCGGTACCGCCGCCGCCGCCGGCCGCTGCCCGCCCTCTCCCTGGCCGGCGAGAGCGCCGCCCTCACCGCCTCGGCCAACGACTTCGGCTACGAGGAGGTCTTCGCCCGGGCCGTGGAGGCCCTGGGCCGGCCCGGCGACCTGCTGGTGCTTCACTCCACCAGCGGCGGGTCGCCCAACGTGATCCGGGCCGCCGAGACGGCCTCGGAGCGGGGGATCCGGACGGTGGCCCTCACCGGCCGGGGCGGCGGCGCCCTGGGGGAGGCGGTGGACCTGCTGCTGGCGGTGCCGTCGGAGGACACGGCCCGGATCCAGGAGATCCACCTGGCCCTGGAGCACGCCGTGGCCGACCGGGTGGACCGCTGGTTCGCTCAAGAGGCCGACGGCGATGAATAGATGAGGGAGACATGACGGGAGCGACGGAGGGGCGACGATGACCGACGGAACGACGGGAGACCACGAGACGGCGGTGCCGGCGGAGGACATCGGGGCCGCGCGGCTGCCGGGGCTGGCGGGCGCCCGGGCCCTGGTCACCGGCGGATCCCGGGGGATCGGCCGGGCCACGGTCCGGATGCTGGCGCGCAGCGGTGCCGCCGTGGGCGTCTCCTACCACACGGCCCACGACGAGGCCGAGGCGGCCGTCCGGGAGGCGCGCCTGCTCCAGGAGGAGGGGCTCGGAGACGGCCCCTCTGCGCTCCCGGACGACCCGGAGCGCAGGGCGTGGCACCACGCCGGCGACCTGGGCCGGGAGGGCGACGTGGAGGACCTCTTCGCCGAGCTGGACGAGCGGTGGGACGGACTGGACGTGTTCGTGGGCAACGCCGGGATCTGGAACCAGGAGCCCCGGCCCCTGGCGTCGCTGGAGCCGGAGGAGTGGGACGAGATGCACCGCGTGAACCTCCGCTCCATCTACCTCACCACCAGGGAGGCCGTCCGGCGCATGGGGGAGGGCGGCCGGGTGGTGCTGCTCTCCTCCACCGCGGGCCAGCGGGGCGAGCCGGACCACAGCCACTACGCCTCCACCAAGGGCGCCATCGTCTCCTTCGCCAAGTCGCTGTCCGGCGAGCTGGGTCCCCGGGGCATCACCGTGAACGCCGTGGCGCCGGGATGGGTGGACACGGACATGAGCGCCTCCGTGCTCCGGGGCCCGGGCCGGCAGGAGGCGCTGGCGGAGATCCCCCTGGGCCGGATCGCCCGGGCCGAGGACGTGGCCGGCCCGGTCCTCTTCCTGGCCAGCGACCTGGCGCGCCACGTGACCGGCGAGGTGGTGAACGTGAACGGCGGCAGCGTGCTCCCCGGATGAACCACGGCCAGGGCGACGGGGCCGGGGATCGGCCCGGCCCGCCGGACGCGGACGACCGCCACTCGCGTCGGCCGGACGCCTCCGACCCGCGCCGGCCGCTGGAGGAGATCCGCCAGCGCGCCGAGGAAGAGGGAGAGCGGGGCACCTACAGCGCCGGAGGCGACGCCCCCGCGGCCCGCGGTCCGGCCGACGACGGGGAGTTCCCGGCCCGGGAGGAGGTGGACGACGGCACCTTCGACCCGCCGCAGGCGCTCCACGAGATCGCCCGCACCCTGGAGAGCCGGGGCTACGAGGCCTGGGCCGTGGGCGGCGCCATCCGCGACTCGCTGCTGGGCCAGGGCGGCTCGGACTGGGACCTGGCCACCGACGCCCGGCCCCGGGATGTCCAGCGGATCTTCCCCCGCACCGTCCCCGTGGGCGTGGAGCACGGGACGGTGGGCGTGCTGGGCGCCGACGAGGAGATGTACGAGGTGACCACCTTCCGGCGGGACGTGGAGACGGACGGGCGCCACGCCGTGGTGGAGTACGCCGGGGACATCGAGGAGGACCTGTCCCGGCGCGACTTCACGATCAACGCCGTGGCCTGGCGTCCCGCCACCAACGAGGTCCGGGACCCCTTCGGCGGCCGGCGGGACATGCAGGACCGCGTGCTCCGGGCGGTGGGGCGTCCCCGGGACCGGTTCGAAGAAGACTACCTGCGGGTGCTCCGGGGCATCCGGTTCGCCGGACGCTTCGGCCTCCGGATGGAGGAGGAGACGCGCCGGGCCCTGGACGGGGCCGCCGCCCACCTGGACGGCCTGTCGGCGGAACGGATCCGCGAGGAGCTCATGAAGGTGCTGGGCCACCGGGAGGCGTCGACGGCCCTCCGGCTGTACGCCGACGTCGGCGTGCTGGAGGAGTGGTTTCCGGAGCTGGTCGACGCCTACACGGGCGATCCCCGGCGGGAGATGTACCTGGCGGCGGTGGACGCGGTGGCGCCGAGCCGGCGGGTCCTCCGTCTGGTGCGCTGGATCCTGCCGGCGGCCGACGACGCCGAGGGCCGCGTGGCGGCGGGCCGCGAGATCACCGACCGGCTCAAGTTCTCCAACCGCGTCCGGGACCGGGCCGCCCACCTCCTGGGGCACTACATGCCCCTGCTGAGCCCCACCGACTCGGCGGCGCAGGTGCGGGAGTGGATCGCCGAGGTGGGCCGGGACCAGGTCTACGACCTCTTCCGGCTCCACCTGGCCGACGCCCGGGCGGTGGGGGCCGAGGAGAAGGGCCGCTACCTGGTGCACCTGTGGCGGCGGGTTCGCGAGGAGGCGCGGAAGGATCCTCCCCTCGCGCTGGGCGACCTGGCCGTGGACGGGAGCGACCTCATGGAGCTGGGGGTGAAGCAGGGCCCCGAGGTGGGGATCCTCCTGGACGAGCTCATGGCCCGGGTCATCGAGGAGCCGGAGCTGAACGACCGCGAGGAGCTCCTGGAGCTGGCCGAGGAGCTCAAGGAGATGGGCGCCCTCTCGGAGGCCCGCGGGAAGGGCTCCGGGCGGACGCCGGACGACCCGGACGACGCGGGCCCCGTCCCCCCGGACGAGATCATCCCCGGCGACGGATCGTGAGCCCGGAGGAGCCGTCCCTGTTCGGGTCCGACGGGCCGGAGGGGGCCGGCGGCCGGGGCCTCCGCGGCGGCTCCGATCCCTTCCAGGTGGCCGACGACGCGCCCCTGGCCTCCCGGATGCGCCCCCGGACGCTGGAGGAGTTCGTGGGGCAGGAGAACGTGGTGGGGGAGGGGAGCGGGCTCCGGCGGCTCATCCGCCGGGACCGCGTCCCGAGCCTCATCCTCTGGGGGCCGCCGGGGAGCGGGAAGACCACCCTGGCCGCCGTGGTGGCACGGGCCACCGACGCCGCCTTCGTCCCCTTCAGCGCCGTCAGCGAGGGGGTGCCCCGCCTCCGCGAGGTCATGGCCGAGGCGAAGGAGCGCCGGCGGGCCACGGGGACGGACACCATCCTCTTCGTGGACGAGATCCACCGCTTCAACAAGGCCCAGCAGGACGCGCTGCTGCCCCACGTGGAGGAGGGCACGGTGACCCTCATCGGCGCCACCACCGAGAACCCGAGCTTCGAGGTGGTGGGCCCGCTCCTGAGCCGCAGCCGGGTCTTCGTGCTGGAGGCGCTGGAGGCGGAGGAGGTGGCCGAGATCTGCCGCCGGGCGCTGGAGGACCGGGACCGGGGGCTCGGCGAACGGGAGCACGAGGTGGAGCCCGGGGCCCTGGAGCGGCTGTCGGTGGAGGCCGACGGCGACGCCCGGCGGGCGCTGAACGCCCTGGAGACGGCGGCGGAGCTGGCGGGCCCCGGGGGACGGATCACCACGGAGCACGTGGCCGAGGCCCTGCAGCGGCGCTTCCCCCGGTACGACAAGTCGGGCGAGGAGCACTACAACCTGATCTCGGCCCTCCACAAGGCCGTCCGCGGCTCCGATCCCGACGGCGCCCTCTACTGGCTGGCCCGCATGCTGGAGGCCGGCGAGGACCCGCTGTATCTGGCCCGGCGCCTGGTGCGGATGGCCGTGGAGGACGTGGGGCTGGCCGACCCCCGGGCGCTGGGGGCCTGCATGGCGGCCCGGGACGCCTACCACTTCCTGGGCTCCCCCGAGGGGGACCTGGCCCTGGCCCAGGCCGCCGTGTACCTGGCGGTGGCCCCCAAGTCGAACCGGGTCTACGAGGCCTTCGGCGAGGCCCGGGGGGCCGCCCGGGAGACGCCGGCCGAGGGGGTGCCGCTCCACATCCGGAACGCTCCCACCGAGCTCATGGACGATCTGGGCTACGGCGAGGGCTACCGCTACGATCACCACGAGGCCGACGGCGTGGCTCCCCAGCACTACCTGCCGGAGCCCCTCCGCGGGCGCCGCTTCTACCGGCCCGGGGACTCGGGCTGGGAGGCCCGGGTGGCCGAGCGGCTGCGGGAGATCCGCCGCCTCAGGGAGCAGGGAGCCGACGGAGAGGGGGAGCCGGGACCCCGCCCGGACGACGAGGGTAACGTCACCTGATGCTGCCAGAGCGGCATTTCTCGCGACGACGCGGACCCTGACACGGGAGGATCGACCCCGAGCGCGATGTGGGAGACACCGGAGTCGGCGGCCTCGGAACGGGCGGTGCTGGTAGGGGCGCCCCCCCTGGACCGCCCCGAGCGGATCGTGGACGAGCACCTGGCGGAGCTCGAGCGGCTGGCCGACACGGCGGGCGCGGAGGTCGTCTCGGTGATGATCCAGCGCCTGGACTCCCCCCGTCCCGCCATGTACATCGGCTCGGGGAAGGCCGACGAGCTCGGCCGCCTCTGCGAGCGACGGGACGCCTCGCTGGTGATCTTCGACGAGGACCTGAGCCCCGCCCAGGGCACCGCCCTGGAGAAGCGGATCGACACGCGGGTCATGGACCGGACGGAGCTGATCCTCGACATCTTCGCCCTCCGGGCCCG
Organism: uncultured Gemmatimonadota bacterium; assembly: GCA_964627425.1. Taxonomy (GTDB): domain Bacteria; phylum Gemmatimonadota; class Gemmatimonadetes; order Palauibacterales; family Palauibacteraceae; genus Caribbeanibacter. The sequence continues at coordinate 89,532 of CAZVIY010000007.1, forward strand.
GACCTCCGAGGCGAAGCTCCAGGTGGAGCTGGCCCAGCTCCAGTACATGCGCCCCCGCCTGAAGCGCATGTGGACCCACCTCTCCCGGATGGCCGGCGGCATCGGCGCCCGGGGCCCCGGTGAGCAGCAGATCGAGACGGACCGCCGGATCATCGACCGCCGCATCACGCGGCTCCGCGACGAGCTGGAGGGGATCCGGCAGTCCCGGGACACCCAGCGCAAGGGACGGGAGAACGAGTTCCAGGTGGCCCTGGTGGGCTACACCAACGCCGGGAAGTCCTCCATCCTCCGGGAGCTCACGGGGAGCGACCTGGTGGTGGAGGACCGTCTGTTCGCCACCCTGGACCCCGCCACCCGTCAGGTGGACCTGGGCGACGGCTACACCGCCCTGATCAGCGACACCGTGGGCTTCATCCGCAAGCTCCCCCACCATCTGGTGGCCTCGTTCCGGGCCACCCTGGAGGAGGTGGAGCAGGCCGACGTGCTGCTCCACGTGGTGGACGCCTCGGCGTCCAACTGGGAGCGGCAGGTGGAGGCCGTGAACGAGGTCCTGGGCGAGCTGGGCGGCGAAGAGGGCAGGGTGGTGCTGGTCTTCAACAAGATGGACCAGCTCACCCACTCCGAGGAGGAAGCCCTCCGGGAGCGGAGCGCCCGGATGCTCGGTTCCCGGGTCATGACCTCGGTCCGCGAGGAGGAGGGGCTGGACGAGCTACGGTCGCTCCTCCGGGAACGGATCCGCTCCTCGCTCCCCACCGTGGAGCTCACCCTCCCCGCCGCCGACGGCCGGACCCTGGCCGAGGCCTACCGGGAGGGCGAGGTGCTGGACCAGCGCCAGGACGGCACCGACATCATCGTCACGGCCAGGGTCCCCGAGGCCCTGCTCGGCCGCTGGGAGAGCCAGGAGAACCTCCGGGTGAAGCGCCGCGAAGCCGCGGCGTGAGCGACGAGGAAGGAGCGGCGGCCGGCGACCGGGAGGGGGACCCGCCCCGGGCCGTCCTCGTCGGTCCCGGCAGGATCGGCCTCACCCTGGCCGAGGCCCTCCAGGCCGCCGCCGCCCACGACGCCGTCCAGGTGACGGGCCGGGGCCGGGAGGCGCCGGCGTTCCTGGCCGGCCGGCCGGGCATCTCCTACCTGTCCGCCGACGACTGGCGCCCGCCCTCGGGTGCCGGCCCCCTGGAGGTCTTCTTCGCCGTTCCCGACGAAGCCCTGGAGCCGGCGGCCCGGGAGTGGGCCCGACGGCTCGACCGGGCGGGAGCGGCGCCGGCCCGGGCCTTCCACACCAGCGGCTCCCATCCGCCGGACGCCCTGGCTCCCCTCCGCGAGCTGGGAGCGTCGGTCGGGGTGATCCATCCCCTCCGGGCCGTCCCCGAGCCCCGGCCCGGGGCGCTCTCCGGGGCCTGGTTCGGCATCGCCGGACGGGAGGGGGGGCGGCGTCGGGCCCGGGAGCTGGCGGCCTCCCTGGGCGGCCGGACCCTGGAGATCCGGGCCGGCGCCTCGGCCCGGTACCACGCCGCCGCGGTCCTGGCCTCCAACCTCCTGGCGGGCTGCCTGCTGCTGGCCCGTCGCGAGATGGCGGCCGCCAGCGACGCTTCCCCCCGGGAAGTCCGGGCCGCCCTGGACGACCTGGCCCGGTCGGCGCTGGAGGCCGTGGAGGGAGAGGAGCGCGGCGGCGGGATCACCGGCCCCCTGGCCCGGGGGGACCTGGAGACGGTGGGCCGACACCTGGCCTCCCTCGATTCCACGGCCCGCGACGCCTATGCTGCCCTGACCCGGGCCCTGGCCCGGGAGGGCCCGAGCCCGGAGACGGACGTTCGGGCCCGGCTGGAGGAGCTCACGGGCCGGGCCGACGCCGGCGCGAGCGACGCCACCAACGTCGAGGAAGGAGGGGACTGAGCCCATGCGGCTTCACATCAACGTGGACCACGTGGCCACGGTCCGGCAGGCCCGCCGGACCGACGAGCCCGATCCGGTGCGGGCGGCGCTCATCGCCGAGCTGGGCGGCGCCGACGGCATCACCGTGCACCTGCGGGAGGACCGGCGCCACGTCCAGGAGCGGGACGTGGAGCTCCTGCTGGAGACGGTGACGACGCTGGTGAACCTGGAGCTGGCCGCCGACGACGAGGTGCTGGCCCTGGCCGAGCAGTGGCGACCGCACCAGGCCACCCTGGTGCCGGAGCGGCGCCAGGAGATCACCACCGAGGGCGGGCTCGACCTGTCGGGCGAGGCCGCCGACCGGATCGCCGGAGCCACCCGGCGGCTGAAGGAGGCCGGCATCCGGGTGGCGCTGTTCATCGATCCCGAGGAGTCGGCGGTGGCCCGGTCCGCGGAGATGGACGCCGACGCCGTGGAGCTCCACACCGGCGAGTACGCCAACGCCGGGGACGCGGCGGGCCGGGAGTGGGAGCTGGAGCGCCTGCGGCGGGCGGCGGAGGCCACGGCCCGGGCGGGGCTGGGCGTGCACCTGGGCCACGGCCTCACCTACCGGAACGTGGAGCCCGTGGCCGCCATCCCCGAGGCCGAGGAGCTGAACATCGGCCACTCGGTGGTGAGCCGGGCCGTGATGGTGGGCATGGAGGAGGCGGTGCGGGAGATGGGCCGCCTGATCCGCGACGCCCGGCCGGCGGGCTGAGCGCGCCGTTTCCGATCCACGAGAGCGAACGCGTGGAGGCCCGCCGGTGAGGCGATGGGTGAAGGTGGCGGTGGGCCTGGTGGTCTCGGTCGGCCTGCTGTGGTGGGTCCTCCACGACGTCTCCCTGACCGAGCTGTTGCGGCGCGTCCGGCGGGCCGATCCCTGGCTCCTGACCGGCATGGTGGCCCTGGCCACCTTCGCCTTCGTCATCCGTGCCCTCCGGTGGCACGTCCTGCTGCTCCCCGGTCTCCCCGATTCCCGGTTCCACTCCCGGTGGTCGGCGGTGTGCGTAGGGTTCATGGCCAACAACATCCTCCCGGCGCGGCTGGGGGAGTTCGCCCGGGCGTACGCCCTCTCCCGGAGCGAGCCCATCGGCACCTCGGGGGCCTTCGCCTCCATCGTGGTGGAGCGCGTGTTCGACGGCCTGGTGGTGGCCTTCTTCCTCTTCATGGCCATGGCCTTCCCGGAGCTCCTGGGGGAGGGGGCCGAGACGGGGACCACCGTGCGGAACCTGGCCCTGGGCGGCGCCGCCGTCTTCGGCGCGGTCCTGGTGACGCTGGGCCTGCTGGTACGGAAGCCGGAGGCCAGCCTCCGGCTCTTCGAGGCCGTGGCGGGCCGCCTGCTCCCCGCCGACTGGGGGGAGCGGGCCACCGAAACGCTGGCGAGCTTCATGGAGGGCCTGGGCGCGGTCCGCGACCTCGGCCTCTTCGTCCGGGCGGTGGCCTGGTCGTTGGCGCTCTGGTTGTGCATGGCGGCCTCGGTGTGGCTGGGGCTCCTGGCCTTCGACATCCGGGGGCCCGGCTTCACCGGAGCGCTGCTGGTCCAGTCGGTCATCGCCTTCGCCGTGGCCCTCCCGTCCAGCCCCGGCTTCTTCGGTCCCTTCGAGGCCGGGGCCCGGATCAGCCTGGGGCTGTACGGCATCGATGCCACCAGCATCGCCAGCTTCGCCATGGGCTACCACATCCTCACCTTCATCCCCGTGACGCTGCTGGGCCTCTGGTACCTGAACCGGCTGGGCCTGCGCTGGGCCGACGTGGAGCACAGCGACGAGCTGGTGGAGTCGGGCGCGGAGCGGGAGCCGCGGGCCGCGGGGGCCGCGACGGAGACCGAAGGTGGCTCCGTAGGAGGCGGGGATGGGTGAGGACGGTGCCGCCCACGGGGGCGAGGGCCCGGAGGGGCCGGCGCTTCCGGCCCGGGCCAAGACGAACCTCCGCCTGCGCGTGTTCGGGCGGGACGCCTCGGGCTACCACGGCCTGGAGACCCTCTTCCTCCGGCTGGAGCTGGCCGACACGGTGCGCCTCCGGGAGGGCCCGCCGGGCTCGGGGATCCGCCTCCGGCTGGAGGCGGGGGAGGGAATCGAGCTCGGCTCGGTGCCGGAGGGCCCGGAGAACCTCTGCCTCCGGGCGGCCCAGGCGTACCTGGAGGCGTCCCGGGAGGCCGGGGGGGACGCTACGGACCTGGTGATCGAGCTGGAGAAGCGGATCCCCGCCGGCGCCGGTCTGGGCGGCGGGAGCGCCGACGCGGCGGCGGTCCTCCGGCTCATGGACCGGCGGGCCGGCGGGGCCCTCTCCCGGGAGCGGATGTTCCGCCTGGCCGGCGAGCTGGGGAGCGACGTGCCCTTCGGCCTCCTGTCCTCGCCGGCGGCCCTGGGCTGGGGGCGCGGCGGCCGGCTCCTGCCCCTCCGCCCGCCGCCGGCGCGCCCGGCGCTGGTGGTGCTCCCCGGGCTGGGGATCTCCACCCCGGAGGCCTACCGCTGGCTGGACGAGGACCGGTCGGCCGGGGCGGACGGAGCGTCGGACGGGAGCGGCGCGGGTGCCGCGGGCAGAGGAGAGGTCGGCGGAGAAGTCGGCGACCCCGCGTCCCGGGCCACGGCCCTCCCGCCGCCCGACGAGCTCCGCTGGTGGGAGAGCCTGGCGGAGCTGGCCGCCAACGACTTCGAGGGCCCCGTCTTCCGGCGCCACCCGGAGATCCGCGAGGCCCGGGATCTGGCCTCCGCCGGGGCCACGCTGGCCCTGCTCTCCGGCAGCGGCGACGCCGTGGTGGGGGTCTACCCCGACGCCGGCGCCCGGGACCGCGCCGGGCGGAGGGTGGTAGAAGAGTGCGGATTCCGGGTCGTCAGGACCCGGACGGTCTCATCCTCGGCGGAGCTCGCCGCCGACCGCTGGCCCCTCGTCTAATGGCAAGACACCGGCCTTTGGAGCCGGCGATCCAGGTTCGAATCCTGGGGGGCCAATGCTGACGGATCAGCCCCCCACCGCCGGCGTCCGCTCGCCGCCCTCCACGTAGACCACGCCGCCCTTCATGACGAAGTGCATGTCCCTCAGCGCTTCGGGGTCCTCCAGGGGGTCGCCCTCCACGGCGACGATGTCGGCCAGCATGCCGGGCTCGATGGCGCCGATCCGGTCCTCCATGCCCAACAGCCGGGCGTTCACGCCGGTGGCCGCCCGGATGGCGTCCATCATGGGGTAGCCGGTCTCGGCCATATAGACGAACTCCCGGGCGTTCTCGCCGTGGGGGAAGACGCCGGCGTCGGTGCCGAAGGAGATGGGCACGCCGGCCCGCCACGCCCGGCCGAAGGTCTCCTGGATCTTCGGGCCCAGCTCCCGGGCCTTGGGCACCACCACCGCGGGATAGTAGCCCTCCACCTCGGCAAGCTCGGCCACCTCCTTGCCGGCGGTGATGGTGGGGACCAGGTAGCTGTCCCGCTCGACCATGAGCTCCATGGTCTCCTCGCTCATCAGCGTGCCGTGCTCGATGGTCTTCACGCCGGCCCGGACGGCGCGGGCCATCCCCTCGTCGCCGTGGGCGTGGGCCGCCACCTGCACGCCCCAGTCGGAGGCGGTCTCCACGATGGTCCGGATCTCCTCCTCGGAGAACTGGGGCCGCTGGCCCTCCCGGGCCACGCTGAGGACGCCCCCGGTGGCGGTGATCTTGATCCAGTCCGCCCCCTGCTTGATCTGATGCCGCACACCTTTCCGGGCCTCGGCCACGCCGTCCACCACGCTCTGGTGGGGCCCCGGCTCGCCCATGAGGTCGCGGCGGTAGCCGTTGGTGGGGTCGGCGTGGCCGCCGGTCACCCCCAGGGCCTCGCCGGCGCTCACGATCCGGGGGCCCGCCACCCGTCCGGCGGCGACGGCCTGCCCGAGGGACGTGTTCACCCCCGAGCCGCCCACGTCCCGGACGGTGGTGAAGCCGGCCTCCAGGGTCCGCCGGGCGAAGACCACGGAGCGGAAGGCCCGGTCCTCGGGGTTCAGCGTGAACTGCTCCAGGAACCGGTCCGGGTTGGTTTCCCCCTCCAGGTGGACGTGCATGTCGATGAGCCCCGGCATCACCGTGGCGTCGCTGAGGTCCACCAGCCGGTCGCCCTCGCCGGGCTCCGCGAACCCGTCCTCCACGGCGGCGATCTCGCCGTCCTCCACGACGACGGTCATCCCGGAGCGGGGCTCCTCGGACGTGCCGTCGATGAGGGTGCCGGCGTGGATGTAGGTGCTCTGGGCCGTCAGGGCGCCGGGGGCCAGGCACAGGAGGACGAAGCAGAGGACGGCCGCCACGGAGGCGGGACGGATCGAGCGGGCGCACGTGACGGGGCCGCGCACGATGGAGCTGCGCATGGTGGACCTCCGGGTGAGGGATCTGGGTTCGTCGCGACCAGGAGACCGAAAAATGATAGGGGATCGCCCGCGGTCGGACCACGGGACTGCAGGGAGGGGGGCGGTCAGCGGGGACGGACAGCGGGGGGCGGACAGCGGGAGTCGGTCAGTGGGGCGCGGTCAGCGGGGGACGGACGGCTGGGGCGAGGAATGCGAGGGGGGAGTGGCCCTCATAGATTGAGGGCCGGCGCGTTCCGTGCCCTCCCGGCCCGGCCGCCGTCTCGTCGCGCCCGCCGTTTCGATCCGATCAGCCGAGAGGTCGCCATGCGCACCGTCGTCTCCCTCCTCGCCTCGCTCCTCCTCCTCGCCTGCACGGCCTCCGCCCAGGAGACCGACGATCCCTTCCCCGAGCCCATCGAGGCCGAGGAGGGCACGGTGGTGGTGGAGGTGGAGCACTTCGCTGCGATCCCCGACGCCGATGGCGAGCCGGCCCGGATGATGACCCTGGTCCACGAGCCCGGCACCGACCGCCTCTTCGTGAGCGACCAGCGGGGCACCCTGTACGTGCTGGACGAGGGCGGCGAGGTCGGGACGTACCTGGACGTGGACGACGCCCGGTGGGGCGTGGAGGTGGACGCCGGGTGGCGGGAGAAGGGCGTGCAGAACTTCGCCTTCCACCCACAGTTCGCCCAGGAGGGGGCGCCCGGCTACGGGAAGCTCTACGTGTGGACCGACACCCACCGGACCGACCCGGAGCCCGACTTCCGGCCCTCCGGCGGCGACGACTCCCACGACATGGTGCTCCTGGAGTTCACCGCGGCCGACGCCGGGGCCGCCTCTTACGACGGCGGCTCGCCCCGGGAGCTCATGCGCTTCGAGCAGCCCTACGGCAACCACAACGGGGGCGAGCTCACCTTCAATCCCCTGGCCGGGCCCGGCGATCCGGACTACGGCCTCCTCTACGTGGGGGTGGGCGACGGGGGCGCCGGCGGGGATCCCCACGACATGGCCCGGGACCCGTCCTCGGCCTTCGGGAAGGTGCTGCGGATCGACCCGCTGGGCTCCGACGGGGTCTCGGGAGAGTACGGCGTACCCCCGGACAACCCCTTCGTCGGCGACGAGGGCACCCTGGACGAGATCTATCTCCTGGGCCTGCGCAACCCTCAGCACCTGGCGTGGGATCCCGCCGACGGCGCCATGTTCGTGGCCGACATCGGCCAGAACACGGTGGAGGAGGTGAGCCGGGCCGAGGCCGGCGACGACCTGGGCTGGAACGAGTGGGAGGGCAGCTTCCGGTTCACCGGCTCGGTGAGCCTGGAGGACCCCCGGAGCGATCCCGAGGTCACGTACCCGGTGGCCGAGTACGACCAGGAGGACCCGCTGCTCATCGGCCGGGCCGCCGTCACCGGCCTCCACGTGGTCCGGGACGGAGCGGTCCCGGCGCTGGAGGGACAGCTGCTGTTCGGCGACCTGCCCAGCGGGGAGCTCTTCCACGTGGACGCCGACGACCTGCCCGACGGCGGCCAGGACGCCATCCGCCGGGTGCTGTTCGACCCGGGCGACGGCGAGCCCCGGACCCTGCGCGAGCTGGTGGAGGAGACGCGCCGGGAGCAGGGACGGGACGAGGCGGGCCGGGTGGACCTCCGGCTGGGCACGGCGCCCGACGGACGGATCTTCCTGCTGAACAAGCACGACGGGGTGCTCCGGGTGGTGGTCCCCGGGAGCGGGTGAGACGGGTTACCGGAACCGGGTGAGCCGGGTTCCCGCGAGCGGATAGACGCGTCCGTGGAGCCCGCCCACCGGGCCGGGCCGGCGGGAGGTCCCGGCGCCGGCGCCCGCCCGCCTCAGCCCCGGTCGCCCACCCGCCTCAGTCCCGGTCGTCCGCCCGCCCCAGCTCCCGGAGGAGCTCCCTGCGGGTGAGGCGCATGTTCCCCTCCAGGATCTCCAGGGCGCGGTCCCGCCGTCCCTCCGCCAGGGCGTCCACGAGCTCCCGGTGCTCCCGCACGGAGCGCTCGCCGTGGGAGGGGTCGGAGTAGTACCAGGTCTCCAGCCGCCGGAGCTGGGCCCGGAGGTCCTCCAGCAAGCGCCCCAGCCGCTCGTTCCCGCTCCGCTCGGCGATCAGTGCGTGGAACCGGTCGTTCCGGTCCACGGCCGCCGCCACGTCCCCGGCCTCCACGGCCTCCCGCAGGCGGCCGTTGATCCGTCTGAGCTCCTCCAGGTCGCCGGCGTCCAGGCCGGGGAACGCCAGCCGCCCGGCCAGCACCTCCAGGGCCGCGACGATGGGGTAGAGCTCCAGGAGCCGGGAGAGGGACTCCTCGGGGACCCGGAACCCGCGGTGGGGGATCCGCTCCAGGAAGCCCTCCGAGGCCAGCCGGGCCAGGGCCTCCCGGACGGGCGTCCGGCTGACCCCGATCTCCTCGCTGAGCCCCTGCTCGCGGAAGAACCGGTCCTGGGGCACCTCCCCCTCCAGCAGGCGCCCCCTGACCTCCCGGTAGACCCGGTCCGCCAGGGTGGCGCCGGAGCCGCCGGTGGGTTCTCCTCTGGTCTCGTCCATTCGCGATCCCCTGGGCCGTGGAACGTCCGGGTTGCGCCCGCCGGTGAGATTGTATACATGTCGTACACGATATGCGAGGGGGGCGGACGATCGTCCTCCTCCGAGGGGCGCTCGAGGGAGCGCTCGCCCGAGGCAGAGCCAGCTCAGACGACCGCGTGCGCTGGAGGCGCCATGACCATCGAATCCAGGGGGGGCGGCGAGGGGGGCGGCCCGGTCCCCAACTTCATCGACGGAGCGTGGACGCCCTCCGGATCCGGCGAATCGCTCCCGGTGGACGATCCCGCCACCGGCGAGCGGATCGCCTGCGTGCCCCTCTCCACGCCGGCCGAGGTCGGGGGAGCGGTGGAGGCGGCGGCCTCGGCGTTCCCGGACTGGCGCGAGACCCCCCCGGTGGAGCGGGCACGGGTCCTCTTCCGCCTGAAGGCCCTGCTGGAGGAGCACCACGAGGAGCTGGCCGAGAGCCTGACCCGGGAACACGGGAAGACGCGCCGGGAGAGCCGGGGCGAGATCCAGCGGGGGATCGAGAACGTCGAGCACGCCTGCGGCATCCCCTCCCTCATGATGGGCCGGAGCCTCGAGGACGTGGCCTCCGGCATCGACTGCCAGGAGTACCGCCAGCCCCTGGGCGTCTTCGCCGCCGTGACGCCCTACAACTTCCCCGTCATGATCCCGCTGTGGTTCTGGCCGTACGCCCTGGCCACAGGCAACACCTTCGTGCTGAAACCCAGCGAGCGGGACCCCGTCACCCACCAGCGCATCGTGGAGCTGGCGGCCGAGGCCGGCGTGCCCGACGGCGTGCTGAACGTGGTGCACGGCGACGCCGACGCGGCCACGGCGATCCTCGAGCACCCGGAGGTGGCGGGGGTCTCCTTCGTCGGATCCAGCCACGTGGCGCGGTCGGTCTACGCGAAGGCGGCCGAGGAGGGCAAGCGGGTCCAGGCGCTGGGCGGCGCCAAGAACCACCTGGTGGTCATGCCCGACGCCGACATGGAGGCGGCGGCCGACGCCATCACCTCCTCCATCTACGGCTCGGCGGGCCAGCGGTGTCTGGCCGGCAGCGTGGTGGTGGGGGTGGGCGACGCCTACGCCCCGGTCAGGGACCGGCTCCTGGAGCGCGCCTCCTCGCTCACCGTGGGCCACGGGCTGGAGGAGGGCGTGGACATGGGGCCCGTGATCTCGGGGCCCCACCGGGACCGGATCCGGCGCTACATCGAGGAGGGCGCCGATGAAGGGGCCCGGATCGCGCTGGACGGCCGCTCCCTGAAGGTGGAGGCGCACCCGGAGGGCCACTGGATCGGGCCCACCGTGCTGGAGGACGTGGACCCCGAGATGTCGGTGGGCCGCGAGGAGATCTTCGGGCCGGTGGCCGGCCTCACCCGGGCCGGCTCGGTGGCCGAGACGGTGGAGATCATCCACCGGGTGGAGTACGGCAACGCCACGTCCATCTTCACGGCCAGCGGCCGCGCCGCCCGGGAGTTCCGGTACCGGGCGGGGATCAGCATGATCGGGGTGAACATCGGCGTGGCCGCCCCCATGGCCTTCTTCCCCTTCGGGGGCTCGCGGGGCTCCTTCTACGGCGACCTCAAAGCCCAGGGACGGGACGCCATCGAGTTCTACACGGACAGGCGCGTGGTCATCTCCCGATGGTGAACGGAACGGTGGTGAACGGAACCGGGGGCGGCCTGGCGGAGGCCCACCGGGAGCGCCTGTTCCCCTGGGTGAAGCCCTACTACGAGGAGCCGATCCAGCTCGTGGAGGGTCGGGGGAGCCGGGTGCGGGACGCCGCCGGCCGGGAGTACCTGGACCTGTTCGCGGGCATCCTCACCACCTCCATCGGCCACTGCCACCCGGCGGTGACGCGGAGCGTGTCGGAGCAGATGGAGCGCCTGGGTCACACCTCCACCCTGTACCTGACGGAGAACCAGGTCGGGGTGGCCCGGCGCCTGGCCCGGCTCACCCCCGACGGGGTCGGTCGTGCCTGCTTCACCAACAGCGGCACCGAGGCGGTGGAGACGGCGGTCATGGGGGCCCGGATCGCCACCGGCCGCGACGAGATCGTCGCCCTGCGGCACGCCTACTCGGGGCGGAGCCTCCTGGCCACCAACATCACCGGGCACGCCGCCTGGCGCCCCCTGTCGGCCTCGATCCCGGGGATCGTCCACGCGCGCTCGCCCTACCCCTACCGGTGCCCCGTGGGCTCCGGCGACCCGGAGGCCTGCCTCGAGTTCTCCATCGACGACCTGGTGGAGGTCATCGAGACCACCACCAGCGGCCGGCCGGCGGGTCTCCTGGTGGAGCCCATCCAGGGGGTGGGGGGCTTCATCGTCCCACCCCCCGGCTACCTCCGCCGGGCGGCCGAGGTCATCCGGAGCTACGGCGGCCTCTTCATCTGCGACGAGGTGCAGACGGGCTTCGGGCGCACCGGCGAGGAGTGGTTCGCCGCCGCGCACGAGGGGGTGGCGCCGGACGTCATGATCATGGCGAAGGGGATCGCCAACGGCTTCCCCGTGGGCGCCACGGTCGCCACCGACGAGGTGGCCGACGCCTGGACCGCCGCCTCCATCTCCACCTACGGCGGCAACCCCGTGGCCATGGCCGCGGCGGAGGCGACCCTGGACGTCATGGTCCAGGAGGACGTGCCGGCCCGCTCGGCCGCCCGGGGCCGCCAGCTCCGCGATGGCCTGGAGCGGCTGGAGCGGGAGCACCCATGGATCGGGGAGGTCCGCGGCATGGGCCTGATGCAGGCCATGGAGCTGGTGGAGGACGGGGAGTCCCGCGACCCCGCGACCGACACGGCCCGCCGGCTCCTGGAGGCTGCGAAGGAGGAGGGGCTCCTGGTGGGCCTCGGGGGGCTCCACGGCCACGTGGTCCGGCTCGGCCCCTCCATGCTGATCTCCGAGGACGAGGTGGAGGAGGGGCTCCAGCGCCTGGGCCGGGCGTGCCGTCGGGTGGACGAGTCCGCGTGAGCGGATCGGGGCCGGGCGCGACGGAGCGCGTCCGCGTGAGGCGGCCGCGGGGGGTCCGCCGGTGATCGCCGGGCTTCCCTGGGAGTCCTGGCTCCTGTTCCTGGTCTCGGTGGGCGCCGGCCTCTGGCTGGTGGCCGCCTTCCACCTCCGCCACCGGGAGGGCCGCGGACGCCGCCCCCGCCCGGACGGCGACGGCCCCCGCGGCGGCGGGAACTAGGGAGCGCGCGGGAGGATGGGCGGCACGCCGACGATCATCGCCATCATGGTCGCCTACCTGGCGGTCCTGCTGGTCCTGGGGGTGTGGGGCGGCCGGGACTCCGACGACGTGGCCGGCTACTACGTGGCCGGGAAGAAGCTCCCCTCCTGGGTCATCGCCTTCAGCTCGAACAGCACCGGCGAGAGCGCGTGGCTCCTGCTGGGCCTCACTGGCATGGGCTACATGGTGGGGATCCACGCCCTCTGGGTGGTGCTCGGGGAGGTGCTGGGGGTCACCCTGGCCTGGGTGTTCGTGGCGCGGCCGTTCAAGGAGTACACCGACCGCTACGACGCTATCACCATCCCCGACTACCTGGAGGAGCGGTTCCGGGACGGCTCCCACGTGCTCCGGCTGATCAGCGCGGCGGTGATCTTCTCCATGGTGGCCGCCTACACCGCCGCCCAGCTCACCGCCTCGGGGAAGGCCTTCGACTCGTTCCTGGGCACGGGCTACACGGCGGGAGTGCTGATCGGCGCCGCGGTGATCCTGTTCTACACCACCGTCGGGGGGTTCAAGGCCGTCGCCTACAGCGACCTGCTGCAGGGCGTGCTCATGTTCGGGTGCCTCGTCGCCCTGCCGGTGGTGGGGATCGCCGCGGCGGGGGGCTGGTCGGGGCTGGTGGAGGGGCTGCGGGAGACGGACCCGAGCCTGCTGCTCCCGGGCGGGGGGCTCGGCGTCACGCCCGAGGGAGTGGCCAGCGTGCTGGGCTTCGTGGGCATCGGGATCGCCTTCCTGGGCTCCCCCCAGCTCCTGACCCGGTTCATCTCGGCCCGGGACCAGCGGAGCATCGTCGACGCCAGCCCCATCGCGGTGATCTGCATCGTGGTCTTCGACACGGGCGCCGTCTTCGCCGGGATGGCGGGACGGGTGCTCTTCCCCGGCCTCGCCGACTCGGAGACGATCTATCCGATGATGGCCACCGAGCTCTTTCCCGCCATCTTCGCCGGGATCTTCCTGGTGGTGGTGCTGGCCGCCATCATGTCCACGGTGGACTCGCTGCTCATCCTGGCCTCCTCGGCCGTGGTCCGCGACGTGGTCCAGCAGATCTACTCCCCCGGGCTCTCGGAGCGGCGGCTGTCGTGGTACGGCAAGCTCACCACGGTGGTCCTCGGGGCGGGAGCCCTGGCCCTGGCCCTGGGCGAGGTCCGGGTGATCTTCTGGTTCGTGCTCTTCGCGTGGTCCGGCCTCGCGTGTGCGTTCACGCCGGTGGTCCTGTGCTCGCTGTTCTGGAAGGGCACGACCCGGGCGGGGGCGATCTGGGGGATGATCGGCGGCTTCGTGACGACGATCGTGTGGGTCGTGTTCTTCAAGGCCGGCTTCTACGACCTGTACGAGATGATCCCCGGCACGCTGGTGGGGCTGGCGCTCACGGTGGGGGTGAGCCTCCTCACCGAGCCGCCGGAAGGTGCCGCCCGGGAGCTGGAGGACGTGAGGCGCACGGTGGGTCCCGCGCTCCGGTCGGCGCGGGCGCCGGACGACGGGGGAAGATGAGACGGTGGTACGGGACGAGATCGCGGGAGCGGCCAGGTAGCGCGGCAGGTCGGGACGCACCCCGCAGGGAGAGCAGCTCTCAGGATGGGAGGAGCGACATGACGGACCTTTCACGCAGGAGGTTCCTGGGGCTCGGAGCCCTCGGCGCCGCGGGCGCCGCCCTGGGCGGCGGGACGAACGGTGCGGCCGGGGCAGGGGCGTCGGGCGGGCCGGCCGGGGCAGGCACGGCGAGCGGGTCGACCGGAGCCGCCGGTCCGGGCGGGACGCCGCCCACGGAGCCGTCCTCGCCGGACCTGGTGGCCCTGGGCGGGCGGGTCTACACCATCGACGACGACCGGCCCACCGCCGAGGCGTTCGCCGTCCGCGGCGACCGGTTCGTGGCCGTGGGGGGCACCGAGGAGATCCGCGCCCTGGCGGGTCCGGAGACCGAAGTCCTGGACCTGCGGGGGCTCACGGTGACGCCCGGATTCATCGACGCTCACAGCCATCCGGCGGGGGCGGGACTGTCGCAGCTCCTCCACGTGAACGTGAACCTGGGGAGCATCGCCGAGATCCAGGAGGCGCTCCGGGCCCGGGCGGCCGAGACCCCACCGGGCGAGTGGGTCATCGGCGTCATGTACGACGACACGAAGCTCGAGGAGGGCCGGCCGGTCCGGAGGCGGGACCTGGACCGGGCCGTGCCGGACCATCCGGTGGAGGTCCGCCACCGGGGCGGCCACACCGCCGTCTACAACAGCCGGGCCTTCGAGCTCGCCGGCGTGACGGCCGACACCCCCGACCCCGAGGGAGGGAGGTTCTACCGGGAGGACGGGGAGCTCACGGGCAAGGTGGCCGAGGAGGCGCGCGGGGTGTTCTACGACCTGATCCCGTCCACCAGCACCCGGGAGCAGCGCCGCGAGGGCGTGGCCCTCATCTCCCGGCGGATGACGGCCGCCGGGCTCACCTCGGTCCACGACGTGTGGTGCGGCGCCGAGGACCTGACCGCCTACCAGGACGCCCGGCGGGCCGGCGAGCTCCGCTTCCGCACCTACCTGTTCCCGGGCGGGGGCACGGAGCTGTACTCCGCCCTCAAGACCGCGGGCGTCCGGACCGGCTTCGGCGACGAGTGGCTCCGGATCGGCGCGGTGAAGCACGCCGCCGACGGCTCGGCCTCGGAGCGCACCATGGCCATGAGCACGCCCTATCAGGGACGGCCGAACGACTACGGCATCCTCACCATGTCGCAGGAGGAGATCCACGAGGCGGTGGCCGACGCCGTCCGGCACGGCTTCCAGCTCGGCATCCACGCCAACGGCGACGTGGCCATCGACCGCGTGCTGAACGCCTACGAGCGGGCCGAGCGCCGTGCCGACGAGCTGGGGCTGGGCCCCGATCCCCGGTTTCGCATCGAGCACTGCTCCCTGGTGAATCCCGATCTGCTGGAGCGGATCGCGGCCGTGGGTGCCGTGCCCACCCCCTTCTACACCTACGTCCACTACCACGGCAACAAGTGGACGGAGTACGGGGAGGAGAAGATGCGGTGGATGTTCGCCCACCGCTCCTTCCTGGACCACGGGGTCCCGGTGGCGGCGGGGTCGGACTACCCGCCGGGGCCCTTCGACCCCATGATGGCCATCCAGAGCATGGTCACCCGGACCGACATGCAGGGACGGGTCTGGGGACCGAACCAGCGGATCGGCGTGCGGGAGGCGCTCCGCGTGGGCACGATCCACGGAGCCTACGCGTCGTTCGAGGAGCACCTGAAGGGCTCGATCACGCCCGGCAAGCTCGCCGACTTCACCGTCCTCCAGGAGGATCCCCATGAGGTGGACCCGGACCGGATCAAGGAGATCGAGGTGCTCCGTACGGTGGTGGGAGGGCGCACGGTCCACCCCGACCCCGAGGGCTGAGCGCGGCGGCCGTCTCGTCGGGGTCGCCATCGCGGCGGCCCTGACCTGCCTCGCGGGATCGACCGGGACGCTGGAGGCCGCGACGTCACCGGACACCACGGACGTGAGCCCCCGGGCCCGGGACGTGGGCGTCCCCTTCCGGGGCACGCCGGGCCCCCTGAACGCCATCACCGACGTGGCGGGCGTCGAGGTGGGCCACTCGACCATCGTCTCGGGGAGCGGACGCCTGGTGGTCGGGGAGGGGCCGGTCCGGACCGGCGTGACGGCGGTCCTTCCCCGGGGCCGGACGTCCTTCGATCCCGTCTTCGCCGCCTGGTTCCCGATGAACGGGAACGGCGAGATGACGGGCACCACCTGGATCGACGAGTCCGGCTTCCTGGAGGGGCCGGTCCTCATCACCAACACCCACAGCGTCGGGGTGGTGAGGGACGCCGCCATCCGCTGGAGCCGGGACCGCGGCGATCCGTCCCTCTGGGCCCTGCCGGTGGTGGCCGAGACCT
The DNA here is from genome assembly GCA_964627425.1 of uncultured Gemmatimonadota bacterium. GTDB lineage: Bacteria > Gemmatimonadota > Gemmatimonadetes > Palauibacterales > Palauibacteraceae > Caribbeanibacter. Next base: position 105,407 of record CAZVIY010000007.1, read on the forward strand.
GGGACGGGGTGCTGAACGACCTCGACGGGTTCCACGTCGAGCCCCGCCACGTCTTCGAGGCCCTGGAGAACGCCTCCGGCGGCCCCGTGGAGGAGGGAGCCGTGGGCGGGGGCACCGGCATGATCTGCAACGGCTTCAAGGGCGGGATCGGCACCTCCTCCCGGGAGCTGCCGGCCGAGGCGGGCGGCCACACCGTCGGCGTGCTCGTACAGTGCAACTACGGCGACCGAGAGACGCTGCGCATCGCCGGCGTCCCCGTGGGCCGGGAGATCCGGGACCTCCGCACCTGCCGCGCCTCCGACGTGCAGGTGGTCCGGGAGTTCCTGCGCGACCTGCCCCGGTGCCCGGAGGAGGAGGACGGGGGCCGCTCGCCCGGACCGGCCGCGGCGGCGGGCGGAGCGGTGAGTGTGCCGGCCGAGGCGGCCCCCGGTGACGGGGCGACGTCTCCCGCGGCCGCGGCGCCCATGCCGTGGAGCGGCCGCGGCTCCATCATCATCGTGGTGGCCACCGACGCGCCGCTCCTGCCCCATCAGCTCGAGCGGCTGGTGAAGCGGGCGGCCCTGGGGATCGGGCGGGAGGGGAGCATCGCGAGCCACTACTCGGGGGACATCTTCGTGGCCTTCTCCACGGCCAACCCCGGGGCGGCTGACGAGGCGGCGAGCGAGGCCGGGTCGGTCCCCCTCACCATGCTCCCCAACGAGCGGCTGGACCCCCTCTTCCGGGCCACGGTGCAGGCCACCGAGGAGGCCGTCACCAACGCCATGCTCGCCGCCGAGACCATGACCGGCGCCGGCGACGTCCGGGTCCACGCCCTCCCCTCCGACCGGCTGCGGCGGATCCTGGAGGAGTACGGTCGGATCGACGAGGACCCGCGTCCGGACGCGGCCCCCGACGCTCCCGAATGAGGAGAACCTACCGGCTCCCGGCCGGCCCCGCGGCGAAGGCGCTCAGGTGCACGAGCCCGTCCCGCCATCCCTCTTCCTCCGCCAGCTCCGGATCGTCCAGCTCGCCGCCCACGACGCCGCCCGACAGCACGCGGTAGGCGCCCCGGCCCGGCGTGGGCACCTGGGTGAGCTCCGCGTCGGCGACCTGGATGAGCAGGTCCAGCGCGTCGGCCCGGTCGGCGGGATCCCGGTCGCCTCGGGCGTCGCCCCCCGCACCGCGTCCGGCGGCGCTCCCCGGCCCACCCTCCGAGCCGGCTTCCGCGCCGCCCCCGGAGCCGGTTCCTCGCCCGCTCTCCTCGCGTCGCTCCTCGCGGAGCATGTCCAGGAGGTAGCCCCGGAGGAGCTGCTCGTGGAGATCGCCGTAGAGGGCCGGCGCGCCGATCAGGTCCATGCCCAGGGGCCGGCGGCCCAGGAAGACGGCGAGTCCCACCTGCCCCTCCACGAGGGGGAAGGCGTCGCCGAGCTCCCCGAGGCGCCCCATCCACGTCCGGTAGGCCTCGCCCAGGTCGCCGGTGGAGGAGGAGGCGTCCAGCGTCCGGGCGATCCCGTCGATCTCCTCCCACACGGCGTGCTGGGCGCGGCCGAGCTCCGAGGGCGCGAACGCCGCCGGGTCGCCGGCGCCGGCGCCCGCCGCCCGCTCCGCCTCCACCTCCCGGGCCTTCCGCCGGACGGCCGTCGGCGAATGCTGCGGGGCGTGCTCGAAGCGTCCGCTGCGGAAGTGCCAGCGTCCCTGCTCCATGCAGGAGACGGGAAGCGTCGTGTCGGTGCGGGCCGGGAGCAGGATGGTGCGGCTCGTGGTGCGGTTCTGTTTGGCGCCCACGAGCTGCTCGCCGTCGAGCACCAGGACGTCACGCGGCCCGCTGTTCCGGGCCACCACCTCGCCCACGTTCCCCGATCCCATCTCGGTGACCTCCACCTCTCCCGCCTCGATGGCGTCCCGGAGCAGGCGGTAGGGCAGCTCCCGCTCGGTCGCCGCCACCAGGGGAAAGACGGTGAGTCCGGCGCGGCGCAGGGGGCGTCCCGCGTCGACGGTCTCCAGCATGGCAGTCCTCCAGGTTCGGTTCGTGAGGACTGCCGATGGTAGGGAGGGGGTGTGACAGCGGACGGGCCAGGGGTGGCGAGCCGCCTCTTCCCCGGGTCGCGTTCGTCCGTTATTTTTTCCGGTGGGGAGCAGGCCGGATCTTCCGGGCGTCGCGCTCCACGGCCTCGGGAGCCGGACCGCGAACGGCCCGCCCTCGCTGGGGCGAGGCCGTCACCTTCCACCGGAGCGCGCCAGGTCCGGAGCGATCGCCATGCCGAAAATCCGTCGCTGTCTCCCTTCCCTCGCCTCCCTCCTCGCGGCCGCTCTCGCATCGGGGTGCGGGGGAGACGGCGGGGCGAATCCGACCGACCCGTCCCCCTCCCCGTCGCCCGACGTCCACTCGGTGGCCGTGGCGCCCTCCGGGGCGAGCCTCGACGCGCTGGACGCCACCGCGTCGTTCACGGCCACCGCCCGGGACGACGCCGGGCGGACGATGACCGGGATCTCCTTCACCTGGTCCAGCACCGATCCGGAGGTGGCCACCGTCTCCGGCTCCGGCGTGGCGACCGCCCGGGCGAACGGAATCGCACGGATCGTCGCCCGGGCGGGCGGCGCGGCCGACACGGCCGTCCTGACCGTGGACCAGGTCGTGACCTCGGTGAGCGTCTCGCCGTCCAGCGTCACCATGGCCGTGGGCGAGACGGCGTCCCTGGCCGCCGAGCCGCAGGACGCCGGCGGACACCCGGTGGCGGACGCCAGCGTCGCGTGGAGCTCGGGCGACCCGGGGGTCGTGGAGGTGGACGCCGGGGGGCGGGTGACGGCGAAGGCGGAGGGGACCGCGACGATCTCGGCGACCTCGGAGGGTCGGTCCGGCACATCGGAGATCACGGTGACCGACGGCTCCGGCACCGGGGCACCCCTCGTGGAAGGGATCTCCCCCGATCCCATGCCCGAAGGCGGCCAGGTCACGCTCCGGGGCCGGAACTTCGCGAGCTCGGCGTCCGGCAACACGGTCACCGTCGACGGGGTGGTCGCGCGGGTGGCCGCGGCCACGGCGACGGAGCTCACCGTGGAGGTGCCGCTCTTCGACTGCCTGCCGGCGAGGGTCGTGGAGGTGCGGGTGGAGACGGAGGAGGGCGCCGCGTCGGCCGCGGCCGGGCTCGAGCCGGACGAGCTCCCCGTGGCCCTCGCGGCCGGGAGCGAATCGGTCCTCTCCGATCCCCCCTCCGCCTGCCTCCAGTTCCCCGAGAGCGACGGCGACGAGCGGTACCTCCTGCTCGTGCAGTCGCTGTCCTCGGTGGTGGACGGCTTCACCTCGGTGAGGATCACCGCCGAAGCGGCGGACGGCGCGTCGGCCGCGTCCGCCGCTCCCCTTGCCCTCGCCGCGGCGCCGGACGACAGGGGGGGACCACGCCGCCCCCGGGAGGCCCGGATGCCGGACGTCCCGTCCTGGCTCCGGGAGCAGCGGGCCGCCGAGCCGCTCCTGCGCGAGTGGGAGCGCCGACACGTGGGAACCCGGAACGTCCTGCGGGAGAGCGGGCCGCCCGTCGCCGCCGAGGTCACCGGGAGCGTGGCCGTGGGCGACGAGGTCCGGGTCCGCGTGCCCGGGACCGGATCGGGGGATCTGTGCACCACCTTCACGGAGATCACCGGCCTGGTCCGTGCCGTCGGCGACCGGGCGATCCTGGTCTCCGACGTGGCCAACCCCTCGGGCGGGTTCACCGATGCCGACTACGGGGACTTCAGCGACTGGATCGACCAGCACATCGTCCCCACCCAGGTCGACTACTTCGGCTCGCCGTCGGACATCGACGGCAACGGGCGGATCGTGGCGGTCGTCTCCAAGGAGGTCAACGAGCACTGGGGATTCGTGGGGTTCGTGTGGACGGGGGACCTCCTCGCCCGGTCCGACTGCCCCGCGAGCGACGAGGGCGAGTTCTTCTACGCCAGGGCGCCGGATCCGACGGGCCAGCACGGGGACGTCTACGGGACGGACGTCGCCCGGGGCGCGATGCCGTTCGTCATGGCCCACGAGCTCACCCACGTGATTCAGCAGAGCCGCCGGCTGACCATCGGGAAGCCGAAGCTGGACTCCTGGCTCTCCGAGGCGCAGGCCACGCTCTCCGAGGAGGTGGTGGGCCACGCGGTGACGGGACGCTCGCCGGGACTGAACTACGGCTTCGACGTCGCGGCCAACACGGCGGGCACCGACGAGATCGACTGGTACGTGAACGCGTTCGTCGACGTGCTGCACTACTTCGGGTTCGAGACCAGTTCGACCCGCGTCGCCGGCGCGCCGGAGCAGTGCGGCTGGCTCCGGTCCGACCCGTCCCCCTGCGCCGGTCGCGCGCTCTGGTACGGGGTGGGATGGAGCTTCCTGCGGTGGCTGTCGGATCACTGGGGACCGACCCACGTGGGCGGGGAGCGGGAGCTGAACCGGAGGATCGTCGACGGGGAGTCCAGCGGCTGGGGCGCCGTCGAGGCCGTCTCGGGCGAAGCTGCCGCCGACCTCCTGGCCCGGTGGGCGGCGGCGCTCTACGTGGACGACCGGATCCCCGGAGCGTCCGCCCGCCTCACCCTCCCCAGCTGGAACCTCCAGGACATGGAGGAGAGCGTCGTCCGGACCGCCCATCTCCAGCCCTACGAGCTCCCCTTCGGCGACTGGCAGGCCACGGGGACCGTCCGGTCGAGCTCCGCCGCCTACCTCGCCCTCGAGGGACCGGGGCGGGAGGCCACGGCGATCCGGGTCCGGGACGGTGCCGACGGCCCGCTCCCGCCGCACGTGCAGGTCGTGCTGGTGCGTCTCCGTTAGGGGGTACGGGCGGGGCCGACCCGCCGGGCTTCCTCCCTCACCCTCTCCCGGACGGCCGGGGGGTCGACGACCCGGGCGTCGGCGCCGTACTGGAGCACGTGCCGCACCACCCAGTCCGGGTCCGAGACGTCGTAGGTGACCTCGACGCTCCCGTCCTCCCGCTCCTCCACCGGGCCGCGCTCGCGGATCCAGGGCGCCACCCGGGGGGAGTAGCGGACGGTGACCTCCCGGTCGTCGTGGCCCCGGTAGACCCGGCCGTCCTTCAGGTAGCGGGCCGGATCGAAGCCGTCGGGGACGGTGAAGGCCTCGCCGGTGAGCTCTACCTCGAGGGTCCGGTCCAGCCGGAAGCACCGCACGCCCTCGACCCGGTGGCAGCGGGAGACGGCGTACCAGTGGCCGTCGGCGTAGGCCATGACGTAGGGCTCCACCAGCCGCCACTCGGGTCCGTCGGCCGAGGGCTTCAGGTACCGGATCCGGCAGCGCCGCCGGCGCCGGGCCGCCCGGAAGAGCGCCTCCTGGACCCCGTCCTCGTGGGCTGAGGGCGCGTCGTCCTCCAGGGCCATGAGCTCCTCCAGCTCGTCGGCGCCGGAGACGGCGAGCTCCCGCTCCAGTCGCCGCGCCAGGTCCAGGTGGCCCCGGGGGGAGCCGCTCCCGCCGCCCCCGGCGGAGATGGCGTGGGCCCGGAGCCCCACGGCCAGGGCCACCGCCTCGCGGGGCGTGAGCTTCACGGGGCGCCGGAACTCGCCGGCCGTCCACACGGAGACCCGCCCCTCCTCGATGGCGATCTGGAGGTGGTCGGCCATGCCCGGTCCCTGGTAGTGGGCCCGGGTGGTCACCTCCTGCAGGTCACGGATCAGGTCCCGCTCGGCCACGTCCAGGGCCGCGGCCAGATCCCGGAGCTCGGCCCCGCCCTCCCGGGCGGCCGCCGGGAGCAGGTGGAGCACGCGCTCCAGCCGCTCCTCCGCCGGGCCGCGCCCGCCGCTCACGGTCCCTCCCGGTGGAGGGCCACCACCTTCTCGGCCGTCTCGGCGAGCCGGCGCTCGAGGGAGGCGGGCCGGATCACCTCGGCCTCGCCCCGGAAGGTGAGCAGCCAGCGGACGAAGGGGCCCACCTGGTAGACGCGGAACCGGCGGACGTCGGAGCCGCCCGGCTCCTGGTCCACCAGCTCGCCGCGCCCGTTCCGGGCCACCTGCAGCGAGGAAGGGAAGTGGAAGCGGATCAGCGCCTCCACGGGCTCCTCCTCCTCGCGGTCCCCCAGCTCCCAGGCCTCGCGGTCCAGGTGGTCGGCCACCCGGAAATCGCCGGGGATCTCGTAGTCGGGCGTCTTGGGCTTCCTGGAGTTCGGTTCGAGCTCCTCCATCCGGTCCACCCGGAAGACCCGGAGGTCGCCGTCCCGGGTCGCGTCGGATCCCACCAGGTACCAGTGCCCGTGCTGGAAGAAGAGGCCGTAGGCGGCCACGTCGCGCCCGGAGGTCTCGCCGCGGTAGATGGCGTGGTAGTCGAAGCGCACGCGCTTCCGGGCCAGGAGGGCGTCGGAGAGGGTCCGGAGGCGCCCGGTCAGCTCGGCCGCTTCGGGATCGTCCGGGTAGAGCACGGGCGTCTCGGGGAGGTCGGCGTCGGCCAGGTCGAAGCTGAGCTTGCGGAGCGCCGAGCGGGCCTCCCGCCGCAGGGGGAAGGAGGGGAGTTCCGCCACACGCTTCAGGGCGTCCAGGGCCAGGGCCGCCTCGTCCTCGGCCAGCGTCACCTCCGGGTCGCCGGGGTCCGCCCGCCGGGCGTCTTCCTCCGGATCGCTCCCGTCCCCGCTCCCCGCCTCCCCGGCCCGGGACGCCAGGCGCAGGTAGGGCAGGTAGAAGTCCCGGCGGGCGATGCGGTAGCCCTCCGTCTGCTCCATGCCGTAGTTGATGGTGTACGGGACGGTATCCAGCGGGATGCCGAGCTCCCGGAGCTCGTCCTTGTCCCGCTCGAACATCCGCCGGGCGGAGGCCCGGTCCGTCTCGTCCCCCGTCTCCCACTTCTCGGCGTAGGCGGGCACCCCCTCCATGATGCGGTCCACCGCCACCGGGAGCCGGCGGCTCACGAGGAAGGTGATCAGGTCGAGCCAGCGCTGGAGCTTCGTGGGCGTGGTCATGGCGGGGAACAAGGTGAGCCTGCGGGCGGCGGCGTGCCAGTACGCTCGGGCTTTCCACCGGCGTCAGGGGCGGGGACACCGCCCGCGGCGCCGTCCGGCCCGGGGATCCGGCTCACGGGATCACCGCAGCAGGACGAGGCCGCCGGAGAGGACGTCGATGGTGACCCGCTCGTAGCCCTCGGGAAACTCCCGCTCGGCGATCTCCCGGTCGGTCTCCACGACCCACACGCGGGAGACCTCGTCCCGGTCCGCCGTCCAGGTCCAGAACTCCCCGGGCTCGATCCTGTCGTGGAAGGACCCAGAGGAGACGAAGGCCGTGCCCTGGCTGGCGTTGCTGGCCTCGATCCGCACCCCGTCCTGGGGCGCGGCGAGCCATTCCAGCGCCGAACAGGCGGACAGGGGGAGGAGGAGCGCCAGGACCAGCGCCAGGACGAGCGTCCGGCTCGACATGGAGGCCTCCTGTGGTTGGCGGGTCCCTGACCCCGACTGCCGCGGATCGGCCGCGGGGAGGGGCCGACGGATCGAACTCACGATAGGAGGCCGCTCTGACATCCGCAGGTGGGATCCGCCGCCGCTCCGCCCTCGCGGCGGATCGGAGCTTTGGAAGGCAGGGGACCCGGCACCGCAGCCCGGTGTAGCGAATACGTAGCCATTTCATATCACCCCCTGGCGGGGACGGTCGGAGGGCGTCGACATGCGCGTCATCAGCACGAGGGATCTACGCAACACGCCCGGCAAGGTCCGGGAGATGCTCGAGGAGGAGGACCTGGTCCTCACCTCCGGCAGCACACCCATCGCCTATCTCACGGGGATCGGCGAGGGAGAGCGGATCGAAGAGGTGGCCGCCGCCATCCGGAAAGCGCGGGCTCAGCTCGCGGTGCACCGGATGCGGCGGGACGCGCAGGAGGAGGGACTCGACCAGCTCACCCCGGAGGAGATCGAGGAGGAGATCCGGGCCGTTCGTGAGGGCCGCCCAGGGGCCCCTTGAGGATCGTGGTGGACACGAACGTGGTGGTCTCGGGGCTCCTCAGCCCCCACGGACCGCCCGGCCGGATCGTCGACGGGATCGTGGACGGGCGACTCACTCCCCTGTACGACGACCGGATCTTCGACGAATACCGGAGGGTCCTCCGCCGGGACCGATTCCCCTTCGCTCCCGGCGACGTGGGTGCCCTGCTGGAGCAGGTCCAGGCCGCGGGAGAGCACGTGACGCCCGAGCCGTGGGCGGGCGAGCTCTCCGATCCGGACGACCGGCCGTTCCTGGAGGTGGCCCTCACCGGGCGGGCCCGGGCGCTGGTGACCGGGAACCGCCGTGACTTCGAGCCGAGGCGCGGGACCCATTCCGTGACGGTCCTCTCCCCCCGGGAGCTCGTGGAACGTATGCGGAGGGCGTGAGGGGGGGCGCGCTTACCCTTCCTCCTCCCGGTTCCGCTCCTTCAGGGTCTCGATGAGTCGGGAGGCGGTGCCCTCGCGCCCCCCGGTGAGCTCCGCGTAGCTCTCCGCTCCCACCAGGGCGCAGGCCTCGGGCTCGGCCAGCCCGGCCTCCTCGGCCAGGTCCTCGATGAACTCGAGCTGCTTCTCGCTCGGCGGGCGACGCTCCCGGAGCTCCTCGATGAGGGCGCTTGCGGTGCCGTCGCTGCCGCCGGTGAGCTCGGAGAAGTCGTCGGCGTCCACGAGCCCCGCGGCCTCGGCCTCCGTGAGGCCCTGCTCCTCGGCCAGGCTCTCGATGAACGCGAGCTGCTTCTCCGAGGCGGGAGGGCCGCTCCCCTCGGTCTCCGACTGGAGCCGGTCGATGAGCTCGCTGATCTCCTCTCCCGACAGCTCCTCGAGATCGTCGGCGCCGCGCTCCCGCAGGAGCTCCTCCTGGCGCTCCTCGGCCACCCCGCGCATGAGGCTCTCGGCCAGGGCCAGCTGCCGCGGCGTCGGGCGCTCCCGACGGCGCTTCAGGGCCACGTTGTGCATGCCCCGGAACTGATCCCGGAAGCTCTCCCACACGGCGGCTGCCGGCTGCTCGCCCTCCTCGATCCCGTCCAGGGTCTCCTCCATCTCGGCGGTGAAGTCGGGATAGAAGACGTCGATCTCCAGGTCGTCGAGCTCCACGCCGTCGGGGAGCCGGTCCGGCAGGGACTCGTCCTCTTCCACCGGGCCGTAGTAGGGCACGACCCGCGTCCAGAGCGTGCGCCCCTTCTCGGTGGGCACGAGCTCCGAGCCGTCCTCCTCCACGTAGGTCCGCTCCAGCAGCTTCTCCACCGTGGGGGCGTAGGTGGAGGGACGGCCGATGCCCTCCTCCCGCATCTTCCGGATCAGCGTGTGCTGGCGGTAGCGGGCCGGCGGCTTCGTCTCGTCCTCGATGAGCCGCGGGTTCTCGGCGTCTTCCTCCGGGGGCTCCAGCCGGTGGACGGCGCCGGGCTCCAGGGCGTCGGTGGGCGGGCTCGTGGCGGGCGGGGACCGCAGGCCGTCGTAGGCGGCCTCCCACCCGGGATGGACCCGCCAGCGGGCGGTCCCCTGGAGCGGCCGGTCGAAGCCCTCCACCCCGGCCGTCAGCACCGCCTTCTCGTAGCGGGACCGGGACATCTGGCTGGCGGCGAACCGGGCCCAGATCAGCCGGTACAGCCGCTCCTCGCTCCCTTCCAGCCCGTCGGGACGGTCGACGCCGGGGCGGGTGGGGCGGATGGCCTCGTGGGCGTCCTGCACCGCCCCCGAGTCGTCGGATCCGGCCACCCCGGGGCCCAGGTGATCCCCGCCCCAACGCTCCTCGATCAGGGCCCGGACCCGGCGACGTGCGTCCTTCCCGGTCCGGGTGGAGTCGGTGCGGATGTAGGTGATGTGCCCGTTGTTGTAGAGGTCGCCGGCCACGGCCATGGTGTGTCCGGGGCGCCAGCCCAGCCGGGAGCCCGCCGCGCTCAGCAGGGCCTCGGTGGTGAACGGGGCCTTCGGCTTCCGCGTGTAGCTCCCCCGCTCCACGTCGTCCACCGTCACCTCGCCGGCCGCCTCGAGGGCGTCGGCCGCGCGACGGGCCAGCTCGCCGTCGTGGGTGCGGTCGGGCCGGAAGTTCCCCTCGTCGATCCACGCGTCCGGGTCGTCCTTCTCGTGGAAGTGGACCTGGTAGGTGATGCCCTCGGCGTCGGCCAGCACCCGGAAGTAGGGGACCGGGACGAAGGCCTCGCGCTCGAGCTCGCGCTCCACCACGAAGCCCAGGGTGGGCGTCTGGACCCGGCCCATCGACGAGGAGCCGGTGAACCACGACTTGCTGAACTTGGAGGCCCGGAAGCCCACCAGGCGGTCCAGGAACTTCCGCACCTTGGCCGAGTCCACCAGGTTCGGGTCGATGGGGCGGGGGTCCTCCAGCGCCTCGCGGACCGCCTCCTCGGTGATCTCCTGGAAGGTGATCCGGTGGATCTCGCCCCGGCCCTCCAGGATCTCGGCCAGGCGCCAGGCGATGAACTCCCCCTCCCGGTCGGGGTCGGTGGCCAGGTAGAACCGGTCCACACCGCGCCGCTCCGCTTCCTCCAGGACCTGGTCCATCAGCTCCCGGGAACCCTCGGTCCAATCCCACGGCGGCTCGGGGAGCTTCCCGTCCTCCGACGTCCACCACATGGCCTTCCGGCCCTGCTTCCCCTCGGTGGGCAGGTCCTGGACGTGGCCCATGCAGGCGCGCACCAGGAAGTCCTCGCCCAGGTACTTCTCGATGGTGCGGGCCTTGGCCTTCGACTCGACGAGCAGGAGGTTCACGTGCGGTCCTCTCGGGTCCTCGGGTGCGTGATTCACGGCGACGGGGCAGGGGGGCGTTCCGCGAATTCCCGCCCCGGTATCGGTCTCTCACACCGTGAAGGCCTCGTCGATCCGAACGCAACGCTCGGGGCGACTCAGGGGGACCTCCTCGCCGGGTCGGGCTTGACGGGGTGTGTAGCGTGTAGTAAATAATACACGATCGACGGAGAGATAGAGACGGAAGAAGACGGGGACCCCGGCCCCAGGACGACCATGAGCCTCGGCCAGTACATCCGATCGCGCAGGGAGGAGCTGCGAGAGGACGACCCGAGCTATTCGCTCCGGCAGGTGGCCGAGCGCGTCGGGATCGAGCCCTCGTACCTGAGCAAGGTGGAGCGGGACATCGGCTCGCCGCCCTCCGAGGAGACGCTGGTGAAGCTCGCCCGGGAGCTGGACGTGGATGCCGACGTGCTGCTGGCCATGGCCGGGAAGGTCTCCTCCGACCTGCGGGAGGTGATCCGGAAGCGGCCGAAGCTGTTCGGTCGGCTGATCCGGGAGATGAAGGAGATGCCCGACCACGCGGTGCTCCGGGTGGTGCGGGAGGTACGGGACGGACGCTGGTGAAGGGCGAACGCCGGAGGGAAGTGCCAGCGGAGCACGCCGGAGAGAGACGCCAGACAGGAATTCCAGGAGAGGAGGGACGTTCGATGATCGAGCTGACCGACGACGCGCTCGAGTTCTCGTTTCCCGAGGTGCACCCGAATGCCCGGCTCAGCGTGGGCTTCCAGCGCACGCTCCGGATCCCCGACGACGGCTCCGACTACCCGCTCCCGCCGGGGCTGGGCCGGTTCCCGGTGCGCCACGTGGACGACCACGCCTCGCGGGTGCCCGACCGGTGGCTGCGGCGCGGCGGCGTCATGCTCCCCATGTACCGGGTCGAGGCCCTGTGGCTGCACTTCGGCCGGGGGGCCGGGGGCCACGGCTACGGCGGCCGGGCCTATCCGTTCGCCCTCAAGGTGGCCGCGGGGAAGGTAAACGCCGTGACGGGGGAGCCGTGGGAGGACGGCCTGCACCGCGACCCCCAGGACTACCTGGTGGCCCCGCCCCAGCCCTGGCTGGACGGCTACTGCGTGGAGGAGGGCACGATCCGCCAGTTCGTGGCCATGGAGCTGGGCGCGGGCTACTCGGCCGAGGAACAGCTCACGGGCGAGGCGGAGCACGGCGGGCTCCAGATCATCGCCTACCCGATGAAGCGGGAGGTCTGGGAGCGGAAGTTCGGGCCGCGCGAGGAGCGGACCGACTACGCCCTCCGCACGTCCGTCCAGGCCGATGCCGCCCCGTCGGCAGCCATGGACATGGGCCTGGGGGCCGGCGGCCGGATGCGCCAGGAGCTCTACGACGACCCCCACGCCTTCGAGGACTGGGACCTGAGGCACTCGAGCCGCTGCTTCGTGCACCTGACGAACGCCCTGGTCTGGCGGGCGGTGACGGGGCAGGCGCCTCCCACCACGCCGCCGACCTCGGAGGAGTACACCGAGGCCGGCCTCCCCTGGTTCGACTACTACGCCGGCGACCGGGAGGCGCTGGAGGGATCGGAGGAGCTGGCCCGGCTGAAGAGCGTCCTGGGGATCGCCCGGGAGAAGCGCGACGTAGCGCTCCCGGAGAACGAGTCCGTGGATCCGGAGCGGGTGATCGGGCTTCGGGAAGGGCTGGCGGAGGACCAGGTGCGGGAGGGGACGTTCTGAGGGGACGTTCCGGGCCGTCCGGGCAGGGCGCCGCGGGGCGGACGGGGCCCCGGTCTCCTCAGCGACGGGGAAATCCCTCCGACTCGCGGACCCGGCGGGCCTGCCAGAGGTGCCGCCGCTCGTGGGCGGCCACGATCCGGAAGGCCGAGCCCAGGTCGAACCTCACGAACTGGGCGAAGGGCGAGGCCATCCGGATGCGGCCGAGGTCCAGTCCGTCGGCGGCCCGGAGCCGGTCCTCCAGCGCCGGGCGGAGGGCGAGGAAATCGGAGAGGGAGCTCCCGCCCTCGTGCGTCTCGGATCCGTCGGCTTCCGGGTTCCGGGGGCGGATGCGCCCCGGAGCGGGGATTCCGAGGCCGGGCGGCGGCTCCAGGAACCGGACCAGCCAGCGGCCCACGAGGCTCCGCCGGCCCGGCCCGTCGGCGAGGAGCCCCCGCCGCCGGCCCTCGTCGATGGCCCCGTCCAGGGCTTCCAGGTACGCTTCGCCCGTTCGGACCAGGTGATCCAGGCACTCGCCCACCGACCACCGCTCCGGCGCGGGCCGCCACCAGAGCTGATCGGGGGTGAGCGCGGACGCGAGCTCCTCCGCCTCTTCTCCCGTGGACCGGAACTCACGCCAGCTCGCCGCCAGCTCTTCGGATCGGAGGTCGGGTCGGGGACGCTGCACGGGTCGGGCCTCAGGAAGCTCCGGAGGAGTGCGTCCCGGCGCCGTTCGGCCCGGCGCCGTTCGGCCCGGAGACCGGGACCCTGACCACGAACCGGGTCCCCTCGCCCCGCTCGCTCTCCGCCGTGATCCGGCCGCCGTGGTCCCGGACCACCTGCCGGGCGATGGCCAGGCCCACCCCCGTTCCGAGGGCGTCCCGGGCCTCCCCGCTCCGGACGTAGGGCTCGAAGATCCTCTCCAGCTCCTCCGGAGCGATGCCGGGGCCGGTGTCCCGGACCTCGAGGCTCACCCACCGGGCGTCGCCGGAGCGCGGGGGCTCGTCCGCCGGGCCGTCTTCCCCGGCCGCCGCGATCCGGAGCTCCACCGCGTCGCCGCGGTCGATGTACTTGAACGCGTTGTCCAGCAGGTTGCCCAGTACCAGGTCCCGCAGCCGCTCCTCGTCGGCCCGAATCACGCGGGGGGCGTCGGCGTCGACCTCCACCCGGTACTCCGCCTCCTTCTGGCGGGCCGCCGCGGAGAACGCCTGACGGAGAGCCGTGGCCAGGTCCTCCACGTGGGTCTCACGGAAATCCAGGTCCAGGGCCCCGGCCTCCGCACGGGTCAGGCGGATGAGCTGGTCGATCTGCCCGGTCAGCTCTTCCATCTGCTCCCGGACCTCGTCCAGCACCTCACGCTGCTCCTCGTTCACCGGGCCGAACTCCCCCTCCCGGAGCATCTCGCCGTAGCCCAGGGCCACCGACACGGGCGTCTTGAGCTTGTGGCTGGCGGCGGAGAGGAACTCCGCCTTGAGCCGGTTCAGCTCCTCCAGCTTCTCGGTCATGAACCGGAAGGCCCGGTTGAGGGAGCCGAGCTCGTCGTCGCGGTCGTACTCGAGCTCTTCCGGCGCCTGGAGCCCGCCCTCGGCCGCCCGGGCCATGGCCGACTGAAGGAGGCTCACGGGGCGGGTCACCGTCCGTGCGATCCCCCCGCCGACCAGGAAGGCGAGCAGCAGCGCCCCGAGCAGGGCGATGGTGGTGGTGCCGGTGGCCGAGGAGACGAGCCGCTCGGCCCGTCGCGCGGACTCGGCGCTCCGGGTCCGTACCACGGCGTCGAGCTCCGCGAGGACGGGGTCGGCGCGGAACAGGAGGCTGGAGAGCCCCCGGAAGGCGACGGTGGCCTCGGACAGGTTCCCTTCGGCCACGAGCGTACCCACCTGGTAGGCGGCCGTCCGGACCGCCCGGGCCAGGTCCAGGGACGGCCGGGCCGCCTCCCCGTAGCCGGTCTGGCGGAGGTGGCCCGCCGCCACGGCGGTGGCCGACAGGGCCCGCGCGAGCCTGTCCCTGGCGGCCGGCGATCCGGTGGCCACGTAGCCGCGGGCGGCCAGGTCCAGATCGCCCAGCGCGGAGCGCATCTCCTCCACCGCCGAGCCGGCCGCGGCGTGGCGCTCGCGGATCGTCACCGCCACGTCCCGTGCGCCGTCGAGCTGGGAGAGGGCGTATACGGCGGGCACCGCCATGATGAGGGTGGCCGAGAGGACGGCCAGGACGAGGCGGGTCCGGACGGTCACCGGCGTCTCCCCCTCAGTGCCTACCGCCGGAGCCCTCGAGGAGCTCCCGCAGCCGCTCCACCTCCCTGGCGAGGGAATCGACCCGCGTCCGGAGCGCCCGATTCCGGACCCCCAGCGTCCGGTGCCGGTCCCCCAGGGCCCGGCGTCTCAGGGTCGGCGGTTCCCCCGCCTCGGCGAGGGAGGACTCCTCGACGCCGCAGTTCTCGGCATTGCCGCTGGGGCGGAGGGCGGCTTCCGCCTCCCCGGCCCCGGTCGGCGACAGGTCGAGGGCCGACAGGTAGAGGGCCCGGGCCAGCCGATCGGCCCAGACGGACCGGCCGGGGGTGCGGATCAGACGGGCCGCGGCGGCGGCCGCCCGGGCGGGATCGCCCTCCTCCTGCACGCCCGTCGGAACCGCTGACTCCGCCACGTAGAGGAGGAGGGCCCGCTCGCCCAGCGGCGAGACGCCGCACCGGCGCCACACGCTCAGGAGATGCTCGCGGGCGTCGTCGTCGCTCTGGCCGCTGGCGAGCTCTTCCACCGCCCGGTCGAAGCTCTCGGCGGGCGACAGTCCGCCCGTCGCGGCGCCACCGCCGCAGGCGGCGAGCAGCACGCATCCCCCGAGGAGGCCCGCCACCGTGAGCCCACGCTCCCACCCTCGAAGCCGTCCTGCTGGTCGATCCCTCTCGGCGGTCACGCTGCCTGTCCTTCCGTACCCGGAAAGCCACCGTCGGCCACGGCGTCGAAGAACGCCTCGGCGACCCTCGGCTGAAATTTCGTACCCACCAGCCTCCGGATCTCCTCCAGGGCTTCCGGCACCGGCGCCGCCTCCTTGTAGACCCGCTCGTGGGTCAGGGAGTCGAAGACGTCGGCGACGGACACGATCCTGGCGCTCAGCGGGATGGCCTCGCCTTCCAGGCCGTCGGGATACCCGCTGCCGTCCCAGTTCTCGTGGTGTGATCGGGCGATCTCCGCCGCGGTCTCGAGCACCGGGAACCGGCTGTCCGAGAGTATCTGCTCGCCGATCAGGGTGTGCCTCTTCATGGCCTGGTACTCCTCGTCGGTCAGGGGACCTGGCTTCAGGAGGATCTGGTCGGAGATCCCGATCTTTCCGACGTCGTGGAGCGGAGCGGCGCGCCTCAGCGTGTCGAGCTCGTCGTCTTCCAGGCCCAGGCGACGGCCGATCCTGTACGCCATCTCGCCCACCCGCCGGGTGTGAGCTCCGGTGTCGTCGTCACGGTACTCGGCGGCCAACGCAAGGCGCTCCAGGAGCTCGATCCTGGCCGCCTCCAGCTCGGCGGTCCGCTCCTGGACCTTCTCCTCCAGGCGCTCGTTGGTCCGCTCGAGGACCCGCTGGAGGCGCCGGGTCTCGAGCTGGTTCCGGACCCGGTAGCGGAGCTCGGAGGGGCTGACGGGCTTGGCGACGAAATCGTTCGCTCCCCGGTCGAAGACGTCCTTCTTCGTCTCACGGCTCGTATCGGAGGTGAGGACGATCACGGGCAGATAGGACCGATCCGACCGGGCCGCGCTCAGGCGATCCAACACCTGGAAGCCGCTCATCCCCGGCATCTGGAGGTCGAGCACCACGAGGTCCGGCACGTCCGCGGTGATGGCCTCCGTGGCCCGTGCCGGATCGCTCCAGCACTCCACGTTCTCGTAGCCCGCGTTCTCGAGGAGCCGCCGGACCATCCGCAACAGGGCCTCGTCGTCGTCCACGAGGACGATCCTCGACTCGACCACCGGCACGGCGGTCCCGGAGCTCCGTTCCGTCATACGGTACCTGGGGTGGAAGCGGCGAATGAAGAGGCCAGCTCAGGTAGGATAGCTGGCGGCGCGGGTCGAATACAGTACCGCCATCGACCGGAGATTGGTCCGCCTGGCCGGACTCCGATCCGTCCCGTGAGCCTCACTTCCCGACGATCGGCCCTCCAGGAGGACCCGTGGTGGAGAAGGGGAGGGGGGCGGCACGTCGCACCATCGCGGTCGTGTCGCTCAGTGACCATTGGGTGACAGGAGTAGCTCTAGCCCCCAAGGATCCTGAGTACCTCGGCGGGCGGTTTGATCGGAATGCCGGAGAACTCGCCCAGGTCGAGCAGATGGGCGTCTCCGGAAGCCACCCAATCGGCTTCGGCCGAAACGGCACACTCCAGGACTCTGTTGTCGTCAGGATCTTCCTCGATGACCTTCAGATGGGTCGAAGGACGCACGATACGGGCGTGATGAACCACATCCCCGACGAAGGCGGTGACATCCGACTCCTCCAGTTGGAGTTTCGGATAGCGAAGGACTCGCCCCAGTTCATTGATCAGCTCGGGAGATGTCGCGAGCTGTACTTGCCCGGTTCGACACAGGTGGTAGAGACGATGCGGCACCCCACGCCAGGCGACTGCTGATACGAGTACGTTCGTGTCCAGTACAGCTACTGGTCGTTCTCGCGGGCCCACCGGATGGCCTCCTCCACATCCTCCTGGGTAAGGCCCTGTTCCTCGAAACGCTCAGCAATCCGGGCAGCCAGCCTTTCGAAGTCCTCCACCGGTCCCGCGGCCTTGCGGAGCTCAGCCTTTCCCTCCCGAACAGTCCAGAACACGACGTCCCCTTCCCCCAGGTCGAGCTGGTCACGCACCGACTTGGGAATCGTGGTTTGCCCCTTGGAACTGACCTTCGTGGTAGGTGGGCGCACAGAATCAGGAGACATGCTTCCCCTCCGGCCGATAGGAACCTCTTTACTTTCTTACTTTTTTACGTAACGGGATACGAATGGTTCCCATCAGGGGCGCGATTGGCGGACCGGCTGAACAGCTCATTGGCGGGCAGGGACGCCCTCTGGTTTCCGCAACGCCGTTCCGGCGACCGTGAGCGTGGAGTGGAAAGCTCGCGTCCCTCTAGGAGTTGGGTGACAGCGACGCTCAGTACAGCTTGCACGACTCAAAGGTAGATGTTGGAGGCGACCACGACCTGAATCTTCACGATTCAGACTGAAACTCGGTCCTTTTCCTGCTCTCCGAGCCTTTGACCCAATAGCTCGAGAAACCGAGCCACCGGGAAGTCGAAGCTCTCCGCGAATTCACGGGCGGCCCCTGCGGTGAGGCGGGACGCTCCAGTCTCCAGTCTCCGGACCTGCCGTTCGCCCAGCCCGGAAATGTCCTTCTGGCGAAGTCCCCTCTCCTCCCGCATGGCCCGGAGGACGGCACCCGTATCCTCCTCGGCGATGCGCTCGATCTCCACGTCGGCCAGGTAGGTCGGATCCAACGCCTGCAACAGCGACGAGACTCCGAGATCCACGTCCATCTCGGGCCAGCGCAGGTAAGAGCCATCGGGGTCGATCTCGAATTCCTGGAGCGCTTCCCTTCCGCGGTCAGCGAGGGAGGGCACCTGGTCTCTCGGAAACGACCGCACGGTCAAATCTCCGAGTACGAGCACGAGCTCGTCACCGACGGCGTACGCGTCAACGATCCCCTCTTCGGGTAGCTGCCTCTTCTGGGCAACCAGGAGGCGTCTGAGGGCCCCGGCGTCGCGGGTCACATGCAGCCTCTGATCCGGCTTGTGGAGCCGCAGGAGGGTGGGAAGCCGCATGAGGGCGGGAACGGGCACGTCGGTGAAGACCAGATAGAACGTCTCGGTGTCGACCCATTCCGGGACCGGGCCTTCTGGATGCCGGATGATCTCCGACGCCGTGGCCACAACGACGCCTCCAGCCTCCACATCCTCGCTCAGGCCCCGGTCGAGGAGCGGACGGAGCTGCTCCGGTAGATCCGCCAGCTCGCGAGCGATCGCGCTCGTCCAGAGGCGCGGGCCCGGGGAAGGGTTCCTCCTACTCATCGGGAGCTACGTTTCCAGATCGCACCCGGGGACATCGAAGCACACGACCCTGGGCACGGTACCCTAGCCGGACTGCCGCCGTTCACGAGATGACGCGAGCTCATCCGGTCGGTGGATGGGGATCGTGCCCATAGGAGCGCCGATCACGAATTCGGCCGTCCCGACCGTGGACCAGGAGCTCCGCGCCCTGGTTCTTCGCGATGCGGCGTGCGGCCCGGATCGCCTCCTCCTGGGTGGCGAAGCGCCGCGTGTCGCGGCGGCTCCCCTCCTTCCGCACCGCCCACTCTCCCTTGCGAGGGACGACGTGCTGATTCGGGCTTCGAGCCATCAGGGTTCCCCAGCTTTCTCGAGCGACCGGACACCTTCGTTATTTAAATTACAATACATGTCCGGTCAAGGGTCCGTGGCCAGGGGCGCGTAATGGGCGACGGGATCAGATGAGCCACTGGGGTTGACTTCCGGTTGATTGCTTGGCCCAGAGTGCCGGCAGACCCTCAGTCTTGCATCAGCTGATGCCTTAACATTGGCGAACCGGGTCGACAAGACCGGGTAGAAATGGATCGACTACAGCGGGCGCGCTTTCTTCACGCTGAGGGGTAGGACGCTCAGGAGGCGGAGGGTGAGATGGATCCTCTATCTGAGCTCAAAGAGCTCACTGCGAGCGAGCGCTTACAACTCGTGCAGGATCTCTGGGACAGCATCGCCGCTGAACCCAACTCGGTCTCGGTTACAGAGGCCCAGAAGGAAGAGCTCGACCGACGTTTTGATGCCCACCCAACCGACGACCGGGATGACATCTCCTGGTCAGAAGTGAGGGAACGCCTCCAGGATGAATCGTGAATCGGCCGGTCCGCTCCGGCCGGAAGCCGAACATGAGATCCGGGAAGCATTCCGGCACGGCGCTACAATCTGATTGCTGTCGATGGGGTAGCCCAAGAACGGATAGTTTACGAATGGTGATCGTCCGATCAGTGCACGACGTTCCGATCCGACTTACCCGGGAGCGTTGGGAACACATCGCGGGTAGACATCCGGAAATGAGAGGCCAACGCAATCGGGTTCTTGAAACTGTCGCAGAGCCTGACCTCATCCAGCAGGGAGACGGTGGGGAGCTTCTTGCCGTGCGGCGATTTCCGGACACACCTTTGACGGAGAAGTACCTCGTCGTTCCCTACCGCAAAACAGAGCCGGGCGACGGCTTCATCATCACCGCGTACCTGACGAACCAACCCTCCACTCGGAGACCGGTGCTATGGAAGCGTTGAAGATCCTCGACAAACCGCGATCCATTACCTGGGAGTACGATGAGGAAGGAGACGTACTCTATCTTTCCGTTGGTGAGCCTAAACCAGCGGTAAGCGTCGATTTAGGAGAAGGTATCATCGCTCGATACGATCAGGAGTCCCGCGAGGTCGTCGGCATTACTGTCCTCGGGCTACGCGAGCGACTTGTGAACGAGCTGGAGGAGGCATAGCTCGGTTTTCCCGACCACTGTCGACCAACACCAGTTGGACGACATTGTGAATAGGCACCGGAAATGAGGAATCGGTACCAGGTTGAAGCTGCGATGATAGCTAGGCGCATCCTCCAGTGAACTACAACTGGAGGGCCGCATGGATTACCAGAAAGTCATCGCCGTGCTACTGAATCAGGAGCAGTTTGGTGAGGCGGAGCTCTCAGCAGCTCTCAACGTACCGCTAACTCGCATGCTCCAGCCGTTCATGAGCGAAGGCTCTGACGGCTATGCCGAACCGCCGGACGGCTGGAGGGACGCCCTAGCAAACTTGGTGGAGGAAAAGGCGACAGCGTATCAGGTAGACAAGTTTCTAAAATCACTGGCCTCCGAAGCTGAGTCATCTCCCAGAGTTTCAGACATCCAGCCTGAAAAAAAGGACCGGGCAGAGCACCTCTATACGCTCGCTCGGATCATCAGAGACGCCGACTAGAGTCGGCAGCCCCATTCCACCTCATTCAGCCGTCATCAAGGCTTTCCGCAGCCAGGAACCTGGGCGTCCCTCACCGCGAACTTCAGCGAGTTGGACCGGATGTTCCTAGCGACCACGGCACGTAGCTAAATTCCGGTGACTGCGTACCAATCTCGTAGAGATTCGGTACTGCATAGAAATGCAACTGCCCCACTCAACTGACACAGTCTAAGTTGAACCGTCACAACCTATCTCGGAGCAGGGCTCCTCCTGAGCCTCATGTAGGAGCCTCCTGCGTGGCAGGCATGGCATCGACCGATCCCGTCCTACACCTCTCATTCACTGGCTTGGGGGGGTTATTAGATAGGACGGCTCAAGTACCATCCCCCACCTCGCGATGCGCGTTGATCACAGTCGCGCCGTCGCAAAACGCCGCCTCCTCAACAGTCGCGTACAGCGGAAGTCAGGCACTTCGCCTTCAAAGTACAATATCTGAGAATAAGTAGAGTCATGATTCGATCTACAGTATCGCATTCCACTGCTTGGCAAAGGCTAACGCGAGGACCCGCTGTCTTCCCACATCCGCATCAGCTAGTCTTGTATTTCTTCTCTGAAGGTACCGTCCATCAAAGGGGGGCTACTGGTAATGAGCGAGCCTGAATCCTTCGACGGAGGTAATCCAACCGCCCTTCGTGTTGACGCGCCTCTTGCACATCCGTCTCAGGATCGCCTTGGGAGGAGCCCCTTCGCACGAGCACTTGCGGATGCAATAGCGGACATTCCGGCTGAAGAGAGCTTCGTTTTTGGCCTGCAGGGGCCATGGGGTGCTGGGAAGACGTCAGTAATCAACTTCGTGCTTGCATACCTACGGGAATCAGAGGGAGAGGCGCCTCCTATCCTTCCGGTTCAATTCAACCCGTGGTGGTTTTCTGGAACTGAGGACCTACTACGCCAGTTCTTCGCTCAGATTCTTGCAGCTCTCAACGAACAGTCGAAGGGTGACAAGTATGAAAGCTTGGTGGAGCATCTTCGGCTCTTCTCAGCACTGCTTTCTCCAGCCGAATTCATACCGGCGGTGTCTGTTCCCGCACAGCTACTCAAAGGAGCTGTAGACTGGAGTTCAGAGAAATTTGGGGTAGCAGCAGAGCGCGAGCGAGATATCCATAAAATTCGAGACAACATCGATCAGATATTATTATCAGAAAGCATCCGGCTCTTAATCGTAATTGATGATTTGGATCGCTGTTCCGGTAAGGAAATCCGCCAGATGATGCAACTTGTCAAAGCGATCGCCGACTTCCCCAATACGATTTATTTGCTGGCCTATGAACACTCCGCCGTTTCCTCAGCGTTAAGTGTGCCTTCGCAGAACCGCGGGGAAGAGTTCTTGGCGAAGATCGTCCAGGCTCCCTTTGACCTTCCTCCATGCAATAAAATCTCACTGCGCAGGCTCCTCGTTGAGGAGCTCAACGCGCTGATTGCCGATACACCTGACGAGCTTTTCGATAACCGTCAATGGCAAAACATCTTCTATGATGGCTTGGAAGCACTTTTAACCACCCCCCGTGATCTCACACGATTTCTAAATGCAGTCCGTGCAACGTATCCGGCCGTTCGCGATGAAGTCGAAGCCGCTGATTTCTTGGGCATTCAAGCACTTCGAGTGTTTGCACCAGATTTTCACCGGGAAGTTGCCAATTCCAAGACGCTACTCACAGGCACGGTTAGAGCTGGGCAGGAAGCAAGGGATCGTCTTCGCGAAGGCTATGATGAGCTATCGAGGTTACTGCCTGAGGAGAGTAAGCAGCCAATACGAGAGGTAATGGGTCGGCTATTCCCCCGCTGGTCATTTGCCTATGGAGGCGCAGCATACGGGTCCGACTGGTCCTCACGTTGGCGAAGGAATCGGCGGATATGTAGCGAGGACTATTTTGATTTGTACTTTCAGCTCACCATTCCAGAAGGTGGCTTCTCTAGGGGCGAATTGGAAGCGCTAATTGACGCGGGAGAAGATCCAGCCCAACTTGCCGAGGAGCTGACTCGACTGGCGAACATCTCCACAGCTGATGGAATCTCTCGGGCACGCCTCTTCCTTGAAGAGCTTGAGGACTACACGGAGGATATGGCACGAGATCGGGCAGCCAACATTGTTAGGGCGCTCTACATGGCGGGAGACGAAATCCTAGGACATCAAAAAGATTACGGCTTTTTCGGTTTCCCTGATACTGTCCAGATGTCGCGGATTACATATCGATTACTCCGAAAGTTCCCTAGCGCGGACGCAAGGTACGAGGTTATCCGCACCGCCCTTGAGGAGTCTACATCGATCGCGGTGCCGGTTTCGGAGATTAAGATCTACGAGCAAGGGCTTGAGAAGGAAGGAGATCCAGGTCCGGATTCCTCATCGATCCTCTCTCGAGCGCATTTGGAGGAGTTAAAACCGAGACTTATTGAGCGAATTCGGGAGCATATTCATAATGGCACGATCTTCACTGTTCCGAATTCGGTTGCACTTCTCTATCGCTTTGTGGAATGGAGTGATAGGGAAAGAGAAGCTCATGAGGCAATTCAAGAACTCCTCGAGGACCCACGCCATTTCGTGACATTTGTTGTTCGATCGAGGCGGACCGTTAAATCGGTAGTTGCCGGGGAGAGGGCGGTGGAGAGTAGGCAAGAAACTGACGCTGAATCTCTAGCGGAGATCTCGGGATTTTCTCAGGCAGAGATTCTCGAGCGCGCGCGAGAGGTATTATCGGAAGCTCCGGATTGGCTTGACTCTGAGTCCGAGGAGGCTCTCGAAGAACTATGTGGAGAGGGAGTAACTCCTGATGGCTAGATTCAAGCGCAGCGGCCCGATTGGGGCTTGGATTGAAATCACGAAATCAGCCCATGGCCACGGTGGAGAAGGCTGGGAGTTCGGCACCTGCCTCTGGAGTCCGAGTGCCGATCGTCGAGGACGCGACCGCTACCGATTTATGAGGCAGGTTCGACCCGGAGATCCTATCCTTCATGGACTCGAAGCTGACTGGGGAGGGTTAGGGCATGATACCAAGCTCTGCGCCGCGTCGGTAGCTGCGGACAGCTATAAAGAATTAGAAACCGAGCCCCCTAAGGCCGGATCGTGGGCCGGTCGCGAGAGCTATTACCGGATTCCGCTCAAGGAATTCGAGGAGTTTAGTGAAACACTCTCAATACCCTCATTTACGGAGGCATATCGGGAGGAGCTGCTCTCGGAAATCCGCGAGGGAACGCCGAAGTATTATCCGTTCGCCACCTATGGCGACGGAGTCCGCACCGTCCAGGGGCTCTACCTCGGCCGCTGCACCGCGAATTTACTGCAACTCTTCCGAGAGGCCCTTGAAATAGAAGGAGCAGAAGGGCTCTCATCTGATGATCGCAGAGAGCTTCAACAAGAATACGCTGAGCGTCGGCGGCGCCTACGCGAGCAATACAGCTTCTCCCGGAACTCCCAGCTCGTTCGTGATGCGAAAGCGCATTACGACTGCACCTGCCAGGGGTGCGGTTTCAATTTTGAGGAATTCTACGGCGAGCTCGGTGCAGGGTACGCGGAGTGTCATCACCTATTACCAGTCAGTAAGCAGGAGCCCGACACAACCTCCACCCTTGAGGACGTGACGGTACTCTGTGCGAACTGTCACCGAACGGTCCATCGTAAGACTCCCCCGCTCGCTGTCGAGGAGCTCCGCCGACTAGTTTCAGCAAACCGAGACTAGGTCTGCATAGGTGAACGATTACCCAAGGACACCCTAAGCCCTCCTTATCCGCAAATTCAGGTGTGTAGTCCTACCGACAAATTGGTGTCACGAGTCCTCCTCGTAACACTGCAGCCACTCTAATACATTTCGGTTGTGCTGGACGAATATCTTCTGTAATTTTAATACACATTCGGACATTTCTGCAGCAATCTCTGCGACCAAATCGGGATGTACTTTTTCGACAAGTTGCCGTTGTGTACTGGCCGACCGGTCACGATGCGCAATCGCACCGTTACGTACATCTCCAAACTCCCGATTACACCGTTCAAATACATCGTTAAAACATCTAAGCACCCTTCTGACTAACTCGACCGATTCCACAGAGTAACCGATAGCTTGCATATCCTCTTGGAATTGGCGTCCCAAGAGATGGCGGAGTTTCTCAGCACTTTCATAAATGAGAAGAATTAACTGGCGCGCATAGATAGTTCCCCGCAAGGTCTTTTGGTGTTGTATCAGGTCCTCAAAAAGGCAGCTGAATTCAAAGGCGTATAGGCTAAGAAACTCTAAGACATTATTAATCCGTTCTAACTCCTTAACACCAGATCCCCCCAAATACCTCCGAAGCTGTACTGTCAACCGAATGCTTTCGCGAGAGTATTGTCGCCTCGTAGCCAAAAGATCTTTTATCTCTTCCGCCTGACTAGGCGTCATCGGGCGTTCATCTTGCACAATGAACCCCGGCGGCAATTGACAATCGTGGCATTATAAATAACTAGCTATTCAGCTCCGGTATATCTCTTTAGGGGTTTCTGAAAAAAGGTGTAAGCCGATTCCAATTCCTTAATTAATTCACCTATCTGGTATTCTTTACTATCCTCATATTGTTCGTCTTCCGGAAGATAAACAGTTGCGTGCTCTATTCTTGCAAAGCCTATATCTAAGACGCCAATAACAAACGTCGATTGCGCCCGCTCCCTGAGCTTGGGTATCTTAGCATGCACTATTCCAACCGCGCGCTTAGTTGCTTGTTGTGCTTCCCGAAATCTATCCTTTTTATCTTTCATCTCTGGTACCTCTTTAAACTCCTCCCACCTATGCGCTGCCCCTCGCACAGATCGCATCACTTGCCAAGCCTCAGTGGCAACTCTATAATTTTCCGCATCATACGCCTCTTTCTTGGTTTTGGCTAACTCTTCCTCAGGGTCTGGGCCTTTCGTCGCCTCCTCAAAACGTTCCTTGAATCGTCTCTTTTCATTGCGCTCGCCCCGCCAAACTCGAAAGGGAGCCATAGCAAGTTGATATAACATGACTATCAACGCTGCAGCCCCCAGCGGTGCGACCCACAGTACTAACTCTTCCCCAATTATTTTTTCAGCATGTTGACGCCCTTCGTAGTACCACAGGAAACCGCCACCCGTGAGAAGCAATAAAACCTCGATAGCCCTATCGAGGCCCCAATCCCTTCCCACACGTTTAAGGTCGTAGTACGCTTGAGAGTAGACAGCCGTAAGCCAGTCTCTAAATTTCACCATAGCAAGTGCAAACTTAGCGTTTCACGGCCAGCCGTACAATAGTTTAATCATCGCCGATTAGCTGCGGCGGGCGAGCCTTACGCTCTCAGCCTATTTTACCTTAGAGTCTTGCGATTCTTCTTGCTTGGTATCTCGTTTGTTGGCGGGAGGACGAGCTTGATCTTCTTGCTGCGGTGTCTTTTGCGCTAGTGATTTCCACCGCCACGGCTCAAATTTCGGAAAAATCAGGGTTCCTCCCATAGTTTTCTTCCGACTCTGGTGACTTTTTCTACGGGGACTGGAGCATAACTACGCCTCTCAAGGCCGCATCATCCTGACAAACCAGGGGTTCTGAGGCGCTAAAAAAGTTTTCCGAGTTCGCGTGAAAATCCCCGATTTCCGCGGGAAGTCTTCAGGAAAAACCCGTAGCCCGCGGAACTTCTCCAGGAAAACTCTGGGGATTCTCGAGGGAATGCCCCGCAGCTCGCTGAAAACCCTTACATTAAACCCGAACCCCCCGGAGAACCGGGGATCCTGACGCCCAAGAAAACTCGCAGGAAAAGGCTCTTTTCCGCGGGAAAACAGTGAGAGAGTCGAGAGCTCGCGGAAATGTTACGCGACCTCTGGCTGACAGAGGATCTCCTTCACGAAGCGCTCAAGCAGTTTCCGTGTGTTTTTGCGAGGATTCTGCCGGTGGTTGCGAATCGCCTGAATGGTCTCGGGATGAAGGTCCGTCTCTCGTGCGATTTTACCCTTGGAAAGTCTCTGAAGTACCGGGATGACGACGGTGTGGAACAGATCTTCTCCGTACTCTTCCCGAACTTCCTCCCAGTCCGAAATCATCCCGCACTCAAGATCCTCGAGCCGGTTGGATTCCTTCCCGATATGGGGACAGTGGACGAGCTGCACGGGACGTCGCGGTAGGAGGCCGCGTGAGTTTCGCTCGCACAGCCCCCCGCCCGGGTCAAGGCTCTTCGGCTCCCGGTGAAGCCGATACCGGTGGAAGACCTCACGGTAGGTGCGGACGGCGGCCGCCCACGGTGCGAGGGTGTTGTCCTGGAGAAGGCTCACCTCGTCTCCGGTGTACTTGTTGAGCCAGGGTAGCTCCCTCCACTGGGAAAGATCTGAGGTGAACGGCGCGATTGGCTGGAACTCCGTCGGATCGGCGTCCGCTGGATAGCGGCCCGCCTGGAGGTGTGCACTCAGCAGGAAGTTGAACGGCTTGATCTGGTTGGGATAGGCCCGCCCCGCATTCAGCGCCTCAAGGGGCCGCGTATAATGCGGGGAGCTGATCGGGATACACGACAGGGCAGCTCGGTCGAACCACTCGGGCTCCCCCAACTCAGAGCCTAGCTCCTCGGCGAGTAGGAGCTCCCACAGCTCCTTGATCCAATCGCGGTCCTCGGCGTCCGTATCCAGCGGATCGGCCAAATGTCCCAGCCCGTGCTCTGACCACTTCTTGAGCGCGGGGCCGTCCTCTCGATCCTCGTACAGAACGTAACGTTTCGCTGAGATGGCAAAGCAGGTGAGCTGCACCTGCTCTTCACACTTCTTGGCGCGGAAGTTCTCCTCCTCCACCTCGAGTACGGGACTCGACACGAGATCGCGGTCATAGGGCTTGAGTCGCTCGAACTGCTCAACGAGCTCCCGCACCTCTTGCCAGCTGAGCGCTCGCCGATTGTCTGTACCGGGAACGTTGAGGTCCCCACCGTCGCGAGAGGCCACCACGGCCATGGAGTCGGTATCACAGAAGGCATAGGTGCCGCCCCGGTCAGACACGGAGCGCTCCAGGAGAGCGAGCATTAGCCGTGCTCCTGCCGTGGTGAGTGCGGCCATCGGCGGGAAGCAATAGGTGCCGGGCTTCTCCGGCCGTTCCGTATGGTGGTGGAAGTGGCCGTCCGGGCCGTAGACGGCGAGCGTCTCTTCCTCACCCTCGGGGAGCTCGGTGCGGTTCATCTCGGCAAAGATGCCGTAGCTTCCCGCATTGGCGAGAACCTTGAGCGCTAGATCAAGGCGAGCTTGCTCCCCCTCCGAGAGGCCCAGCTGATCCATCGATTTCCGGGCCTCAATCACCGTCCGGAAGAAGTCCTCGTCGGTCGGGTTGACCGAGACGTGCCCGCGAAGCTCGACGGCGTCTAATCCCTCTTGCTGGCCGTCTGGGACCAAGTGGAATACCTCTTCGACCTCCGGCACCTGCCCCGTGAGAAGCACGGAGGCGAGAAGGTCAGGACCGGCATACCAGAGGCGTCGGTCCGCATAGAGCGGGTTTACACCGATGGTGTAGGCTCCCCCGTGCGGCTCGTACTCGGCTCGGACGGGGAGCACGTCGCCGTCCGGTCGGATCCGGGCGAAGAAGCGAAGCTGCGGCCACAGCTCCGGATCAAAGCAGTCCTCCAGGGCGGCGCCCTCCAGGAGCTCCCGGACCTCATCGGCGCAGTCCTCAAGGCAACACGTTGCGGCCGTCTGGTAATCCCAGAGCTCAAGGAGTGAATTCACCGTGGGATACATGGAGAGGAAATCACAGTAGACCACCGGCACGGGCGTCTTCCGGATCCTCGCCTCGGCCCGGCCGCCGTAGTAGGCGCTCATGGCGTAGCCATAGGCCTCATTCGGCAGGTCGCTGAACTTCTCACGGAGAGGCTTGAGGCCCATGGCCCGCTGATAGGCCTTCGCAATCGAGGCGGGCGAAAACGCCCGCGTAGGGGCGAGGTTAATCGGGTGCCGGTCGAACTCCGCACGGAGCCCCTCCAGGAGCGCGGCCGTGGCTCTCACGTCCTGGCGGTTGTAGCTGATGTAGTCCTCGGTGACGCGACCGTGTTCCTCCGCCGTACCCTTTCGGTGCTTTACTTTGAAGGCCTCACAGGCGCTCCGCAGGCTGTGGCCGCGGCTCGTGAGCGCAAAAGCAAGGGTGCGGCAGTCGAGGAACTGACCTCTTTTATGCGGCCGGTCCGATCGGCCGTTATAGGCGTTCTTGAGCGTCCCGAACTGGATGAACGCCGCCTTGTTATTAATCGACTTGATGAGCAAGCGAGGCTTGCTCTTGTCTTCTTGATCAGGATCTCCCTTCTCGCCCCGCTGGTTCCAGAGCGTGAACGAGAATCCCCCTCGGAACCATCCCCGCGCGTTACCGAAGGACACCGCAAGCCGGGAAAGGTCGAAGGGGAGGTTAAAGCCCACGACGAGCGCCTCTTGTCGGAAGGCAGCGTGCCAAAACACCTCATGCATGAATTCCCGGCGGGAATACAGGCGGAGCTGGCGCGGGCCGTAGGGGGAGTCTACTCGTGCGTTCTGCTCCGAGGCGTAGGCCTGGAGCGTCTCCAGGGCGTCCGGATCGCGCTCGGCAAGATCGTCCGCGTAGAAGAGCCCTTCGGCCCGTGGAATGAGATGCCTTCCGGCTTCATCCCAGTCCGCGTAGAGGTAGCTGCCGAAGATCAGGCATTGGGTTTCATCCGTGGTGGTCTCGGTGTCGAGCACAAGAACGGAGTCCGGCCAGCCCGGTTGCTTTCGCCGCGAGCTTCCACCCGAGTCCTCATCCTCGGCTGTGGCTTCCTCCGTATAGGCCCGAACGGCCACAGGAAGACGGCTGACGTTGGGTGCCTCGGTCATCGGGACCTCTCCCACGGATCGTCCGGATGCTCGAGGCTCCGGATATACCGGGTAAGCTCGGCCGCCGAGCTCAGCAGCGTCTCTCCCAGGGTTCGAAGGAAGGTGCCGGTCGCCCGGAGCCTTGCCTCAATTTCATGTAGGATCGTCGGAGCTTGCCGGAGCGTGACGCCTGCATCTCGCAGGTCTTCATGCGTCCCAGCGTGACAGTTCCGGCAGAGAGTGACCGTAAGGTTAGGATCGTACGCTCGGCCCGCGACGTGGTGCTCCTCGAAACTCACCTTGTCAGGTCTGACGAGCTTCACCGGGTCACGCTCCCCGCAGAGTAGGCATACGGCTTCCCCGCCGAGTATCCACTCGCGATCTGCCTTGCGTGCGTCGTTCTTGACGGGATCCTCTTCCATCATCGGTCTTCTCCTTTGGTTTGGATCAGCGGTTTGATGCGTACAGGTCGAGAAAGGAGGCCTCTCCGGCGAAGGCGAGTCGGTCCAGGAGTCGGGGCTCTGTTGGGAATTCGTGCTCTTCGCCTCGCACCTGGACGACTTCATTTCGAAAGGCGCTCACCGGTCCCGGATCGCCCGTCGTCTGGTAATGGTCGAAGGCGTTCCAGTAGTCAGCGATCTTCGAGGCACTACGGGAGTCTCGGACATACAGCTCCTTGGTGCCCGTGGGCGTGGGGAAGAGCATCATCCGGGGGATCCGGTCCCACGACGTGGGCTCCCACTGTCCCGCCTCATCCTTCTCCAGTGCCCAGTGGGCGTACTTGAGCATGGTTCGGCGTGAGGTATCGGCCCGGTCGGTGGCCTCGGTCAGGGAGAGCCCCTTCTCCCGCATGAGCCCCAAGGATTGAAGCGCACGTCGTCGCGCCTCTCGGGATGCATCCGGAAGGTTCCGGAGCTCCTCTTCGGTGAAGTGCCGCCGCCTGCGGGACATGGTCAGGACTCCCGCCCATCGGTGGGAAGCTCCTTCGACGCGTAACGCGCTTGAGCGTGTTCCTCGGGAGTGAGAGCCTCCCGAGATAGCGCACTCGGACCGAATTCCTCGACTAAGGCGCGTTCCACTACCGCCCGGAGCCAATCGGACTTCAGCACCTCGCGGCGCGAAGCTGCAGCGGCGACGAGATGCTTTACTCCCGCTGATGTACGGAAGGCTAGCGTTTCCCCGGCCTCGAACTCCGAAGTTTGCCGTTCCTGACTCATGATTCCTCCCTGCTTCCATGACCTCTGACCGGACGGCGGTCCGGCTGCTTGCAGGTGAGAAAATCACCTTGATCGTAGATAGGAAAGATTCTACATTCCCTTCTACACTGTATAATATGCCGCAAACCTCAGGAATCGGGGTCCGTAGGTGACCCAAGACGCCTCAATCAGCGCCACTGAGTGGTGGAAGGCTTCCGAATACGAGATTGTGGGCGGCACTCACATCGCCCCAGTAGAGGGGGCGGAGATTGATATTTACGACCCCTTCCGCGACCACGAGAAGTTCTGGGGGGGACGAAAGCGGCTTGGAGGGACCCCTCCCTACCTGGAGCTCCTAGAAGTTGACTTTCAGGATCGGAGCTCGATTCTCAGATGGTGTCGGAAGTACGGCCTCCTCGGAGTGCTCCCTCATCGCACAATAACCGCATCGTTCTGGCCTCGATGGGAAGAGGGGCAGCGGCCGATTGGTGGGGGACCGGGAGTGGTTGGCCACCGCAGCTCTGCGGCAACGTGTTTCCCCACTCAGCAGCAATATCGCCAGCTGAGCGGGGCTCGAACCGTGACTCTCGAAGTGATGCCGCGGGACGATGCAGAACCGGGCGGTTTGCTCAGCTCGGATGACGTACCTCAGGCGTTAGCGGAGGGCGAGGACTTTTCCAACCGAATTCAGCACCCCGGCGTCCGGCTCCGCCAAGTCCATAACGGCGAACAGGTGCGGACTTCGATCGCCGTTGGATATGCCCCTTTCTTCCCCCGTCGGGAGGGGGTATCGGAGTGGACCGCTTGGAAGTTCTCAGGCCGTCCGTTCTACGTAGGCTCTGACTCAACCCTCTCCGGCAGAGAAGCCGCGGATAATCTGCGGGTCGAGCTCGATCGAGCGTCGTACCCCTTGCCCTACTCGCCTGAGTTCCTCCGCGAATACGGGGAACCGATTTACCTCATGCGCCTCTATGCACGCGAGCTATTGGCCACGATTCGATTCTGGGAAGAGGCGCGAGACGCGTCCTCTTCTGACCAGCTCCCCGCATTCGTTATTCATCGCCAGAAGGCTCCAGCGTCGCCGCTCCCTCAGGGATTCACGGCGGCGCTTGAGTCGATTCACCCCGGCACCTCGCTAGACCGAGAAGGAGACGGCGAGAAGCCGACCTGGAAGCGCCGGTGGTCAAGCCCGTCCCTCTACGCGTCATTCAACTTGATGGTTCTCCAGGATTACCCGTTGGGAGATCGCTTACTGAAGCGCTGCGAATTCTGCGACCAGATCTTTGCCACTGACGACGATCGTCAGAAGTACTGCTCGGAAACGCACCGCAGTTCCGCCGCCCAAGCACGGTGGCGTGAAGGAAAGCGAGCGGAATCCAAGGATTCCTCAAACTCCGGAGTATCCGATGAGTCCGATGGAAGCTAGCGCACCGTCCTCCCTCGCCCCCGAGCGAGGCGTGCTCACGCTTCGAGGCTATGGAATTCAGCTGCGAGTCGAACGGGGCCACCTCTTGGTGACGGATGGTGTCGGGAGTAACCGCCGGACCCGGCAGATTTCGCGCGTCTGCCCAGACCTGGAGCGGATCGTCGTAATTGGACATTCCGGTACAGTCACCCTGGACGCCCTCAAGTGGATGCAGGATACCGAG
This sequence comes from uncultured Gemmatimonadota bacterium, assembly GCA_964627425.1. Taxonomy (GTDB): domain Bacteria; phylum Gemmatimonadota; class Gemmatimonadetes; order Palauibacterales; family Palauibacteraceae; genus Caribbeanibacter. The sequence continues at coordinate 137,358 of CAZVIY010000007.1, forward strand.
ACCGCCTTCGTCCAGGTGGGCCACGACGGACAGCTCATTAGCACGGGGCTTCCCGAACGTCGTCCTCACGGCGAGGTGCTCCGGGCACAGGCGCTCGCCCATGTGAGTGGGGCGTCCTTCGCGCTATCGAAGGAGTTCGTCGGGACGAAGATCGACGGTCAGCTCGCCGTGCTCGATAGGATTCCAGAATCGGAGGAGGCAAGAGCTCAACTCGTCAGTTTGCGAGAGGGTGTAGAGAGCGCCCAGGGGGGCGAAGAACTTCTCACCATCGAGGCTACCGCGGCAAGCTCCTACTGGACCCAATGGGAGTCTCTGGAGGTGCACTTCGCGAGCTCCGACCGGGACCGGATTCCCGATCGGTGGCAACGGGTCGGATCGCGCGGCTCGCCCTATTCGAAAAACGCTCAGCACGCCGTAAGCCCGGCGAATGCGATTCTCAACTACCTGTATGCCGTCCTGCGGGCTGAGACGCGAATCGCCGCCGCTTCGGTGGGACTACAACCCTCCATCGGACTCTATCACGCGACGAAGCGTTGGCGGGACTCGCTCTCCTACGATCTCATGGAACCGCTACGACCCGTGGTGGATGCCTACGTGTTGGATCTATTGGAGCAGCGGGAGTTTGAGCGGTCGGAGTTCTTCGAGAACCGAAAGGGCGTCGTCCGTGTGATGCCGCCCCTTTCGGAAGAGCTCTCGGCGACGGCTCCACAGTGGAAAGAGGCGGTCGGCCCTGTAACTGAGCACGTCGTCCGGGAGCTCATGGCGTGGGCCGATGCGGGGAACCGTGGGACGCTCACTCGAAGCGAAGGGAACACGTCGGATGGTTCGGTTATTCCCACGCCGCTTACTCAGGAGTACCGGAAGGAAGGACGGCCCGACGAGCAGGAGAAGCGGAAGCGCTCTGCCCTGGAGAGTTGGCAGGCGAACCAGAAATGGGAAAAGGACTCCGACTCCGGGGACGTTCCCAACGTGGATTATGAGTCCGGGATCCTGGAAGGTCTGCAAGACGCGAAGATCCGGGAGATCTCGGAGGCCACCGGGCTATCGTGTCACCAACGGTCTAATCTTGGACAAAAGCAACGGTTGAAACGTGGACACTTTC
>CAZVIY010000008.1:0-132369 GCA_964627425.1 uncultured Gemmatimonadota bacterium
GCCGCCGGTTCGCTGAACTTGTTCACCGGTGGGTCCAGGTGCATCGGTCCTCCTCTGCGTGTTCTCGTGTCGGTGGGGCTCCTCACCGGGGACGGTGGACCTGGAGCTGCGGATTCGAATGAGCTGGCTGGCTCCCGGTGGGCTGATACGACAACGTCGGCACCGTCGGTGGACCGGACCGCGGACGGATCGCCTCCATCCCGGGCGCAGGCCCAATCTGGGGACGACTCCGGCGTCTCGCCACGCCGCCTCGCCACCGGAGGCGGTCCCCGGAGGTGGGCCGGCCCCGGTGTCCGGACGTCTGCCGCTGGTTACCTTTCCGGCTGCGGGTCCGGCCGTGTCCCGGCTCCGCGGCCGTCGGACGTGCCCGCCGGACCCCAGCCGCCAGCACCGTCGAGATCCGTCACCCCGAGCTCCCGAGGTCGACCTTGCCCCCTCCCCCCTCCAGCTCCGACGGTGAGCGGCCGGCCATCGGATGGCGGGAGTGGGTGAGCCTGCCGGGGCTGGGCGTCGACCGGATCAAGGCCAAGGTGGACACCGGCGCCCGGACCTCCGCCCTCCACGCGGTCCGGATCCGGAGGTTCACCCGGGAGGGACGGGAGATGGTGCGCTTCGAGACCCACCCGGTGCAGCGGGAGACGCGCACGCGGGTCCAGGGTGAGGCGGCGGTCCTGGAGGTCAGGAGCGTCCGGTCCTCCAGCGGGGCCGAGAGCCAGCGGCCGGTGATCCGGACGCCCGTCCGGATCCTGGACCGCCGGTGGCCCATCGAGCTGACCCTGGTGTCACGGGACCTCATGGGATTCCGGATGCTCCTGGGCCGGCAGGCGATCCGACGGCGGTTCGTGGTGGACCCCGCCCGCTCCTTCGTGGGTGGCACGCCGGCCATGCGATGACTCGTCCCGAGGATGACACGAGAGGGAGACCCGCCCGATGAAGATCGGAATCCTGTCCATGAACCGGAAGCTGTACTCCACGCGACGCCTCCTGGAGGCCGCCGGGGAGCGGGGCCACGAGGCACGGGTGGTCAACACCGCCCGGTGCTACCTGCGCATCGCCCCGGGGGAAAACACCGTTCGCTCGGGCGATGAAGCCCTGACCTTCGACGCCGTGATCCCCCGGATCGGGGCCTCCATCACCTTCTACGGCACCGCGGTGGTCCGGCAGTTCGAGATGGCGGGCATCTTCAGCGTGAACGAGTCCCAGGCCATCGCCCGATCCCGGGACAAGCTCCGGTCGCTCCAGATCCTGGCCCGGGAGGGGATCCGGCTCCCCCGGACCAGCATCGCCCGGGATCCCGACGACAGCCAGAGCGTCCTGGCGGCGGTGGGCGGCCCGCCGGTGGTGGTGAAGCTCATCGAGGGAACCCAGGGCTCCGGGGTCGTCCTCGCCGAGACCCGGAAGGCGGCCACCTCCCTCATCGGAGCGTTCCAGGAGCTGGACGCCAACTTCCTGGTCCAGGAGTTCATCGCCGAGGCCGGCGGCGCCGACTACCGGGCCTTCGTGGTGGGAGGCCGGGTGGTGGCCGCCATGCGCCGGCACGCGGCCGAGGGCGAATTCCGGTCGAACCTCCACCGGGGAGGATCGGCCGAGGGCGTGGAGCTCACCGGGGAGCAGCGGGACACGGCGATCCGGGCGGCCGCCGCCCTGGGCCTGGACGTGGCCGGCGTGGACCTCCTGGACTCCGAGCGGGGCCCGCTGGTCCTGGAGGTCAACTCCTCCCCCGGCCTCGAGGGGATCGAGAAATATACCGGCGTGGACGTGGCCGGCCGGATCGTGGACTTCGCCGAGGAGCGGTTCGAGGGCGTGCCCCCCGAAGAGCGGACCCGGGACCGGATCCGGCAGTGAGCGGGTCCGGGCGTCCCGGAGAGGGAGCCTCAGCCCGGCTCCGTCCAGCCCTCCGGCTCGGCCCAGCCGTTCTCCTCGACCCGGCGCCGTTCCTCGGCCACCAGCGAGTCCACCCGGGCCACGATGGCCCGGAACCAGGGGTGATCCCGGAGCGGGGCCAGCGTCGGAACGGTCTCCAGCGTCCCCCTGGACCGGAAGCCCGCATCCACCCCAGCCTCCAGGGCGGCCAGCGTCCGGGCCGTGTCGCCCAACAGCAGGCGGGCCACGGCCAGGCGGTGTCGAGGGGAACGGCTCGACGCCCCCTCCTCGATCTGCTCTTCCGCCTCCCGGGCCACTTCGACGGCGATCTCCCTCGCCTCCCCGCCCTGTCCGAGCCGGTCCAGCGCCCAGGCCAGGCCGAGCCGGTCCTCCAGCAGGCCGTTGAAGATCGGATGTGACGCCCCCGCCCGGCCCGGATAGAGGACCCGATAGCGGCGCCGGGCCTCCTCCCGGTCACCCCCGTAGAGCGCCAGGGCGGCGCGGCGGCGAAGGCGGACCCGCCCGTCCTCCGGCCCGGGCAGGTCGTCCAGGGCCTCCCGGGCTCGCGCCACGTCCCCACGGTGGAACAGGGCGATGTCGAACTCGGACTCCGGGAGCGAGAGGCCGCGGTCCCGGGCGTAGCCTCGCCAGGCGTCAGCCACCCCGTCTCGGCCGAGCAGGACGTTCGTGAAGATCAGGGCCTCCTGCACGGTCGTCGACCGCGGAGAGGTCCGGAGGAGTCGGTCCAGCAGCCGGGCCTTCTCGGCCAGCTCGCCCCGGCGGTCCAGGAGGACGGCCAGGTTGTTGGCGGCGTTCCGGTGATCGGGCTGCAGCTCCAGCGCCTTCCGGTAGGCCTCCACGGGAGCCTCCCCTCCCTCCAGGACCCACAGGGCGTCGCCGAGCTCCGCGTAGCCGTCGGCGAGCTCCGGATCCAGCTCGATGGCCCGGCGGGCAGCACGGCGCCCCGAGTCCGCCCACCCCTCCGACCATTCCAGTCTCCAGGACCGACCCACGTAGGCGTCCGCCAGCCCCGCCCAGGCCCCGGCGAAGGCGGAATCCAGCTCGATCGCCCGGCGATAGAGCTCGATCCGCTGACGGTTCGCCTCCTCCCTGGCTTCCCGGCGATCGTCCAGCCGCTCCGCGTGCAGATAGAGCTCGTAGGCGGCCGTGTTCTGCGTGGGGACCGAGGCCACCCGACGCTCGTCCTCGGCGGTGAGCTCCACCTCCAGCGCCGCCACGATCCGTCGGGTGAGCTCCTCCTGGATCTCGAAGAGGTTCCGTGCAGTGAGCTCCCGTCGGTAGCTCTCCGCCCACAGGTGGCGATCGGCGCGCGCGTCGATGAGCTGGGCGTTCACCTGGACCTGGTCGCCGACCCGCTGGACCTCCCCCTCGAGGATCCATCCCACGCCCAGCGCTCCGGCGATCTCCGGCAGGGGCTCCCGAGCCTCCCGGTACCGACGGACCGAGGTCCCGGAAACGACCGTGAGACCGGTGATCCTGGCCAGCCGTGATATCAGATCGGCGTGAATCCCCGCGGCGAAGTCGTCCCCCCGGTCCTCTCCCAGGGACTCGAAGGGGAGCACGGCGATGGAGCGGTCCCCCTCCCGGGCTCCGGGCATCCCGCCGCGGTCGTCCATCGCGTCCGCGAGGAGCAGGCCGGCGGCGAGCAGCACGCCGGCGACGAGCGTGCCGTAGACGGCGCGGCGGGAGCCGCTCTTCTCCTCCTTCTCGCGAACCCGGCGTCCGGACCCGGCTTCCTCCCCGGTCGTGCCGGGAACCGACGATGGAGGCGCCCACGCGGTCTCCCCTGACGGTGGATCCCCGACTCGCGTCGGGACCTCCTCCGAGGGCGAGCGTGCCCGCAGCTCCTCCGCCAGCTCTCCCACCGTGGGATCCGGCGACGCCCCCAGCTCCTCCCTCATCAGCCGTTCGTGAGCACGAGCGGCCCGGAGAGCCGCCGCGGGGTTGCCCGCCTCCGCCAGCGCCTCCATGAGCCTGCCTACGACGCGCGAGTCGTACGGGTCCTCGCCCGCCCGTGTCCGCCACCAGCCCGCCGCCGTCGAGGGGTCCCCCCGTTCCTCGGCCGCCTCGGCCAGCGCCTCCAGCGCGCTCCGGTAGTCCCGGGCCAATCGGTCCCTGACGGCGTCCACCCGCTTCTCGAAGGCGGGCGATCCGCCGAGCCGGAAGCCGTCGAGGAACGGGCCGGCGTAGCGGTCGACCGCCGCCCCGTAGTCCTCCTCTTCCAAGGATCGCTCGAACCGCCAGACGTCGCACGCGAGTGCGTCGTCGTTCAGCCGGAGCTCGTCGCCCGCGCTGATCAGCACGTCCTCGCCCAGCTCGCCCCGGACGTTGTGGACGCACGTGTTCAGGCGACCCCGGGCCCTCTTTTCGGGCGAGTCGGTCCACAGGAGCCCTGCCAGCTTGCCTCGCGTCATCGTTCGTGACGGCGCCGTGGCCAGGAGGGCCAGGAGGGCGAGAGGATGGCGCCGGGCGGCGACGCCGGTCAGGGGAGAACCGGAATCGTCCTCGAGGAGGGCGCCTCCGAGGAGCTTCAGCCGTGCCATGCCCACCGAGTTGACGGAGAGTTGACCATGGGTCCACCGGGCGTTGACCGGTCGACAACCAATTTAGCCGCGCTTCAGCACGTAAACCACAGTGGCGCCCGAGCGCGCCGGGAGGTCCCCATCGACGAGCACCGGCTCCTGTATGTGCTGCTGGCGCTGCCGGCGGCAGGGCTCGTGGCCTGCGGCGGGGACGGCGGCGGCTCCACCGGGCCCGACGATCCGGACGACGACCCGGGCCGGACCGTCGCCTCCGTGGAGGTGAGCCCGGACACGGCCGCCGCCTCGGAGCCGGGCGAGACCGTCCGGTTCGAGGCCGAGGCCCGGGACGCGGACGGGAGGGCCGTCTCCGGCGTCTCCTTCACCTGGTCCAGCTCCGACGGCTCGGTGGCCACCGTGGACGGCGGGGGCACGGCGGCCGCGGAGGCGAACGGCGCCGCCGACATCGAGGCCACGGCGTCGGGGGTCACCGGGAGCGCCCACCTGGCCGTGCGCGCCGGGGAGCTGCGCTGGCACCGCGTCACGGCGGGTCCCTTCAACAGCTGCGGCGTGACCACCCACGGCACGGTCTACTGCTGGGGCTCGAACCGGCACGGCGAGCTCGGCGACGACGGACCCGGCCGATCGAGTCCCGTGCATACCGAGAGCGGGCTGTATTTCACCGACGTGCGGAGCAGCGGCCAGACCTGTGCCCTCGCCTTCGACGGCAGTCCCTACTGCTGGGGATCGAGCGCCGCCGGAGAGCGGGGCGACGGCACCACGGGGGACAGTCCCACCCACTCGCCGGTGAGCACGACGGAGCCGTTCGACGGACTCACCACCGGCGGCAACCATACGTGCGGCGTGGCGGCCGACGGCACCGCCTACTGCTGGGGCCTGAACGGAAGTGGACAGCTCGGCGACGGGACCACGACCGACCGCCACGAGCCCGTCCCCGTCGAGGGAGATCTGAGATTCCGGCAGGTGAGCGCCGGCCGGGCCCCCATCGACAACCACACGTGCGGGACGACCACCGGTGGCGAAGCCTACTGCTGGGGCCCCAACGGGAACGGCGAGCTGGGCGACGGGACCACCCAGGACCGACACGAACCCGTCCCGGTCGAGGGTGATCTCACCTTCGACCAGATCAGCACCGGCGGCGGCCACACCTGCGCGGTGACGGCCGAGGGGACCGCCTACTGCTGGGGCGCGAACTCCACCGGGCAACTCGGCGACGGAGCGAACACCGAACGACACGAACCCGTCCCGGTGGATGGCGACCTCACCTTCAGCGTGATCGGCGCCGGGGCCGATCACACCTGCGGGCTCACCACCGACGGGGTGGCCTACTGCTGGGGCGAGAACGGCACAGGGCAGGTCGGGGACGGGACCACGCAGCGTCGGTCGGCTCCGACCGAAGTGGCCGGGGGGCACGCCTTCGCCCGGCTCCACGTGGGCAACGACCACAGCTGCGGCGTGACGACCGGTGGCACCGCCTACTGCTGGGGAAACAACTCGGACGGTCAGCTCGGAGACGGGACGAGCGAAAGGTTCCAGAGCGAGCCCAGCAGGGTGCCGGATCCCGGAGAGATCGACTGACCTCGCGAGCCTTTCACGTCGAGGAGTCCTCCATGACGGATGTCGACACGTCGCGCCACCCTGCCATGAGTGTCCCCTGGGGCCCCGCACCGGGACACCTCCTCACATCCGCCGCCGCCCTCCTGGCCCTCCCCCTGCTCTCAGCCTGCGGTGGAGATGGCGGCGGCTCCACCGGGCCCGACGATCCGGACGACGACCCGGGCCGGACCGTCGCCTCCGTGGAGGTGAGCCCGGACACGGCCGCCGCCTCGGAGCCGGGCGAGACCGTCCGGTTCGAGGCCGAGGCCCGGGACGCGGACGGGAGGGCCGTCTCCGGCGTCTCCTTCACCTGGTCCAGCTCCGACGGCTCGGTGGCCACCGTGGACGGCGGGGGCACGGCGGCCGCGGAGGCGAACGGCGCCGCCGACATCGAGGCCACGGCGGCGGGCGTCACCGGGAGCGCCTACCTGGCCGTGCGCGCCGGGGAGCTTACCTGGCACCGGATCCGGGCGGGCAACGTCTTCGGCTGCGGGCTCACCACCCACGGAACGGCGTTCTGCTGGGGCGACAACGTCCACGGCGAGCTCGGAAACGGGGAGACTACCCAGACACAGCTCACGCCCGTCCGGGTCCGTGCTCGCCTGTACTTCCGGCAGCTCACCCTCGGCGGCGGCCACATCTGTGCCCTCTCCTGGGACCGCACCGCCTTCTGCTGGGGCGCCACCGGCTTCGGGGAGGGAGGCTACGGCGAAGAGAAGGGCGTCCAGACCGATCCCGTGGAGGTGAGCGGGGGACACACCTTCCGCCAGATCGTCGCCAGCGGAAGCCACACCTGCGCCGTTCGGACCGACGGCGCGGCATACTGCTGGGGAATCAACACCCGCGGGGGGCTCGGCGACGGAACGACCCGGAACCGGTCCACGCCGGTCCAGGTGAGCGGCGGGCACACCTTCGAGAGCATCAGGGCGCCCGCCGTTCCTGCCAAGAACTTCACCTGCGGCACCACCGACGCAGGAGAGATCTACTGCTGGGGTGCGAACTCCAGCGGCCAGCTCGGCGACGGGACCACCGAGGACCGCCACGAGCCCGTCAGGGTGGCGAGCGACCTCACCTTCTCGGGGGTGGCCACGGGCGGCGGACACACCTGCGCCGTGACCGACGACGGAGCTGCCTTCTGCTGGGGCGCGAATTCCAGCGGCCAGCTCGGCGACGGGACCACCGAGGATCGGCTCGAGCCGGTCGAGGTGAGCGGCGGGCACGACTGGCAGCTCCTCACCGCCGGGGCCAGCCACACCTGCGGACTGGCCGTCGACGGGGCCGCCTACTGCTGGGGTTCCAACGGTCGGGGCCAGCTCGGCGACGGGACCACCCGGGTCCGCGCCACCCCCGTCGAGGTGGTCGGCGGACTCGACTTCCGGCACATCGAGGTGGGCGAGACGCACACCTGCGGGACCACGACCGCCGGCGCAGGCTACTGCTGGGGTCACAACCGCCAGGGGAAGCTCGGCACCGGCGACGGGGAGAACCGGACGGAGGCGGCTCGCCTCGCCGATCCCGCCGACCTGGGCGGCTGAGACCGCCGGAGCCGGTGACGCGGCGACTCCCCCCGTCTGGCGTCAGCCGCTGGCGTAAAGGTATGTTCGCCCCCGTCGCGCGCACGACGTCTCCCTCCCGGGCCCCGGAGGCCACATGGAACCACTTCGCCGGCTCCAGACGGCCCTCGAGTCACTCGACCGGGGGCAGGTCTTCCGGCTGGCGTCCCTGACCGGCCTCTTCTTCCTCATCATCTGCGCGGTGGGCATCCTCCGGCCCATCAAGAACGCCCTGGCACTGGAGGGGCTCGCCGAAGGTCAGTTCTACCGGGTCTACCTGGTGAGCGCCGGCGTGGTGCTCTTCGTGCCCCTGTTCAACCGGCTCGCCGACCGGATCCCCTGGCGCCGGCTCCTGCCGCTCACCGCGATCTTCTTCGCCGTCCTGCTGCTGGGGTTCCGCGCCCGGTACGACGCGGGGAGCGCGGCCTTCGGACTGCTCTTCTACGGATGGTACGACCTGATCGCCGCCGTCCTGGTCACCCAGTTCTTCATGGCCACCCAGCTGGTGTTCGACGCCCGGGAGGCGAAGAAGTTCTATCCGGTGGTCATCGCCGGGGGCTCGCTGGGCGCCACCCTCGGCGGCGCCGTCACCGGCTTCACCGCCGAACGGGTGGGGCTGCCGAACCTCATGCTGGTGGCGGCGGTCCTGATCGTGGCCTTCGCCGTCATCCTGCCGCTCCTGTGGCGGGAGGAGCCGCCCGTGGCCGAGGGGATCGAGGTCCTCGGCTCCGAGGACGAGCGGAGCTTTCCGGGGCTCCGGGAGCTCGCCCGGGTGTTCGGGAACCGTCAGGTCCGCCTCATCACCTTCGCCGTGCTCCTCACGGTGATGATCAAGCAACTCGTGGACTACCAGTTCAACACGATCACCGAACAGGTCTACGTGACCGCCGGCGGGATCAGCGAGTTCCAGGGCTGGTTCAACGCCGCCACCCAGTGGCTCCCCCTGCTGGTGCTCGGGGCCCTCGGCCCGGTCCTGCGCCGGTGGGGCGTGGGCGTGGTGCTCTTCATGTTCCCCGTCTTCATGGTGCTGGCCAACGTCGGTCTGGCGGCCACCTGGTCCCTGGCGGCGGCGGTGGTGGCCAAGGGCGGGGACACGGGCATACGCTACGCGGCCGAGCGCACCTCCCGGGAGATCCTCTACGTGCCCATCCCCGAGGACCTCAAGCTCCGGGCGAAGGGCTGGATCGACGTGGCCGTGGAGAAGGGCCTGGGGAAGGCCCTCTCGGCCTTCGCCATCTTCGGCCTCCTCCAGGTCATCGATTTCCGGCAGGTGGGCTGGGTGGCCGCGGGCCTCGCCGCCGGGGCCGTCGCTCTCTCCCGGATGCTCCGTGCGGAATACGTGGAGAGCCTGGCCAGCTCCCTGGAGACCGGAGTGGCGAGCGTCCGAGGTGTCTACGCCTCTCTCACCGGGGCCGAGGGGCTCCCGGCGCTCCGCCGCATCCTCCGCGAGGGCGACGTCGGCCGGACCGCCTTCGTCCTGGAGCTCCTGGGGAAGAGCGCGCCCGAGGACCGCCGTGCGCTGCGCGAGGAGGTGACGGAGCTCCTGTCCCACCCGGAACCCTCGATCCGACGCAAAGCGCTGGAGCTCCTGGCCGCCGAGCCGGACAACCTGGAGGAGAGTGCACTCGCTCCCCTCCTCCGGGACGAGGAGGACTCGGTCCGCGAGGCCGCCGTGGTGGCGCTGGCCACCCTCGTCCCGGACCGCGAGCTCCCGGGCCGGCTCCGCGAGCTCCTGGAAGACCACGACCCCCGCGTCCGCCGTGCCCTCCTCTCCCGACTCGCCCGGGGGCGGCTGCCCGTCCATCCCGACGCGGTGCTCGGCGACGACTACCTCCGGGAGCTCGATCCCGGGGCGGACGCCCCCCCGGAGGCCCGGCTGGAGTCGGCCCTGGCGGCGGGCGCCCTGACCCACGAGCCAGCCGAGGCGCGCCGGAGGCTGTCGGAGCTCATGGAGGACCCCGATCCCCGAGTGGCGGCGGCGGCGCTGCGGAGCGCCGGCTGGCTGGGCGACCCGGAGCTGGATCGGAGGATCGTGGCGGCCCTGGCTCGCCCACGAGCGCGAGCGGCCGCCGCCGACGCCCTGGTGGACCGCGGGCGGGAGGTGCTGGGGCTCCTGTCCAGCCGGCTGGCCGACGTGGGCGAGGATCCCGCCGTCCGGCGGCACCTCCCTTCGGTCATGGCCCGGATCCCGTCGCAGGAGACCGTGGACGCGCTCCTCGCCTCCTACGCCGCGCCCGAGACCGACCAGCTCCTGGACTACCGGACGCTCAAGGCGCTCAACAAGCTCCGGGACCGGCGGGCGGAGGACTACCGGTTCCCTCGGGAGATCGTGGTCGAGGTCCTGGACCGGGAGGTGGGGGCCTACCGCGAGTACGGCCGGGCGGAACGAGCACTGGAGGAGGTCGCCTCCGGGGGCGAAGGCACGCGTCTGCTGCACCGCTCCGTCGGGGAGGCCCGGGCGAAGCGGAGGGAATCGGCCTTCCGCTGCCTGGGGCTGATCCTCCCTCCCCGCGACGTCTACCGCTGTTTCCTCGCCGTGACCCGGGGAGACCGGAAGGCGCGGGCCAACGCCCTGGAGTGGGTGGAATACGAGGGCGACCGCGATCTCTACCGACGGCTCCGCCCCGTCCTGGAGGATGGCCGGGGGCGAGCCCCCGGCGGCGAGGGCGATTCCCTGGAGCACCTCCTCCGGCTGGCCTGGGACAAGGACCGCTGGATCGCCCGGTGCGCCCTCTGGTCCATGGGGGAGCTCGTCCCCGACCGCACGGACGACGTCCTGGATGACTTTCGGAACCCCGACCCCCATCTTGAAAAGCTGGCCGACCGGCTCCGACGAGGGGCCTGGGGACCGGCCGCATCCCGAAGCGAGGGAGAGAGCTCCATGGAGACCATCGAGAAGGTGTTCCTCCTCAAGGACGTGGACGTCCTGGCGGGCGCGGACGCCTCGCACCTGGCCCTGGTGGCCGAGCTCGCCGAGGAGGTGAGGGCCGAGGAGGAGGCGCGGCTCCTGCAGCGCGGGCGTCCTTCCTCCGCCATGTACGTGCTGCTCGACGGCGCGGTGGAGCTGGAGGGCGAGTCGCAGGAGCTCCGCCTGGACCGGCGGGGCGACGCCTTCGGCACATGGGCCCTGATCGACGCGGAGCCCAGCCTGGTGGACGCCCGCGCCGCCGAGGTCACCCGGCTCCTCCGGGTCCGCCGCGCCCGCTTCGAGGACCTCCTGGCCGACAACCCGGAGCTGGCGCTGGACCTCCTGAGCGGGCTCTCCCGACGTGTGCGCCGGGTCCTGACGGGATGACGGGGCCGAGGCCATGACGTCTCCGAGGCCATGACGTCGCCGGAGGAGCGCCCCACGGTGGGAATCGTCGACGACGAGGAGATGGTCGTCACCTCGCTGGAGAGCTTCCTCCAGCTCGAGACCGACTACCGGATCATCGGCAGCACCTCCCCCGCCGAGGCCCTCGAGCGGCTCGGCGAGGCGCCGCCCAACGTGGTGGTGGCCGACTTCCTCATGCCCGCCATGGACGGAATCCAGTTCCTGTCCGAGGTCAAGGACCGCTTCCCCACCGCCACCCGCATCCTCCTCACCGGCTACGCCGACAAGCAGAACGCCATCCGGGCCATCAACGAGGTGGGCATCTACCAGTACATGGAGAAGCCCTGGGACAACGAGCAGATCCGCCTCGCCATCCGGAACGGCGTGGAGCGGTCCCGCCTGCTCCGGGACCTGCAGCAGCATATCACCCGACTCGAGGCGGCGAACGAGGAGGTCTCGGAGCTGCGGGAGCGGATGCTCCGGGCCTTTCTGTGAACGCCGATACGGCGGGTGCGATCCGATCCGCCGGGGCGGGCGTGCTCCTCGGCGGCGGGCTGGGACTGGCGCTCGTGGGAGGGATCGGCCCCGCGGTGCCGGCGGTGGGGCTGACCGTGGCCGCCGCCGGGGCCGTGTGGCTGGGCGTCGAGTGGTGGAGGGCCCGGCGGGAGGCCCGGGCGCTGCGGCAGGTGGCCCGGGGGCTCCGGTCCCGGCTGGAGAAGCTGGAATCGTCTCGCGACGAGCTGGAACACGACTTCGACGACCTCCGGGATCACCAGGCCGAGGTGGTGAATTCGGCCCGTCTGGCCACCCTGGGCTCGCTCACCGCGGGAATCGCCCACGAGCTGGACACCCCGCTGGGCTCCCTCCGCAGCAACCTGGACACCCTCCGGCGCTCGCTGAACCGGCTCCAGGATATCCTGGCCGACGAGCGGGTGGACGAGTCCGAGCTGGACGACGTCCGGCGGATCGTGCGGGCCGTGGACGGAATCATGGACACGAACGAGCTGGCCGTGGACCGGCTGGTGGAGCTGGTGGGGAGCCTCCGGACCTTCGCCCGTCCCGATCGATCCGAGCGGGACCGGGTGGACCTCCACGAGGCCCTGGAGGAGACCCTCGCCCTCCTGCAGCACGAGCTCAGGGACGGCATCCGGGTGACGAAGGAGTTCGGCGACCTCCCCCGCGTGGAGTGCTATCCGGCGAAGCTGAACCAGGCCTTCATGAACCTGCTGGTGAACGCGTGCCACGCCATCGAGGACGAGGGCGAGATCGCGGTCCGCACCTCCGCGGCCGACGGCCGGGTCGAGATCCGGATCGAGGACACCGGCCACGGGATCTCACCGGAGCACCTGGAGCGGATCTTCGAGCCCGGATTCACCACCAAGGGCTCGCGGGTTGGGATGGGCCTGGGTCTTCCCATCACCCGTCAGGTGGTGGAGGAGGAGCACCGGGGCGAGATCTCCGTGGAGAGCGAGCCCGGAGAGGGGACCCGGTTCACCCTCCGGCTCCCCGTGGAGCTCACGTCGTCGGGGTCCGGCGGATGATCGCCCGGGAGCGGACCGCGGGTGTCGCACGGATCGGGGGGCTCCTGAGCGTCGTCCTCGCCCTGACCCTCCCTCCCGTCCCTGCCCTCGCCCAGGACGCGAATCTCCGCATGCATCCCGACACGGCGGAGCGCTACCTGGCCGAGGAGTCCTTCGAGATCGACGCCTGGCGCGGGGCCCGCTTCCCCGACGACAGGACCCGCCAGGTCATGCTCAGCTTCGGAGACGGCGTCTCCATCCTGGCCAAGTGGCTCCCGGCGCCGGAGGGCGGGAGCGAGTTCAACAACGTGCCCCGCTACGAGGCGGCCGCCTACCAGCTCCAGAAGCTCTTCCTGGAGCCGGCCGAGTACGTGGTCCCGCCCACGGCGTGCCGGTGCGTGTCCCTGGAGCAGGTGCGGCGCCACGACGACCGGGCCCGCGCCACCTTCCGGCGGTTCCCCTGCGCGCTGGTCACCCTCCAGTACTGGCTCTGGTCGGTGACCGACGAGGGCGTCTTCGACGAGGATCGGTTCCGCCGGGACACGGCCTACGCCCGACACCTGGCGAACGCCGACGTCCTCACCTACCTGATCGACCACAAGGACGCCAACGTGGGTAACGTCCTGATCTCCACCGAGGCCGAGAGCCCCCGGGTCTTCGTGGTGGACAACAGCGTGGCGTTCGACTCCGAGCGAAGCGACCGGGGCACCGACTGGGGCAGGCTCCGCGTGGAGCGGCTCCCCCGGACGACCGTCGAGCGCCTCCGACGCATCGACCGGACGGAGCTCCACCGCCGGCTCACCGTGGTGGCCCAGTTCGAGGCCGGCGAGGAAGGCGTCCGTCCCGCCGAGCCCACCCCGCCCCTGGACCGGTACATCGGGATCCGGCGTGAGGACGGGATCCTCCAGCTCGGGCTGGACCGGGACGAGATCGAGAAGGTCTACGAGCGTATCCAGGAGCTGCTGGAGCGCGTGGACCGGGGCGACCTCGGGACCTTCTGAACGGTATCAGGAGGGGCACGAGTCGGAGCGGATCCGGGCGAGGCCGAACCACACCCCAGCCCCGAGCGTTGCAGGAGATGAGACGACATCCGATCCAGTGGGCGGGAATCCTCGCCCTGATCGTCGGGATGACGGGCTTCGGGACGTCCCACCAGGCCGGTCGTGCAGGTGGAACGTCCGCCGCCCAGGAGGGGACCCGGTACGCGGGCGAACACGGCCTGTGGATCTCTCTCCACGGGGATTCGGTCACCGTCCGGTGGCTCACCTCGGGACGGAGCCCGGGCCGGCTGGAGGCGGTGGCGGACGGCCGGACCGTCCGTGAGGCCACCACCCCGAAGAGCCGGGGCCACCGGGTCGCCCTGCCGCGGCCCGAGGCCCGGCGGTTGCGGCTCCGGTACGGGGCCGACGGGGGGAGGATCCACGAGACGGAGATCCGCCTGGAGGAACCCGACCCCGACTGCTCCCGGGCCGAGGGGATCGTGGAGGGAGTCGACAGCCTCTACGTGGTGGGCGACGTCCACGGACAGTACGAGCGACTCGTGCGCCTCCTGCGGAACGCCGGCCTCGTGGACGGCGACGCACGCTGGGCCGGAGGCCGGAGCCACCTGGTCTTCCTGGGGGACCTGATGGACCGGGGGCCGGACGTCCGGCGGACCCTCTGGTTCGCCTACCGGCTCCAGGAACAGGCCGCCCGGGCCGGCGGCCGGGTCCACATGGTGCTCGGGAACCACGAGGTCATGGTACTGACCGGCGACCACCGGTACGCAGCACCGAAGGAGCAGCTCCTGGCGCGGCTCCACGGCGTCCCCTACCGGGAGCTGTACCATCCCGACCGCTCGGTCCTGGGGCGCTGGATCGCCTCGTGGCCGGCCGCCCTGAAGGTGGACCGGATCCTCCTGGCCCACGGCGGGATCGGCCCGGCATACGGCGGCTGGAGCGTGGAGGCGCTGAACGACTCCGCCCGGGCGTGGATGGCCGAGCCGCTCTTCCGCTACTTCGCCGACACCACCGTGGCCGTCGAGCCCATGGATTCGGCGGCCGTGGCCCGGCGCCTCCGGTTCTTCTTCGAAGAGCCGAGCCCCCTCTGGTTCCGCGGCTACGCGCGGACCGATACCCTGGGCGAGGTCCTCCGGGAGACCCTGGAGCACCACGACGCCAGGCTCCACGCCATCGCCCACACGCCGGTGCCCGAGATCCGGCACAACTACGGGGACTCGGTGGCCCTGGTGGACCTGCGGGAGCCGGCCTCGGAGCTCCTGCTGCTGGCCCGTTCCGGCGACGGCTACCGGCGGTGGGCCTTCCCGATGGAGGGGGAGGCTCGGAAGGTGCCGCCGGAGCGCAGGTAGCCGGCAGGCACGGTCGCGAGATACCTCGCGGAGGTCACCGCCCCTCGCGAGGGGCCGGTGGTCGGCCTCCTCAGCCCGCCGCTGCCGCGGCGCCTCCCGTCTTCGGATTGGGACCGTACTGGTTCGTCCCCTCCTCGCTGTCCAGCACCATGAAGACCAGGAGGACGATGACGCCGATCACGGGGAGGAAGCCCACCGGGAGCCACCACCCTCGGTCATGGCTCCTCCCGTCAGCGGGGAACGCGCCCGTGCACCAGGAGGATCCGGCTCGCGGACAGGGGCTCGAATCCGCTGTTCACCACGGCCACCTCGCCCTCCGGGTTCACCGCGAGCTTCGCCGTGAGCCGTCCCTGAAGGCTGCCGTTCAGCGTGAAGGCCGGCTCGCCGGTCCCCGGCACGGTGCTCCACCCCGCGAAGGACCGGCCGCCGTCGGTGGAGAGGGCGAGGCCCAGGCCGCGAGGGTGCTCGGATCCCTCGGCGTAGAGCTCCCAGAGGAGCAGGGGGTCGCCCTGGCCGTCCAGGGCCAGGGAGGGAAAGCGGAAGGCCGCGTGGTCGGCCCCGGGCGCCGCGACCTCCACGGGAGGAGCGAAGCCGGGGTCCGGACCGGAGGCGGGACCGGCGTCCGACCCGGGGCCCGGGCCGGGATCGGAGGCGGAGCGGGCACCCGGGCCGGGGGAACGCGCGTACAGGATGCGGTCCGCACCCACGACGCCGGCCGGGCTCTCGTGCCACGCCAGGTGGAGGGCCCCGTCCGCGAACACGGCCAGCTCCGGCGCGTCGGCCTGGCCGTCCCCCTCGAAGAGGACCCGGGTCTCCCCGTACGACCTCCCGCCGTCGGCGGACGTGGCGTACCGGAGGTCGGCCGACGCCTCCTGGCCCACCGCCCACGCCAGGTGGACGGCCCCCTCGGGCCCCACCGCCACGGAGGGGGCCCGGGCCGGCTCGTGCCGTCCTCCGCCCGTCACCCGGACCGGCGCCGAGAAGCTCGTGCCCCCGTCTCCGGACCGGCTCGCGAAGAGGCCACCCTCGTAGACCGTCCAGACGGCGATCAGCTCGCCCTCCGGACCCGGAGCGAGGTCGAGGCTCCCGTTGTGCCACCGGTCCGGGCTCATCCGCCCCTTCCCCGCCCCGGCGGCCGTGTTCGACAGGTTGACCGGCTCCCCGAAGCTCCGCCCGCCGTCGGTCGACCGGGCGAAGAAGGCCTCGCCCCCGTGGGTGCCGCCGGAGAAGACGATCTCCTGCCACAGCAGGTAGATCTCTTCGCCGTCGACCGAGGTCACGACCCGGGGGAGCCAGGAGAAGACGTCGGGGCTGCGGGAGACGTTCACGGGCTCCTCCAGGAGCGGCTCCCCGTCGGGACCGTATCGCCGGAAGAGGACGTCCTTCCGGCTCTGGTCCACCCAGGCCACCGCGGCCCGGCCGGACGTGTCCAGCGCCACCGCGGGGTCGTCCACGTAGCGCCAGACCGACCGGTTCATCCGCCAGGGCCCCACGAAGCCGCCGCCGGAGTCGACGACGACGCTCCATTCCCAGGCGACCGGCGAGGAGACCTCCTCCGGCTCCTCATCCATCAGCGTCACCGTCAGGGCCGCTGCCCCGGCCAGCAGGCCGATCAGGCCAGCGCCGATCCAGCCCTTCCGCACGCTCCCGACGCGGGCGACGCTCCGCGGCTCACCCCCCGTCCACGCGACGCTCCTCCATCCGCTCCCGCATCCCGTCGGTCATGTGGTCGGTGAACCACTTCCGGACGTAGAGCTGGGTCCGCATGAAGTTCGAGGGGTTCGAGCCCGTGCCGTGCCACTCGTCGGCCACCTGGATGAGCTTGGCCGGGACCTTCCGGATCTTGAGCGCCTGGTAGTACTCGATGGTCTGGGACATGGGCGTGCGGAGGTCCTTCACCCCCGTCATGAGGAGGGTCGGCGTGGAGACGTTGCCCACGTGCATGAGGGGCGAGCGCTCCAGGTGCTCGGTGGGGTCCTCCCAGGGATACTCCCGGAAGTTGTGGTACCAGTAGGCGCCGTCGGTCGTCCCGACGAAGGAGAACCAGTCCACCACGGGGCAGCGGACCACGGCCGCGGCGAAGCGGTCGGTCTGCCCGATGACCCAGGAGGAGAGCACGCCCCCGCCGCTGCAGCCGGTGACCAGCATGTTCTCCTCGTCCACGTAGCCCCGGGACAGCACCTCGTCCACGCCGGCCATCAGGTCGTCGTAGTCCCGGCCGGGGTAGGCGTGGTTTATCTCGTCCACGAACTCCGTGCCGTAGCCCGTTGAGCCCCGGGGGTTCGTGTAGAGCACCACGTAGCCGTTGGCCGCGTGGTTCTGGAAGGAGTAGCTGAACCCCACGTCGTACATGGCCCACGGGCCGCCGTGGATCCGGAGGATGAGGGGGTACTCCTCGGAGGGATCGAAATCGGGCGGCTTCACCACCCAGCCCTGGATCTCCAGCCCGCCGGCCGACTCGTAGGTGATCTCCTCCACCTGGCCCAGCTCCACGCCCTCCAGGACGTCGGCGTTCACGGCGGTGAGCCACCGGAGCCCGGCCGGCCGGTCACCGTCCACCGGGAAGGAGACCACGTCCTCGGGCCGGTGGGGCGTGGAGACCACGGCCACGGCCGTGCCGTCCCGGTTCACGTCCGAGAGGTAGAGCACGTGCCGGCCCTCGGTGACCCGCCGGACCTCGCCGTCGGTGGAGGCGAACCAGGCGTTCCGCCGGCCGTGGTCGCCGACCGTGTAATAGACCCCCGAGCCGTCGGGGGCCCAGGTCACGTTTCCGGGCGACCGGTCCTGTCCCGCCTGGACGGGCCGGGGGTTCGAGCCGTCGGCCTCCATCAGGTACAGCTCGTCCACCAGGTACGTTTTCCCGGTGGAATCGGCGCCGGTGTAGGCGATGTACCGGCCGTCGGGCGAGACGGCGGGGTCGCCGTCCGGGCCGTTCCGGTCGGTGAGCTGCCGGATCTCCCGGGTGGCCACGTCCAGGGCGTAGATCTCCGACTCCCACATCTCGTACTCGGCGTCCTCCCGCCGCAGGCCGTCGAAGTAGATGGTGCTCCCGTCGGGGCTCCAGACGGGGTCGCCGTGGTCGTAGTCGCCGTGGGTGAGCTGCCGCGGCGTGCCTCCCTCGGCGGGGACGACGAAGACGTGGACGTGGCCCTCGGGCACCACCCCGCGGCCGTCCTGCCGCCAGTCCAGGCGGTCCACCACCAGCGGGCTCTCCGTCCACTCCGCCCCCTCGGGCCGGTCCGGGAGGTCCACGGAGTAGGTGTCCTCGTCCTCCACCAGCATGTTGAAGGCGATGGACCCGCCGTCGGGCGACCAGGCGATGTCCGAGGCCCCCTCGGTGAGGCGCGTCACCTGGGTCACGCTCCCCGCGCCCTCGCCCTCCATGATCCGGACCCAGATCTGGCGCTCGCTCCCCTCCGGGCAGTCCTGGAGCGCCGAGCGGTCGCCCCCCGGCGTGCCGCAGGCCAGGAACGCGATCCGGTCGCCCGAGGGGGACCACCGGGGCGAACTCCCCTCCACCAGGTGGCGGTTCCGGCTCCCGTCGGCGTTCATGATCCACAGCGCCGACTTCCGGCCGTCGTTCATGGGATCCATCCACTGGCGGGCGTAGACGATCCGCCCGCCGTCGGGGGAGATCCGCGGGTCGCCCACCCCCTCCATGTCGAAGTACCGATCCAGGGTCAGCCGCGTCTCCGACGGGTCCTCCGGCGGGGCGTCCGCCGGCTGCTGCGCGGCGGCGGGGCCGGCGGGGAGCAGGAGGAGCGAGGCCAGGGCGGCGGAGATCGGAAGGGAGAGGGCGAGACGCATGGGAACTCCCCGTGATGGAGGATCCTGATCGACGGGACCCGCCGGCGGCGGGCCCGAGCCCGCTCGCGGGGCGGCTCGCGACGCCAGCCGCGAGAGGCTACGCCTCCTGATCGTAGGGGCCCGCCACGGGGAAGGAAAGATTCGCGGGGGCCGGGGGCGAGGGGACCGCGACGCCCGAACCCTGTGCCGGCGAGGAGGCCCCGATAGGTTGTCCGGTCGATGCGTCCTCCGACCGTCCCAGCCCGTGCCGCCCCGCCAGGGGCGTCCCCCCGGGGAGCGAGAGCATGACACCGTCCCTCCCGAAGCTGCTCCTCCGACTGATCAACCCGGTGCGGCTCTATCGGGCGCTCCGGGCCGGCCGGCGGGCGGAGCGGACCGAGCGGACCGACCTGGATCCGCAGCTCCGGCTCTACGCCCGGATCCTGGACCACGGGCACCTCCACTACGGCTACTTCGAGGACAACGACCTGGAGGGCGCGGCCATCTCCCTGGCCGACCTCCGCGAGGCCCAGCGCGCCTACGCCCGCCTGCTGCTGGACCACCTCCCCGACGACGACCGACCGGTGCTGGACTGCGGCTGCGGCATGGGAGGCCTCCTCCGCCTCCTCGCCGAGCGGGGCCGCGCGGCCGTGGGCGTCACCCCGGACGCGGCCCAGGTGGAGTACCTCGAGCGGACCCTGGAGGAGGTCCCCGTCCACCGGACCACCTTCGAGGCGCTGGACACCCGCCGACACGCCGCCGCCTACGGGGCCGTGGTGTGCTCCGAATCCCTCCAGTACCTGGACCTGGAGCGCGCCGTCCAGGTCGCCGGCGAGATCCTGGCCCCCGGGGGACGGTGGATCATCTCCGACTACTTCCGGCTCCACGAGGCGACCCACGAGGACTCCGGTCACCTGCTGGAGGCGTTCCGGGAGGCGGTGGCAGAGGGGGGCTGGTCGGTCCGGGAGGAGAGGGACATCACGGAGCACGTCATCGGCACGCTGGACTACGCCCACGCCCTGGCCGACGGGATCGGGAGGCCGCTGGTGGACTTCCTCGTGGGAAAGCTCCGCGCGAAGAAGCCGACGCTGTACCACCTCTACCGGGAGGAGATCCGGCGGCTGGACGGACGGCTCCGCCGGGAGATGGGGACCATCGATCCGGAGCAGTTCCGACGGGACAAGAGCTACCGGCTGTTCGTCCTGGAGAGGGACTGAGAGGAGCCGAGGGAGGCCGGCACGAGCGGGCGCCGTTTGCGCCCGGGACCCCCTGTGGTGACACTGTCCATCGGGACGCTCGACCTCACACCGGCCAGGCCCCTGCCATGCAGATCTACCTGGAGTACCTGCAGGACATCCTCGACCACGGCCGGCCCCACCGGGACCGCACGGGGACGGGCACGATCCGCGTGTTCGGACGCCGGATGCGGTTCGATCTCTCCGAGGGATTCCCGCTCCTGACCACCAAGCGCGTCTGGTTCAGGGGGGTGGCGGCGGAGCTGCTGTGGTTCCTCTCCGGGGAGACCAGCATCCGGCCCCTGGTGGCCCGGGGCGTGTCCATCTGGACCGACTGGCCCCTGGAGCGATACCGCCGGGAGACGGGCCGGGAGATCTCCCGGGAGGAGTTCGAGCGGCGGATCCTGGACGACGAGGCCTTCGCCCGGGAGTGGGGCGACCTGGGGCCCGTGTACGGAAAGCAGTGGCGCGATTTCCGGGGGCCCGAGGGGCGGGTCGACCAGATCGCGCGGCTCGTGGAGTCCCTGCGGGAGGATCCCGGATCGCGCAGGCACCTGGTGAGCGCGTGGCACCCGGCCCAGCTCGGCGAGATGGCCCTGCCGCCGTGCCACTACGCGTTCCAGTGCTTCGTGGAGGGCGAACCGGGTGACGGCCACCTGTCCCTCATGTGGCAGCAGCGATCGGTGGACTCCTTCCTGGGCCTCCCGTTCAACATCGCCAGCTACGCGCTGCTCACCCACCTGCTGGCCCGGCAGGCCGACCTGACGCCCCACGAGCTGATCTTCAGCGGCGGCGACTGCCACGTCTACCGGAACCACCTGGAGCAGGTGCGGGAGCAGCTCTCCCGGGACCCCCTCCCCCTGCCCCGCCTCCGGCTCCGGGACGTCCCGTCCATCTTCGAGTACGGGTCCGAGGACATCGTCCTTGAGGACTACGAGCACCACCCCGCCCTCCGCGCCCCCATCGCGGTGTAGCCGTGCCCGAGATCGTGCTCATCGCCGCCGTGGCGGAGGAGAACCGGGTCATCGGGAAGGACGGTGGCCTGCCCTGGCACCTCCCCGAGGACATGAAGCGGTACAAACGGCTCACCACCGGGAGCGCGGTGCTCATGGGCCGGCGGACCTTCCAGTCCGTCCTCCGGCGGCTGGGAGGCCCCCTCCCGGATCGACGGAACGTCGTCCTCACCTCCCGGGGGGAGCTCCCGGAGCACCCGGAGGTGGAGGCCCACGCGTCGGTCGAGGACGCCCTGGCGGCGCTGGAGGACGAGGACGTGGTCTACGTCTCGGGCGGCGAGTCCGTCTACCGACGGCTCCTGCCGGAGGCGGACCGGCTGGAGCTCACGCTGGTGGAGGGCGCCTGGGAGGGAGACACCTTCTTCCCCCCGTGGAAGCACCTGGTGGACGGCACCTTCCGGGTGGCCGCCGAGGAACCCCGGGACGGCTACCGGTTCCTCACGCTCGAGCGGCAGGAGTAGTCTTCAGCAGCCCTCCGGCTCAGTCCCGCTTCCCGAACCAGACGCCCTCCGTCCGGCCCGTGGCGGCGTAGAACCCGGTGACCATCCCCACCCGGTTCCGCTCGAACTGGATCCGGAAGCGCTCGCCCAGCCGGAAGCTGCCCTCCTCCTCCATCGGCTCGGCCTCGAGGCGCCCGTGCCAGCGGTGCTCGGCCACCAGCCCGTCGTCGGTGGCCCGGAGGGTGTAGACGGTCTCCAGCTCCGGACTCACGTACCTGCCGGCGAAGGCACGGAGCTCCCCGGCCGTGGGCTCCCAGGCGTCCGGCTCCTCCTCTTCGGACGCCCGCTCCGGGGAGCCCTCCTCCCCGGACTCCTCCTCCGGCTCCATGTGCTCGGCGAAGGCGAACTCGGCCACCTCGTCGGCCGTGCTCCCGGCGCTCACGTCGTCGTAGTTGCTCATGACCACGACGCCCGCGTCCAGCTCCGGGTAATAGCTGAGCTGGGCCCGGTATCCCGCGTGGGACCCACCGTGCTGGATCCGACGGAGGCCCCGGTGCTCGTCGATCCGGAGACCCAGGGCGTAGTCGGTGGTGTCGCCGGAGGCGAGGACGAACCGGTGGCGCATCCGGTCCCGGACGGCGTCACCCCCCACCTCCCCCGTCCGGAAGTTCCCGAACCACCGGGCCACGTCCCCCACGGTGGTGTAGACCTCCGCCGCCCCGTAGATAGACCGGTTGCTGAACTCCAGACGGTAGCCATCCTCGCGGTCGCCCGTGTAGGAATAGGCGGCCCCGGGGATCACCTGACCCACGGCGTCCTCGATGGAGGTGTCGTCCATCCCCAGGGGGTCGAAGACGTTCTCCTCCATCCATGCCGGCGAGTCCTCTCCCGTCACCCGGCGGGCGATCTCGTCCAGGATGACGAAGGCCGTGCTGTTGTACTTCCAGTCCGAGCCGGCCGGGAACTCCAGCGCCGGCTGCCGGCGCACCACCTCCAGGGCCTCCTCCCTCGGGAGGTGGTCCCGGCCGGTGATGCGACCCGCCAGGGCCAGGGTCCCGTAGGCTTCCCGGTAACCGCTGGTGTGGGTGAGAAGATGCCGGAGGGTCACGGTGCGGTCGAAGGTGGGCCAGTCGGGCAGGTGCTCGGCCACCGGCTCCTCCAGGGAGAGAGCGCCCCGGCTCTCCAGGAGCGCGAAGGCGAAAGCCATGAACTGCTTGGCCCCCGAGCCGAGGTTGAAGCTCGTCTCCGGGGTGATGGGGACCCCGTGGGCCAGGTCCGCCATGCCGTAGCCCTCGGCGAAGGCCACCTCCCCGCCCCGGATCACGCCCACCACGGCCCCGGGGGAATCGTCCCGGTCGTACTCGGCCATGAGGGAGTCCACGTGGGCTTCCAGGGAATCGGCGGCTCCGGCGCTCACGTCGGCCGGGTCGCCGGCGAGCTGGCCCGTCCAGAGGGCGAAGGCCACGAGGGCGGCGCCGACGGCGGAGAGGGATCGGGGACGGATCATGGGAACGTTCCTGCCGGTCGAGGTGGTGATGGGAGGGCCCGCGCCTCCGGGCCCGTTACGAACGTGGTGGTCCCGACGGGAAGACGATGGGGAGCGGGTCCCTCCACCTCAACCCGGGAAGCGGGTCCCGTCCCGAAGGTAGTCGCCGAAGGCCGCGGCGGACACCGCGGGGGAGAAGAGGAAGCCCTGGGCGTGACGGCACCCCCGCTCCCGGAGCCAGGCCCGCTGCTCCCCGGTCTCGACCCCCTCGGCCACCGGAGCGAGCCCCATGGCCTCGGCCAGGGTGAGGCTCGCCTCCAGCACCGCCTCGTGCCGGCTGGAGATCCCGATGCGCTCCACGAAGAGCCGGTCGAGCTTCAGGCTGTCCAGCCGCAGGGTGGCCAGCCGCTCCAGGGTGGCGTACTGGGTGCCGAAGTCGTCGACGGCCACCGGGGAGCCGTGGGCCCGGATCGTCTCCAGCACGCCGGAGCTCTCCACGGCCACGCTCTCGGTGACCTCGAACGTCACCTGCTCCGGCTCCACGCCGGCCTCCCGGAACAGGGCGTCCAGGACCTCCACGATGTCGGGACGGTCGAGCTCCCTCGCCGACAGGTTCACGTGGAGCCGGAACCCCTCGGGGAGCACCCCCTCCTCGGCCCACCGGGAGAGCTGGAAGCAGGCGGCACGGCAGATCTGCCGGCCCAGGTCCACGATGAGCCCGGTCTCCTCGGCCAGCGGGATGAACTCGGAGGGGGAGACGTGGCCCCGCTCGGGATGGATCCATCGGGCCAGGGCCTCGCCCCCGACGATCCGGCCGTCCTCGATGTCCACGATGGGCTGGAAGTGGGGCTCCACCTCCTCCCTCTCCAGGGCCTCCTTCAGCTCGATCTCCCGGCGGAGGCGGCCCGTGGCCCGGCCTTCGATCTCGGGATCGGAGACACGGTACGACGAGCCCGGCTCCTCCTTGGCCTCGTACATGGCCCGGTCGGCCCGGTGAACCAGCTCGTCGGCGGTCATCCCCTCCGGCCCGCCCTCGCCGCCGGCGAAGGCGATCCCGCAGCTCACCCGGACCAGGGCTTCCTCGCCCGCCACCGACACCGGGATCCGGAACTGGTCGGTCAGACGCCGGGCCGCCTCCTCGGCGTCGGCCTCCCGGTCCAGGTCCTCCAGGAGCACGCCGAACTCGTCCCCCCCGAGCCTGGCCACCGTATCCGCCTCCCGGACCGACGAGGCCAGGCGTCCCGCGATCTCCCGGAGGACGCTGTCGCCGGCGCCGTGGCCGTGCTCGTCGTTGATACGCTTGAACCGGTCCAGGTCCACGAAGAAGACGGCGATCCGCTCGCCCGTACGCTGGCTCCGCTCCAGGGCATGATTCAGGCGGTCCCAGAACAGCGTCCGGTTCGGGAGGCCCGTGAGGGGATCGTGGAGCGACCGGTGCTCCAGCTCCCGCTCCACGGCCTTCAGGTGGGAGATGTCCTGGAGGGCGGCCACCAGGAACCCCTCGCCGTCCAGCCGGAGCTCCGAAGCGGAGAACAGGGCGTGGAAGACCTCGCCGTTCTTCCGGCGGAGGCGGACCTCGGCGCTCCGGACCGTCTCCCCCTCCTGCACCCGGCGGTAGACGCGCCGGCGCTCGCCCGGGTCCTCCCAGAGGGCGTCGCTGGTCACCGGGCCCTCCACCAGCTCCCGGCGGCCGTAACCGAACATCTCCTGGAAGCTCTCGTTCACGTCCAGGTACTCGTCGGTCTCCGCGTGGACGATCTTCAGGGCCACCGGGCTGATGTCGAACACGCCCCGGAACTTGTCCCGGGCGCGCTCCAGCGCCTGCCGGGCCCGGACCCGGCCGGTGATGTCGAACAGGAGTCCCTCGACGAGCCTCCCCCCGTCGGACTCTTCCACGAGCTGGGAGTTGGCCAGCACCCAGATCGGGGTGCCGTCACGCCGCTGGAGGCGGAGCTCGTACTCGATGGACATCCCCGTGTCCCGGAGCGCCTCGAAGGTCTCCATCCGCTCCTCGTCTCCCCCGGGATAGAACCGGCCGGCGGGGACGCCCACGATCTCGTCGGGGGATTCGTACCCGAACATGTCGGCGATGGCCTGGTTGCACTCCACGATCCGGCCGCCCGGTCCCGGACGGGAGCGGAACACTCCGATGAGGTCCTGCTCGAACAAGCGGCGGTACCGCTCCCGTGAGAGCCTGAGGTCCAGCTCCATGCGCCTGCGGTCCGAGATGTCCACCACCGTCCCCACCAGGGCCTCGGGCTCCCGGTCGGCGGGGTCGTCGACCCACACGGCGTTCACCAGACTCCACTGGACGGAGCCGTCGGCCCGCCGGAGTTCCAGCTCGCGATTCCGGACCTGCCGGTGCTCCTCCAGGGCCCGCCGGAGCTCCTCCCGGGACGCGTCCGCCTCGAACAGGTCGGTCACGGTTCGGCCCAGGATCTCCTCCGGCGCCTCGTGGCCGACCATCCGGGCCAGGGCCCCGTTGGCGGCCAGGATCCGGCCCTCCGGCGCGGCACGGAAGACGGCGGCCACGTCGTTCTCGAACAGGGCACGGTAGCTCCGGGCCAGGATCCGGCGCTCCTCCTCCGGCCCTTCGGCGGCCGTGACGTCCCGGATGGTTCCGGCGAAGAGCCGTTCGTCCCAACGGCTGAACTCGGAGAAGGAGATCCGGAGATCGAGCTCGTGCCCGCTCCGATGGAGACCGGGGAGCGCGACCTCCGACCAGGGTCGGGTCCGGGTCCCCGTGGCCAGGTACCGCCGGAGCGCCTCGCGATGCCGCGCCCGGAACTCCTCGGGCATGAGGATGGTCAGGGATTCGCCCTCCAGCTCCTCCCGACCGTAGCCGAAGATCCGGGTCATGGCGGGGTTGGCGTATCGGATCCGGCTCTCCCCGTCGATCACCACCAGTCCCTCGGTGAGATCGTCGGCCAGGACCAGGGGGAGGAGGTACCGGCGCGCATCGCCTTCCACTTCGGCGCGTCCGGTGGGTGGTTCCATGTGAGGACGGGAGATGGTGGGTCAGGGAAGTGCCGGCGACGGAGGCCGGGTCCGGACGAGGCCAGAATCTACGTTGTCTATGATACGCTTCGGGTTAGGCGCGTACAAGCAAACACGAGGGCGGGGTGACCGGCTCCAACACCTGAATGCCCGGAGCGCCCGTTTTGTTCCCGAGCGCCCCGGAGGATCCCGGGATCCGCGACGGAAGGTCCGGAACCGCGCCGGCGCCTCCGCTTGCTCCGGGAGGCGGCGCGGGGTCATCCTGTTTCCGGCGGTGCCCACCCGGCGGGGCGGCCGACGTCGCTCCCGCGCCAGCGCTCACCGTAGCCCTCTGCCACCATGAGCCACCGACTCCTCTCCCGCTCCGCGCTCCTCGTCGGACTCGCCGTCCTCGCCTCGCCCGCGGCCCTGGCCGCCCAGGAGGGCCACGGAGGCGGGGACCGGCTCACGGGCGCCGACTATGCCCGGAGTCCCGTGATCGCCTCCCACGGCATGGCCGCCACCAGCCAGCCGCTGGCCTCCCAGATCGCCGTGGACGTCCTGAAGGACGGGGGGAGCGCCGTGGACGCCGCCATCGCCGCCAACGCGGCCCTGGGGCTCATGGAGCCCACCGGCAACGGGATCGGCGGGGACCTGTTCGCCATCGTCTACGACCCGGCCACCGACTCCGTGTACGGCCTGAACGCCAGCGGTCGCTCGCCCCGGGGGCTCTCCTACGATGAGATGCGAGCCGAGCTCGGCGACCGGGACCGGATCCCGCTGCTGGGGCACCTGCCGGTGAGCGTTCCCGGCGCGGTGAGCGGCTGGTACGCCCTGCACGAGCGGTTCGGCGAGCGGTCCATGGCCGAGAACCTGGCGCCGGCCATCCGATACGCCCGGGAGGGCTTCCCCGTCTCCCAGGTCATCGCCTACTACTGGGACGAATACAACGTCCAGGACTTCCGCGCGGCCGACCTCCCGGACGACAACTGGCGGGAGACGTACCTGGTGGAGGGCGAGGACGGGGAGATGCGGGCACCCCGTGAGGGCGAGATCTTCCGGAACCCCGATCTGGCCGGCACCCTGGAGGCCATCGCCGAAGGGGGGGAGGAGGCGTTCTACGAGGGGGAGATCGCCGAGACCATCGACGCCTACATGCGGCGCATCGGCGGGCACCTGCGCCACGAGGACCTGGCCTCCCACGAGGCCGAGTGGGTGGACCCGGTGAGCGTGGACTACCGGGGCGTCCGCGTCTACGAGCTCCCGCCCAACGGCCAGGGGATCGCGGCCCTCCAGATGCTGCAGATCCTGGAGGGGTTCGACGTGGCCGGGATGGGCCACAACTCCACCGACTACCTGCACGTCCAGGCCGAGGCCAAGAAGCTGGTCTTCGAGGACCGGGCCCGCTTCTACGCCGACCCGGACTTCGCCGACGTGCCGGTCCGGGAGCTGGTCTCCCAGGACTACGCCGACCGGCGGCGGGAGCTCATCGAGATGGACGGCGTCCTGTCGGCGCCGCCCGCGGGGGATCCGGAGTCGGCGACGGCGGCGGCCATGAGCCCGGAGATGCGGGAGCGCCTGGACGAAGGCGACACCATCTACCTGACGGTGGCCGACTCCGACGGCATGATGGTCTCGCTCATCCAGAGCAACTACGCGGGCATGGGGAGCGGGCTGGTGCCCGACGGCCTCGGCTTCATGCTCCAGAACCGGGGTGCCCTCTTCGCCATGGAGGAGGGCCATCCCAACGTCTATGAGCCGGGCAAGCGCCCCTTCCACACCATCATCCCCGCCTTCGCCACCAGGGACGGCGAGCCGTTCCTGAGCTTCGGCGTCATGGGGGGCGGCATGCAGCCCCAGGGTCACGCCCAGGTCCTCATGAACATCGTGGACTTCGGGATGGACGTGCAGGAGGCCGGCGACGCGGCCCGCTACCGGCACTACGGGAGCAGCTCGCCCACCGGCGGGGAGATGGACGGGCGGGGCGTGCTGCGGCTGGAGAGCGGCGTCCGCCAGGACGTGGTCACCGCCCTCATCGGCCGCGGCCACGACGTGTCCGTGGGCGCCGGCGGCTACGGCGGCTACCAGGCCATCCTCTGGGACCCGGCCGAAGGCGTCTACTGGGGCGGCACCGAGATGCGCAAGGACGGGACGGTGGCGGGGTACTGAAGGCTCCGGGCGGCGTCCTCCTCACCCCTCCACCCCGTGCCGTCGGGCCTCCTCCCGGAAGTCCTCCCGGAGGCCCGACCACTCGATCCGGATGCCCCCGCCCCCCGACCGCCGGTCCGGCTGACTGTAGAGCGAGGCGAACGCCTCCGCCCACCGGTCGTCCACGCCCAGGGCCACCGCGTAGGGCAGGTACGCCTCGAACTCGGCGGGGGACTCGATCATCCGCCGAAAGCGGTCCTCCTCCACCTGGTCCAGGAACTCCCGGAAGCCGCGGGCCTGGGCGAGCGCCCGGGCGCCCTTCAGGGTCCGGGCCGGCATCATCCAGCCCCCGATGGAGACCACCAGGCCGCTCAGGAGCCCGGCGAAGACGGAGACGGGCTCGCCCCCGAAGTACCACATGAGGCCGGCCGTGCCGACCCCGGCGAGGACGTAGATACCCCGGCGGCCGCCGGGCAGGCCGTGATAGTAGCCCCGCTCGTCGAGGCGGGCGAGGAACCCCTCGTGGAGGACCCCCACGACGAGATAGAAGGAGTCCTCCAGCTCCGACATCCGGATCCGCTCGCGGCCCTCCCCGAAGAGCTCCCGGGCGAGCGCTCCCCCCTCCGCCCGCCCGCCGAGCAGGTGCCGGAACATCTCCTCCCTGCTCATCTCCTCGCGGTCGAGCTCGACGTCGGGACCCTGCTCCCTCCAGGCCCGGAGCAGGCCGCTCACCACGTCCGGACCGGTGATCCCCGAGAGATCCTCGAACGTGAGGGACTCATCTCCGAAGAGCGCATAGAGGAGATCGGCCTCGTGGGAGGCGAGCTCCTCCTCCCAGCGTTCGGGCTCGGAGGTCCGCACGAAGACGTAGTCCCTCCGCTCCCCCTCCGCCGCGCCGTCCGACGCCTCGGCCCTGGGTGCCGTCGTCTCCTCGATCCGCAGGTATCCCCGGTGCGCCAGGTCGGCCAGGCAGGCGGTGACGTCGCGCATGTCCAGGGTGTGATCCACCAGGATCCCCACCTCGGCGGGGCTCAGCCCGTCGGGAGGCTCGTACCGGGGAGCGACGGTGCGCTTCTCGGGGTCCCGCCCCCGGCGCCACCACAGCCGCAGCATGACGGCGCCCATGAGCACCGGATGGAACAGGACCCACCGGCCCGGGAGGAGGGCCAGTCCGGTCACCGCCACCGCCAGGATCACACCGGCCAGGCGCCAGTCCTCCGAGAAGGGGCCCCGATGGGCCGGGGCCTCCACGCGGCCGCTCCCGGCGGCGCGCCTCCCGTCGGTCGAGGGCTGGCGGTCCTCCGTCATCCGATCCTCGCCTGCATACCGGAGTCGTCCAGCGAAGGAGGTGCCTCGAATGGACGAGACGGCCAGAACCTAAACGGTTCGCGGTCGGTTGACAGATCTCGCCGGCCGGTCCAACATCTCTCGCGTCGAGACCGGCCGGTTCGAGCTCATCCGGCAGCCGCCACGAGCCACCGACGGTGGGACGAGCGATGACGACCGGAACGATGCCCCGTTCCTTCCAGGAGCTGCGTGAGCGCGGGAGGCGACCGCCGGAGCCCGAGATGTGATCGGCGCGAGAACACGCTATGATGTCGCCCGGCGAGAGACGACGGCGCTGGACACCCCCTGACGGGAAGAGACGATATGACGACGAGCACCCTTGATCTGAAGCCGGTGGCGAAGGGAGTCGTGGCCGCGATCGCGCTCGCCGCGTGGGCCGGATGCGGTGGCGGAGCCGGGGAGGCCGGCAGCGAGGCCGAGGTCGCCGACGGCGAGACGGCCCGGGGGACGGAGAGGTCGGGCGCCTCGTGCGTGGCCGACTACCAGGAGTCGTCGTGCGAGCTCCTGACCCGGGAGCTCGTCCGCGGCGAGCTCCCCGACGCGCCCGCGGAGATGGAACAGGAGCGCAGGGGAGGGTCGTGCAGCTACTCGTGGCCCAGCGACCGGACCGCGACGCGGGAGATCGGCCAGGGGACCATCGAGTACAACGAGAACGACCGGATCGGCCTGAGCTGGATCGAGACCTACGAGGAGGACGCGGCCGACCAGTTCCGCCGGTCCTATCTCCCCACCGACGAGGAGATGCAGCGGGGGCGGGAGATCATGCAGGAGGAATACGAGGAGCGGGCCCAGGAGGAAGGACTCACCGGAGAGCAGCAGGAGATGGGCGAGAGCGTCGCCGAGGGAGCCGGACGGAACATGTCGTTCGAGAAGGTCGACGGCGTCGCCTCGAACGCGTCGTGGAACGCCGGTGACGCCACCCTCTACGTGCTCGACGGCAGCACCACGTTCCAGATCGAGGCCGTGGTCTCGGCCGACGACGCGGCCAACCGCGAGGCAGCCGTGGGAATCGCCGAAGCCGTCATGGAGGCATGCCGCTAACGTCCAACCGTCAGGTCCGGCCCCGCTCAGGTCCATGAGCCTGGACATCCGCCGTCCCTCCCTTCCACCGAACCCGGACCCGGCAGGCCCGGAGGCCGAGGGGCTCCGGCCGGACGGGTTCGCGGACCGTCTCGGAGGGCCCGTCGCCGGGATCTCCTCCCTCGGCTCCACCCGGTTCGATCACCGCGAGCCCTCCATGATCCTCGCGACCGCCCCGCACTGGAGCCACCGGATTCGCGACGGGATCGAGCCCAAGCTCCTCATCGACGAGACCACACGCCTCTACGACGAGGACCCGTACACGGAGCGCTTCCTGGGACCGTTCGCCACGGTCCTCGTGCCGAACCAGTCGCGGTACGAGGTGGACGTGAACCGTCCCCCGGACCTGGCCCTGTACACCCACCCGGACCGGGCCTGGGGCGAGAGGGTCTGGGGAGACGACCTCGACCGGTACGAGCGCGAGCGGTCGCTGGAGCTGTGGTACGAGTTCCACCGGTTCCTCGACGTCGCCGTGGAGGACGCCATCGAGCGCTTCGGCCGGGCCCTGCTGTTCGACATCCACTCGTACAACTATCAGCGGGCCGGGGCGGTGGACTGGCGGGACGACCCCGATCCCACCATCAACCTGGGAACAGCCCACCTCCGGATGGACGCCGAGGGGGAGGAGATCCTGGACTGGATCCGCGAGCGGCTGCGCGCCTTCACCGTCCTCGGCGAGGAGGCCACCTTCGGCGAGAACGTCGTCTTCCACGGAGGCTACATCAGCCGGCGCATGAGCCGGACGTACGGTCCCCGGTGCATCACCGTGAGCGTCGAGTTCAAGAAGGTCTTCATGGAGGAGCTCACCGGCGAGCCCCACGAAGAGGTCCTCGAACATCTCGTCGAGCAGATGAACGCTCTGGTCCACGACCTGGGCCACCACCTGGATCAGGCCGTCCGCGAGCCCGCGGCCGTGCCGGACGTGGTCAGCGACGGCTGGACGACGGGGCCTGAGAGCCCGTAGGATGAGCCCGTCGCCGGGTCGCGCCCCGGCCTTCGGCCTCGGGGTGCGCCACCCGATACGAAGCGAACCCCTTGACCCGCAGCGAGCCGCCCGACCCGATGCCCGCCAGCCCATGACACCAATCCGCGCCGCCCTCCTCCTGACGCTCGTCGCCGCGTGCTCCGGCGCGTCCGGCGACGCCGATCCCGCCCCCTCCGCCGAGGAGGCGGCACCGGCGCCCGGTGACACCGTGCCCCCTCCCAACACCCTGACCGAGGCCGAGCGCGCGGCGGGCTTCGAGCTGCTGTTCGACGGCGAGACGACCGCCGGCTGGCACGTCTTCCGGGGCGAGGGCACCCCCGGATGGGAGGTCCGCGATGGCGCCCTGGTCCGGGTCGCCTCCGGAGGCGACCTCGTCACGGACCGCGTCTTCTCGGACTTCGAGCTCCGCCTCGAGTGGATGGTGGAGCCCGGGGGCAACAGCGGGATCCTCTACCGGATCCCCGACGGGGTGGAGCGGACCTTCCACGGCGGGCCCGAGATGCAGGTGCTGGACGACGCCGCCCATCCCGACGGCGGGTCCCGGCTCACCGCGGCGGGGGCCGTCTACGGGCTCTATCCGGCGCCGGAGGGCGCCGTCCGGCCGGCGGGCGAATGGAACCGGGTCCGGATCGTGGCGGACTCGGCCCACGTGGAGCACTGGCTCAACGGCGTGAAGGTGGCGGAGTACGAGCTGTGGTCCGACGACTGGGAGCGCCGGGTGGCCGGGGGCAAGTTCGACCAGTGGCCCGAGTACGGCCGCGCCCGGGAGGGATGGATCGGGCTCCAGGACCACGGTGACCTGGTGCGCTACCGGAACATCCGGATCCGCGAACTGGACCGGTGACCGCCACCCGGGTCAAGCTCTCCACCATGATGTTCCTCCAGTACTTCATCTGGGGGAGCTGGTTCGTGACCATGGGGACCTACCTGAGCATGACCCTGGGCTTCAGCGGCCAGCAGGTGGGCCTGGCCTACGGCGCGACGGCCATCGCGGCGCTGGTCTCCCCCTTCTTCCTGGGGATCGTGGCCGACCGCTTCTTCCCCTCGGAGAAGCTCCTGGCCGCCCTCCACCTGGGGGGCGCCGTCGTCATGTGGCTGGTCACCACCCGGACCGAGTTCGCCGAGTTCTACCCGCTCCTGATCCTGTACGCCCTCTTCTACATGCCCACCCTCAACCTCACCAACTCGGTGGCCTTCCACCACGTGGAGGACGCCAATCGGGACTTCCCCGTCATCAGGGTGCTGGGGACGGTGGGCTGGATCGTGGCGGGGGTCATCGTGGGCAGGGTGCTCCGGGCCGACGCCCTGGTGCTGCCGCTGCAGCTCGCCGCCGGGGCCTCGGCCGTCATGGCGCTGTTCTGCCTCTGGCTGCCCCACACGCCGCCCCCCGACGCGGGCGAGCCCTTCAGCGTCCGCGACGCCCTGGGGCTCGACGCCCTCTCCCTGCTGAAGGAAACGCCCTTCCTGGTCTTCATCGTGGGCTCCTTTCTGCTGTGCATCCCGCTGCAGTTCTACTACGCTTTCACCAACCCCTTCCTGAACGAGATCGGCGCCCCCGACCCCGCCTTCATCCAGACGTTCGGGCAGGTGAGCGAGATCGCGTTCATGCTGCTCCTCCCCCTGCTGCTCCCCCGGTTCGGCATCAAGAAGGTCCTGCTCCTGGGCATGGCGGCGTGGGGGGTGCGCTACCTGGCCTTCGGCGCCGGCGACGCGGGCTCGGGGATGTGGCTCCTCTACCTGGGGATCGTGCTCCACGGCGTCTGCTACGACTTCTTCTTCGTGGCCGGCCAGATCTACACCGACGAGAAGGCGGGCGAGAAGCTCCGCGGGGCCGCCCAGGGATTCCTCAACTTCGTCACCAACGGCGTGGGCTACTTCATCGGCGCCTTCGTGTCGGGCCAGGTGGTGGACATGTTCGTGCTCCCCGACGGCACCCACGACTGGGCGAGCATCTGGCTGGTCCCGGCGGTGGGCGCCCTGGTCATCGCCGTGCTGTTCGCCCTCTTCTTCCATCCCCGCGAGGAGTCGTCCTCGCCGGAGCCGGCCGTGGCCGAGGCGGCATGACGCGCCAGGGGCCCGCGCGACGCGGCATGATTGTCCTCGCGGACGGCGATCCCGCAGTGCAGGAGCGAACCGGAACCGGAGCGTACCCATGACCCACCGAGACACCTCGCGCCACATCTCCCGCAGGGACTTCGTCACCGGCGCCGCCGCCATCGGCGCCGCCTCCATCGTCCCCTCCGGGGGCGTCCGACCCGCGCCGCTCCAGGGGGCGGATCGGGGAGGACAGGAAGACGAGGAGCCGGTGGACGTGGCGTGCATCGGGGTGGGCGGCATGGGCCTGAACGACGTGAAGGGCGTGGACGAGGCCGGCTTCAACGTCGTCGCGCTCTGCGACGTGGACGAGGCGCGGGCCGAGGAGGCCTACACTCTCCATCCCGACGCCCGGCGCTACACGGACTGGCGGGAGCTGTTGGAGGCCGAGACCGACGTGCCCGCCGTCACCGTCTCCACCCCCGACCACACCCACGCCGTGATCACCATGGCGGCCCTGGAGGCGGGCAAGCACGTCTACACCCAGAAGCCGCTGGTCCGGACCCTGGCCGAGGCGCGGGCGGTGCGGGCCGAGGCGGGCCGCCGGCCCGGCCAGGTCACCCAGATGGGCAACCAGGGCCACGCACAGGACGGCGTGCGCCTCATGCGGGAGTGGGTGGAGGCGGGTCTCATCGGCGAGGTCCGCGAGGTGCACTACTGGACGAACCGGCCCATCTGGCCCCAGGGGATGCAGCGCCCCACCGACCTGCACGTGCCCCGGCCCTCCTTCGACTGGGACCTGTGGCTCGGCCCGGCCCGGGAGCGGCCCTACAACCCGGCCTACGCCCCCTTCAGCTGGCGCGGCTGGTGGGACTTCGGCACCGGGGCCCTGGGCGACATGGCGTGCCACCTCATGGACGCCGCCTACTGGATCCTGGAGCTGGGCTACCCCGAGTGGGTGGAGGCCGAGTGCAGCCAGGTGTACGACGAGACCGCGCCCGAGGCCTCCCGGGTGGTCTACCGGTACCCGGCCCGGGGCGGCCGGCGGTCCGTCCGCATCGTCTGGCGGGACGGCGGCATGATCCCCCGGGAGCCGGAGGAGTGGCCCGAGGAGGAGCCGTGGCCTCCGTCGTCCACGGGAGGGCAGCTCTGGGTGGGGACCGACGGGAAGATGGTCGCGGGCACCTACGCCCAGGACCCCCGGCTGCTGGACGCCGACCTCATGGAGAAGCTGGAGGAGGAGCCCCTGGAGGAGCGCTACCCGCGCACCGACGGCGTCTACTCGGAGTGGATCGAGGCCATCCGCGCCGGCGAGAAGGCCGGCAGCGACTTCGCCACCTACGCGGCGGGCTTCACCGAGATGGTCCTGCTGGGCTGCCTGGCCCAGCGCCTCAGGACGCGGCTCGAGGTGAACCCGGACTCCGGCGCGATCCTCAGCGACGTCCCCGAGGAGTACGTGGATCCTCCCTACCGGGAGGGCTGGAGCCTGTGAGGGGGGACTTCAGCCTCTGAAGCGCGGCCTGGGGCGGCGGAGCGGAGGACGGCGCTCCGGCCTCACGGCGACCACTCCCCCCGGGCCACCGCGGGCACGAAGTCGTCGATCCCCTCCGGCGGATACTCCAGGGTCCGGCCCTCCTCGGCGCTCCGGTAGGCGGTCATGAGGAGGCGCACCACCTCCACCCCGTCGTCGAAGGTGAGCCGCGGCTCCTCCTTGCCCAGGAAGGCCCGGCAGAAGTGCCGGTCCTCGGCGCTGTAGCCGTAGGCGGCCCACTCCTCGGCCACCACGGGCATCTGCCCCGTCTCGGCGTTCTGCTTCTCCACCAGGTCCTCGCCGGCCTCGCCCCGCACCTCCCGGCTGAAGAAGAGGTCCAGCCCCGACTCCAGGGAGTTCCACTCCATGGCGTACTCGGGGCCCAGCAGCTCGGCCGAGAGCCGGAGCCCCGCGCCCACGTAGCACCAGCTGGTGGTGGCCTCGCCCAGGACGGTCCGGCCGTCCTCGGTCTCGAACTCGACGTTCACGCTGGCGAAGTCCTCGGCCGGGGCGTCCCGGTAGTCGGTCCCCGGCATCTCCCGGGACAGCGCGTCGGCGTAGTCGGGCCGCGTCCACTTGAGGGAGGCGATCTGCCCGGTCACGCGGACCGGACGGACGGTGGAGAGCGGGCGCCCGGGCTCGGTCAGCAGGTGGCGGACCACCAGCGCCGAATGGCACATCATGTCGTTCAGCACGCCGCCGCCCTGGAGCTCGCCCTGCCAGAACCACGGCTCGTGGGGACCGGCGTGCTCCTCGGCCGCCCGCGCCAGGTAGGGCCGGCCCGTGTTCGCCGCGCCCCGGGCCCAGAGGAGCTCCCGGCCGCGCTCCACCTGGGGGGCGAAGACCTGGTTCTCCAGATAGCCGTGGGCCAGCCCGGTCTCCCGGATCAGGCGCCGGACCTCCAGGGCCTCGGCCACGTTTCGGGCCAGGGGCTTCTCGCAGGCCACGCCCCGGAGCTCGGCGCCCTCGGCGACGGCCGCCACGATCTCCCGGACGTTCTCCACCCGGGCGTGGTTGGGCCCGCAGATCCAGACGGCCTCCACCGCCGGATCGGAGACCATCTCGCCGATGGAGCCGAAGGCCCGGGCGTCGCCCACGTCCAGCTCCCGGGCCAGCGCCGCCGCCTCCTCCCGGTGCTCCGGCGTGGGGCTCCACACACCCCGCACGTCGCCGTCGCGCACCTTCTGCCAGGCCCGCAGGTGGAACCCGACGTTGAAGCCGCTCCCGATGAACCCGACCCCCAGCCGGTCCTGCGCGCTCACGACGTCCCTCCCATCACGATCCATCCCCGTACTTCCGGTCCCACGCCTCGTAGCTCAGCCCCAGCTCCTCCAGCGCCTCGGGCGGCGCGCCCTCCCAGCCGGGCCGCATGACGTTCCCCTCGTAGCCGACGTCCTCCACGCCCATGCGGCTGGAGAAGAACCCCGCGCCCACCAGGTCCCGGACCCGGGTGAACCACTCGGCCCGGTCCTCCAGCTCCGGCGGCGCCTCCTCGGGCCACGCCACCTGGTCCAGGATCTCCTCGCGGACCTCCGGGGATGCCTCCGCGAACGCCCCGTCGTCGGACCGGGCGGATGCGGCGGCCGCGCCCCCTCCTTCCCCGGAGGCGCCCTCCTCCCGGCGCCGGAAGGCCTGGACGTCGAGCCAGCGGAGTCCCTCGCGCCACTCGACCTGCTCCCGGCCGTCGGAGATGCTGAGGACGAAGTCCACGTATTCCACGGTACCGGCGTCGCTGGCGCCCCCGGAGCGCTCGTCGGCGGGGATCACCGTGTCGGCCAGCGCCGTCATGGTCTCCACCTCGCCGGGACGCAGGAACGCCCACTCGTACCCCCCTTCCTGCCGCCGGAGGAAGCTCGCCAGCACCGGCGACGGCAGGGCGTAGCCCGCGCCCAGCCCCAGGGCCCCGCCGCCCATCCGCCTGAGCGCCTCGCGCCGGGAGATGTCCGTCACAGCCGCCCCCTCTTCATCTCCCGGACGATCCGCTCCGAGGTGCGCCACGCCAGCGCCATGATGGTCCAGGTCGGGTTCTTGTCGGGCTGGGAGACGAAGGGCGCGCCGTCCACCACGTACAGGTTCGGCACCTCGTGGACCCGGAGCCACGGGTCCACCACGCTCTCCGCGGGGTCCTCGCCCATGCGCGCGCCGCCCAGCTCGTGGATGATAGTGCCGCCGGTGGAGATCCCGTAATCCTCCTCCGGCCCCGGCATCTCGCCGAAGGGCTCGCCGCCCATCTCGCGGATCAGGCCGCGGAGGGTCTCCTGCATGTGCTTCACCTGCAGGCGCTCCCGGTCGCTCCACGAGAAGTTGATCCTGAGGGACGGGATGCCCCACTCGTCGGTCACGTCGGGATCGATCTCCAGGTAGGAGTCGGCGTTGGGCACCATCTCGCCCCGGCCGTGGAAGCCCACCACGCTCCCGTAGTGCTCGCGGTACGCCTCCTTGAGGTCCCGGCCGTAGCCGCCGAAGTCGGGGTAGCGGTGGATCCCGCCCATGAACCCGGCGCCGGGCTGGCCGAAGCCGCCGAACACCTCCACGTGGTAGCCCCGTGGGAAGTCGAGGTCGGCGTCCTCGAGCCACCAGGGGATGTAGACGTGGCCGCTGCCGGCGCCGTCCTCGTTGTAGCGCATGCGCCCGGAGAGACGGGGCACGTGCCCCGCCACCGTGGTGCCCGTGGAGTCGGTGATCCCCCGGCCCAGGTTCCCGCCCGAGGCCCCGATCCCGTCGGGGAAGAGCGGCGAGGTGGAGTTCATCAGCAGCCGCACCGACTCGAAGGCGCTGGCCGCCAGGACCACCACACGCGCCTCGGCGTGGCGGTCCCGACCCGTGGTCTTGTCGACGTAGTGGACCCCGGTGGCCCGGCCCTCCCGGTCCACCGTGACCTCCCGGACCATGGCGTCGGTGACCAGGGTCAGCCGGCCGCTCTCCACCGCCGGGTGGACGAAGACGTTGGTGCTGGAGAAGTTGGAGTTGGTGGCGCACCCCCGGTTGCACTGCCCGCAGTAGTGGCACGCCGGCCGGCCGTTCTTGGACTCGGTGAGGATGGACATCCGCGCCGGGATGCAGGGGATCCCCCTGGCCTCGGCGGCCTCCATGACCAGGAGCTCGTAGAGCCGGGGGCGGGGCGGAGGCTGGAAGATGCCGTCGGGATGGTTCCGCAGGCCCTCCTCGCTGCCGAAGATCCCCACGAAGCGGTCCAGCTCGTCGTAATACGGCTCCAGGTCCTCGTAGGAGATGGGCCAGCTCGGCGAGAGGCCGTCCAGCTCGCCCCGGCGGAAGTCGTCCGGGCCGAAGCGCAGCGAGATCCGTCCCCAGTGGTTCGTCCGGCCCCCGACCATGCGGGCGCGCCACCAGGAGAAGTCGTCGTCCTCGGCCACCGTGTACGGCTCGCCCTCCAGCCACCACCCGCCGATGCAGGCGTCGAACTCGCCGAAGTGCCGGCTGGGGATCCAGCCGCCCCGCCGCTTCGTCTCGTACGGCCAGGTGAACATGTCCGAGTCGGTGCGGTTGTCCCACGGCCCCCCGGCCTCCAGCATGAGGACGCTGGCACCGGCCCGGGTGAGCACGTGGGCGGCCGCCCCGCCGGCGGCGCCGGAGCCCACGATGAGGACGTCGTAGTCCTCGCGCTCCTGCGGGGCCCCGCGCGGGCTCACGGCAGCTCCAGGCCGCTGAGGTAACGGTAGCTGGCCTCGGCCGAGGCGAAGGGATCCCGGGGCCGATCGTGCTCCACGAAGTGGTGATCCACGCCGGCCTCGAGCCCGGCCTCCAGGACGGCGGGCCAGTCGACGGTCCCGGCGCCCACGTCGGCCATGGATCCGTCGGCGGCCCGGTCCTTCACGTGGAGCGACGGGAGGCGGCCGGGCCACCGCTCCAGGAACGCGACCGGATCCGTGCCCCCCTCCAGCAGCCAGTAGACGTCGGCCTGCACCGACACGTGCTCCGGGGAGGTCTCCTGGAGCAGCAGGTCCAGGGGGATCATCCCGTCCACGGGGCGGGCGGCCTCGGCGTGGTTGTGGAAGGCCAGCCCGATCCCCCGGTCGCGGGCCTCCTCGCCGGCGGCCTCGAAGCGCTCCGCCGTGCGGCGCCAGTCGTCGAGCGTGGCCCGCATCTCCGGGGGCAACGACGGCACCACCAGCCAGTCGTGGCCCATGACGGCGGCGGCGTCCAGGGTGGCCGTCCAGTCGTCGAATGCGTCCACGCCCACGTGGGCCGAGGGGGCGGCGAGCCCCGCCGCGTCCAGCGCCCGCCGGATCTCCTCCGGCGTACGGCCGAAGTACCCCGCGAACTCCACCTCCCGATAACCGATGGCCGCCACCCGCTCCAGCGTGGCCTCCACGCTCCCCGCCATGGCCCCCCGGAGCGTGTAGAGCTGGAGGCCCACGGGCGAGAGGGGCCCGGGCGGGCGGCCGACCCGCTCCCGGAGTGTGCGGGAGGACGCCCTCCCCCGCGGCAGCCTCGAGGCGCCGGAAAGCGCCGTCGGGGCCATCATCGCCCCCGCCGCCCCGCCGAGCAGGGCCAGGCCGGCCCGTCGAAGGGCCTCGCGCCGGCTCACCACGCCGTCGTCGTGGGCGTCGTGGGCGCCCCGCTCCGGATCGGGGCCGGTTTGGGCGTGGACCATGGGCTCGCGGCTCGTGGGGCTCGGGTGAGGACCGTCGAATCTCGGGCCCAAGCTATTACGGCGGCGGCGGTTTTCGCGAGCCCCGGGAGCGGGCGCTCACGGCCCCGCGGAAACGGCCTCCCGGCTCCTCGGCGAATTCCGGCCGGCTATCCCCCGCCCTCCGGCAGGCTCCCGTCGGGCTCCAGGCCCCAGGAACCGTTCACCTCGCCGAGGAGCTCCCGGAACCGGGGATGGTCCCGGAGCGGATCGAACACCGGATCGTAGCGGAGGAAGACCGTGCGGACGTAGTCATAGTCCACCCGCGACAGGTGGGAGAGGGCGGCATCCCGATCACCCATCACCGTCCGGACGGCCCCGGCGACGAAGGGCGCGTCCTCCGCCTCCAGCTCCCGCAGGATCTCCCGCGCCGCCGCCTCGTCGCCCGACCTGTGCTGTGCGATGGCGAGCCAGCCCCACGCCGCGCCCACGGCCAGCGACCCGGGATCCGTCTGCTCCAGGACCGTCCGGAGCGCGGAGATCGCCTCCTCCTGACGGCCGAGCCGCGAGAGGACGATCCCTTCGTAGAGAGGACCCGACGGATAGCCGGGAGACAGCTGCCGGCTCCGGCGCGCCTCCTCCAGTGCCCGCTCCAGGTCGCCCCTGCTGTAATACCAGCTCGCGAGGGCCACGTGGATCGGCGGGGACATCGGGTCCAGCTCCGCGGCCCGCTTCAGGGGAGTCCCGGCCTGTTCGAGCCGGCCCAGGGTCTCCAGCAGGTTGCCCAGCCAGTGATGGGCCCGGGCGTAGGAGGGCTTCAGCTCCACCGCCCGACGAAAGGCGCGGAGAGCTCCCGGCCCGTCGCGCTGGAGGTCCTGACGGAGGAGACCCATCGACGCATGGGCCTCCGCCAGGTCGGGCCCGTGCTCCAGGGCCCGCTCCGCGGCATCCAGGGCCTCGGGGAGGAGGTCCTCGCGGGGCGCGTGGCCGTAGCTGGCGAGCACCGTCCGGGCGTCGGCCAGTCCCGCCCACGCCAGCGCATACGCCGAGTCCCGCTCGAGGGCCCGGCGGAAGGCATCCGCCCCCTTCCGCATCCCCTCTTCCGTGCGACGGTCCAGGTGGGTCCGTCCCCTCACGTAGAACCGGTAGGCCTCCAGGTCCCCGGTGGGTCGCCGCTCGACCCGCTCCGCCTCGGCCGGGGTGAGCTCCGCCTCCAGCGACCGGGCGATCCTCTTCGTCAGCTCCGTCTGGATGGCGAAGAGGTTCCCGGTGGTCAGGTCCCGCCGGTAGGTGTCGGCCCAGGCGTGGGTCTCGGTCCGCGGATCGATGAGCTGGGCGTTCACCTGGATCTGGCCGCCCATCTGCTGGACGCCGCCCTCCATCACCCACCGCACTCCCAGCTCGCCGGCGATCTCGCCGATGGTCTTCTCCGTCCCCCGGTACCCCTGGACGGCGGTCCGGGAGATGACCTTCAGGTCGGAGACGTTGGAGAGCCGGGCCAGGAGATCGTCGTGGATGCCCTCGACGAAGGGCCGGGCTCCCTCGGTGCCGCCGAGGTTCTCGAACGGGAGCACCGCGATGGAGCGGTTCCCCGCCGGAGGCTCGGGCGCCTCGCCACCCCCCGTCAGATACCAGCCGCCGACGACGGCGGCCCCGACCAGGCCCAGGGCGAGCAGGAGCTTGTAGGCGGTACCCGCCCCTCCCCCCGAAGCTCCCACCTCCCCCCCGGCCTCCCGGGTCGTCTCCTCGTCCGGCGTCCGCCGCACGCCCTCCGGCGTCAGCTCGAAGGCCCACGCGATGACCAGCGCGATGGGAAAGCCGAGGAGGGCCGTCAGGACCACGGCCCGGTAGATCCAGTCCGGGAGGAGGAGCGCGGGAACCAGCAGACGGGCGGCCTGGACCACGACGAACGCCGCCGCCGCGTAGGCGACCGCCACCCTGTACACGTTCCTCCGCCTCAGCTCGCGGAGGAAGCGGCGGAGCTCCTGGATCGGTCGGCCCATGGGCGTTCCCGATGGATGGATCGCGCGGGACTGGACTCACACGGCCTAAAGTTCGGTTCCGTCGGGAGCCTCTGGCAAGAGAGGAGAGGCGCCTACTCGAGCAACGACGGGACGTCCGTCCCCGGCACGGGCGCGGCGAAGAGGTAGCCCTGCCCCAGGTCGCATCCCATGGAACGGAGCCGCTCCCGCTGCTCCTCGGTCTCCACCCCTTCGGCCACGACCCGGAGGTCGAGGGTCTCCCCGAGGTTGAGCATGGTCTCCACCAGCGCCGCGTCCGTGGGACTCTCGGCCATCCGCTGGACGAAGCTCATGTCGATCTTGAGTCCGTCCAGGCGCAGGTCCCGCAGATAGGCGAACGTGGCGTACCCGGTCCCGAAGTCGTCGACGTAGACCTGGAAGCCCAGCTCCCGGAGCCGGTCGATCCTCCGGGGCTCCTGCATGATGGTGGTCTCGGTCACCTCGATGATCACCCGCTCGGGAGACAGGCCGGCCTCCCGGACCGCCCTCAGCAACCGGTCGGATACCTCCGGATCCTCGAACTGCTGACCCGAGAGATTGAAGCTCACGGTCGGGGTCGGCGGCGCGCCCCCGTTTCCCCGGGGCCACCCGGCCGCCTCCCGACAGCCCTTCCGGAGGATGGTCTCGCCGAGCTCCCCGATGAGCCCGAGCTCCTCGGCCAGCGGGATGAACTCCCCGGGCGAGACGATTCCCTCCCGGGGATGGTTCCACCGGGCCAGGGCCTCGAAGCCCACCAGCGACCCGTCCCCGAGGTGGACGATGGGCTGATAGTAGGGCACGAACTCCCCGGCCTCGAGCCCCCGGCGGAGCTCCTGCTCCCGTCGGATCTGGCCGACCCCCTCCATCTCCTCGTCAGGATCGAACAGGTAGAAGTCGGTGGTCGGCCGCTCCTTTGCCCGGTGGAGCGCCAGGTCCCCGAAGCGCACGAGCTCCTCGGGGTCAGCGGACTGGACCATGGGGTGCTCCCCGTCCCGCCCGTACAGCACCCCACCCACACAGAGGTCCAGGTGGAGGGACTCTCCCATGGCCTCGAAAGGTCGCTCCACCGCCTCCTGGATGCGCTCGTGGACGGCCCGGATCGCCTCGGGGGCCTCCAGCTCGGGAAGCACGACCACGAACTCGTCGCCTCCCCAGCGGGCCACCGTGTCCTCGTCGCGGACCTTCTCCTGGAGCCGACGGGCGAGCGCCTCCAGCACACGGTCGCCGGCGGCGTGGCCGAGCCGGTCGTTGATCCGCTTGAAGCGGACCAGGTCGAGCATGAGGAGGCCCAGGGGCTGCCCGCTGCGCTGGGAGCGGGCCACCCCCTGCTCCACCCGGTCCACCAGCAGCGCGCGGTTGGCAAGTCCGGTCAGGGGATCGTGGAGCGCCCGGTGTCGGAGCTCCTCCTCCAGCCGCTTCTGTTCGGTCACGTCCCGGGCCACGCCGGCGACACGGTAGACCTCCCCCTCCTGGTCGGTCACCGGGAAGCCCTGGTCCCGGATCCAGCGGACCTCCCCGTCCGGCCGGATCAGACGATACTCGAACTGGAAGGAGGTGGTCGCCTCCTCGCGCACGGCCCTGGCCACCCGGTCCCGGTCCTCGGGATGGATCAGATCGATCCAGAGGCCGGGATCCGAATAGAGCTCCTCGACGGAGCGGCCCGTGACGTCCTCGAACGCCGGGCTCACGTACAGCATCTCCTCGCTCGTGGGATCCCGGAGCCAGAAGACCTCGTTGACGTTCTCGGCCATCTGCCGGAACCGCTCCTCGCTCTCCCGGAGCGCTTCCCGGGCCCGCTTCTCCACGGTGATGTCCCGGACGAACCCGACCTGCTGCTGGGCCTTCTCCCCCGGGAGCTCGACGGCCGCCACGCGGAGGTCGCCCCAGACCACCCGTTCGGAGCCGGTGACGAACCGCTTCTGGAGCTGATATTCCGAGATCTCCCCCGCGGCCAGCCGCTCGTAGAGTTCGACGTCCTCCTCCACGTCGTCCGGATGGGTGAAGTCGCGGAAGTGGGTGCCCTCCAGCTCCTCCGGCCGGTAGTCCAGCATGTCGGCCAGCGTCCGGTTGCACTCCACCACCCGCCCATCCCCGGAGACCACGGCCACCCCCACGGGGCTCTCGG
Source organism: uncultured Gemmatimonadota bacterium (assembly GCA_964627425.1). Taxonomy (GTDB): domain Bacteria; phylum Gemmatimonadota; class Gemmatimonadetes; order Palauibacterales; family Palauibacteraceae; genus Caribbeanibacter. The sequence continues at coordinate 43,531 of CAZVIY010000008.1, forward strand.
CGAAGAGCGTGCGGTAGCGCTGCTCCGCCCGCTCGGCCTGCCGGCGCTTCATCACCTGCTCGGTGACGTCCACCCCGTGGGCGATGACGCCGGTGATCTCGCCGTCCTCCCGCCGGGGTTGGTAGACGAACGTGATGTACTTCTCCTGGACTCCTTCTTCCGTCTTCAGGGGACGAAACCGTTCCTGGGCGGTGATCCGCTCGCCGGACTCGTAGACCCGGTCGAGGAGCTCGAAGTAGCCCTCCTCCTCCAGCTCCGGGAAGACCTCCCGGACGGAACGTCCGATGACCTCGCGGTCGCCCACGAACTCCCGATAGGCCGGGTTGACCCTCGCGAAGACGTGCTCCGGCCCCTCGACCACGGCGATCCAGGACGGCGCCAGCCGGAACACCTCCTCCAGGCGCGACCGCTCGGTCTCGAGCTCCCGGATCAGCCCGTGCCGATCCACCGCCCACCGGAGGGTGCGAGCGACGAGCCGCGGGTTGAGCTCGTCCTTCTCCAGGTAGTCGGCCGCGCCGGCCTCCAGCGCCTCGTGAGCCGTCTCGCGATCCTGGAGGCCGGTGAGCACGAGCACGGGGACGGCGGGACTGGATTCCGTGACCCGGCAGATCGTATCGGCCCCCTGGCTGTCCGGGAGGCCCAGATCCAGCACCACCGCGTCCCACCGCTGCTCGCGGGTGGCCTCGAGCCCCCCCTCCAGCGACCGTTCCCACCGGGTCACCGCGTCCAGTCCGCCCTCCTCGAGGAGGGCCTCGAACAGACGCGCGTCGCCGGGGTTGTCCTCGATCAACAGGAGATCGAGCGGCTCCTCGATGGTCCGGGTCGAGCTCATGGACAGCCTCCTCGTGGGATCGTGCGATCCCCTGAGAGACGACGATCTGGCTCGCACGGGCCATTCGCGCTCGGCCCCGAAGGGGAAGGCAACCCTTATTGGCAATCGAGCCGTACACCAGGGGACTCGGAATCGGTTCCCCCGGCCAGCACCGGCCGACGGCGATCCTACCGTACGACCTCGCCCTGGCGAATGCCCTGGACTCGCCCGGACCCTTTCCGGGCAAATCCCGAACCCGGAATCTCCGATGATCGTAAATCGTGGCAGGTCATGGACATCCGACGATACCCCACGCGAGGAGACGTCGGAAGCAAGATCCGGATTCCGGAAAGATTCCCGGCCCGGCCCCCTGGACGGAGGGAAAGGTCTTCTCGAACGGAGGGCGACGCTTCGGGAGCCCCCGCAGCATCATACATCATGGGCGCTGCTGGATTCGAACCAGCGACCTCCTGCTTGTAAGGCAAGGAGAGAAGCCCCCCTAGATTGGCTTAAGGTCATACCGAAAAAGCGATTAGTCTGCAATGTGCAGAATCGGCCAGGGGCCGAAATGAGGCGCTGCTGAGGCCCAACGTTAGCACCGGCGTTAACATCTGGCCGGGAGCTCATCAGGTAGGATCCAGGGGCTTCCCAAACCACTACTCCGAGACACGAGGCCAGGCCAATGAGGGAGTCAAGCCCACTCCGGAATCACGTTGTCCCGAACGAGCACCTAAGCGACCACATTCCTTCAGCTGTATGCCAGTGCCAACCCGAGAGCGTAGCGCGACGAACAGTATCCTCGCAAGGTTCGTTCGACTTCACCTACTACCTGCACCAGATCTTATTGCTAGACGATTCACAAGCGAAAGAGAGAGCCCAATACCTAACCCCGCACCGGTCGAAATTGCTAAGGTTGAGCTTGGCGCGGGTCCTGATCTGACGGTGACGCCAATAAGGATTGTCGCACAGCCGAACAAGCCGGTCAGGGCAGAAGAGACTCGGTAGAAGCGCTTCTTTAAAAGTTTCCCCACGCAATAAACAGTAGGCGCGCTCCCTAATAATACGCCTCCAGCAAATACTATTAGTGGTCGTGGTTCATCGGAAACGACAACATCGAAAAGTTGCTCGTCTATCGCGAGCTGTATAAAAAAAACAGCGACTGCCCCGAAGCCAATAATATGAGCCAGATAATTATCTATTCGCGACCACCGATCCTCACGTCTGGCAGGATGATGATGACGCCACTCAATGGCGAAGCGGAACCCAAAATAAACCACCAACGCAAGTAGTACGAGCGGTGCTGCATCCGGGCTCTGTAAAGAGAAAGGTAGGTTCGAACTTTGAAGTTCGACTCCTACTAGCTCCCACGCTAGGAGAAGTCCTGCAACGAGACCGTAAGATTTCCGCGCCTTCTGATAGCTCTCTGAGCGCGGCGGGGGAAGGTTTGTCTCAGGCACGCCTGCTCCTCCAGTAGGCTATGATCGGCCTTCCTCCGAAACTTCGTCAGGATTCTATCTTAATCCATCCCGCTTTACTCATCTTAACGTGACGCTGGGCACGCTAGCCAGACATTCGCAAACCGCCATCGCTCAGTTTCTATAGGCATATTTATCAAGCGGTTCAATCTCAAGCTAAAAGACCTAGCGTATTCCGGATATCCGGCGGCCACGCGCTCAGAATGCGGGTCAGTGCCAGTCTCACTCGCCCGCTGGGTCATAGCGTTGATGTTATACCAGATGCCGGGTTTTTCGCGGACCGGTTCCGAATAGCATTAGGTCAATAGCGGGCCGATTCAGAGGGCTTTTTACTGAAGATGGCCGGAGTTTTACTATATGCTTGAGGTCTTGCGCTTAAAGTCCACGTGCGTGGAGAGAACAGGGAATAAGTTGTTGTCCGGATCCCCGCCGCATACATCCGATCGGGAGGGAGGGAAGCGAGTGTCTGAGTTCTTCGAAGGCCTAGCAGGTTTTGTGTCTGGACTCTCCGCGAGGGGATGGGTCACGCTCGTGGCTCTGGTCGTCCTCGCAGGAGTCGTATTTTTCGGTGTACGAGCCTACTCTGGTGGCTTCACGTATGATCGAATAGAACGAGAAATTGACCTGCTATCGGAACTTCAAGAGATACGACGTGACACAGTGATGAGGCGAGACACGGGTCTAGTAAGAGTTTACCAAGGAATCCGTACAAAACTAGATTCAACTGTCCGTCGAGATCGTGGTTTAAGCCTACCCACCATCTCAGTCGGTCCCCGCTTCTGGCAACTGGTAGTAGCATTCATTCCCTGGATTCTCTTGGCGCTAGCATTCTGGAGAATTGAGGCATTTCATCCAAAAGAGGGTGATCTCGTTTCTGCAGTCACCGGTACTCTCTTTGTCGGATTCCTGTTTGCACTCGTCGGAAGCTTACTTTTCCCAGATTGGCCCGCCTGGGTGCGATACCTTCTGTATCCGATCGGAGGGACGATTCTGATTATGATCGTCCTCGCAAAGAAAGGAGGATCGTAACTTCGGTCGGCCAGTTCATCCTTGCAGTTTGCAACCGCCTCCCTCCCCGGAAGGGTGGACTACGTAGAGGGGCGTATAATGCTACTCTCGGGCAGGAAGCAATCATTTCGCGCATCTATAAGAGGGCTTGCGACGCAGCCGCCGAGGACGGGCGCACCGAGGACGAGCTTCAGGCCACCGAGCGGACGGGCTCAAATGGAGGAGTCACCAAGACTGAGGTGGAGGTGCACCTGCGGGAGGCGCTCATATCATGAACTGCTTCGCAGGGACCCGGGCCGAACGGGAGTGGCTGTCGGCGCTGCGGAGGATCGCCGATGCGCTGGAGCGGATTTCGCAGGTGTTAGAATCCCCACCTTCGGATAAGCCACCGAATGGAGAAGCTTAGTTTCAACCTACCATCTGCTGAAGAAGTTCTCTCGCCCATTCAACTCCTGGCTTCGACAGCCTGTAGTTTTTTGCCTTTGAGCCTGGCATCCCTTCAACCAAAAGATACGCTGTCTCCTTTAGGTAGGTAGAAAAATTGTGATCGAGGCAACCGTCCCGTTCGCACAACTCTCTGAGAGTCGCCGCTTGAGTGGTTTTCTGTCCGCGTGCCTTCTCGTTCAGATAGCAGCCAATTACCGAGAGGTCGATCATCCGGCCCTTCTTTCCCTCGGCTTCCAACTCCCCGAAAACCCGGATCGCGTTCTCGTCGAGTTCAACCACTCGCTCCAACTCAGCTAGGGTCACATCCGCGTCCTCGACTACGGCCCGTAGGCCAGACCCAATCGGCGCTCGCCGGGTTGATTCGTCATTTGGAGAATCCGATCCGTCCCGCTCCCGGGGGGCACTCGCCGGTTCTTCGGTCGCCGGCTTTACCCTCTGCGGAGACAGCATTTGCTGCAGTAGCTGCTCAACAATTACTGCTTGGAGATGTTCCGGGTGATTACTGGCGATCGATACAACTTCATCCACCAGTTCTCGCCACTCCTTGACCTTTTCCTCATCCATGAATGGGCCTGTTCCCTATAGTTCCCAGTCGTGTTCGGCTAGCAGCTCCTCCGCTCCCTCTCTGCCCTTGGGTGAAAGGTGCACGAGGCCAGCGTCCGAATCGTACTCGATAAGCCTCTCGCCGTGAAGAGGTTCGAGGTTGCGGGTACGGTAATCATAGAATCGGGGAACCTCACACCACTCTTGTAATTGCCTGTCACCCACGGGATCAGGATAAGCATGATAGAGGAGGACTAGGGTCGCCTCGTCATTGGTAAGGTACGTCTCCAAAACACGCTTCTTTCCAGCTACCTCCCACACCAAGGGGATTCGTTTCTCTACCAGTGCGTCCACTAGCGACTGAGCTTCCTCAATACTCGTCCCGTGAAAGATCCGGACGAGTTCCGCCATCACCCAGTTTGCGGTTCCTACAACTGCTTCCGCGTCCATGTGGTTGGGATCCACGTCACCACCCACATGTCCTACGCTCCGCTTGTTGCGGACGGTATAGAGGAAGTCCAGCGCGTTTGGAATATGGAACCGGACTGAGTCTGGGAACGAACTCTTGTTTTCGAACCGGCGGAGGGCTTGACCGAAATCCCGAATGGAATCCGAGAGATCCATGTAGTCATTGTCTGGGTCGGTGTGCCATTCCAGGATTCGATATACAACCTCCCCAAGCTTCCCACCATTCAGTTCGGAGGGCTCCCAACGCCGTTCTGCGTAGTTTCGTCGGATTCGGTTGAAGGCCCCCAGAAGTTCCTTCCGTAACTCATCAGGGAGACTCGAAAGCCCTTCTTCCGGTTTGAGTATAGTCATCGGCTCATTCGGAGGACTGGACTGTCGACTCGATTCATCAATACTATCTTACGATGGTACACTCACAAAACTAGGGGGTCAATTTGCCTAACGAGGACGATGATCAGGAGAAGGGGACGAAAAACTACAAGATATCAATCGACGGTCCAGGTGTTGAGATCTCAAAGGAGGTCTCAGGGGATACCTTCGCCACGGTAATCGCAGTGCTCTTTGGAAGCGGAGAGGGCGCGAGAATTCCCGGCTTTGCCGGCGCCGCAGATCCAACGGAATCTTCGGATCAGAGGACGTCGCGACCTAATCTGTCTCCTGCAGAGTTCCTCCAGCAGACGAATGCTTCTACCAATCGAGAACGAATCGCGGCTTTCGCTTGGTACGCGTCTGAGCATCTTGAGCAGGACGGCATCCTACAGGACGATCTACCTGATCTATTCCGTCGGGCCCATCAGAGCGTTCCCAAGAACATGCGTCGTGATGTTAGACAGGCTAAGCGAGATGGTCTCGTGGATGAACATCCCGAAGACTCTGATCAGCTCTACGTTACGCAGACCGGCCGGGAGACGCTCCGTTCGGAGTAACTTCGAATTAGCGGAACCTATTGAGACGTCGGTGAGAGTCCGTCCCAAGTTGCTCCTGGACTCGAACCTGGGAGTAATCCATGGACGACGACACCCTGTTCCGCTGCCAGCTCGAACGTCACGGGAACGGCATCCGAGAATTGAAGGTCTTGGAGATCTGGTACGACTGGCCCGGGACGGCTCGCCGGGAAGCCGAGGCCGTGGATGGAGGCTGGCAGGTGGTGGGCGTGTCGGCGGACTTCGGGGCTAGCAAGCCTTTCTAGTTCAGCCAGTCATCTCGCCCGAACCGCTCTAACCTGTTAATCGTAGGAGACTGGGCGGATAAGATTCTGGCTGCTCCCGTACACTCGGAGGCGAATGATGACCAACTTTCCCCAAATCAAGGCCGAGTTGGATCTTAGCGAGGCAGAGCGGGAGCTTTTGGAACAAGCTCATACTGGTAGCACAGGCGTCATAAACGAATCCCGAGTGCTGTCGGACATTTACCTTGCGCATCACCTTCGGTCTGCTACCGGATCGTTGGTCGGGGCCACAGATGGCCTTCAAGTAGCAATCAAGAAGTCGACGAAGAAGATCATAGAAAGCAATGAAAATCTAGCCGAGTCGAACCGGCGGTACGCCCTCGGATTAAACATTCTCACGGGCGCGCTCGTGCTTGTCACCTTCGCTCAACTCATTTTCTAGTAAGCAGTTGTTGTAGCCCCCGCCGCCTACCGGCCCTCCTCGGTGGCCCGGCAGAGGCGTTCATCCACTTCCTCGTTCAGACTGCGGGCCTCCCACGGGTGTCCGGGGGTTTTCTCATACCCGGGGGGACGTAGATTAGTCTTGGCTCATCATGCGATGGGTCAAGATCTATCTACATCTGGAGGAAGACTATGAGCTATCACACAGCAGTGGTGTGCCCCAACTGGGAGGCCGACCAAGACCACGTGGCCATCGGCGCCGGCGAACTGATGGACAATCTGCCCACATTCTGCGAGGGCTGTGGAACGGAACTCATCGCTGCCTGCCCCTCCTGCGGAGAAGCTCTCCGGGGAAGGCTTGAGGACGGTCCCATCACAACGAGACCCTTCCAGCCGAAGAGCCACTGCGGGGACTGCGGCGAAGCGCTCCCCTGGGCCGGGTAGGGAATTGGGACAACATGAAGCTGAGCGACTTCATCCCCGTCCGGGGGATCTGGATGTACCCCTTTTGGTTTGGGGCATTCATCTTCGCGCTGATGCTTCTGTTCATCGGGTCTCTGCCCGATCCGGTCCGGAGGTGGACGTTGCCTTCTTTTGCGGTCTACCTCCTTGGGCTGGGCAACTTGATCTTTCTAAAGGAGCTCAAGCACCGGCGATACATTGCCGACCGTCGGCATGACAGGGATCTAGGGCCGACCGAATCGCTATCTGCATCGGAGAAAAACCTCCCCGACGGCTGGGTTTGAAGCTTTTGGGTTCTCCAAGCGGTATGGCTGGTCCTCTTCGTGGCCTACAACTTCGGCAAGGACGTTCTCTGATCGCAGGAACGGGCGTTGTAAAACTGGAATGTTAACCCATCGCCGCGCTGAATCTCAGCCGACCACGTCCCGGATGACCTCGGCCACCCGGTCGGAAATCTGGTAGACCATCTCCCCGGCGTCCTGGTCCCAGCGCCGCTCGAAGGGGGCTCCTCCCCCTATTCTCACCGGTGCTCCTGGAGCTTACGGATCTTCTTTTGGAGGTCCCGAATCTTTGCCTCAAGCTTGGCCTCCTTCTTCTCCTCCTGGAGGGCCTTCAGGGTGGTATCCATCCCCTTCCGAAGCTCGTTGTAGGCCTTCTCGCTCATCCGCCCCCCAATCAGTTCGGCCGTCGCCCAGGACAGGTACCGACGAACCTCTCCAGCCGTTTGCGGCGCGGGGAAGGGTGGCTCCGCCGGGGAGTCGTTCCGGGGGCTCCTGGAGCCACCCAGGGATCTCCCGTGAGACTTCTTCTCCTGGGCGTACGGAGACTCATCGTGCAGAAGGCAGAGGTCCTCGGACCCCTTCCAGACGTACCCGGAACAATTCTCCTCAGAGCAGGGGCGTGCCTTACCCATCGTCGCCTCCGCCCGTGACCACCATGCGCTCCCGGATTCGGTCCTAGCGGGACTTCTGGGGGTCCAGGAGGGTGGGGTCATCCGTCGGCAGGGACTCGGCCCAGTCAGCGAAGCCTTGGCGGTCGTCCTCAGTGCCGCGTACCGAAATCTCGGCTGGGCCTGCAGGGGGGAAGTCGGGCGTGCTCCTGGGCTCCATCGTTGCCATCGGGCCCGTCCACCGGCCACGGTCCTCAACCGTACGGATTACTCGCTCCAGCTGGTGCCGGTGGCTCTGGGCCCGCTCGGCAGCCAGTTCGTTGGCCACGGTCTGATGGTTGGCGTGGGCGAGAGCCACCGCCTCCTGGGCGACGGCCAACGGATGAGACTCGGGGAGGGACTCAAACCGCTCCTTCCGGATCCGGCGCGTCACCTCATCCGAGAGGGTCTGGGCAGTGGCACGGTCACCGGCGGTGACCGCCGTGACCACCTTCTCCATGAGTTCCTCATCCTCCATGCGGTCCAGCTGGGCTACCAGGAGGAGGAGGTGTTTGGAGTCCGAGATCGGCTCCTTAGGGAGGGTGGCCGGCCCGAACCGCTGGTTGACGGCCTCCACGAGGAGATCCGCCTTCTTCCGTGCTTGAGCGGTTAGGTTCCGTCGGTCCTCCTGGAAGTTCTCCTCGGCCTCAGGGCTCAGCTGGCCCGCCCGGGCGAAGCGCCGGATCTTCTGCTCATTCCGCCAGTCGGCCTCGGCCTGGCGAACCAGTTCCACCTTCAGATTGCCGAACCGCTTCCAGTGGGGGGCCGTCTCTAGCTCCCTTCGGGCGGCCTCTTCGTATCGCTGTCTGAGCGCGTCGAGTTGAGCGCGGGCGTCCTGGGGTGTCATCGGGGCTCCTGGGGGGGCTTCTGGGAGGGATTTTTCTGAAAAAATGTCGCCGGTGGGTTTGGGAATTTTCACCGGAATAGCGCGAGGGCCCGCCCTACCGCCCCACAGCCCGTTACCGGGGGGTGGGGTCTGGTTTCGAGGGGGGCCCCAACTGCCGCACCCGCCGATGTAGCAGGGGAGATGGCACGGTGGGCGGCTAAGGAGTAGCGAGGGTCAGAAGTACCGTGTCTGCCCTCATGATCTAAGATACCCGGCGGGTAGCTGAGGTGTGTTCAGGGCAAACACACCCGGCAGACGCCTGCTAAGGTAGCAGGAGTTTAACCGCCGACACCCCTTGTCATGCCTAAAGGTTGGGCAACGGTGTTAACGCAAGCGAACGTTAACACGCCTGTCAGGAGAAAACCGCCGCAGCCCATCGGTACTGGGGACGGGGTGGGGAGGAGAGCCCTACTCCTCTCTGAAGCACCGTTCTATCCCGTGACGGCCGAGGATCCAGATGCCCTTCCCTCCGCCCACACGGATCCCGGTGAGTTCTTCCGATTCATTATCCCGGCAAACCCCGAAAGGCCGGCCAGGAAGGAGCCTATCGGTTACATCAACACTCAACGTTAACAGAACAGCGGGCCCCCTCAGGATCCCTATGAACAGTGGGCGCTGCTGGATTCGAACCAGCGACCTCCTGCTTGTAAGGCAGGCGCTCTCGACCAGGCTGAGCTAAGCGCCCCTGGGAACCGGGCGTGCCGTCCCCAATATAGGGTGCCGGTCCTCCCGTGCATCCGAACCGGAGTACGGACTCCCACCGGGCGCGTGCGTGGAGGCGCGAAGACAGGCGGACCCGACGAGCGCCGGCTCGGGGCCCGCCCCCTCAGGACCCGCCGGAACGGGAGGGCCGCGGCGTCGCCTCCGTGGTCTCCCCGTGGTAGGCGGGCTCGTCGGTGCCGCACCGGAACGCCCGGGCCACCTCGTCGGCCACCCGGCGGGCCAGCTCCTCGGGCTCCTGGTTGACCTCCGCGTCGACGTACCCCACGACGCAGCCCTCTCCGTCGTCGGGCTGGGCGACCCGGCTCACCACCAGCACCGCCCGGTCGCCCTCCTCGCCGTGGCCGCTCCCGTCGCCGGCGTACACGAACCAGCGCTGGATGGCCGCGAAGGGCCGGGTGCCGGTCTCCGTCATCTCCCGGCGCCATTCGACGACGGAATCCACGTGGTTGAAGCTGGCGAAGCTCTCCCATCCCGGACCGTCGCCGTCGGCGCCCGGAAAACCGTAGGCCAGGGAGACCCGAAGGTCGCCCTCCGAATAGAAGACCGGATACCCCCGGTATCCGCCGCAGACCATCCGAACCCAGGAACCCGGCTCCCCTTCGGGGACCCGGTCCAGGACGGTACAGTCCCGCTCCAGATCCAGCGTCGTGTACGCGCCCTCGACGGTGTCCGGGGGAGCGGTGTCCCCCAGGCTCGCGGCCGTGAGCAACAGGACGGACAGGCTCTCCAGCATCTCCTCCTCCGGGTCATCGGATTCCCCCCGGAGCTGGTCACCTTCCGGGAGCGGACGTATCTTGGTTGTCGCCTCTGGAGCCCTTTTCAGATTCCCGAACCGAGGGAGATACGACCATGAGCATCGCCAAGGTCACGGAGATCACCGCCACGTCCACCGAGAACTTCGAGGACGCCATCCAGAAGGGGATCAAGCGCGCCTCGAAGACCCTCGACCAGGTTCAGGGCGCGTGGATCAAGGAGCAGAAGGTGGAGGTGAAGGGCGGGAAGATCTCGAACTACCGCGTCGTCATGAAGGTCACCTTCCTCCTGAAGGAATAGCCTCCTGAAGGACTGAAGCGGGCCGGCAGGGGCCAGCCCGGGGAATCGCCGGAGGAGAGCGCGGGTGGAGGTCAGCGCCTCGGCGCGCTCCCCCGGTCCTCCCCGCCGCCACGGCCCAGCAGCAGTCCCGCCGGGAAGAGGACGGCGTAGCCCAGCACCAGCAGGATGGGCGCGGCGGTCACCGAGCCCCGGTCCAGGAACCAGTAGCCGACCACGATGGCCACGACGGCCGCCCCGAACAGGGCGAAGTTCACCGGTCCCAGGCCGAACCACGGGTCCCGGGTCCCGCCGTCGTCCATCTCCCCTCCGCGCTGGCGCTCTTGCGATGGCATGGGCGAATGCTAGACGGGCCCCCGCGGCCGGTCAACCGCCCGGGCCGGATCGCGCGCGTCAGCCGCGCCCATCGCCCGGCTCCTCCGGCCCCTCCCCTCGCCGTCGCCAGGGCCCCGACTCCAGGTCCTCCCATCGCCAGGTGTCGATCCACGGGCGGTCGCGGGGAGTCTCTTCCCGCCGCTCCCGGGCCCGAAGCTCCTCCATGCGCGCCCGGTCGTAGCGCCGCCGGTTCCAGTAGGCGAAGATCACGAACAGGGAGATGGCGATCCAGAAGATCCCGGCCCGGGTCAGGAGGTAGAGCCAGCCGTACCGGTCGCTCACGGCCTTCCGCCACCGGTCCTCGAACTGACCCAGCGTGATCCCGTAGGTCAGGCGCATGGACCCGTCCACGTCCTCGCCGGCGGCCAGCCGGGAGAAGAAGGCCCGGAGGCCGCGCTCTCCGGACAGCGACACGAGGTGGTTCACCGCCGTATAGGAGAGCAGGTAGGCGGTCCGGGCCGCCGGCTCGGCACGGGGAAACTCCAGGGTGAGCTGCTCCAGCGACGGGCCCTCGCCCCGGAGGAAGGAGAGCCGCAGGGTCCAGGCCCGGTCCCATCCCCAGCTCCCCTCGGCCATCTGGGCGTAGCCCTCGTGGAGCCATCGGGGGACCCGCGGGCCGGCCACCGCATCCAGGGCAAGGTGGGCCAGCTCGTGTCGGAGGAGGGAGGACAGGGCCCCCGGGCCGCGCTCGGCCTCGCCCGGTCCCACCACGATGAGCCCCTGCTCGCCCAGGGCGAAGCCCGCCACCCAGGGCTCCACCCCGGCGGCCTCCGCCCCCGGCCGTGCGCGGCGGGCGGCCCGGTCCAGGTCCTCCACCACCCAGACCCGCACCGTGTCCCCGAGGACCCGGCCGGGGGGCCCCAGCCCCGGCAGCGGCGCCAGCCAGCTCCCCTCCTCGACGACCCGCCGCGCCAGGGCGGCGAGCCCGGGATCGGCCTCCCAGCACACCACCGGTTCCCCGGCGTCGAAGCACGACCGGACCCGCTCCCCGGATCCCGGCCCGGCGGCGGTCTGGGCCGGGGAGCCGGATGCCGGCCCGGGTCCTCCGGAGGGGAGGGACAGGAGGAGCGAGAGGAGCAGTCCCCCGGTCAGGAGGTGGCGCGGGCCCATCGGAGGGCACCGGAGAGGGGCTCGGGGAGCTCGGAGACGAACTTCATCCGCTCGCCGGTCCTGGGGTGCTCGAAGGCCAGCTTGGCCGCGTGCAGGAACATGCGGCCGCAGCGGCCGGCGAACTCCTCGGCCCAGCGGCCGCCGGCACCCACGAAGCCCTTCTCCCAGTCCTCGGCGTAGGTGGGATCGCAGGCCACCGGATGGCCGATGTCCCGGAGGTGGACGCGGATCTGGTGGGTCCGGCCGGTGTCCAGCTTGAGGGCCAGCAGGTCGGCCGAGCGCCATCGCTCCAGGCGGAGCACGTGGGTCCGGGCGTCCTTGCCGTCCTCCACCACCGCCATCCGGGTCCGGTCGTTGGGATCCCGGCCGATGGGCCGATCCAGGACCAGCCGGTCCTCGTCCAGGTGCCCCCAGGAGGCGGCCAGGTAGCCCCGGTCGAACTCCCGCCGGGCCAGGGCCTCCGAGAGCCGGTGATGGGCCCCGTCGGTCTTGGCCACCACCAGGAGCCCGCTGGTGTCCATGTCCAGCCGGTGGACGATGCCGGGACGGGTGGGGGCGCCCACGCTGGACAGGCCGTCCAGGTGGTGCAGCAGCGCGTTCACCAGGGTCCCGTCGGGGTGGCCCGGGGCGGGATGGACCACCATGCCGGCGGGCTTGTCCACCACCGCCAGGTCCTCGTCCTCGTGGAGGACCTCCAGCTCCAGGGGCTGGGCGGTGACCTCCAGGGGCTCGGGCGCGGGGATCCGGACGGCGATCTCGTCGCCGGCCTCGGGCGTGTAGCTCTTCTTCTCCGGCGAGCCGTTCACCTCCACCTCGCCCTCGCCGATGAGCTCGGCCACCTTCGTCCGGCTGAGCTCCAGCCGGTCCGCCAGGAAGCGGTCCAGCCGGTCCGCCGACGCCGCGGTCTCCTGGTCCACCCGGAACGTCCGGCGCTCAGCCTCCCGCTCGGATTCCGGCATCGGCCTCCCCGGCTTCGGCGCCGTCGCCTCCCGTCTCCCGGACCTCCCCGCCGTGCCGGGCCGCCCGCGTCTCCTCCTGGTAGAAGGAGACGATGAGCAGCACGGCACCGGCGCTCACCGCCATGTCCGCCACGTTGAAGACGTACCAGCGGTGGGCTCCCAGCCCCACGTCCAGGAAGTCCACCACGCCCCGCTCGTAGCGGATCCGGTCCAGGATGTTGCCCACCGCTCCGCCGCAGATGAGCGCCACGGCCGTCAGTCTCAGACGGTCGGTGGCGGGGGTCTCCCGGTACAGGTAGCCCAGCACCAGCAGGGCCACCAGGGCCAGGGTGAGGAAGAACGGCCGGCTGTGCTCCCCGATGGAGATGCCGAAGGCGGCGCCCACGTTGTGGGTGTAGGTGATCCGGACCACGTCCCCCAGCACGGGCACGGACTGGTGGAGGGGAAACGTCTGGACCACCCAGAGCTTGGTCGCCACGTCCACGGCCAGCACCAGGCCGCCCAGGCCCAGCAGGAGGGCCGTCTTGCTCACCCCCCGGCGCGCCTCCGCCCCGCCCGGGTCCCCGGGGGAGATCTCCTCAGCCGCGGGCACCGCTCTCTTCTTCCTCCTTGCACCGGATGCACAGCCGGGCGTGGGGGAGGGCGTCGAGCCGCTCGTGGACGATGTCCTCGTCGCACTCCTGACAGACGCCGAACTGCTCGGGTGTCCGGTACAGTCGCCGGAGCGCCTCGTCGATGTGGTAGAGGAGCCGCCCCTCCTTGCTGGCGAACAGGAACGCCTTCTCGCGCTCCATGGCGTCGGTTCCCTTGTCCGCCATGTGGAAGCTGTAGGCGGAATCCTCGGCGTCGGCGTCGCTGGATGCCTGGATGGACTCGTCGTACTGACCGATCTTCTTCAGCACCCTGGCCCGCTCCTCCAGCAGGCGCTCCTCGAAATACTCCCGATCTTCCTTCTTCATGGTCCCGTTGGGTGGGTGGTCGTTGCGTTCGCGCGGTCCCGCCGCTCCAGGGCGATGCGGGCCCGATGGTCGTCGATGTCCAGCTCGGCCACGTGGGCCAGCTCCAGCGGCCGGTCCACCACGAGCTCCGTGGCCAGGGTCTCCCCCGCCACGTACCCCCGGTGGGCCTCCACGGCCCGCCGCAGGGCCTCGTCTCCCGTCACCGCCAGGCGGATCCGGTCGTCCACCTCGAGGCCGGCGTCGCGGCGGAGGCGCTGGATGCGGCTCACCACCTCCCGGGCCAGCCCCTCGGCCCGGAGCTCCGCGTCCAGGCCCCGGTCCAGGGCGGCCAGGTAGCCGCCCTCGCTCTCCACCGCCACGTCGTCCCGTCCCTCCTCGAGAACGGTCACTTCGTCGGGGCGGACCTCCACCGGCTCGCCCTCCACACGGACCTCCACCGGCTCGCCCTCCCGGAGGCGGCGGGCCGCCTCGTCGTCCAGCGCCTCCACCGCCGCCGCCACCGCCGGGGTGCGGTCCCGGAATCGGGGACCCAGCTCCCCGTAGTCGGGGCGTGCCGAGAGGGACACGATCTCGTCGGCCCGGTCGGGGAAGGCCACCTCCTTCACGTTCAGCTCCTCGGCCAGCACCCGGCAGGTCTCCTCGGAGAGCCGGCGCCCCGCCGGCAGCACGGCCCGCACGCGCCGCAGCGGCTGCCGGACCTTCAGGCCGGCGGCCTCCCGGGCCGCCCGACCGAGCTGGGCCAGCTTCCGGACGTCCTCCATCTCCCGCTCCAGCTCCGGGTCCCTCCGATCCCCGGGTACGGGGAAGTCGCGGAGGTGCACCGACGTTCCGTCGCCCAGCTCCCGGTGGATCCAGTCCGGGAGGAAGGGGGCTAAGGGCGCCAGGAGCCGGCTCGTGGCCTCCAGCGCCTCGTGGAGCGTGGCGAAGGCCTCGGGCGTGGCCAGCTCCCCGGACGCCGGGCCCGTGGCCCAGAACCGGTCCCGGGTCCGACGAACGTACCAGTTCGAGAGGTCGTCCACCACGAACGAGGAGATCCGGCGGGCCGCACGGGTGACGTCGTAGCCGTCCAGGTCCTCCCGGACGGCCTCCACCACCCCGTCCAGCCGCGCCAGGAGCCAGCGGTCCATGACCGGGCGCTCGGCGGGGGGGCGGGCCCGCTCGCCGTCCGGGCCCTCGCCGTCGCCGCCCGGCGTCCATCCCTCCAGGTTCGCGTACATGGCGAAGAAGCGGTACGTGTTCCGGAGGGTGTCCAGCAGCTTCCGGTTCACCTCGCCGATGGCGTCGGCGTCCCACCGCTTCGGGATCCACGGGTTCGACGAGGAGACCAGATAGAAGCGGATGGCGTCGGCCCCGTGGCGCTCGATGGACTCCCAGGGATCCACCGTGTTCCCCCGGGACTTGGACATCTTCCGGCCCTCGGCGTCCAGCACCAGGTCGTTCACCACCACCGACCGGTAGGCCGACCGGTCGAAGAGGATCACCGACAGCGCCAGCAGCGAGTAGAACCAACCCCGGGTCTGGTCCACGCCCTCGGCGATGACGTCGGCCGGGAAGTGCTCCCGGAACCGGTCCTCGTTCTCGAAGGGGTAGTGCCACTGGGCGAACGGCATGGAGCCCGAGTCGAACCAGGCGTCCAGGACCTCCGGCGTCCGGCGCATGGTGCCGCCGCAGCCCTCCTCCCTGCACGGCCACTCCACCTCGTCGATGAGGGGGCGGTGGGGGTCGAAGTCCTCCGGCAGCCCGCCGGCGCGCTCGGCCAGGGCCTCGTAGGAACCCAGCACCTCCCGGTGCTCCTCGTCGGCCGTGCACTCCCACACCGGGAGCGGGGTGCCCCAGAAGCGGTCCCGGGACAGCGCCCAGTCCACGTTGTTCTCCAGCCACTCGCCCATGCGGCCGCTGCCCACCTCCGGCGGGTGCCAGTCCACCGAGGCGTTCTCCTCCAGCAGCCGGTCCTTCAGCGCGGTGGTCTCCACGTACCAGGAGTCCCGGGCCAGGTAGATGAGGGGCGTCTCGCAGCGCCAGCAGTGGGGATAGGTGTGGCGGGCGGTGCGGACGTCGAAGAGCAGCCCCTCCTCCCGGAGGATCTCCACGATCCGGGGGTCGGCCTCCTTCACCCGGAGGCCGCCCACCTCGTCCACCTCGGAGGCGAACCGGCCGTCGTCGTCCACCGGTCGGACCACCGGCAGGTCGCGCTCGCGGCCCAGCTCGTGGTCCTCCGCCCCGAAGGCGGGGGCGATGTGGACGAGCCCCGTCCCCTCCTCGTCGCTCACGAAGTCGGCGGCGTACAGCCGGCCCGTGGTCTCGTCGTAGCCGGGGTAGAGCCGGAGGGGCCGCCGGTAGGTCAGGCCCTCGAGCTCCTCCGTCGGGACGGTGCGGATCAGGCGGGCGTCGGATCCCTCCAGGTCGAACAGCTCCTCGGCCCGGCCGCGGCTCAGCACCATCCGCGCGGGCCCGGCGCCGGGCTCCGCCGCCGGGGGGACCGCCTCCACCTCCACGTACTCCAGCTCGGGGCTGAAGGCCACGGCCACGTTGGAGACCAGGGTCCACGGCGTGGTCGTCCAGACGAGCAGGTGGCGGTCCCCGCGGCCCGCGACCCGGGCGTCCGCATCGCCGGCGGCGCCCTCCTCCTCCACCACGGGAAACAGCGTGTACAGGGAGGGGTCCTCCCGCTCGGCGTAGCCCTGGGCCACCTCGTGGCTGGAGAGGCCCGTCCCGCAGCGGGGGCAGTAGGGGACCACCTTGTGGCCCCTGTAGAGGAGCCCCTCCTCGTGGATCCGGCGCACCGCCCACCAGACGCTCTCCACGTACTCCGGCGAGCAGGTGATGTACGGGTCGTCGTAGTCCAGCCAGTAGCCGATGCGCTCGGAGAGCCGCTCCCAGTCCTGGGTGTAGGTGAAGAGGTTCTCCCGGCAGACCTCGTTGAACCGGCCCACCCCGAGCTCCTCGATCTCCGGCTTGCCCGAGATCCCCAGCTGCTTCTCGGCCTCGATCTCCACGGGCAGGCCGTGGGTGTCCCAGCCGGCGATCCGGGTCACGTGGCGGCCCTTCATGGTCCAGTAGCGGGCCACCAGGTCCTTGAGCGTCCGGGCCAGGATGTGGTGGACGCCGGGACGGCCGTTGGCGGTGGGCGGACCCTCGTAGAACACGAACTCGGGCTCCCCGGACCGGGCCTCCAGGGTGCGGCGGAAGGTGTCCTCCTCCCGCCACCGGCCCAGCACCTCGGCCTCCAGCTCCTCGACCCCGTCGGGCAGCTCGCGGTAGGGCATGCCCTCTACCCGTCCTCTCCCGTCTGGCCGACGCCCGCCGGGGCGGGGCCCGTGGCGGTCCGATCCCCCTCCTCCTCCAGGCCGGCCACCAGCGACCGGACCAGGCGGCGGAGGCCGGGGCCGGCGGCGGCGGCGTGGCCCATGATCTCGTCGATGTCCACCGGCTCCAGGGCGTCGGGCAGGGCCATGTCGGTGATCACCGCCAGGCCCGCCACCCGCATCCCGCAGTGGTTGGCCACGATCACCTCGGGCACGGTGGACATCCCCACCACGTCGGCCCCCATGCGGCGCAGCATCCGGTATTCCGCCGCCGTCTCCAGGTTGGGCCCGGTGACCCCGACGTAGACGCCCTCCCGGAGCACCTGGCCCTTCTCCACCGCCAGCGACCGGAGGCGCCGCCGGAGCCCGGCGTCGTAGGCGTCGGACATGTCGGGGAAGCGCGGGCCCTGCTCGCCGACGTTCTCCCCCACCAGGGGGTTGTCGCCCATGAGGTTGATGTGATCGGAGATGAGCACCAGGTCGCCGGCCTCCCACCGGGGGTTCATGCATCCGCAGGCCCCCGAGGTCACCAGCACCTCGGCCCCCAGCGCCCGGCCGGTCCGTACCGGGAGCGTCACGTCCTTCAGGGAGTGGCCCTCGTAGCGGTGAAAGCGGCCGGACATGGCGGCCACCGGCACGCCCTCCAGCCGGCCCAGGAGCAGCCGTCCCTCCTGGAGCTCCATGGTGGGCTCGGGGAAGCCCGGGATCTCCGCGCAGGGGAGCTCGGCCTGGACCTCCACGTCCTCGGCCAGGGCGTCCAGGCCGGTGCCCAGGATCAGGAGGGCGCGGGGGCTCCCGTCCCAGCGCTCCCGGACGGCGGCGGCCGCCCGCTCCACCCGCTCCATCTCTCCGCTCACGGTCCCGTCTCCCTCGCCGGTCATGGTCTCGGTCCCAGAAGGGCGGTCCCCAGCCGGAGGCGGGTGCTCCCCTCCTCCACCGCCAGCTCGTAGTCGTTGCTCATCCCCATGGAGAGCACCTCTCCGCTGAATCCGTCGTGCTCGTCCCGACAGCGGTCCCGGAGCTCCCGGAGGCGCCGGAACGTGGACCGGATGGCCCCCTCGTCGTCGGTGAGGGGGGCCATGGTCATGAGTCCGTCCACCCGGAGCCGGGGAAGCTCCAGGATCCGGCCCACCGCCTCCACGGTCTCCCCGGGGGCAAAGCCGTGCTTCGCCTCCTCGCCGGAGCAGTTCACCTGCACCAGCACGGGGAGCGTCGCCCGATCCGCCTCCCCGGCCTCCCGCTGGAGCTTCCGGGCCAGGCGGAGGGAGTCCACCGACTCCACCACGTCGAACAGGTGGACCGCCCGCAGGGCCTTGTTCCGCTGGAGGTGGCCCACCATGTGCCACCGGAGCCGCCCCTCCTCCAGCCCCCGGCGGCGCAGGCGCTGCCGCTTCTCCTCGGCCTCGCCCACGCGGTTCTCGCCCACGGCCCCGAAGCCGGCGGCCAGGGCCGCCTCCACGGCCCCGGGGGGATGACCCTTGGTCACCGGGAGGACCTCGATCTCCCCGGGATCCCGCCCGGCCCGCTCGGCGGCCCGGGCCACGGACCCGCGGATCTCCTCCCATCGCTGCTGGACGTTCATCTCCTCCATGGCGAACCGTGAGGGTGACCGTACGGGTGACAAAAAAGGAGCCCCCTGGCCGGGGGCTCCCTCGGGCTCCACGTCGCTCACGGCGCGCGCCCCGGAGCCGCGGCCCCGGGCGACGCCGGGACCGCCGCTACTGGACCTCGAACGTGATGGGCTGCTGGACCCAGACCGCCGTGGTCTTGTCCCGGTTCTGAGCCGGCGTGAACTCCATCTGCGCAGCCACCTTCCGGGCCGCCTCGTCCAGGGCGGCGTAGCCGCTCCCCTCCTGGACCCGGGCCTGGGTGACCTCGCCCTGCTCGCTGACGAACACCCACAGGACCACGCGCCCGCCGATCCCCTGGTTCTTCAGGTTGCGGGGATAGAAGCGTTCCAGCGCCTGCTGGACCTGCCCGGGGTTCTGGAGCTTCGGCGGCACGTCGTAGGGAATGAACGACGGCCGGTCCGAGGCGTCCCCGCCCTTCGGGGGCGGCGGCAGGTTCTCCACCGGGTTCGACTCGAAGGTGGTGGGGGCGATGGTCACGTCCTCGCTGATGTCCGCCGCCGAGACCTTCGGGGTGGCCGGCCGCGCGATCTGCTGGGGCGGCGGCGGGATCTCCACCTGCGGCGGGAGCTCCACCGACTCCAGCTCGCTGGCCGCGCTGCCCATGTCCTCGGCCCGCAGCTGCGGGAAGAAGTTGAACAGGCAGAAGTGGACCACCACGGCGGCGATGAGGCCGCCCGCGAACCAGCTCGCGTAGCTGTCCTTGAAGCGGTCGTTGGCGGTCTCCTGCACCGCCGTGTTCGGATCGTTGTACGGATTCTCCGGGGTCATGGTCGTCCCCCCTCTACCGTCTGGGTTGCTGCACCCGCTGCTCCAGCCGGGTGGCGAAGGTCACGCGGACCGCCCCTGCCGCCTGGAGCTCCTTGGTGATGGCGTTGATGCGCTGGTAGGGGAGCTCACGGTCGGCCCGGACGGCCACCACGAGCTCGCGGTTGTCCGCGTAGATCGGTCGGACCACGTCCGCCACGTCGTCCACCGGGATCAGCTTGTCGTTGATCCAGATGTCGCCGTTCTGCTCCACCCACACGTGGAGGATGTCCTTGCGCTTGGCGTCGATCTTCTCCGTGGCCTCGGCCTCCGACCAGTCGATGTCCCGCGGCTTCTCCTTCCGGAACACCGTGGTGACCATGAAGAAGATCAGGAGCAGGAAGGCGATGTCGGCGAGCGAGGACGTGGGGATCTCGCTCTCCGAACCGGAACTCCGCTCGAAGCCTGAATCTCTCGCGGACATCCTATTCTCCCAGCATCTGCAGCGAGATCCTCTCGGCTCCCGCCTGCTTCACCTCGTCCAGCACCGCGATCATACGCCGATAGGCCGCTCCGGGATCCGTCTTCACGGCGGCGATGAGCTCGGGATTGGCCGCGAGCTCCTGCCGGAGGATCCCCTCCACCTGCCGCGGGGCCACGACCTGCTCCTCCTCGCTCTCGCCCCGCCGGACCACCACCTGGCCGTTGGGCTGGACGATGAAGAAGATGATGTTCTGGGCCGAGATCTCCTGCTCCTCCTGGGCCTCGGGCAGCACGATGGGCAGGCCCTTCTCCTCGTTGAACACGGTGGTGGTGAGGAAGAAGATCAGCAGCAGGAAGGCGATGTCCGCCAGCGAGGCGGTGGGGATGTCGTCGTCGACGGTCGAGCTTCGCTCGATGATCGGCATGGTCTCGTGATCCTCTCTAGTTCGAGGGCGTGCCGGAGGTCGGCGCGGAGGTCGGCGCGGATCCGCCGCCGTGCTCCAGCTCGTAGACCAGGTCGAGCACCGCCTGGGTCCCCTCCTCCATCTCCTGGATCAGCATGTCCACCCGGGTGACGAAGAAGTTGTACGCCAGGCTCACCGGGATGGCGATGGCGAGCCCGCTGGCCGTGGTGATGAGGGCCACCTTGATCCCGCCGGCCACCAGGGACGGCTCCACCTGGCCGGCGGCCTCGATGGCGGCGAAGGCGGCGATCATCCCGATGACGGTCCCGAGGAAGCCCAGCATGGGCGCCACGTTGGCGATGGTCGCCAGCACCGGCAGGCCACGCTCCAGGAAGTCCAGCTCCAGCTTGCCCGTGGTGCTGATGGCCTTCTCCAGGTCCTGGCCCGTGTGCTCCTCCCGGAGGCGCAGGAGGCCGGACAGGAGGATGGCCGCCACGGGTCCGGGGGTGGTCTCGGCCACCTGGATCGCTTCCTCCAGGTTCCCCCGGCGGCTCAGCTCCTCGACCTCCTCCAGGAGGCCGGAGCTCTCCCTGTGGGCCACCCAGAGGGTCCACGCCTTGGCGAGGATGACCCCCAGGGCCAGCAGGGAACACAGGACGAGGGGATACATCATGAACCCTCCGTCCT
The DNA here is from genome assembly GCA_964627425.1 of uncultured Gemmatimonadota bacterium. Taxonomy (GTDB): domain Bacteria; phylum Gemmatimonadota; class Gemmatimonadetes; order Palauibacterales; family Palauibacteraceae; genus Caribbeanibacter. The sequence continues at coordinate 64,598 of CAZVIY010000008.1, forward strand.
TGAAGAGCGTCAGGAGCTCGTAGTTCAGCTGACTCTGCACCGCGCCTCCCGATTCAGTCGTGGCTCGTCGAGGACCGGGCTATTCTATTCCCGCGCACCGTGGGCGTCAACGAACGACCGCCCCCCGGCACTCGCCGCGCTCCCGGAACCGCCCCGCCTCGCATGGCCGCCTCACGCTGCTGTCATACACGCCCGTACGCGCTCGGCTCCACCGGCGGCGGTCCGGCGTCGAGGCGCCGCCAGTTCCATGCCGCCGGGCTCACCCTCCGCCGTCGGCCGCCGGGGCCGGCGCGGGACCCGGCTCGCCCGGCGATCCGCCGCCCTCCGGCACGCCCGCGCCGCCGCCGAAGATCGCCTCCTTCTCGGCGGCCAGGATGGACCGCAGCTGCTCCGGCTCCACGTCCCGCTTCAGGTGGCCCCGGTGGGCCACCGAGATCTGGCTCGTCTCCTCGCTGATCACCACCACCACGGCGTCGGTCTCCTCGGACAGCCCCAGGGCCGCCCGGTGCCGGGTCCCCAGGCTCTTGTCCTTCACCGGGAACTGGGTGAGGGGGAGGATGCAGCCCGCCGCGGCGATCCTGTCGCCCTGGACGATCACCGCCCCGTCGTGGAGGGGCGAATACGGGGTGAAGATGGTGGTGAGGAGCTCGGGGGAGACGTCGGCGCCCACCGAGGTGCCGGACTCCACGTACTCGCCGAGCCCCACCTCCCGCTCCACCGCCACGATGCCGCCGATCTTGGCCCGGGAGAGGCGCTCGGCCGCCGTGGCGATGACGGCGGCCACCTCGCTCTCCTCCATCTCGGCGAACAGGCGCCAGAAGCGGCTGCGGCCGAGCTGGGCCAGGGCGTTCCGGAGCTCCGGCTGGAGCACCACGATGAGGGCGAAGGCGCCGTAGGTGAAGATCTGGGACAGGATGTAGGTGATGAGCCGGAGCTGGAGCACCCGGGCCAGGGCGTATCCCGCCACCAACAGGACCAGCCCGAAGAGGATCTGGAACGCCCGGGTCCCGGTCCACAGCAGGAGGATCCGGTAGATGAGGTAGGAGACCAGGAGGATCTCCAGGACGTCCTTCCATCCCGGGGCGAGAAAGCTCAGATAGTCGAGGATCGCCTGCATGGAGCTCCGCTGGCCTCAGTCGCTCGCTCGAATGGCCGCCGCCAGGTCCAGGGCCCGGCGGACCGGCTCCACGTCGTGGACCCGAAAGATTCGTGCGCCACGCTCGTAGGCCATGACGCAGGCCGCCACCGTGCCCTCCACCCGCTCCTCCACCGGCACGCCCAGGGTCCGCCCGATGAACGACTTCCTCGACGGCCCCACCAGCACGGGTCGGCCCAGGGCGGACAGCTCCCCCAGCCGGGCGATGAGCTCCCGGCTCCCGGCGGCCGACTTGCCGAACCCGATCCCCGGATCCACGGCCAGGGACTCGCGCCCGCACCCGGCGTCCAGGGCGATCCGGACCGACCCCTCCAGGGCCCGGCGGACCTCGCCCATGACGTCGTCGTAGTCGGTGTCGTCCTGCATGGTGGCGGGGGTGCCCCGCATGTGCATGAGGACGAGCCCGACGCCGGTCCGGGCGGCCACCCCGGGCATCTCCCCGTCGTGGCGGAGGCCCGAGACGTCGTTCACGACCGCCGCCCCGGCCTCCACGGCCCGGCGGGCCACCTCGGCCTTCCGGGTGTCCACCGAGACGGGCACGGGGAGGTCCGCCAGCGCCTCCAGCACCGGCGCCAGCCGCTCCCACTCCTCGTCGGCCGGGACCCGCCGGGCTCCGGGGCGGGTGGACTCGGCCCCCACGTCCACCAGGTCCGCCCCCCGCTCCACCATGACCCGGGCCCGCTCCGCCGCCCGCCCGGGGTCCAGGTGCCGTCCGCCGTCGGAGAAGGAGTCGGGGGTCACGTTCAGGATCCCCATGATGCGCGGACGATCCAGGGAGAGGGATCCACCGCGGATCCGCCACTCGGTGGCGGCCGGAGCGTCGCGGTCCACGATCCCCCCCCTCATGCCGGCGCCCCTTCCCCGGCCCTGTCGCCTACGTCCTCGCCGACCTCCGACGACTCCGCGGGGAGCGGCTCCCCGGCGTCCAGCCGCGCGATGTCGTCGGCGTCCAGCGTCTCCCGCTCCAGCAGCGCCGAGGCGATGGCCTCCAGGAGCTCCCGGTTGGCCTCCAGCGTCTCGCGGCACCTCCGGAAGGCGTCGTCCAGGATCCGCTTCACCTCGGAATCCACCAGCTCGGCCGTCTTCTCGCTCACCTCGCGCCGCCCGTGGCTCAGGTCCCGCCCCAGGAAGACCTCCTGCTCCCGCTCGCCCACCGTCATGGGTCCGATGGCGTCGGACATGCCGAACTGGGTCACCATGCGCCGGGCCATGGCCGTGGCCCGCTCGATGTCGTTCCCCGCCCCGGTGGTCACCTTCTCCCGCCCGAAGGTCATCTCCTCGGCCACGCGGCCGCCGAAGAGCATGACCAGCTGCCCCTGCAGCCATCCCCGGGTGTAGTTGTGCCGGTCCTCCTCGGGGAGGGACGCCGTGAGCCCAAGGGCCCGGCCCCGGGGCACGATGGTCACCTTGTGGAGGGGATCCAGCCCCGGGACCCGGAGGGCGATCACCGCGTGGCCCGCCTCGTGGTAGGCGGTGACCTCCCGCTCCTCCTCGGAGATGACCATGCTCTTGCGCTCGGCGCCGAGCATGATCTTGTCCTTGGCCCGCTCCATGTGGTCCATGTAGACCCGGTCCCGGTCCTCCCGGGCCGCCAGCAGGGCCGCCTCGTTCACCACGTTCTCCAGGTCGGCCCCCGACAGGCCCGGCGTGCCCTTGGCCAGGACCGAGAGGTCCACGTCGTCGGCCAGCGGGATCTCCCGCGTGTGGACCCGGAGGATCCCCTCCCGGCCCTTCACGTCGGGGCTGTCCACCACGATCTGCCGGTCGAAGCGCCCGGGCCGCAGCAGCGCCGGGTCCAGCACGTCGGGCCGGTTGGTGGCCGCCAGCAGGATGACTCCCTCGTTCGACTCGAAGCCGTCCATCTCCACCAGGAGCTGGTTCAGGGTCTGCTCCCGCTCGTCGTGGCCCCCGCCCAGGCCCGCGCCCCGGTGCCGTCCCACGGCGTCGATCTCGTCGATGAAGATGATGCACGGCGCCTGGGCCTTGCCCTGCTCGAAGAGGTCCCGAATGCGAGACGCCCCCACCCCGACGAACATCTCCACGAAGTCGGAGCCGGACATGGAGAAGAAGGGGCGGTCCGCCTCACCGGCCACCGCCCGGGCCAGGAGCGTCTTGCCCGTGCCCGGCGGGCCCACCAGCAGGGCGCCCTTGGGCAGGCGCCCGCCCAGGCGGCTGAACTTCTCCGGGTCCTTCAGGAAGTCGATGATCTCCTGGAGCTCGTCCTTGGCCTCGTCGCAGCCCGCCACGTCGGCGAAGGTGACCTCCGGCCGGTCGGCGGTCAGGAGCTTGGCCTGGGACTTCCCGAAGCTGAACGCCCGGGACCCGCCGCCCTGCATCTGACGCATGAAGAAGATCCACAGGCCGATGATCAGGATCCACGGCAGCGCCGCCACCAGGACGCTCACCCATCCGGTGTCCGCCTCCCGGGCCTCGATCTCCACGCCCTGGGCCACGAGCCGGTCCAGCAGCTCGTCGGAGGGCTCGGCCGGCAGACGGGTCCGGAAGCTCCGGACCTCCACGTCCCCCACCCGGATCGGGCTCCGGAGCTCCCCGTCCACCCGCCGGCCGCCCTCGATGACCACCGACGCCACGTTCTCCGCCGCGACCTGCTGGTGGAAGCGGGTGTAGCTCAGGTCCTCGCGCTCGCCCCCCCTCCCCTCCATGAGCTGGAAGAGCGCCAGGGGGATGAGGACCACCAGGGCCCACAGGGAGGCCGTCCGGAGGAGCCCTCCGTATCGGTGGCCCGGCTCGCCGTCCGGACCGGAAGGTTTGGTCTGCATGGGACGCTGCTGGGAGCTCCTGGGATCCCGGCGCCGGGGCACCGGTGTCAGATGGTCGCGATGAAGGGAAGGTGACGGAAATCCTCGGCGTGGTCCAGGCCGTAGCCCACGAGGAACTCGTTGGGGGCGTCGAAACCGATCCACCGGGGCTCGTGCACGAGATCGTCGGCCAGCCGCTTGTGCAGCAGGGCGCAGACCTCCAGCGACGCCGGGTCGCGCTCCTCCAGGGCCTTCACCGTGCGGTTCAGGGTGGTCCCGGTGTCCACGATGTCCTCCACCAGGACCACGTGCCGGTCCTCGATGGGGTCCCGCGGGTGATAGAGCATCTCCACCTGTCCGGTGGACTCGGTGCCCACGTAGCTGGACGCCACCAGGAAGTCCACGTGGAGGGGGTGGGAGATCTCCCGGACCAGGTCGCCCAGGAAGATGAAGGACCCCTTCAGGAGGCCCAGGACCAGGACGTCGGCGTCCGGCGGGTAATGGTCCCCGATGGCCCGCCCCATCTCCCGCACCCGGTCGGCGATCTCCTCCCGCGGGTAGACGATCTGCTCGAGCTCCCGCCCCCCCGTCATGGAGAGGCTGTGGTCGCTGTTCAGCTCCTCGGCGGGCTCGGTCATGTCGCTCCAGGGGCCAGCTGGCCCGTTCCAGTGATGATCACCCAGCAGGCGTCAGCGGCCGGGGCGGCCCGCGATCCCGCGCCCTCCAGATCGGAGGCGCGGCAGATGCCCGGAACCCAGAGCACCCGTCGGCCGGCCCCGGATCCCTCTTCCCCGCCGGCACGCGGCGTCTCCCCTTCGGCGAGGACCGGCACGCGCCGCCGGAGGCTGCGGGGGAGGCGGCGATCCACGAACACGTCCTGCAGCTTCCTGGTCCCGCCCGGCAGCCGGACGCGGTCGCCGGCCTCCCGGCCCCTCACGTGGAGCTCAAGCTGCCGGGACGCCGGGATCGCCGCCAGCCGGAGGATCAGCCCGCCGGAGCCGGACCCCTCCACCGCCCCCGTGCCCCAGGCGACGCCGTAGTCGACGCCGCCGATCCGGGCCCGGGCGCTGCCGGAGCCGGGGAGCCGGATCGTCACCGGGCGGTCTCCCCGGTCCCCGCCCTCCCCGTTGGCCGCGGAGGTCTCCCGACCGAGCCAGAAGAAGTCGAAATCGCGGCCCAGGCGGAGGCCGCCGCCCAGGTCCACCCGCCCCCCGCTGCGGCCGTCCCTGATAAACTCCACGGCGGACCGGGTTCCTCCCCGTGTGAGCCGGATTCCCCGGGTCCGGGCGATCCGGCGGACGGCCCGGGCCTGGAGCTCGGCAGGCAGCCGCCGGAGCCGGGAGCGGGAGAGCCGGACCGCCTCCCCTCCATCGGTCCCTCGGGCCCCGTCCACCGGCATGCGGCAGGCGTCCACCGCCGCCCGGCCCAGCTCCGCCAGAGCCCCCTCGGCCTCCTCGGCCAGGCGGGCGATCCGGCACAGCTTCGCCCCGATCGAGGGGTCCCGGGAGCGGAGGGCCGGCAGGAGGCGGTGGCGCAGGCGGGAGCGGGAGAAGCCGGGGTCCCGGTTCGAGGGATCCCGGTGGTGGGGGAGCCCCCGCCGGCGGGCGTGGTCCACCAGCTCCCGCTTCCGGAAGGGGAGCAGCGGCCGGGCCATCCGGCCGTCCCGGGGCCGGACCCCGCGCAGGCCGGCGAGCTCCGTGCCCCGCAGGAGGCGGAACAGGACCGTCTCGGCCTGGTCGTCGGCGTGGTGGGCGGTGACCACCCTGTGCGCGCCGACCTGGTCGGCCACGTCCTCCAGGAAGGCGTATCGGGCCCGGCGGCAGGCGGCGGGATCGCGGGTCAGGGGCGTCCGGGGGGCGCCGACGGCCCACGGCACGCCCCGGCTCCGACACCACTGGACCACCCGCCGGGCCTCCCGGCCGCTCTCCGGCCGCAGGCCGTGGTCGAAATGGGCCGCCAGCACCGACCCGGGGCCGGGCCCGGCCGCGCCCCGGTCCCCGGCGCGGGCCATGGAGGTCAGCAGGTCCAGGAGGACCATGGAGTCGGGGCCGCCGGAGACGGCCACCACCGCCCGGGATCCGGGCGGGATCAGCTCCGGGCGCTGCCGGAGGTGTCGCCGGAGGCGGCGCCGGAGCCCGGCGCTCTCACGCGCCCCGGCGTCCCTCTCCGTCCTCGCCTCCCGGACCGTCACCGCCCGACTCCTGGTCGGACCAGCCCGCGGGCCGCCGGGACCTGGTGGGACGCGGGATGCGGTCCCTCCAGATGGCGGCGCCCCGGTGAAAGCTGAGGGTCTCGGGGACGGGGACGCCGTAGCGGCGGCCCTCCCCGGTCTCGTCGGACCGGTCGCCGTCGTCCGGCCCGGTCCGCTCCCCCGAATCCAGCGCCTGGCCGGCGCCGGAGAAGCCCTCCTCTTCCCCCTCGACGGCCAGCTCCGCCTTCCGTTCGGCGTCCCATCCCCTGTCGTGGCCGAGGACGTAGGCGCGCAGGGCCTGGTCGAGGTTCAGCCGTCCCGGGACCGGATAGGACCGGGGATAGACCTGGTCGTCGAAATCGCTCCGGTCCTCCTCCTCGCCCCCCTCCGGCCCCGGATCCCGGCCCTCCGGTCCCGGTTCCCGCGATCCCTCCCGCGTCACGTCAGACCTCCATGACCTCGGCTTCCTTCTTCTCCAGCGCCCCGTCGATCTGCTCGATGTGCTCGTCGGTCATCTCCTGGAGGTCGTCCAGGAAACGGTGATAGTCGTCCTCGGAGATCTCGCCGTCGCGCTCCATCTCCTGAAGGCGGTTCTTGGCGTCCTGGCGCACCTGCCGGACGGCGATGCGGCCGTCCTCGGCCATGGTGTGGAGCCGCTTGACCATCTCCTTGCGCCGCTCCTCGGAGAGGGGGGGCACCGGGACCCGGACCACGCCCCCGTCCACGCTGGGGTTGAGGCCCAGGTCGGCGGCCCGGACCGCGTGGGCGATGTCGTCTGCCAGGTTCTGGTCGTACGGCTGGATGACCAGGAGCTGGGGCTCCGGGGAGCTGACGTTGGCCACCTGGTTCAGGGGGAGGCGGGACTCGTAGGCTTCCACCCGCACCGGATCCAGGAGCTGGGGTGTGGCCTTCCCGGTCCTTACGGAGGCGAACTCCCGGCGCATGGCCTCCACCGACTTCTCCATCTTCCGATCGGCCTGCTCCAGCGGCTCCACTGCCATGGCTCCCTCCCGGCTGCTTGGGTTGACGAAGGGTCAGGCGACCAGGGTCCCCACGTCCTCTCCCTGGATGGCCCGCAGGATGGACCCCGACTTCCGGATGTTGAGGATGATGACCGGGAGGTCGTTGTCCTTGCAAAGGGAGATGGCCGCGGTGTCCATGACCTCCAGCTCCCGTGTCATGACCTCCAGGTAGGAGATCTCGGGGATGAACCGGGCGTCGGGGTCGCTCTCGGGGTCGGCGGTGTAGACCCCGTCCACCTTGGTGGCCTTGAGGATCACGTCGGCCTCCATCTCGATGCCCCGGAGGACCGCCGCCGTGTCGGTGGAAAAGTACGGGTTGCCCGTCCCTCCCGCGAAGATCACGATCCGGCCCTTCTCCAGGTGCCGCAGGGCCCGGCGCCGGATGTAGGGCTCCGCCAGCTCCTCCATCCGGATGGCGGTCATCACGCGGGTGGGGAGCTCGTGGCGCTCCAGCATGTCCTGGAGGGCCAGGGCGTTGATGACCGTGGCCAGCATCCCCATGTAGTCGGCGCTCACCCGGTCCATGCCCTGCTCGCTGGCCGAGGTGCCCCGGACGATGTTGCCGCCGCCCACCACCAGGCCCAGCCGGGCGCCGGCCTCGTAGACGGACCGGATCTCCCCGGTGAGCTCCTCGATGGTCGGCGGATCGATGCCGAACCCCCGCTCCCCGGCCAGGGACTCGCCGGAGAGCTTGACCAGCACCCGCGGGTACTTCAGGTCCGCCCCGCCCGCCGGGTCCGGCCCCCCGGACACGTCAGCTCCCCACCTCGAACCGGACGAAGCGCCGGACGCCGCCGCCGGGGACGCGCTCCTCCACCAGGTCCCCCACCGTCCGGTCGGGGTCCTTGACGAAGGGCTGCTCGGTCAGGGCGTTCTCGGCGAAGAACTTCCGCATCCGGCCCTCCACGATCTTCTCCACGATCTCCGGCGGCTTGTCCTCCTGCCGGGCCTGCTCCTGGAGCACCGAGCGCTCCCGCTCCCGCACGTCCTCCGGGATGTCCTCGGCCGAGACCCCCAGCGGATCGGCGGCCGCCACGTGCATGGCCACCTCCGTGGCCACCTCCGCGGCGGCGTCCGGATCCTCGTCGGCCCCGCCGATCTCCACCAGCACCCCGATGCGATTGCCGAAGTGCACGTACTGGCCGATGGCCGAGTCGGCCGACCGCTCGTAGCGGACGCCCCGCCCGAGCTGCAGGTTCTCGCCGATGGCGGCCCGGAGCTCGTTCAGCTCCTCCTCCAGGGCGCCCCCCTCGAGCTCGGCCACCGTCTCGCCGGGGTGGACCTCGCCGTCGGCGAGCTCCCCGGCCGCGGCCACCGCCCCGGCGGCGCGCCGGCCGAAGGCGACGAACTCGTCGTTTCGCGCCACGAAGTCCGTCTCGCACGCCACCTCCACCATGGCCACGGCGTCGCCGTCGGGCGACTCGGCGATCTGGACCACGCCCTCCTGGACCTCCCGCTCCGCCCGCTTGGCCGCCTTCGCGGCGCCGCGCTGGCGCAGGAGATCGATGGCCTTCTCCTCGTCGCCCCCGGACTCCTGGAGGGCGCGCTTGCAATCCATCATCCCCGCTCCGGTGCGATCCCGGAGGGACTTCACCGCTTCGATGCTGATCTTGGACATCTAACCCTACCTCGCCACGTCGTCTGGTGTCATCGTCTTCCGGACCCGGCCGGGCCCGGCATGTCAAAAAAAAAGGCCACTCGAGGTGGCCCCGGCCCGCGACTCCGTCAGGAGCCGTCGTCGGCCTCGTCGCCCCCGTCGTCTCCCTCGGCCGAGGCGGCCGTCGTCACCTTCTCCTTCTCGTCGTCCGACCCGGCCTCCGCCTCGGTCCCTGCTTCGTCGTCGGCCCCGTCGCCCTCCTGGGCCTCCTCGGCCTCTCCCCTGCGGCGGGCGATGACCTCGGGGCGGGGCCGGCGCCGCTTCCGCGGCCGATCCCGACGGCGGCCGCTCTCCTCGGCCTCGCCGGCGCCGGCGTCCGAGGAGTAGGTGTAGGCCTCTCCCGGCTCGGCCGACCGCTCCGGCGCCTGCTGGCGCGACATCTCCACCGCGTCGGCCACGGCCCGGGTGATCAGGGAGACCGACCGGATGGCGTCGTCGTTGCCGGGGATCGGCACGTCCAGCATGTCCGGGTCCGCGTTGGTGTCGGCGATGGCGACCACGGGGATCTCGAGGCGGTTCGCCTCCTTCACCGCGATCTCCTCCTTCTTCGCGTCGACCACGTAGACCAGCCCGGGGAGCTGGGTCATGTCCTTGATGCCCTCGAGGTACCGCTCCAGCCGCTGCCGCTCCCGGTCCAGCTGGAGCTGCTCCTTCTTCGTGTAGTGCTCGAAGGTGCCGTCCTCGAAGCCCCGCTCCAGCTCCTTCAGGCGGCTGATGTTGCCCTTGATGGTCTGGAAGTTGGTGAGCATGCCCCCGAGCCACCGCTCGGTGACGAAGAAGGCGCCGCACCGCTCGGCCTCCGACCGGACCAGGTCGGCGAGCTGAGGCTTGGTGCACACGAACAGGACCGACTCGCCGGCCTCCACCACCTCGTTGATGGCCTCCCGGGCCCGGTCCAGCTGCTGGAGTGTCTTCTGGAGGTCGATGAGATAGATGCCGCCGCGCTCGGCGAAGATGTACTTGCGCATCTTCGGGTTCCACCGGCGGGTCTGGTGCCCGAAGTGAACCCCGGCCTTCAACAGATCCTTGAGTCCTACGTCCGACATTCGGCCTCTATCTCTCCTGGTGGGTGATGCCTGGCTCGATCAACGCTTCGAGAACTGGTACTTCTTCCGGGCCTTCGGCTGCCCCGGCTTCTTCCGCTCCACGACGCGGGGGTCGCGGGTCAGAAGGCCCTCGGCCCGAAGGGGGCCGCGGTGGTCCTCGTCGACCTCCACCAGGGCCCGGGCCAGCCCGAGCTGCACCGCGTCGGCCTGACCGGAGACCCCGCCCCCGTCCACGTTCACCTGGACGTCGAAGATCCCCTCGGAGTCGACCACCTCCAGGGGCTTCCGGCAGACGGCCCGGTACCGGAGCACCGGGAAGTAGTCGTCCACCGACCGGCCGTTGACGCTCCAGTCGCCGTCTCCCTGACGCAGGATGACCCGGGCCACCGCTTCCTTGCGTCGGCCCACGGTCTGGATCTTTTCGCCTTGTTGCAGCACTCGTCCTCCGATCTGTTCTCTCGTGTTCAGACGCCCGGCGCCTCGTCCAGGGGACGCGGCCCCTGAGCCTCGTGGGGGTGTTCCGGCCCGGCGTACACGCGGAGCTTCTTCGCCATCTTCCGGCCCAGGTTGTTCTTGGGGAGCATGCCCTTCACGGCCCGCTCGATGACCCGCTCGGGGTACCGCTCGAGCATCCGCTGGAAGGGGATCTCCTTGTTGCCCCCCATGAAGCCGCTGTGCCGGAAATACGTCTTCTGCTCGGCCTTGCGTCCGGTGAGCCGGATCTCCTCCGCGTTGATCACGATGACGTGGTCGCCCACGTCGAGGTGCGGGGAGTACGTGGGCTTGTGCTTTCCCCGCAGCACGCGGGCCACCCGGGACGCCAGACGGCCCAGGACCTCGTCCCGGGCGTCCACCACCCACCACTCTCGCTCGATCTCGCCTGCTTTGACCGTATACGTCTTCATTGCCTGACCTGTACTCTCGGCTCGTATCGCCGGTCCCCCCGACGATCGCTCGACCCGCCCCGACTCCGTCCGTGCGACGCACGTTCGGGCCCATCGAACGGGATACTCTGGGAATCGACCCGGAGCCTCCGGACCTCGGAGGCCGGAGAGCGAGGAACCGCCCGAGAACCGGGACGGATCGCTCGTTCGCACCGCAGCCCTGAAGTCTACCGGGGCTCATGAGAGGTGTCAAGAACCGTACCGGCCGGCTCGCGGTCTACTCCCGGTGGCGGTGGGCCTCCAGCATCCGCCGGGGCCGGCCCGACCGGAGCCGCTGGAGCCCCCGGTCGCGGAGCTGCCGCACCCGCGTCCGGCTCACGCCCAGCGACCGGGCGATCTCGCTCAGCTCCCGGGGATCGCCGTCGTCGAGGCCGAAGCAGAGCCGGAGGACCCGTGCCTCCCGCTCCGGGAGTCCGGCCACGCAGAGGTTCACCTGCCGCCGGAGCTCCTTCCGGTCCAGGTCACCCTCCGGCGACGCCTGGTCCGCGTCGGCGACCCGCTCGGCCAGGGGGCTCCCGTCGGCCACACCGGCGTCCAGCGACAGGTACGCCCTCCGGGGCCCGCGATACCGGCGGGGCGCCCGCACGAGCTGCTCCTGCCGCCGGGTGGCCTCGACCAGGGCCTGCCGGACCCACCACGCCGCGTAGGTCAGGAACCGGACCCCCTTGCGCTCGTCGAAGCGCTCCGCCGCGCGCATGAGGCCCAGGTTGCCCTCGTTCACCAGGTCGGCCAGCGATCCGCCGCCCCGGCGGTACCGCCGGGCCATCATCACCACGAACCGGAGGTTCCGGGTGACCAGCTCGTCCACCGCCGACCGGTCCCCCGCCCGGATCCTGCGCCCCAGGCGTGCCTCCTCCTCGCGGCTCAGGACCTGATAGTCCGAAATCTCCTGGAGGTACCGGCCCAGGACCGGATCCTCCGGCGTCGAGGCCGGAGTCACGGGACGCCTCCTTTCGGGCCCGGGAGCCCGTCGCCGGGTCTCGGTCTACCGGTGCATCAGGGATCGGTTCCCCGGGCCCCACCGCCCTGCGGTCGGGTGCCGGCGGGGGCCCTCAGATCCCGTCGAAGATCCGCCCCCACCGCACCTCGGTGAGCCACGGGAAGGGCGCGAGCTTGCCCCGGTCGTACGAATAGTAGATGAAGAGGGGATCCCCCCTGATGTCCTCCCGGGGAACGAAGCCCCAGTAGCGGGAATCCTCCGAGTTGTTGCGGTTGTCCCCCATGACGAAGAAATGGCCCTCGGGGACCTCCAGCGGCCCCCACGCGTCCCGCGTGGGCCGGTACCGGGCCGGATCCACCGAGTCGCCCACCAGGTAGGATCGCTGCCAGGAGAAGGCCGGGCTGGTCCGGCTCCTGCCGTCGCTCTCGCGGTGGACGTACGGCTCCTCCAGCGGCCGTCCGTTCCGGTGCAGGACCCCGTCCCGCATGGACAGGGTGTCCCCCGGGGCGCCGACGATCCGCTTCACGTAGTTCGTGCCCGGGGGCTGCCCGGCGCCGGGCGGCGGCCGGAACACCACGATGTCGCCCCGACCGGGCTCCCCGAGGGCGGGGAGGCTGAGGTCCGTCCCCGGGATCTCGGCCCCGTAGACCGCCTTGTTCACCAGGAGGTAGTCGCCCACCAGGAGCGTGTTCTCCATGGAGCCGGTGGGGATCTGGAACGCCTCCACCACGAAGGTCCGCACGAAGAGGAAGATGACGAAGGCCACGGCGAACGACTTGACCCACTCCCACAGCCAGCGGCCCGTGGAGATCTCCGCGGGCGCTTCCCCCCTCCTGTCCAGCTCCCTGTCGGACGTCCTCCGCTCTTGGCTCATCCCTCGGCTCTCGTGGTCGTCGATTCCGGGGAGCCGGCCCTCCCGGCCGGCTCCCGTCCTCCAGCGATGGTCGAGCTAAACCCCGGTCCCGGCCGGCGGGTTCCCGGTACCGTGGGCCGGGTTCCCGCGCCGCGGCCGACCTCGGCCGGCGGGACACAACCTCGCCGGCGCCATCAACCGGGGCTCACGACCCGTCACCCCCGTCTCACCAGTCCACGTCGATCTGGGCCCGCTGGAGCTTCCCGCTGAAGTCCACGTAGGTGGCCTTGGTCTCGGTGTAGAACTCGTAGACCTCCCAGCCGCCCTCGCGATGGCCGTTCCCGGTCTGCTTGACGCCGCCGAACGGCAGGTGGACCTCGGCGCCGATGGTGGGGGCGTTGATGTAGGTGATGCCGTTGTCCAGCTCCTCGATGCCCCGGAACATGGCCCGGACGTCCCGGGTGTAGAGGGCCGAGGAGAGCCCGTACTCCACGTCGTTGTTGATGCGGATCGCCTCGTCCAGGTCCTCGAAGCGGATCACCGAGACCACGGGACCGAAGATCTCCTCCCGGGCCACCCGCATGTCCGGCGCGACCCCGGTGAGGACCGTGGGATGGAAGAAGAAGCCGTCCTCCAGGCCGTCGCCCGAGGCGGGCTCGCCGCCGCAGAGGATCTCGGCGCCCTCCTCCCGGGCCACCTCCATGTAGCCGGTGACCTTCTCCATGGCCGCCCGGTTGATGAGGGGCCCCACGTCCACGCTCTCCTCCCGCCCGTCGCCCAGGGTCAGGGACCGGGCCTCCTCCACGAGCCGTTCCACGAACTCGTCGTGGATGGCGTCGTGGAGCAGGAGCCGGCTGGTGGCGGTGCACCGCTGGCCCGTGGTGCCGAAGCCGCCCCAGACCACCCCGTCCATGGCCAGGTCCATGTCGGCGTCGGGCATGACGATCTGGGCGTTCTTGCCTCCCATCTCCAGGGAGAGCCGCTTGTGCATCCGGCCGCACGTGGCCCCGATCTCGCTCCCCGTCTCGCTGGAGCCGGTGAAGGAGATGGCGGGCACGTCCGGGTGCTCCACGATGGCCCGTCCCACCTCCGCGCCGCCGTGGACCAGCTGCACGCACTCCGGCGGCACGCCGGCCTCCAGCAGGATCTCCACGAAGAGATGGCCGCAGTGGGGCGTGTCCCCGGCGGGCTTGAAGACCACGGCATTGCCGGACAGCAGCGCCGGGAAGAGCTTCCAGCTCGGGATGGCCACCGGGAAGTTGAAGGGGGTGATGCACCCCACCACGCCGATGGGCCGCCGGTGGGTCATGGCCCACTTGTCCCGGAGCTCCGAGGGCACCGTCCTGCCGAAGAGCCGTCGCCCCTCCCCCTCGGCGTAGTAGGCGGTGTCGATGGCCTCCTGGACGTCGCCCCGGGTCTCCTCCAGGACCTTGCCCATCTCCCGGGTCATGGCCCTGGCCAGCTCCTCCTTCCTGTCGGACATGAGGTCGCCGGCCCGCCGCATCACGAGCCCGCGCTCGGGGACCGGCACGTCCCTCCAGCGCCGGAAGCCCTCCCGGGCGGTCGCCACCGCCCGCTCCACGTCCTCCGCCCCCGACCGGGGGAAGCGTCCGACGAGGTCGTTCCGGTCCGCCGGGTTCCGGTTCTCGAAGTACTCGCCGGTGGAGGGCTCCGTCCAGTCGTCCCCCACGAGGTTCCGGTACCGCTCAGCCATCGTGTTCGCTCCTCGGTAAGTTCGGTCGGCTCGTCCGTCGAACGCCGGTCTCCCGGTCCCCCTCCGGCCTCAGGGCGGCGGGCGCGCGGGATCGGCGCGTCTCAGGAGCAGCTCCCCGTCCCGTACCGCGATCTCCACCAGCCGATCCGGCACGGGGAAGACCACGGACCGGGGCCGTCCCTCCTCGGTGGGGAGGCCCGAGCGGCGGAGGACCGTGGGCACGAACATGGACGGGAGGCTCAGGCCCCCGGCCTGCAGGCTGCGCACGCGGATCTCGGCCGTGCCGGCCCGGGCCACCCCCGGCACCACCTCGGCCCGGAGCACCGTGCTGTCGCCCAGGAGTCCCCGGAGGGCGTCGGAGCGGTCCTCGTCCCCGCTCCCGGGGAGCTCCTCCGGGACCAGGAAGCCCTGCAGGAAGGCCGAGGAGTCGGTGAGGGAGACGTCGGGGTCACGGATCCCCGGCGGGATCATCCCGCCGGCGGCGCTGTAGCGAAGCAGGCTCCGGAGGTCGTCGGTCGTCAGGGCCACGGAGTCCGGGCCCTCACCCGCGGCGAAGGCCCGGACCCGCTCCTCGGCCCGGGCCGCCCGGGCCTCGCTCACCTCGCCCTGGGCCAGCTCGGCCCCGGTCCGCTCCCGCCACCAGTCCCGGATCTCGTCCCCGAAGAACCACGCGCCGCCGCCCACGATCAGGAGGCCGGCCAGGAGGGCGACGACGATCCGCCGGAAGCCCGTCACCGCAGGACCTTCACTCGTCCGCCGTCCGCAGCTCGGCCCGGTGGATCCGCTCGTACTCCGGGCCCTCGGGTCGAAGCCTGCTCCGCATCAGGTCCAGGGAGGCGATCCGGTGGGAGGCGTCCACCTCGATCTCCCGCGCCGCGTCCTCCAGGGGACGGAACGCCGAGGCCCGGGCCGACTCGTCCGCCCGGGCCACGGTGACGTGGGGCCGGAACGCCCTCGTCTCCCGGTCGATGCCCATGTGGGCGTAGCCGTGCTCCAGGTCGTGCTTGGCCGACCGGAGCTCCAGGACCGCCTCCACGCCCACCCACACCACCCGGGGGCTCCGGAGGGTGGGAAAGGCCCCCACGCCCTCGAAGCCCACCTCGAACGGCGCGTAGCCGCCCGCGACGCCGTCCAGGATCTCGCCGGCGCGCTCGGCCTCCTGGGGCTGGACGTCGCCCAGGAACTTGAGGGTCATGTGGAGGTGGTCCCGGTCGGTCCACCGGAGGGGGAGCTCCGCCTCGCGGAGGGGCCGGGTGGCCTCCACGATGGTCTCCCTGAGATCCTCCGGAAAGTTCACGGCCACGAACAGGCGCATCGACTGCACTCCTCGATGATGGTACGCGCGGCGTCGCGAACCGACGCTCCTGGCCCGCGGAGAGCCGGCCGGCGCGGACGAGCCGGCGTTGACGAGCCCCCCGACGTCGACGAGCCCCGGCGAGTTCATACCCGTCCTCCGGCGCCAGGTCCCTCGCACGGAGCGTGCACTGCAATGCTCGAGCCGTCCGCCGGGTGGCGCGGCCTCCGAGGACGAGGCCCGCGGCCGGCGGTTCCGAAGCCGATCCAGCCCGAGGGAGGAGGGCCCATGTCCGTGCAGGAGATCCACGTGGGAGGGGGGGAGCTGGTCTTCAGCGCCGCCCACTTCATCGCCTTCGAGGGAGGACAGTCGGAGCACCTCCACGGTCACAACTACCACGTGTCGACCTCCATCGTGGGCACCCTCCGGGAGAAGGGCTACGTCCTGGACTTCGTGGCGGTCCGCGACCGGCTGCAGGAGCTGCTGGCGGAGCTGGACCACCGGCTGCTCCTGCCCGGCGAGAGCCCCTGGTTCGCCATCTCCCGCGAGGGAGATGCGGTGGCCGTGGAGGTCGACGGCCGGCGGTACCGCTTCCCCGAGGAGGACGTGGTGATCCTGCCCCTGAACAACACCACCTCCGAGAACCTGGCCGCCCACCTCCTGGACCGGCTGGTGGGGTCGCTCGGGCTCGCCGGCCGCGACGGCGTGGAGCGGGCCTCCCTCCGCCTGGAGGAGCTCCCCGGGCAGGGCGCCACGGCCCGGCGGAGCCTGGGAGCGGAGCGGTCGGGCGGAGCGTCCGGGCCGTGACCGACCGGGAGGGCGGGCCCCGCGGCGGCGTGGCCGTGGTGAAGATCGGCGGCTCCCTGGCCCGGGAGGGCCGGGCCGCCGACGCCCTGGCCGAGGTGGCCCGCGCCGAGGACGGGACCCAGCCGGCGGGAGGCCGCCGCGCGCTAGTCATGAGCGGAGGGGGCGCGGAGGTGGACCGGGTCCGGGAGGCCGCCCGGCGGGGCGAGCTCGAGGGTCCCGAGGCCTACTGGGCCGCGGTCCGGGCCCTGGACCGCATGGCCGCCGCCCTGGTGGCCTCCTACGAGGCCTCCCACGGACCCGGCCGGCCCCGGCTGTGCGCCGACCTGGCGTGCTGCCGGGAGGCCTGGGAGGAGGGGGAGCTGCCCGTGCTCACGCCCTTCCCCGTGATCCGCCCCGTCCCCGGCTTCCCGGTGGCGTGGGAGATGACCTCCGACAGCATCGCCGCGTGGATGGCCTACCGGGTGGAGGCCGACGAGCTCCTGCTGGCCAAGGCCCGGCCTCCCCGGTCGACCCTCTCCCCCGGCCCGGACGGCGCCCCCTCCGCCACGGCCACCGCCCTGGCCGAGGAGTCGCTGGTGGACGGATTCCTCCCCCGCTTCCTGGCCCGGCCCGAGTTCCCGGCCGCCTGCTGGATCGTGGACGGGAGCCGGCCGGGACGCATCGCCGCCTGGCTCGAGGGGGAGAGGGACGAGAGCGTCCGGGTCACCGGGTAGCCCACCTCGACCTCTACGCCGGGCCCCCCAGCGCCTCCTCGATGCGTCGCTCCAGGACGTGGGGCCCGGCCGGCTCGCCCAGGCGCAGCCGCCGCTCCGGATCGGGCGGGAGGGCCCGGGCCGGGATCAGCCCCACGATCTCGCTCCCCGCCACCTCCAGCCCCCGCCGCGCCGCCCGCTCCCGCACCTCGTCGAAGACCGCCACGGGCGGCGTCGTGTCCACGTCCAGGAGGTTGGTGGAAACCTGGGCCCGGCCGTCCACCGAGAAGCCCAGGGCCTGGACCGCCGGCAGGCCGCCTCCGGAGGCCCGGATCTCCCGTGCGATCTCCCGGGCCACCTCCACCCGGTCGGTGTCCAGGAGGACGTTGTAGGCCACCAGCACCGGCCGGGCCCCCACGGCGGTGGCGCCGGCCGTGGGATGGAGACGGGCGGGACCCAGATCGGGGGCCCGGCTCCCGTCGGTCCGGATCGCCCGGGCCAGCCCCTCGAACCCGCCCCGGCGGATGGCGGCCAGGGTCCGCCGCTCCGGCGACCGCGCCGCCTCGCCGTACAGGTAGACCGGCACGTCCAGCTCGCCGGCGATCCGTCGCCCCGTGGCCCGGGCCAGCTCTACGCAGCGCTCCATGGAGACCCCCTCCAGGGGCACGAACGGCACCACGTCGGCCGCGCCGATCCGCGGGTGCTCGCCGGCGTGACTCCGGAGGTCGATGAGACGGGTCGCCGCCTGGACCGACCGGAACGCCGCTTCGGCCACCGCCGCCGGCTCCCCCGCCAGGGTGATCACCGACCGGTGGTGGGAGGCGTCCCGGTGGACGTCCAGGACCGCCGCCCCGGGGACGGAGTCCGCCGCCCGGGCCAGCTCGGCCACCACGGCCTCGTCCCGCCCCTCGCTGAAGTTGGGCACGCACTCCGCGCGCTCGGCCACCCGCTCCCCCGTCCTTCTCCACGTGGTTCCCCGCGTCGCTCCGATCCCGCCGCCCTAAGCTTGGACGCCGCGGCGGCTCCGTCTACCTTGTCGGGCATGGTCCTCCTCATCGACAACTTCGACTCCTTCGTCTACAACCTGGCCCGGTACCTACGGGAGCTGGGCGAGGAGGTCCGGGTGGTGCGGAACGACGCCATCGACGTGGCCGGTGCCCGGGAGCTGGCGCCGGACCACCTGGTGATCTCGCCGGGCCCGTGCACGCCCGCCGAGGCCGGCGTCTCCACCGACCTGATCCGCGAGCTCTCGGACGAGATCCCCGTCCTGGGGGTGTGCCTGGGCCACCAGTGCATCGCCCGGGCGTTCGGCGGCAGGGTGGTCCGGGCGCCGGAACCCCGGCACGGGAAGGCCTCCAGGGTCCGGCACGACGGCACGGACCTCTTCGCCGGCCTCGCCGATCCCCTCCGGGTCATCCGGTACCACTCCCTCCTGGTTGAGGAGGAGTCGCTTCCCCCGGAGCTCGCCGTGACCGCCCGGTCCGGGGAGGGAGCCCTCATGGCGCTCCGGCACCGGGAGCGGCCGGCCTGGGGCGTCCAGTTCCATCCCGAGGCCGTCCTCACCGACCACGGCCACGCCCTGCTCCGGAACTTCCTGGCCCTGGGACGGGGCGAGGCTCCCCCCGGGCTCGACGCAGGCGAGCGCTTCGGGGAGCTGGAGGAAGCCGCGAGCCCGTGAGCGACCCCCTCCCCACCGTCTTCGTGGGCGTGGCCTCCCTGGCGGCAGGGACGCTGGTGTTCTCCGGCTTCCGGCTCTATCGGACCGCCCTGGCCACGGTCGGCGCCGTGGCGGGCATCCTCGCCGGCTGGTACCTGGGCGGCCTCCTGGGGCCCATCGAGGTGGCCGCCGCCGGAGCCCTCCTGGGCGGGATCATCGGGGCGGTGCTGGCCGCCCCCCTGGAGGCGGCCCTGCGGCTGCTGGGCGGGGGCGTGGCGGCCGCCGCCCTGGTCTGGGTGGCCGTCGGGGGGACGGCGTCCGGAGGGGCCACGGCCCTGGTCCTGACCGGCGGCGCGTTCGTGGTGGGTGCCGTGGCGGCCCTCCTCCTCCACCGACCGCTGGTGATCTCCGCCTTCGCCGCCTGCGGCGGACTCCTGGTGGCGGCGGCGGGACTGGCCGCCGGGGCCCCGGAGCTGGTGGACGTCTCCCTGGACCGGACCATCGACGGGCTGACGGACGCCATGAACGCCCGGCTCCCCGCCGTCCTCGTCATCGCCGCCACCAGCGTCGTCGCGGGCTTCCTGCTGCAGTCGGACCACGGCGAGAAGGGCGTCTCGGGGAGCCGCCCGGGACTCCGGAGCGGCGGCGCCCTCCTCTCCCTGATCCTGGCGGCGGGCCTCCTGCTCTCCCTCCATCCGGTGGACGCGCTGCCGGGGCCTGCGCTGGCCGTCACCGGGATCGGGCCCATGTCGTGGCCGGTGGCCGTCCTCCTGCTCCCGCCGGCCCTGGCGCTGGCGCACCGGGGAAGCGTGGACGGCGGGAGCCTGCGGGGCTGGACGCTGGGCGTGGCCTTCGGCATCGCCGTGGGCGTCGCCGACGCCGCCCTCGGCGCGGCACTCCCGGGAGGGGGCCTGGGGGCCACCGGGTTCGTCTCCACCTTCGCCGACGGCACCGACGAGCTGCGGCTGGTCAAGGCCGGCTGGACCCTCCTCGTCTTCCCCCTGCTCTTCTCCTCGGCCGTCCTGCTCCCGGCGGGACGCCGCCGGGGCCGCTCCTCCCGGGACGAGGGCGACGACGAGGGATAGACCGCTCCCGGCGCCCCCCTCGTTGCCGGCCCGGCCGGGCCCCGTTATCCTGCCGCCGGGCAGGGGTGCCGGACGGCGACGTCCGGCTGAGATCACACCCTCACCACCTGATCCGGATCACGCCGGCGTAGGGAGTCCCGCGGCGATCGGCCCGACCGGTCCCGCTCCCCTTCCTCCCGGCGCGCCGTCCGGCGCTCCTCGCCCCGTGGACCCACCGCCGAGCGAGACGTCGACCCACAGCGAGGAGCACGTCGTGCCCTTCACCCAGTCCCTCCTCTCCCGTCACGGGGACCTCTGGAGCCGGATGCTGGAGCATCCCTTCCTGCTGCGGACCCGCGACGGAGAGCTCCCCGACGAGACCTTCCACACCTGGCTCCGACAGGACTACCTCTTTGTCCAGGCCGCCCGCCCCTTCCTGGCCCTCCTCATCGCCCGCGGTCCGGAGCGCCTCCGGGATCCGCTCTCCGACGCCCTGTCCGCGCTGGCAGACGAGCTCGCCCTCTTCCGCGAGCAGGCCGACGCCCTGGGGGTGAGCCTGGACGACGTGGAGCCCGGCCTGGTGAACCACGCCTACGTCCAGTACCTGCTGGCCACCGGCCATGGCGCGAGCTTCGGCGAGGCCTTCACCGTCTACTGGACCGCCGAGAAGGCGTACCACGAGTCGTGGAAGGTGGTGGAGGAGGGCCTGCCGGCCGACTCGCCCTGGCGGCCCATGGTGGAGAACTGGGCCGGGGCGCCGTTCGGGGAGTTCGTGGCCTGGCTGGGAGGGGAGCTGGACGAGCTGGCCGCCGCCGCGTCGGAGGCCGAGCGGAGCCGCATGGAGGAGGGCTTCGTCCGCGCCACGCGCTACGAGATCGCCTTCTGGGAGATGGCGCTCACGGGCCCCGGCTGGCCGGGGCTGGAGGGGGGCGCCGCGGCCGGAGGGACGTCCGGAGCCGGCGGAAGAGGCGCAAGCGAAGGAGCCGACGAGCGAGGACCCGAGGGAGGAGGGAGGCCATGAGCCGCTTCACCGACGAGCTGCTCGAAGCCGCTCGCCCGATCTGGGAGGCCCAGCTCGAACATCCCTTCGTCCGGGGGATCGCCGACGGCTCGCTCCCCGAGGAGACCTTCCGCAACTGGGTGGAGCAGGACTACCGGTACCTGAAGGAGTTCGCGCGGATCTTCGCCTGGGCGGCGGCCAAGGCCGACCGGCTGGAGTCCATGGGCTGGTACGCGGCAGCCCTGGACCTGACGCTGAACACGGAGATGGAGCTCCACCGGACCTACGCCCGGCGCTTCGGCCTCACGCCCGAGGACCTGGAGGAGGTGGAGATGTGGCCCACCACGCGGGCCTACACCGACTTCCTTGTCCGGACCGCCGCTGACGGCGAGATGGCCGACCTGGTGGCCGCGCTCCTGCCCTGCGCCTGGGGCTACGCGTGGGTGGCGAAGCGGATGGCCGAGGGCGGCCCGCCGGCCGACGAGCGCTACGCCGACTGGATCGAGCAGTACACCTCCGAGGAGTTCCGGGAGGCCGCCGACTGGCTCCGCGGAGAGATGGACCGCCTGGCCGAGGACCGGGGCCCGGAGAAGCGCGCCGCCCTCACCGAGACCTTCGTGCTGTCCAGCCGCTACGAGTGGCAGTTCTGGGAGATGTGCTACAGGGGGGAGGAGTGGGAGCCGTGAATGGAGGAATGCACCTGGACCGACCAGCCGCCCGGCACCGACGCCTCCGCGGATGCATCAACGCTCATCCATCCGCGGATGCGTCAACTCGGCTCCTGCGTTGAGAGCCGCGCCTGTTGAGAGGACCAGGGGAGGTCAGAGGCTGCCCGCTCCCCGCAGGCCGGCGAGTTCGATGTCCGGGCCTCCGCCGGATCCTCGGGCACGGCGTCCGGCGGCGGCACAGGAACACGAGGTTCTCCAGCGCCGTGGGCCCGCCCCGGGTCCAGTGGACGATGTGGTGGGACTGGCAGTAGCGGCTCCCGCAGCCCGGGAACCAGCGGTGGGGCGACACGATTCTCAACAACGCCGCCTCTCAACACCCGGGCGGTGTTGACGCATCCGCGGAGGCGCGGCCGTTGACACATCCGCGGAGGTGCGGGATGCCGGAGGGGGCGCCTCCCGGGAGCCCGGAGGGGACGCTCCCGGGGGGCGTCCCCGCCGACCACGGGCCCGTTCGGCAGTACGGAGCAACGCCCCCCCTCGCTCCTCTCAACGCACTGTCCTCTCAACACTCGGGCGGCGTTGACGCATCCGCGGAGGCGCGGCAGTTGACGCATCCGCGGAGGCGGGGAGGCTCGACGCCTTCCGGGTCGAGAAGACGAGCGCCTACTCCTCGGCCAGCATCTCGTCCAGCATCTCGTCCAGGACCTCGCCCAGCCGCCGGAGCCCTTCCTCCAGCACCTCCGGCTCCATGCCGAATCCCAGGCGGAAGTGATCCTCCGCGCCGAAGAAGCGGCCCGGGGCCACCGACACGCCGCGCTCCTCCAGCCGGGTGGCCAGCTCGTCCACCGCCCCGCCCCGAAGCCGGAGGAAACACACGGTCCCGCCGTCGGGGGGCGTCCACGAGAGCTCCGGACGGCCCTCCACGAACGCCCGGACCCGGTCCAGGTTCGCCCGCACCCGCTCCCGGCCCCGCGTCCGCAGACCGTCGGCCCGGTCCAGGGCCCGGGCGGCCAGGCGCTCGCTGGGATGGGCGGTGGTGACGGAGAAGAGGTCCTTCAGCCGGCGGATCCGGCCCGCCACCTCCGACGAGTGAGCCAGGATCCACCCCAGCCGGAGCCCGTCCAGCCCGTAGGCCTTGGTGAGGCTCCGGGTGGCCACCACGCCCGGGTGGCGGGCCGCCGTCCCCGCGCCCTCCGCGTGCAGCCACTCCAGGTAGACCTCGTCCACCAGCACGAGGGCGTCCCGCTCCAGCGCCAGCTCACCCAGCCGCGGGAGCGCTCCATCGTCGGCCCGCCGTCCCGTGGGATTGTGGAGGTTCGACAGCACGATCAGCCGCACGTCCTCCTCCATCCCGTCCATCCGCTCCCGTACCGCCTCCACCTCCAGGCGCCAGCCCTCCTCCCGGGAGCGCGGGAAGGTCCGGACCCCGGCCCCCAGGTGGGCCGGCAGCCTCCGCAGTGGCTCGTAGGAGGGCGACTCCACCAGCACGCCGTCCCCCGGGCGGACGAGGGTCGACATGGCCAGGTGGTTGGCCATGGAGGCGCCGTGGGCCAGGACGACCCGGTCCGCCTCCACCCCGTAGCGCGCCGCGATCCGCTCCAGCAGCGGCGGCCAGCCGTGGAGGTTGTCGCCGGCCGCCGGGTTCACCGCAAAATCGTCCGGTCCCGCACCGATGTCCGCGACCGAGGCCTTCGGCACCCCGCTCGCCCCCAGGTGGTACGGCAGGCCGCTCCGGGCCTTCGCCCACCGGATGAACGGGCTGCCGGCCGCCCCGCCCCGCCCTTCTCTTCCGGCCCCCGCCGCCTCTCCCGGGAACCGGCTCCCGTGCTTCGCGCTCACGTCCGCCTCCGCCACCAGTAGAAGACCGGCACCCCCGCCCCGATGATCGCCGTGCCCACCAGCGCGTTCCCCGGATTGGAGAGCACCGAGCTGGCCACCACGTAGAGGGACGCCGCCACGAAGAGGCCCGGGAGCCAGGGGTAGCCCGGCATGCGGAAGACGGTCCCGCCCCCGACCCCCTCCTTCCGGTAGACGAACAGCGTGGCGCCCACCAGGGCGAAGAAGATCCAGTCGCCGAAGACCACGTAGTCCAGCAGCTCCGCGTAGGTGCCGCTGAACAGAAGGAGCCCGGCCCATCCGGCCTGGAAGAGGAGCGCCCGGTCCGGCGTCCGGAAGCGGGGGTGCAGCCGCGACGCCCACTCGATGAAGAGGCCGTCGTCGGCCATTTCCCGGTAGACCCGGGGCGCGGCCAGGATGATCAGGTTCAGGATCCCGAAGGTGGAGACGGCCACGCCCGCGCCGATGAAGACGGCCCCTTTCCGTCCCAGCAGCGCCTCCATGGTGTCCGAGGCCGGCGCCTGGCTCGCGGCCAGCCCGCCGGGCCCCAGCCCCTCCAGGTACGCCCAGTTGGCCAGGAGGTAGACCGCCACCACGATCCCCACCCCCACCAGCAGGGCCCGGGGCAGGTCCCGCCGGGGGTCCACCATCTCCTCGGCGATGAAGTTGGCGTTCTGCCAGCCGCCGTAGGAGAAGAGGACGGGCACCAGCGCGGCGCCGATCACGGCGACGTAGCCGGCCACTCCCCCGGGCCCGCCGGCCGGAGCGGCCCCACCGGATGCGCCCGATGCGCCGGACGCGGCCCCCGGGGCGCCGGACTGCCCCCCCGCCGCGGCGGCGGCCGTCTCGGCCGACTCCCCCGGCGCCAGGAGCAGGCCGGCGGCGATGAGCCCGGCCAGCGCCGCCAGCTTGAGCACGGTGAAGACGTTCTGGGTCAGGCTCCCGAACCGGACCCCGACGTAGTTCACCCCCGTGAGGAGGGCGATGGCCCCCAGGGCCAGGGGATCCACGGCGCCGGCGGGGAGCGCCAGCAGGTCGGCCGCGTATCGGGCGAAGGTGACGGCCACCGCCGCGATGGCGCCGGTGTTGATCACCAGCAGGAGCGTCCAGCCGTAGAGGAAGGCGGGGAGCGGCCCGAACGTCTCCCGGAGGTAGACGTAGCCGCCGCCGGCCGCCGGCCGCCTGGAGCCCAGCTCGGCGAAGCAGAGGGCCCCCACCACCGCCACGGCGCCCCCCAGGACCCAGGAGGCCAGGATCAGCGCCGAGCCGGGCGCCCTCTGGGCCACGACGGCGGGGTTCAGGAAGATCCCGGCCCCGACGATCCCTCCCACCACGACCATGGTCCCGTCGAAGAGGCCCAGGCTCCGGACGTACCGGCCGCCCCCCTCCTCCTCCCGGCCCTGGTGATCGTGGCTCATGGATCCCCGCTCGTGGGTCCTCGGCCCCTGCTCGTGGGTCCTCGGCCCCGGGTCACCGGACCTCGGGGCCCCGGCGCCGTCCCGCGGCGTGCCTCGCGACGGCTTACAATGGAAACCCGCCGTCCGGCCGTCACAACCCACCGCCGCGGGCCGCCCGGGGGGGATTCGAGATCGGAACCCGAGGTCCCGTCATCCGGGAGCGTGCCCCATGGTCGAGGACACAGCGGTCGCCGCCTTCCGGCGGGCCTTCGGGGACGCCCGGGACCTCCGGGTCGCCTCGGCCCCCGGCCGGGTGAACCTCATCGGCGGCCACACCGACTACAACGACGGCTTCGTCCTCCCGGCCGCCGTCGACCGCCGCGTGGCCGTGGCCTTCGCGCCGGCCGCGGGAGGTTCGTTCACCGTCCGCGCCGAGGACGTCCCGGAGACCGCGACCTTCGCGCCCGACGACCTGGCGCCGGGCGCCCACGGCGGATGGATGGCCTACGTGGCGGGGACCGCGTGGGCCCTGGCGGAGGCGGGCCTCGAGCTCCGGCCGATGCGGATGGCGGTGACGGGCGACGTGCCCGCGAGCGCCGGCCTCGCCTCCTCGGCGGCCCTGGAGATGGCCGTGGCCCGGGCGCTGGTGGCCGGGGCGGACGCGGAGTGGAGGCCGCGGGAGGCGGCGGAGGCCGGCCGGCGGGCCGAGAACGAGTACGTGGGCGTGGCCACCGGCATCATGGACCAGCTCGTCTCGGCGGTGGCGCGTCCGGGCCGGGCCCTCCTCCTGGACTGCCGGTCCCTGAGGCAGCGGCACGTCCCCGTGCCGGAGGAGGCCGCCCTCCTGGTCCTGGACACGGGGGCCCGCCGGGAGCTGGCCGGGAGCGCCTTCGACGACCGCCGGGCGGCCTGCCGGCGGGCGGTGGAGGCGATCCGGCGGGTGGACCGCGGAGTCCGGGCCCTGCGGGACGTGGACCCGGAGCTGCTGGAGCGCGCCGCCGGGGGGCTGGACCCGGAGGCGTGGAACCGGGCCCGGCACGTGGTGGCCGAGATCCGGCGGACCCGGGAGGCGGCCGGGGCCCTGGAGGCCGGCGACCTGGAGGAGGTGGGCCGGCTCATGGCGGAGTCGCACCGGGACCTCCGGGACTACTATCAAGTCTCCTCACCCGAGCTGGACCGGGTCGTCGGCGCGGCGGCCGCCCGGCCCGGCTGCTTCGGCGCGCGGCTCACCGGGGCCGGATTCGGCGGCTGCGCCGTGGCGCTGGTCCGGCGGGAGGCCGCGGAGGACGTCGCCGCCGCCGTGGAGGAGAGCTACCGGCGGCGGTTCGACCGCCCCTTCCGGGCCTTCGCCTGTCGGCCCGGCGGCGGCGCGCGGCTCGACGGCGGGCGGGGTAATCGAGGCGCAGCTGGGTGATCGAGGCGCGGCGGGATGATCGGGCCGGGCCAGTCGCCCGTCAGGACCCGCCGTCCGGCGAGAAGAAGCCCTCCTCCAGCTCCACGTTCAGCTCGGTGGCCGTCCGGGTCACCTCGGAGACCTGCTCGCCGTCCTGGTAGGTGACCGTCCGGAAGGGGAGGCTCAGCCCGTCCACCTCGCGGAAGTCCCGGTAGACGTCGGTGGCCTCGACGGGCCCCTGCTGGGACATGGCCGTGTAGGCCATGCGGGCCGGTCGCATGGTCTCCGGATCCAGGAGGAGGGTGAAGGCGCGGCCCTCCGGCGGCGTCACCTCCACCGCCTGGTAGGTCGTCCCCTCCACGTCCCGGGTCCCCCGGTCCCGGACCTCCAGGTCGTCCCGGTCGAGGTTGCCCAGCAGGAAGACCAGGTTCCGCCAGAGCTGGCCGGCGATCTCCTGCCGGACCTGGGGCGGGGCCGGCTGGGTACCCTGGGGCGTCTGGAGCATCATCTGCTCGCCGTCGTCGGTGATGGTGATGCTCATCCCGTTGGGAAGGGTCTGCTCCACCCGGATCCGTCCGTCCAGGGTGAGCAGCGTGGTGGACGGGATGGTCAGGGCCCCCTGGGGGGTCTCCCGCACCACCTCGGTCTCGGCGCGAAGGTTCCGGAGGGTCGTGATGACGTCCTCCCCCATGGCCGAGCGGGCGGCCCGGAGCTTCTCCATCCCCGTCGCCGCTTCCTCCTCGGTGGCGGCGGGCTCCTCCTCGCCCGGGGCCGACGGGGGCGAGGTGGGGATGGTCACGTCGATCTCCCGCACCTCGCCGTCTCTGGCCAGCTCCGCCAGGCCTCGGTCGAACTCGTCCCGCTTGCCCACCACCAGGACGTGGCTCTGGTCGGGATACAGGTACTGGCGGGAGACCCGGTGCACGTCCTCCGGCGTGACGTCCTGGATCCCGTCCCGGGTCCGCTCCAGGAAGTCCGCCGGGTAGCCGTAGTGCTCGTAGGTCATGAGCCGGCTCAGGATCTCCTGGTCGGTGTCGAAGTTGAAGACGAAGGAGTTGAGGTAGCTGTCCTTGGCCAGCCGGACCTCCTCCCCGCCCGGCGCCGCCTCCTCCATCCTCCGCACCTCCAGCAGGACCGCCTCGGCCGCATCCACCGTGGTGGCGTTCTGGCTGGATACACCCGCGAAGAAGCGGCCGGGCTGGTCGTAGCCGGCGCTGTAGTTTCCGAAGACCGAGTAGGCCAGCCCCTTCTCCCTCCGGACGTTCTGGAAGAGCCGACCCGTGAAGCCGCCGCTCAGGACCTCGTTCATCACGACCACCGCCGGGTAGTCCCCGTCGTCCCGGACCAGCTCGCCGGGATGGCCCAGGAGGACGGTGCTCTGGGTGACGTCGTCCTTCTGCACGAAGTTGACGGAGTGCTCCCGCTCGGCGGTCCGCTCGGGGGGCGTGGGCCGGGCAGCGTCGGCCGGCGACGACCAGTCGCCGAAGGCCCGGCGGATCCGCTCCTTCATCTCCTCCGCCTCGAAGTCGCCCCAGACGCTCAGGATGACGTTCTCCGGGTGGACGTACTCCTCGTGGAACGCCGCCACGTCCTCCCGGCTGATGGAGTCGATGGTGAAGTACTCGGGATGGCGCGCGTAGGGACTGTCCTCGCCGTAGAGGAGCTTGTCGAACTCCCGGAGGGCGATCCCCTGGGCATCGTCGTTCCGGCGCGCGATGGACGACTTCTGCTGCTTCTTGGCCAGCTCCACCTTCTCCCGCGCGAAGGCCGGCTCCCGCAGGACGTCGGCGAAGATGGGGAAGACCCGGTCCAGACCGTCCACGAGGGTGGACATGAACGCGCTGCCGCTGGTCTCGCCGATGCCCGTCTCCACGGTGGCGCCCAGCCCCTCCAGGACCCGGTTGATGCTGTCGGCGCCCATGGACTCCGTGCCGCCGGTGCGCATCACGGTGCCCGTCACCGACGCCAGCCCCAGCTCCTCGGCCGGCTCGTGGACGGAGCCCGTGTTCAGCCGGGCCAGGGCCTGGACCTGGGGGAGCTCGTGGTCCTCCAGGAGGAAGACGAGCATCCCGTTCTCCAGCTCCATCCGCTCCGGCTCCGGCGCCTGGAACTCGCCCAGGGGCGGGTACTCGATCTGGTGGACGTCGTAGTCGACCGTCCGGATCTCCTCCTGGGCGAGGGCCGGAGCCGCCGGGCCGAGGGTCGCGAGCCCGGCCATCAGGGCGGCGCCGAGGGCGACGACGGGGGCGACGAAGGGAGCGCGATCGTTTCGGTTCATCGGATTCGTCGGGGTTGGGTTCTCGGGGGCCACGGGCGAAGGTCGGCGATCCTGGTGACGGGGCGAGCTCATGGCTCCATCCCCCCGCCGGACTCGTCGACACTCCCCCCGCCGGAGCCGTCACCGCCCCCGCCGTCGGAAGAGCCGCTTCCTCCCCCGCCGGAGGAGCCGCTCCCGCCGTCCGAACCCGACGACTCGTCCTCCTCGGTCCGGATCATGGCCACGGTGCGGTTCTCCCGCCGGAAGGTCTCCTCGGCGGCCCGCCGGACCTCCTCGGCCGTCACGGCCTGGAGCTCCTCCAGGTCCCTGAACACGTCACGCCAGTCCCCGGTGAGCGCCTCCATGCGGGAGAGCTGGTAGGCCAGGCCCGAGTTCGAGTCGAGCTGCCCGATGAGGTCCGACCGAGCCCGGGTCTTGGCCCGCTCCAGCTCCTCCTCGGTGATCCCTTCCTCCCGGATCCGGTCGAGCTGCTCGTAGATCGCATGCTCCACGCTGTCGGGGGAGACGCCCCGGTTCGGCACGCCCAGGATCGCGAAGAGCGTCGGATGTTTGCTCCCGGGGAACTCGGGGATGGCCTGGACCTGGACCGCCAGCTGCGTCTCCACCAGGTTCCGGTAGAGGCGGCTGGTGCGGCCCCGGGCCAGGACGTCCTGGAGGACGTCGTAGGCGGCGGCGTCCTCGCTCAGCCCGCCGCTCCGATGGTAGCCCACCAGGACGAACGGCTGGGTCTGCTCCCGGATGATCACCCGGCGCTCGCCGATCTGCTCCGGCTCCTGCGTCCGGATCGACGGCGGCTCCCGGCCCTCGGCCAGACGTCCGAAGTACTCCTCGGCCAGCTCCCTCACCCGCTCCGGGTCCACGTCGCCGGCGATGCCGATGGTCAGGTTCCGGGCGCCGTAGTACCTCTCGTAGAACTCCTTCGCGTCGGTCCGGGAGAGCCTCTCCAGGTCCGACATGTGCCCGATGGTGGGCTGGCCGTAGGGGTGAGCCTTGAAGGCGGTCGTCAGGAACTCCTCCAGGAGCCGCCCCACGGGGCTGGACTCGCTGGAGCGCCGCTCCTCCATGACCACGTCCCGCTCCGTGTAGAACTCACGGAGCACCGGGTTCACGAAACGGTCCGACTCCAGGGCGAAGAACAGTTCCAGCTTGTTCGCCGGCAGGCTGTAGAAGTAGCGGGTCCAGTCGGTGCTGGTCTGGGCGTTCATGCCCTGCACCCCGTGCCGCTGCAGGAGGTTCTCGAACTCGCCCTCGGCGATGAGACTCTCCGCCCGGGCCGTGGCCTCCTCGAACGCCGCCTGCAGGCTGTCGATCCGCGCCGAGTCGGCCCGGGCGCCCCGGGCCCGCTCCCTGCGCAGCGCCAGGTACGCCTCCTCCTGCCGCCGGAGGGCCTCCGTCTCCGCCTCGATGTCCTCCGTCCCGATGGAGGTCGTGCCCTTGAAGGCCATGTGCTCGAACATGTGGGCGATGCCCGTCTGGCCCCGGGGCTCGTCCACCGAGCCCACGTCCGCGTACGTGTTGAAGGAGACGACGGGCGCCTCGTGCCGCTCGATCACCACGAAGGTGAGCCCGTTGTCCAGGGTGAACTCGGTGACGCGCTCCTCGAACCGCTCCAGGAGGTCGGTCTCCTGGGCGGGGGCCGTCGGGGGAGCTGCGAGGCCCGCCGCCAGGAAGGCTGCAGCCAGGAGCGCACCCCCGCCGGGCAGCCGGACACGAGAGAGTCGGAACGGGAACGCGTCTCGGAGTCGCATCATGGGACGTTACCTGTGGGAATGAACGGATGTCTCGGATCCGTGTGAAAACCCGCCCGCACCGGCCCTGCTCGCCACGGACGAGGAGACCGGTCACGCCGTGGGAATATCTCGCTCTTCGTACGAGGACGTCAATCCCACCCATCCGATAGGATGGCCGGGGAGCGGCATCCGTTTAACGGGCGAGCGTCCCGTTCCCGTGTCGACGGGACCGGCCGGAGCGATTGGCGGTTCCACCGCCCCCTTCCTACCATGGACCGAAACTGTCCTTTCCGACTCGAGAGGGGAGGCTCGCCATGCCCGTGCTCCCGAACGTCTTCGAGCGCTTCCTGGCCCGGAGGGGGAAGATCCCGCCCCTCCTCCTCGACCTGGGAATCCCCATGTTCCAGACGGGGGCCATGCTGGCCGCCCTGGACGTGGGGATCTTCGAGGCTCTGGACGACGATGAGCCCCGGGACCTGGAGACCCTCTCCCGGGAGACGGGCGCCGCCGAGCGGGGCCTCCGGAACCTCCTCGACGTCCTGGTCCCCCTGGGCTACGTGGAGGAGGACGAAGGCGGCTACCGGCTGAGTCCCCTGGCGGCCCGCACCCTCCCCATGGACCAGATCGGTGAGCTGTACCCCTTCATGAGGGCCCAGGCCGAGGAGTTCCTCGAGGCGGGCCGGGGCGTCCGGGAGGCGCCGGAGGACGGGATCGTCGGCTGGGAGACGGTGCGCTCGGGAGAGGTGGGGCGCAGCTACCAGGCGGCCATGCGCTGGCTCGCCTCCCTCACGGTGGACGAGGTGGTGGACGCGGTGGACCTCTCGCCCCCGCCGCGTCGCATGCTGGACGTGGGCGGCGCCCACGCCCTCTACACCGTGGCGTTCTGCGAGAAGTACCCCGGCCTGGAGGGGGCCGTCCTGGACTGGGAGATCGGCCTGGAGTCGGCCCGGGAGACGCTGGAGGACCGGCCGGAGATGGCCGAGCGGATCGACCTCGTGGAGCTGGACTTCGAGGAGGCGGAGGAGCTCCCCGGGGGCTACGACTTCGCCTTCCTGGGGAACATCGTCCACGGGATCTCGCCGGAGGGGAACCGGGAGCTGTTCGGGAAGCTGGGGCGAGCCACCACCGACCGGGGCGCGGTGGCCCTGGTGGATCAGCTCGCCGGCGTCTCCGGATCCCACTTCTCCCGGAGCGTGGCCGCCCTGCTCGGCTTCAACCTCTTCCTCTTCTCCGGCGGACGCTCCTACGAGTACGACCGGCTGACCGGGTGGCTGGCCGAGGCCGGATTCGTAGACGCCGAGCGCACGAGTCTGCGCCAGCCGGGCTTCATCCTCGTGGTGGCCCGAAAGGAGGGCTGACGGGACCGTGTTGCCGGATCCCGGATCGTCCCCTACGATGAGGTGAACCATGGTTTCCGTGACATTTTCTCCCGATCGAGGAGGAAACCCATGCGACCGACCCGCACCGTCCGATCAGCCACACTCCTCACCCCTCTCCTCGCGCTTCCCCTCCTGGCGGGATGTCAACCGGCCGAGCAGGGCCAGATGGGGGAGACGGCCGCCCTCGACACCGCCGCCGTTCGGGCTTCCATCGACACGCTCCGCCAGGACTACCTGGAGGCGTACAACGGGGGTGACGCCGCGGCCCTGGCGACCCTCTACACGGCGGACGCCGTGTTCCTCCCCGCCGACGCTCCCCCCGTGGACGGGCGGGATTCGATCCGGGCGCACTGGGACCGCGAACTGGCGGCCGGTCCGAGCCTGGAGGTCGAGTCCCACGAGGTGATCCCCCTGAGCGAGTCGTGGACCTCCTCCGGAGGCAGCTACCGGGTCACCGTCACGCCGGAGGGAGCCGAGGAGCCGACGACCGTACGCGGCAGCTACCTGCTCCTCTTCCGGAACACGGCGGATGGCTGGAAGCTCTTCCGGCATTCGGCCACCTACGACAGCGTGCCGCCGCCGATGAGCGGAGGATCCTGAGCGAGAGGTCTCTTCCATCTGAGCACGGGAGGAGTCATGGGACGCGTGCTCTCCCTCCTGTACGGAGGATTCGCATACGTCGTCTTCCTGGGCGTCTTCCTCTACGCCATCGGCTTCGTCGGGGACTTCGCCGTCCCGCGGACCGTGGACACGGGCCCCGAGGCCTCCCTGGGCCAGGCGCTGCTGGTGAACGCGGGGCTCCTGCTCCTGTTCGCCGTCCAGCACAGCGTCATGGCCCGGGACTGGTTCAAGGAGCGGTGGACCCGGATCGTGCCCCCGCACCTGGAGCGGAGCACCTACGTGCTCATCGCCTCCCTGGTCCTGGCCCTCATCTTCTGGGGCTGGCGGCCGATCCCGGAGACGGTCTGGAGCGTGGGCGGCGCAGGCGCCACCGTCCTGTGGGCGATCTTCGCCGTGGGATGGCTCATCGTGCTGGTGACCACGTTCCTCATCGACCACTTCGACCTGTTCGGGCTGAAGCAGGTGTGGACGCACTTCCGCGGCCAGGAGTACGAGCCGCCGGAGTTCCAGGAGCCCGCGCTCTACCGGCACTCCCGGCATCCGCTGTACCTGGGCTTCATGCTCGCCTTCTGGGCGATCCCGGAGATGACCGTGGGTCACCTCCTCTTCGCCGTGGCCACCACCGGCTACATGCTGGTGGCCATCCAGTTCGAGGAGCGGGACCTGCTCCGCTACCACGGCGAGGCCTACGCGGCCTACCGCGAGCGGGTGCCGATGCTCATCCCGTGGCCCGGAAGGGAGTAGGACACACCGATCTGGAGGGTTCACCCATGACCCGGATCGAGACCACCGACGCCGAGCGGGCCTCCGGCCTGCGGAAGCTCCTGGCCCGGGCCATCCAGCGATTCCACGGCGGCTTCCTGCCCGGGATCTTCCGGATCCTCCTTGTGGACCTGCGGCTGCTGGCGGGCACCGGCTGGCTCTACCGGCACCTCCACCTCCGGGACTCCTCCCTCTCCACCCTCCAGCGGGAGATGGTGGCCACCGTGGTGAACGGCAAGATCGACGGCGCCGCCTGACTGGGCCAGCACACGGCGGCCGTGCGCCGCCTCACCGGCGACGAGCACCTGGACATGGACTTCGCCACCGAGTGGCCCGAATACGATCTGGACGAGGAAACCCGGGCGCTCCTGGCCTACGCCCAGAAGCTCACCGAAGCGCCGGCGGGGGTCACCGACGAGGACTTCGACCGGCTCCGGGAGGCGGGCTGGGACGAGGACGGGATCTACCGCGCGACCGCGCTGATCTCCTTCTTCAACTACAGCGGCCGCATGGAGGCGGCCTCCGGCCTCCCGCCCGACGAGATCCCCGACGACGCCAGGTACTGGGG
Organism: uncultured Gemmatimonadota bacterium; assembly: GCA_964627425.1. Classification (GTDB taxonomy): domain Bacteria; phylum Gemmatimonadota; class Gemmatimonadetes; order Palauibacterales; family Palauibacteraceae; genus Caribbeanibacter. The sequence continues at coordinate 98,026 of CAZVIY010000008.1, forward strand.
ACTCATCGAGGACCAGACACAGAAAAGCCGGGGCGGGTGAACGCCCCGGCTCGTGGTGCTTCCCTCTACGGCGAGGCGCCTCAGTGGCCGCGGGGGTCCAGCAGGGCCGCGCCGCAGAGAACCGTGAGTCCGATGCCGATGATGCTCATGGTGATGCCTCCGTCGCTTTCGTTTCTATCGTGAAGGCCCGCTTCCGGGCCGCGATCTGAGTCGTCGTCCTCGGCAGGATCGTCCTTCCCGCCTCGTGCCCCCCTACGAAGGGGCCGCCGGCTTTGTTTCAGAGCCGAAACCCGGGCCGAACCTTCGATCCTCACCCCCGGTACCGGAGCGCCTCGGCCACGTGGGCCGGGGCGATTCGGTCGGCCCCGGCCAGGTCGGCCACGGTCCGGGCCACCCGGAGCACCCGGTGGCACCCCCGAGCGCTCAGGGCGAACCGGCCGGCCGCACGCTCGAGCATCGTCTCCGCGGCGGGCTCCAGGGGGCAGAGCCGACGCAGCAGCTTCGGGCCGATCCCGGCGTTGGTCCGGGGGGCACCCTCCCCCGCCGCCTCCCGGAGCCGGCGCGCGCTCCGGTCCCGGAGCTCGGCCACCCGCTCCCGGACCCGGGCGCTGGACTCGCCCCGCGGGGCGTGGCGCAGCTCCCGCCAGTCCGGCGAGGTCACGTCCACCCGGAGGTCCACCCGGTCCACCAGGGCCCCGCTGATCCGGGCCCGGTAGCGACGCACGTCGCCGGGATCGCAGGTGCAGCGCTCCGCGTCGGCGCCGGCGTAGCCGCAGGGGCAGGGGTTCATGGCCGCCACCAGGGTGAAGCGGGCCGGGTAGTCCGCGGCGAACCTCGACCGGACCAGGCTGATCCGTCCCTCCTCCAGGGGCTGGCGGAGCACCTCCAGGACCGGCCGCCGGAATTCGGGGAGCTCGTCCAGGAAGAGTACGCCGCGGTGGGCCAGGGAGACCTCCCCGGGCCGGGGCACCGTCCCGCCCCCAGCCAGGCCGGCCCGGGTCACGGTGTGGTGGGGATCGCGGAGTGGCGGCCGGCGGATCAGCCCGACCCCAGCGGGCAGGACGCCGGCCACGCTGTGGATGGCGGTGACCTCCACGGCCCGGTCCTCGGTGAGATCGGGGAGCAGGGTCCCGAACCGCCGGGCCAGCATGGTCTTGCCGCCTCCCGGCGAGCCCCTGAGCAGGAGGTGATGTCCGCCGGCGGCGGCCACCTCCATGGCCCGCTTGGCCCCGTCGTGTCCCCGGACGTCGGCCAGGTCCACCTCCCCGGAGTCCGGCGACGGCGCCGCCGGGGCGTCCGCCGGGCCCGGGAGCTCCTCCTCCCCCGCCAGGAAGGCCAGGACCTCGGCCAGCCCATCGGCGCCCCGGACATCCAGGCCCGGAACCGCGGCCGCCTCGGTGAGGTTCTCCCGGGGCACGATGAGACCGGCGGGCCCTCCCTCCACCTCCCGCAGGTCCTGGAGGCGCAGGGCCCGGGGGAGCACCCCGCGCACGGGGCGGAGCCCGCCGTCCAGGCCCAGCTCGCCGATCATGGCGTAGGCGGCCGCCCGCCCCTCCGGCACCTCGCCCCACGCGGCCAGGATCCCCACCGTGATCGGGAGGTCGAAGGCCGAACCGTGCTTCGGGACGTCGGCCGGCGCCAGGTTCACCGTGATCCGCATGCCCGGGACGGGGACCTCCAGGTGGCGGGTGGCCGCCCGGATCCGCTCCCTCCCCTCCCGGACGGCGCTCTCGGCCAGGCCCACCACCTGGATGGACGGGATGCCCCGTCCGATGGAGACCTCCACCTCCACCGGGACCACGTCGATCCCCCGGAGGGCCGCGGACCGGATCGTCGCCAGCATGGTCCAGGGTGCGGCCCGGGATCACGCGGGCGTCATCTGTCGCCCCGGCATCGGCCGCCCAGAACGGTAGGGCTCAGCCCGTGGTCAGCATCCCCGCCGCGATGCCCGTCACCGTCTCCCGGAAGAGCTCCGTCTCGGCCTCGCTCCACTCCTCCCGGCCCAGTAGATCGATCTGGAGCAGGTTCAGCGGGTGGATCATGGGCGCCCGGTAGCGGATGGACTCGGCAAGCCACGGGCGCTCCGGGAGGAGCGTCCCGGCCCCCAGGGCCCGCCGCGCCAGCTCCACCGCGCCCTCGTAGTCGTCCTCCAGGCCGGCCGTCAGCTCCTCCGGCGCGTCGCCGGCCAGGGCGTCCCGGTAGCGCCGCCACAGGGCGGGCTCGGCCTTGGCCATGGTGAAGGAGAGCAGGCGGCCGTAGGAGCGGAAGAGCGGGTCTTCCTCCCGGGCCTCGGCGAGCCGCGCCTCCACGTCGTCGTCCTCCCCCCACTCGCGCCATGCCCGGCCGGCCCCGAGCCAGGCGTGGAGCAGCAGCCTTGTCTGGGTCCAGCAGAGCACCCAGGGGATGGCCCGCAGGTCCTCCAGGCCGCCCTCGCCCCGGCTGGCCGGCCGGGAGCCGATGGTGAGGGCCTGGAGACGGGCGTAGGGGGTGGCACGCTCCAGGAGCCCGCGGAAGTCCTCCGAGGCCACGCGCTCCTCGAAGGCCGCCTTCGAGCTCCGGGCCAGCTCCCGGGCCAGCTCGCTCACCTCCCGGTGGTCCGGCGGATCGTCCTGGACCCGAGCCACCTTCTCCACCAGACTCCGGAGGATCTCCGGGGTGGCCAGGGTCCGCTCCACCATCTCCCCCTGCACGGTGTGCTTGTAGGGGGTGCGGGCCCGGGGCGGCCAGGTGGCCGCCAGGTCCTCGATCCGGCCGCCGCCCCGCCCCACGCTCCCGCCGTGTCCGTGGAAGAGGACCAGCGGGACGTCCTCCGATTCGGCCCACTCGCCGATCCGGCGCATGGCGTCGTGGAGGGCCACCCGGCTGGCCAGCATGCCCATGCGCTTGGCGGTGTCCGAGTAGCCGAGCATCACCTCCAGGTGCCCCCGCTCCCGGACCGCCCGGCGGAACGCGTCGTCCCGCCAGGCCTCCTCGAGGATCCCGGTGGCCCGCTCCAGGACGTCCGGGAGCTCGAAGAGGGGGATGGCCGGAATCGCCGCCGGACCCAGGATCCCGTCGGCCACGCGCTGGGCCTCCAGCAGGTCGCCGGCCTCCAGCGTCATGCTCACCACCGCCGCCCGGGCATAGGCGTCCACCGGCCCGCCGCCGGCGATCTCCTCCAGACGGCGCATCATGTCGGCGATGGGCTCGTCGGCGCCGTAGCGCCCCCGTTCCTCGCGCAGCTCCAGGGGCACGACCAGGGCGGGCGCGACCTCCAGCAGGGTCTCCAGCCGGCCCACGTTCGGGCTCTCCACCCCGAACCGCTCCCGGTGGGCCCCCTGGAAGGCGGCGACCGCCTCCCGCAGCGCGTCGACCCGGGCTCCGTCGCCCGCTCTCACCCGCTCCAGGTCCTCCAGCGCGCCCTCCAGGTCCGCCAGGGCCAACGCCAGGGCGTCCCCTCCGGCCAGCTCCACGTCCTCCCGTACCGGCGGCATGAGCCGCGCCTCCACGAAGGACAGGAGCCGCTCCCTGGACCGGTTCAGCGCGGCCTGGGTCTGCTCCGGACCGACCCCGGGATGGCCGTCCTTGTCGCCCCCCACCCAGCTCCGGAAGAGCACCCGGTGGCCGGCCCCGGTCAGGTCCACGACCTCCGACAGAATCGGCTCGGTCAGGAGGGAGAAGAGGTGGTTCGCCTCGTCCTCCACCGAGGGCTTCTCCGGGGGATGGGTGCCGGCCCGCCACGCCAGGTGGATCAGGTGCTCCACCTCCCGGCGGTCGGGGGACCTCCCCCGCTCCAGGGACCGGACCAGGTGGTCCTGGACCCGCCGCAGGAGGCGGATGTTCTCGGGCGAGCGGGACTCGGTGGGATGGGCCGTGAGGACGAAAGTGAGCCGGGCCCGGGCCGCCGAGCCGCCATCCGGATCCGCCGGCTCCCCCCGGGACGCCCGGTTCCGGGACACCCGCTCCTCCCGCAGCCGGTGGGTCCGGTAGGCGTTCTCGCACACGTTCACGAGCTGCAGGTAGAGGGTGTAGGCCCGGGCCAGGGCCGTCTTCTCCTCGAGCGACAGGGCGGCGAGCCGCCGGGCGGCACGGTCCAGGGCCTCCTCCCGGCCGGGCCCGCCGTCGGCCTCCCGGAAGGCCACCATCTCCCGCCGCACGCCCTCCACGGCCTCGTAGAGGGCCTCCCCCTCCACGTCGGCCACCACGTCGCCCAGGATCTCCCCCACCTCGCCGACCGTGGCGGTCAGCCCGGGGGGGAGGTGCTTCGGCTCGGAGGCGGATTCGGTCATGGGGTCGGTTCCGGCGTGCGGGATCGGGGAGTCGCTCCGCGGAAGCGGGCGGAGCGCGAAGTGCACGCATCGGTCGCTGCGGTACGGCCCGAGGTCATGCCTGAATATACTCGGCCGACCGGATACTCGCCCAGCCGAGGAGAGAGGCCATGGACCCCGAACAGGAACGGGCGGCGGTCAGGGCCGCCTGGAATCGTGGAAACCGTGCACTCGAGGCCGGCGACTGGGAGGCCTACTCGGACTTCTGGGCTCACGCCGACTACGCCCAGGTCATCCACCCCCACCGGCGGGAATGGCTGCACGGCTGGCACGAGCTCGGCCCGGCCTATCGCGATCTCCTCGCCGAGGGCCCGGCGATCAGGACCCGAACGCGGGAGATGGACATTCGGGTTTCGCCGTCCGGGGAGATGGCCTGGGCCACCGTAGAGGCCGATCTTTCCTTCGGTAGCCAGGGAGAGGCAGGAGAGATCACCGTCTGGCAGACCGTGGTCTTCGAGAAGATCGCCGGGGCCTGGAAGCTCGTGCACGGGCACGTGTCGCAGCCGGCGGACGGCGGCGACTGAGCGCTTCCGACCTCCTCGACTCCCCCACGGCTCCGTGCCGCGAGCCCGGGCCCCGTCGGGCCTCCCTCGGACCCCGCCGGTGGTGGTCCAGGCGCTTGCCCCCGCCGCGGACGATCCCCAGCATCGAGGCATGCATCATCCACCCGCCGACGGCGCCCCTCGCCTCGACCGTCTCCCCTGGCCCGACGTGGCCGCGCACCTGCGCGACGATCCGCGGCTCGTGCTGCCGGTGGGGACGCTCCTGCAGCACGGGCCGCACCTCCCGCTGTCCACCGACACCGTCATCGTGGAGCGGCTGGCCCGCGAGGTGTGTGCCCGCCGGGACGTGCTGCTGGCCCCCACGGTGGCCTACGGGGTATGTACCCGAGCAGAGCGCGATTACGCCGGCACGGCGCCGCTGGAGCGAAAGACCCTCCACCGGGCCCTGAACGACCTGGTGGGGGCGTGGGAGTCCCAGGGGGTGGAGGAGATCGTCCTCCTGACGATCCACGGGCACGGACGCCACGTGGGCGCCCTGGCGGCCGTCATGGGCGAGAGCGCCCGGATACGCGCCGTCGACCTCACCAGCGTGGACTTCGACCCCTTCCGCACCGGGGCGCCGGGCCCCGAGCACGCGGGGGAGGTGGAGACCTCCCTCATGCTCCACCTGGCGCCGGAGCTGGTGTGGATGGAGCGGGCCGAGGACGTGGCGCTCCCGGCCGAGCGGATGGCCGAGCTCGCCGAGGGCCCGGGGCTGGCTCCGCCGCCGGGCGGCGTGGGGATCGTGGGCACACCGACGCGGGCGACCGCGGAGAACGGACGGAGGATCTATGAACATCTCGTGGAGACCCTGGACCAGCGGATCTTCGCCCCGGCGTAGACGGCGGGGGACGACGCCGTCCCGCGCCTCCCGGCCTCTCGCGGGCCTCGGGGGGGGCGCCGCCGGAGCGCTGCTCCTGGCCGCCGGCCTGACGCTCCCGGGCGGTGCCGCCGCCCAGGAGGCCCAGGAGGTGGACGCCGGCGAGTTCCGGATCACCGGGAGCGGAGGCGCCGAAGCCACCGAGCGGTTCGCCATCCGGCGCGAGGGCGACCGGTGGCAGTCGGCGGCCAGGATCTCCCCCGCCGGCGAGGACGCGCCGGCGGCCAGCGGCATCCGGGAATTCCGGCTCCAGCTCGACAGCGAGCTCCGGCCCACCTTCTTCGAGCTCGTGGACCGCAGGGCCGGGGAGCAGGGCGTGGTGGGCGTCCGGGCCGGGAACCGGATCCAGCTACGGTCCCAGAGCGAGGAGGGGGAGCGATGGAAGGAGCTCCTCCTGGATCCGGGCCTGGTGGTGATGCCCGAGGGGGTGGCCCACCCGTATTATTTCGTGGTCCGGATCCTGGAGTCGGGCGCCGACGGGCCCCTGCCGGTGGTGGCGCCGGAGGCCCGGGAGCGCCGGTCGCTCACCGTGGAGTCGCGCACCACGGTCACGGTGACGGTGGGAGGCGAGGACCGCTCCGCCGTGCTCCGGGAGCTCCGGGTGGACGGCGAGATCCACCGGGTGTGGACCGATTCGGCGGGACGGCTCCTCCGGGTGGAGGTGCCCGGACGGGACTGGACGGCCGTCCGGGCCGCGCCCCCCGGCGGCTCGTGAGGCCGCCGACCGCGGCCCGCCGCACGCCGTGACCGCAGGGTGAGCCCGACCACCGGCCCACGGAGGCACGAATGAACCGAGACGGCGAGACGCCGGAGCTCTCCTCCCTCCCCTCCCGGATCGTGAAGACCTTCGTCTCCCCGGGCGAGCTCTTCGACGAGCTCCGCGAGGAGCCGGTCTGGCTGGGCGCCCTGCTGGTGGTGGTGGCGGGGGGGCTGGTCTCCAGCTTCCTCATCCCCGAGGAGCTCATGCGGGAGGCCCTGCTGAGCCAGGCCGGGACGGCGGCCGGCGGGGAGGAGATCCCGCCGGAGCAGGTGGATCGGATGGTCACCTTCGGCACCTGGTTCGCCAGGATCGGCTCGGTGGTGGGGCCGTTCATCCTGGCGGGCGTGATCGCCGGCTTCATGAGCTTCACCTTCAACCTGGTCATGGGCGGGCGGGCCTCGTTCCGCCAGCTCTTCAGCGCCTCCTCGCACGCGCTCCTCATCCCCACCTTCGGCGGCCTGGTGACCCTGCCGCTGATCCTGGCCTCCGGCGACCTGAACACGGCCCTGGCCCTGCACCTGCTGGTGCCCGGACTCGAGGAGGGATCCTACGCGTACCACCTCTTCCGGGGCCTGAACGTCTTCAGCCTGGCCACGGCCGGGGTCCTGGGGGTGGCCGTGAGCCGGATGTACCCGGAGCGGGAGGCCGGGGCGGCGGCCGCCGTCATGGTCGGCGCCTACGTCGTCCTGAAGGCCGTCCTGGCCCTCTTCGGCGGCATGACGCCGGGGGCGTGAACCGGGTGCGCCGCCCGAGCCCCGCCCTCAACGTCAGGGGCGGATCGGTTGTTGTGAGCACGACCCCGGGGCCAACCTCCAACCAGTAGCTCATGGACAAGCGTAAGAAGATCGGAATCGGCGTCGGGGCGGTCCTCCTCCTGGCGGTCCTGTCGGCCCTGGCGCTCCGGGAGGAGGGCGGGGCCGCGGTCTCCGTGCGGGCCGAAGCCGTCTCGGTGCGCCCGCTGGTGGCCACCGTCACCGCCACCGGTCACCTGGAGGCCAAGCGCTCGGTGGACATCAGCGCCGACGTCTCGGGACGGATCGTGGAGCTCGCCGTGGAGGAGGGCGACAGCGTCCGCCGGGGCGACCTGATCCTCCGGATCGACCAGCAGCGCTTCCAGGCGGCGTCCCGCCGGGCCGAGGCCTCCCTGGCGGAGGCCCGGGCCCGGGAGGCCCAGGCCCGGGCGAACTTCCAGCAGGCCCGTCGCGACTTCGAGCGGATACGATCCCTCCGGGAGGCGGGCGAGAACTTCGTCACCGAATCCGAGGTGGACCAGGCGCAGACGGAGATGGAGGTCCAGCGGGCGCTGCTGGACGCCGCCCGGGAGTCGGTGGCCCAGGCCGAGGCGGCCCTGAGCGAGGCCGAGGACCAGCTGGAGAAGACCACCATCCGGGCGCCCATGACGGGGGTGGTGACCCGGCTGAACGTGGAGGAGGGGGAGACGGCCATCGTGGGGACCACCAACGTCCCCGGCAGCCTGCTGGCCACGGTGAGCGATCTCTCCACCATGGAGGCGGTGGTGGAGGTCGACGAGACCGACGTCCCCCGGGTGGAAGTGGGCGATTCGGCCGTGGTCGAGATCGACGCCTTCCCCGGACGGCGGTTCCCCGGCCGGGTCACGAAGATCGGCAACAGCTCGGTGGTCCCCAGGAGCCAGTCGGGCTCCGGCGGGGGCGGGCAGGCGGTGGACTTCGAGGTCCGCATCACCCTGGACGACCCGCCGGCCGGCATCCGGTCCGACCTGTCGGCCACCGCCGAGATCGTCACCGCCCGGCGCGAGGAGAGCCTGGCCATCCCCATCATCTCCCTCACGCTCCGCACCGAGGACCAGCTGGCCCGCCACGCGGCGAGCCTGGACACGGCGTCGGCGCCCTGGGAGGGGGAGCTCGACGCCGCGGGGGGCGGCGTGGAGGGAGTGTTCGTGATCCGCGGGGACAGCGTGGTCTTCCGTCCCGTCCGGGTGGGAATCACCGGGGAGAGCTACTTCGAGGTGACCGCCGGCCTGAGCGAGGGGGACACCGTGGTGGCCGGTCCGTACCAGGCCATCCGCGAGCTCCAGCCGGGGAGCCGGATCGAGCGCACGGAGGAGAGCGGCGACGGCGGCGGGACCGCCGCCGGGGGAGGAGCGTCGGAATGAGGGACGGGGCCAGCCAGAACGAGGGACGGGACCAGATGAGCGACACCATCATCCGCACCTGGGGTTTGAGCAAGGACTACGACATGGGCGCGGAGATCGTCCACGCCCTCCGGGAGGTGGACCTGGAGATCCGCCGCGAGGAGTTCGTGGGGGTCATGGGCCCCTCCGGCTCGGGCAAGTCCACCCTGATGAACCTCATCGGATGCCTGGACACCCCCACCGCCGGCGAGTACGTCCTCAACGATCAGGCCGTCCAGGACCTGGACGACGACCAGCTCGCCCGCATCCGGAACCGCGAGATCGGCTTCGTCTTCCAGACGTTCAACCTCCTGCCCCGGGCCTCGGCGCTCCACAACGTGGAGCTGCCCCTGGTCTACGCCGGCATGCCCGCCGGCGAGCGCCGGGAGCGGGCGGCCCACGTCCTGGAGCAGGTGGGCCTGGCGGACCGCATGGACCACGACCCCAACCAGCTCTCCGGCGGCCAGCGCCAGCGGGTGGCCGTGGCCCGGGCCCTGGTGAACCGCCCGTCCATCCTCCTGGCCGACGAGCCCACCGGGAACCTGGACTCCTCGACCAGCGCCGACATCATGGCGCTCTTCCATCGGCTCAACGACGGGGGACAGACCATCGTCATGGTCACCCACGAGTACGACATCGCCGGCCACGCCGAGCGCATCATCACCCTCCGGGACGGCCGGATCGAGTCCCACGACGCCGAGATCCCCGAGGTCCACGTGCCCACGTGAGGGCCCGGGAGGCGTGAGGACCGTGGAGACGTGAAGGGGCGGGACACGTGAGGAGCCTCGAGGCCCTGGCGCTGGCCGCCCGCCAGGTCTGGTCCCACAAGCTGAAGTCCTTCTTCTCGGTGGTGGGCGTGATCATCGGGATCACCTTCCTCATCGCGGTGATCACGCTGGTGGAGGGGATGAACCGGTACGTCCAGGAGGACTTCGCCGGCTCCATCTTCGGGGTGAACACCTTCTCCGTGGTCCGGCGCCCCCAGATCCAGACGGGGCGGATCTCCCGGGAGGAGCAGCGGCGCTGGGCCCAGGCGCCGTACCTGGACCTGGCCGACGCGGCGGTGGTGCGGCGGGCGGTGGACGACCCGCTGCACCTGGCCCACCACGTGGATCGGTCCCTGGACGAGGTCGCCGCGGGCGATCGGCGGCGGCAGAACGTCCGCGCCGTGGGCGGCTCCGAGGACTACGCGGCGGTCCATGACTGGGACGTGGCGGTGGGCCGGGGCCTCACCCCCGTGGACCACCGCCAGGCCACCCGGGTGGCGGTCATCGGCCCCGAGATCTCCGACCGCCTCTTCCCCGACGGCCCCGAGACGGCCCTGGGGAGCCGGATCCGCCTGGGCGGGGAGCGCTTCCGGGTGGTGGGGGTGTTCGAGCGGAAGGGCGGCCTGGTGGGAAACATCTGGGACGCGGGGATCCTGCTCCCCTACTCCACCATGAACGAGACCCTCGGCTCCGTCCGGAACCGGGTGGACGCCATCGAGGTCAAGGTCCGCGAGGCCGGGGACCTGGACCCCGCCCTGGCCGCCGTGGAGGGGGCCCTCCGGACCGCCCGGGGGCTCCGGCCGGGCCAGGAGAACGACTTCCACCTCCAGACCTCCGACGAGATCCTGGACGTGTGGGAGACGGTCAACCGGATCCTGGTGGTGGCGCTGCCGGGCCTGGTCTCCATCTCCCTGGTGGTGGGGGGCGTGGTGATCATGAACATCATGCTGGTCTCGGTGACCCAGCGGACCCGGGAGATCGGCCTCCGGAAGGCGCTGGGCGCCCGCCGGCGTGACATCACCCTCCAGTTCCTGGCCGAGTCGGGCATGCAGTCGCTGCTGGGGGCGGCGGTGGGCGTGGGCCTGGGCATCGGCCTGGCCCGCCTCGTGGAGACGCTGACCCCCGTGCCGGCCAGCGTCCCCGCCTGGGCCGTGGTCCTGGCGGTGATCCTTGGCCTCTCGGTGGGCCTGGCCTCCGGGCTCTATCCCGCCCGGCGGGCGGCCCGTCTCGACCCCATCGACGCGCTGCGGAGCGAATGAGCGGCCGCCGGGGCGACGGACGGGCGGACCGGTCGCGGGGGATCCGGTGGGGCCGGGCCCTGGCCGAGGGCGTGGGCATCGCCCTGGACTCCCTCCGGTCGAACAAGGTCCGGAGCGGGCTCACGGTGCTGGGGGTGACCATCGGGGTGCTGGTGGTCATGGTCATGGCCGCCGTGATCCAGGGCATCGACCGGAACTTCAAGGACCTCATCGCCTCCCGGGGCGTGACGACCTTCTACGTCTACCACGCCGCCATGGGCGGGACGGACCTCCGGACCGGGCTGGAGGAGGAGGACTCCCCCTTCCTCCGGAACCCGCCCATCGACCCGGACTGGGCGGCCGAGCTCCAGGAGCTCCCGGGCATCCGGGACGCCTCGCCGCTGGCGGACCTGAGCAACTCCGGCTACGAGGGCCGCTGGCGGGACGGCCGCATCGAGCTGGCCCTGGTGGCGGCCGGGGCCGACTGGCTGGACATCGACGCCGGTGAGATCTCCGACGGCCGCTTCTACTCCCGGGCCGAAGCGCGGCGCGGTCGCCCCGTGGCGGTCATCGACTCGGCGGCGGCGCTGGCGCTGTACGGCGGCCTGGATCCCCTGCAGGAGCGGATGGAGATCCAGCCTCCCGGCGCCGCGAGCGCCTCGCCCTTCCGGGTGGTGGGCGTCTACCGTCCCCCCGCCAACCTGTTCGCCCAGGCGGCGAGCCACTACGCCTACATCCCCTTCGAGGCGGCCCGGAAGTACATGGACATCTGGGAGCGGATGGTCGTGATCATCGTCCGCCCGGAGGAGGCCACCTCCCTCCAGGTGGCCCTGGACCGGGTGCGGGAGCGCATGCGCCAGCTCCGGGGGCTCCGGCCCGGCCAGGAGGACGACTTCGAGCTCATCACCCAGGACGAGATCCTGGACCTGTGGAACAGCCTCACCGCGGTGCTGTTCACCGTCATGGTGGGGCTCTCCAGCGTGGGCCTCATGGTAGGGGGCATCGGCGTGGTCGGGATCATGATGATCTCGGTCACCGAGCGGACCCGGGAGATCGGCGTCCGGAAGGCCCTGGGGGCCCGGCGCCGGGACATCCTGTGGCAGTTCCTGGTGGAGGCGTCCACGCTGACGCTGGTGGGGGGCGGCCTGGGGCTCCTCCTGGGGGGCGGGATCCTGTGGGCCCTGCAGGCCTTCACGCCGGTGCCCGTCTCCGTGCCCGCGTGGGCGGTGGCGGCGGCCCTGGCGGTCGCCGCTTTGACGGGCATCGGCTTCGGGCTCTACCCTGCCTCCCGCGGCGCCCGGCTGGACCCGGTGGACGCGCTGCGCTACGAGTAGGCACTCCAGAGGGAGATCGCGCCCAGATGGACGCACCCGAGGCCCGGAGCCACGTCTCCACCGAGCCCGAACCCGTGGACGTCCTCGCGGTGGCGGCCCACCGCGACGACGCCGAGCTGGTCTGCGGCGGGACCCTCGTCCGGGCCGTGGACGAGGGCAAGCGCGCCGGGATCCTGGACCTCACCGCCGGGGAGCGGGGGAGCCGGGGGAGCGCGGACCTCCGCCGGGAGGAGGCCATGCGGGCGGCCCGGATCATGGGGCTCTCGGTCCGGCTGAACGCCGGGCTCCCCGACGCGGGGATCACCAACGACGTGGAGAGCCGGCGGCGGGTGGCCTCGCTGATCCGGGCCTGCCGGCCCCGGGTGGTGATCCTCCACTGGCGCCGGGGCCGGCACCCCGACCACCGGCGGGCCTCGGAGCTGGGCCGGGACGCGTGCTACCTGGCCGGCCTCCGGAAGTACGGCGGCCCGGAGGATGGGGGCGGCGACCCGGAGACGGGGAGCGAGGACGCGGAGACTGGCAGCGCCGGGCCCGAGCCGCATCGGCCCCACAAGATCCTCTACTCCCTGGCCTTCCGGGAGGACCCGGTGAAGCCCACCTTCGTGGTGGACGTCACCGACCAGTTCGACCGGAAGATGGAGGCGGTCCGGGCCTACGGGTCCCAGTTCGACCGGGTGCAGTCCGGGGGCGAGGTCCGTCCCTCGGGCCGCTCCTTCTACGACCGGGTGGAGACGGCCTGCCGCCAGTACGGCTCCCTCATCCGCCGTCCCTACGGCGAGCCGTTCTACACCGAGGAGACCATGGCCGCCGGCGACGTCACCGAGCTCCCCGTCTCGTCGATGTAGCTACCCACAGGTTACTTCGAGCAGGAGCCGCTTCCAGCTCGGGACCGTGCGGTCGCCCACCCGGAGGGTCCGGGCCCGGGCGCGACCGCCCCGCCGCATCCAGGGGGCCAGCCAGCCGGCGATCTCGTCGGGGAGGTGCCCCAGCGGCTGGCCGCCGGGGAGGTGGACCCAGACCTGGTCGGGGGAGCCCCCGGGGGGATCGGGAATCAGGAGGAGCCGGTCGCCGGGATCGACCCGGCCCAGGTGGCGGGAGCGGCCCGCGAACGCCAGCCCGTGGACCGTGGCCCGGAAGACCGGCGCGCCGCCCGCGGGGATCGAGGGGCTGCTGGCAGTCGAGTCTCGCGCCATTCTCCTCCCGGTGAGGGTACCGCCGGCTCGTGCCGGCCCGACCTCCCGGCCTGCCGGGACGTCGCCGGGCCGACGGGCAACCTAATCGGGAGCCGGTCGTCGGAAAAGACGCGCCGGCGGCGCCCGGAACACCCTCGAGCGGGCCGGATATCATCGGACGCGCCCCGGGCTCACCTCCACCGCCACGGACCCATGTCCCCCGACGCCCACATCTACCTGGATCATGCGGCCACCTCGCCGATCCGGCCCGGGGTGCGGACCGCCATGGAGGAGGCCCTGGGCGCCGCCGACTTCAATCCGGCCAGCCAGCACGCCCCGGGCCGGGCGGCCCAGGAGCACCTGGAGGAGGCCCGCCGGACCCTGGCCGGCCTCCTGGGCGTGGATCGCCGCCGGGTGGCCTTCACCGGAGGCGGCACGGCCTCCGACAACCTGGCGGTGCTGGGCTTCGCCCGGGCCCACCGGGGAGACTCGCCCCGGATCCTGGTCTCCGCCGTGGAGCACAAGGCGGTGCTCGGCGCCGCCGGGCGCGCCGCCGCGGAGGGAGCAGAGGTGGACCGGATCCCCGTGGACGGCGACGGGGTGATCCGGATGGACGCCCTGGCCGACCTGCTGGCCGGCGGCGGGGAGCGTCCCACCCTGGTGTCCCTCATGTGGGCCAACAACGAGGTGGGGACCGTCCAGCCCGTGGCCGAGGCCGCGGCCCTGGCCCGGGAGCACGGCGCCCGGCTCCACACCGACGCGGTCCAGGCCTTCGGGAAGCTGGACGTCCCGGTGCCGGAGACCGGCGTGGACCTGCTGAGCGCCACCGCCCACAAGCTGGGCGGCCCGGTGGGCATCGGCCTGCTCTACGTGGCCGAGGGCGTCGAGCTCGAGCCCCTCATGGCCGGCGGCACCCAGGAGGGGGGGCTCTGGCCCGGGACCCAGGCCCCCGTGGGCGCCGTGGGCTTCGCCGAGGCCGCGCGCCTGGCCCGGGAGGAGCGGGCGGAGGCGCTCCCGCGCTGGCGCCGGCTCCGGGAGGGGCTGGCCTCCCGCCTCCGGGAGGAGGTCCCCGGCCTCACGGTCCGGGGCGAGGGCGCCGACCGCAGGCTCCCCCACGTCCTGAACGTGGGGATCCCCGGGGTGGACCAGTCCGCGCTGCTGGTCTCCCTGGACATGGAGGGCGTGGCGCTCTCCAGCGGATCGGCCTGCTCCAGCGGCGCGGTGGAGCCGTCCCACGTGCTGGAGGCCATGGGAGCGGCGGGGCCCGAGGAGGCCGCCACCCTCCGGTTCAGCTTCGGCCCGGAGACCAGCGAGGAGGAGGTCCGGACGGCCGCCGCGGCCGTGTGCCGCGTGGTGGAGCGGCTGGGCGGCCGGGACGGGGCCCGGGCCGGCTCGGCGGGGGCGGCCCCCCGATGAGCGCCGCCGGCGTGGGACCCGCCGGCGCGGCCGCCACGGAGGCCGCCGCGGAGGCCACCGCGTCTCCCCTCGAGGATGCGGGAGCGCCCGGCCTTCGGCCGGGAGACCGGCCCCGGCGGGTCCTGGTGGCCATGTCGGGCGGGGTGGACTCCAGCGTCACCGCCGCCGTCCTCCACCGGGCCGGCCACCGGGTGGTGGGCGCCACCATGAAGACCTTCTGCTACGATGCCGTGGACGGCCCCTCCAACACCTGCTGCGGGCTGGAGGGGATCGCCGACGCCCGGTCGGTGGCCTCCCGGATGGGCTTCACCCACCACGTCTACGACGTGGAGGAGGCCTTCCGGGAGGACGTGATCGGGAACTTCGTCGCCGAGTACGCCGCCGGGCGGACGCCCATCCCCTGCGTCCGGTGCAACAGCTTCACCAAGTTCCGGGACCTGGTCCGGCGGGCCGAGCAGTTGGGCTGCGACGCCCTGGCCACCGGCCACTACGCCCGGATCCGGGAGCGGGACGGCGAGGCGGTGATCTGCCGGGCCGCCGACGACGCCAAGGACCAGACGTACTTCCTGTGGGGGATCCCCCGGGAGGTGCTTCCCCGTCTGATCCTCCCCATCGGCGAGCTGGAGAAGCCCCGGGTCCGGGAGATCGCCCGGGAGCTGGGCCTCTCGAACTCCGACAAGCCCGACTCCTACGAGATCTGCTTCGTCCCGGACAACGACTACATGGGCGTGCTCCGGCGGTACCTGGACGAGGACCACCCGGCCGTCACCCCCGGCCCCTTCCTGACGGAGGACGGCCGGGAGGTGGGGCGCCACGGGGGCTACGCGAACTTCACCGTGGGACAGCGGAAGGGCCTGCCCGGCGGCTACCCGGAGCCCATGTACGTGCTGGAGATCCGTCCCGGGGAGCGGGCGGTGGTCATCGGCCCCCGGTCCTCCCTGGGCACGGTCCGGCTGGAGGCCTCCGAGGCCAACTGGCTGGTGGCCGATCCGCCGGAGGTCGGCCAGGAGGTGGGGGTCCGGGTGCGGCACGGCGCGCCGGTGGTGGACGCCCGGCTGGTGGACCGCAGGCCGCCCGACGGGGACCGGGCCGGGCGGTTCGAGCTGGAGCTCTTCGCCGAGCGGCGGGCGGTGACCCCCGGCCAGAGCGCGGCCCTCTACCGCGGCGACGTGCTCCTGGGCGGAGGCGTCATCCAGTAGGGGCGGCTCCCCGCCCCCGCGGCACCGCGAGACCGCGGCTCAGTACCGCAGCTCCTCGGCCTCGGCCAGGGCGCGGATCGCCTCCTCGCCCTCGGCCGTCAGGTCCTCCGGCACCTGGATCCGGACGGTCACCAGCTGATCGCCCCGCCGCTCCCCCTTCTGGACGCCCTGCCCGGGGATCCGGAAGGTGCGTCCGCCGGAGGTGCCCGGGGGGATCCGGAGCTTCACCTTCCCGCCGTCCACGGTGCGCACGCGGATCCGGCTCCCCAGGGCCGCCTGGGCCACGTTCAGGGGGACCTCGCAGCGGAGATCCAGCCCGTCCCGCCGGAAGAACGGGTCGTCCTCCACGCGGACGTGGATGATCAGGTCCCCGGCGCTCCCGTCGGACCCGGGCTCGCCCTGGCCCCGGAGGCGGATCTTCTGGCCGTCCTCGATGCCCGGCGGCACCCGGACCCGCACCGTCCGGCTCTTCCGGACCCTGCCCTGCCCCCCGCACTCGGGACACGGGCGGGTGGGGGTCTCGCCCCGGCCCAGACAGTCGGGGCACGGGCGGTTCACGGCGAAGCCGCCCTGGCCGTGGCTCACCGTGCCCCGGCCGCCGCACCGGTCGCAGGTCTCGGTGCCGGCGCCGGGAGCCGCGCCCGAGCCGCCGCAGGTGCCGCAGCGCCGGGCGGAGGCGAGCCGGACGTTCACCGATCCGCCACGGGCGGCCACCCGCAGGGGCACCTCGATGAACCGCTCCACGTCCCGTCCCGACGAGCGGCGGCGACGGGCCCCGGCCGTGGCGCCGGGTCCCCCCCGCCGGCGGCGCCCGCCGGCCGAGGCGCCGCGGCCGCCGAAGATGGAGCTGAAGAGGTCGCCCAGCCCCCCCATCCCGTCCAGGTCCTCGGTGGAGAAGCTGAACCCGCCGGTCCCCCCGCCGGACCGGAAACCGCCGGCGCCGCGCCCCGCCCCGGCTCCGCGGCCGGGGCCGCCGGCGAAGCCCCCGCCCGGCCCGCCGGCGAAGCGGCCGCCGTACTTCCTCATCTGGTCGTACTGCTCCCGCTTCTCCGGATCGGAGAGGACGGCGTGGGCCTCGGAGATCTCCTTGAAGCGCTCCTCGGCCTCGTCGTCGTCGGGGTTCAGGTCGGGATGGTGCTCCTTGGCCAGCCGGCGGTAGGCCTTCTTGATCTCGTCCTGCGAGGCGTCCTCGGAGACGCCCAGGATGTCGTAGTAGTCCTTCGCCGCCGTCGGCATCAGCCCTCGTGCTGCTTCACCGCCACCTGCGCGGGCCGGAGGAGCCGGTCGCCGTGCCGATACCCCTCGGCGATGACCTCCGCCACCATGCCGTCCTCCTCCGGATCGTCGGTGGGCACCGACGCCAGGGCGTCGTGGAGCTCGGGGTCGAAGGGCCGGCCCGCCGCCTCGATCCGGTGGACGCCGGCGTCACCCAGCTTCTTCCGGAGCTTCCGCTCCACCATCTCCACCCCTTCGTGGAGGGCCTCCGGGGAGGTGGCGTCGGGGTCGGAGGCGGCCACCCGGGCCAGATCGTCCAGCACCTCCAGGATCTCCCGGGCCAGGTCGGCCTGGGCCCGGTCCCGCTGCTCCACCAGCTGGCGGCGCGTGCGCTTCTTGTAGTTGTCGAACTCGGCGGCCAGGCGCAGGTGCCGGTCCCGGAGCTCCTCCAGCTCCTGGAGCTCCTCGCGGATCTCCTCGGTGAGGCGCTCCTCGTCCGGGCCGGGGGCGGCGGTCGCCTCGTCGGCGCCGGCGCCCTCCCCGGACGCGTCGGCCCGGGCCTCCTCGCCGCCGGACTCCGCCGGAGGCTCCACGCCCTCCTCCTGCTCTCTCTCGGTGGCCATCAGTCGGTCTCGCCCTCCGAATGTCCCGATGTGCTCGACGTGCCGGCGTCCTCCGGGGTGCAAGCGGTGTGCCGTATGTGGACCCGCTCCAGCAGCTCCAGCGCCGAGCCCACGGCGGCCTCGCGCACCTCCTCCCGGTCGCCCTGGAAACGATACCGACGCACCCGCTCCGCCGGTCCGCTCACCGCGATCCACACCGTTCCCACGGGCTTCTCGGGCGAACCCCCTCCGGGCCCGGCGATGCCGGTGACGCCCACCCCCCAGGTGGTTCCGGACCGGGCCACCGCCCCACGGGCCATGGCCCGGGCCACGGCCTCGGAGACGGCCCCCTCGGCCGCGATCATCGGCTCCGGGACGTCTAGCAGGGAGACCTTGGCCCGATCGGCGTACGCGACGGCTCCGCCCCAGAAGACGTCCGACGCCCCCGGGACGCGGGTGATCTCCCGGCCCAGGCCCCCGCCGGTGCAGCTCTCGGCCACCGCCAGGGTGTGGCCGGTCTCCCGGAGCCGCCGGAGGACGTCCTCGGCCCCCGTCATCCCGACCCCCCGGCCCGCGGGCCCAGGAGGTTCGCCATGGGCCGGAGATAGACGGCCAGGGAGTACAGGGTGAGGATCAGCGCCACCAGGAGGGTGACCGCGGCGAACCACCCGTGGAACGTCTCCCACGCTTCCCAGCTCCCCCGCCCCCATCCCCGGGCCCGGGCTCCGGCCTGGAGGCCGATCCAGAGGATCATGGCGCCGTTGAAGACGTTCTGGGCCACCGCCTTGTACTTCCCGGCGGGGCCCGAGGGGAAGGCCACGCCCCGGCCCGCGGCCACCGTCCGCACCGTCGTGACCAGGAGCTCCCGGCCCAGCAGCACCACCACGATCCACAGGGGGACGCCGTCCAGGAGGGGGAGGCCGGCCAGGCCCGGATCGGTGGCCGTCAGGTGATAGAAGGGGATCAGGCAGGCGGCCAGCAGGAGCTTGTCGGCCAGCGGATCGGCGAACTTCCCGAAGTCCGTGGTCTCCTGACGCCGCCGGGCCAGGTAGCCGTCCCACAGGTCGGAGAGCGCCGCCACCAGGAAGACGGTGAAGGCCAGGATCCGCGCCGACATCCCGGGCCGGAGGAGGAGGATCGCCACCACCGGGGTGAGCAGGATCCGGGCGGCGGTGATGCCGTTGGGCAGGTTCGTCTTCACCGGGCTAGCCTCTCCAGGTCCGTCCCCTCGGAGGACCCGGGAGGCTCGTCCTCCCGGGCCGCGGGAGGGCCCCGCCGACGCTCCCCGCCGGGACGCCGGCGCATGGGAGCGGCACGGCGGCGGCGGGGACGGCCGCCTCGGGCGCCCTCAGGCGCCCTCCGCCCGTCCCCTGAGCTCCTCCTCCATGGACTCGAGGATGCTGGACGCCCGCTTCCGCAGCAGCGGCCGCTCCTCCCACGCCAGGTAGTCCCGGAGGAGGAGGACGTTGTCCACGTCGGGGTGGGACCGGAGGTACCCGAGCGCCGCCAGCCTCCGGAGGGGATGGGGGCTGAACAGGTTCCGCCGGTGTCGGGACATCTGATCCCGGGCCACCCACACCCCGAGGGCGCCCACGGCGGCGGCGCCCAGGACCGCGATGCCGGCGTACTTCAGGACCTTCCAGAGCCGGTCGTCTCCGGAGTCGTCGCCCGAACCCATGTCGATGATCTTCGCTGTCATCTCACATCTCTCGTCGACCCGAGAACGCCTCGGCGATGGTCACTCCGTCCGCGTATTCCAGGTCACCTCCCACCGGGAGGCCCCGGGCCAGCCGGGTGATCTGGATGTCGTCGTCGATCTGTCGGACCGCACGGTGAATGTAGGTGGCCGTGGCCTCCCCCTCCACGCTGGGGTTGGTGGCGATGATCACCTCGTCCACCCCCTCCCGGAGGCGCTCCATGAGCCGGGCCATGTTCAGGTCGTCCGGCCCGATGCCGTCCAGGGGGGACAGGCGGCCGCCCAGGACGTGGTACCGGCCCCCGAAGTGGCCCGATTTCTCGATGGCTGCGATGTCCGAGGCCTCCTCCACGATGCAGATCCGCGACGGGTCCCGGCCCGAGTCCCGGCAGTACTCGCACGGGTCCTCGTCGCTCAGGTTCCCGCAGGTGGAGCAGGGGGTGACCTCCTCGGCCACCCGGTTCACCGCCCGGGCCAGATCCCTGACCTCCTCCGGCTCCTGCTTGAGGAGGTAGTAGGTGAGGCGCCGCGCGGTCTTGCTCCCCACCCCCGGCAGGCGGCCGAACTCCTGGATCAGGTCGTCGATGGCGGACACGGGACCTCCGTGCCGGCTGGTCCGCGGCTCCGCCGGACGATCCGGTCAGCCACCGAGGAGCTTGCCCAGCCCCCCGCCGAGCCCGCCGGGCAGGCCGCCGGTGACCTCCTGCATCTTCTCCTCCATCTGCTCCCGGGCCCGGCGCTGCGCCTCGCTCACGGCGGCGGCGATGAGGTCCTCCAGCATCTCCACGTCCCCGGGGTCCACCACCTCGGGGTCCAGGTGGACGGACTGGACGTCGCCCCTGCCGTTCACGGTGGCCTCCACCATCCCGCCGCCGCTGCTCGCCGTGACCGTCTCGCTGGCGAGCTTCTCCTGGACCTCCTGCATGCGGGCCTGCATCTGCTGGCCCATCTGGAGGAGCTGCTTCATGTCTTTCATCTGGCCCACCCGTGGCTACCGCTGCTGGAGTCTGAGGTCGAGTTTTTCTACCGCCTCGCGGAGGCGGGGATCCATGGACGTGAGGCCCTCGGTGCGCTGCTCCCGGGCCCGCTCGGCGGTGAGCCGGCCTCCTCCGTCGGTGGCCTCCACCCGGAACGACAGGTCCTCCCCGTCCAGCTCCAACCGCCCCACCAGCCGCTCCCGGAGCGACGCGGAGCGCCCCCGGTCGGACAGGAAGTCCCGGAGGTCCTCCACCAGCCCCGGATGGACCCGCAGGTGGAGGGTGCCCTCGCGGAGCCCCTCCACCTCGGCGCCCCGAAGGGCCACCCCGGCGCCGCCCAGGTCCGTGGCCCGGGCCAGGGACGCCTGCCACGCCTGCCGCACGCCGGGATCCCCCGAACGGGCCCCGCTGCCGGCGACGGCCCGCCCCGCCCCGCCGGACGACCGACGGCCGCCGCCGGAGCCGCCGCCGGAGGATCCTCCACCGGAGGAGCCGCCGCCCGAGGAGCCGCCGCCCCGGCCGCCGCCGGATGGGCCGCCGCCCCGGCCGCCGCCGGAGGAGCCGCCGTCGCCGCCCCCCGGGGCGCCGCCCACGGCGGAGAGGAGCTCGTCCAGCGTCACCGCCGAGTCCATGCTGGCCAGCCGGAGCAGGAGGACCTCCACCTGGACCCGCTGTTGGGCCGAGCGCTGGAAGCGCCCCGAGGCCTCGAAGTCGGAGACGGCCAGCATGAGCCGGATCAGGTCCACCTCCGGGAACTCCCCGGCCAGCCCCACGAAGCGCTCCCGGTAGCGGGGCACCACGTCCAGGGACTCGCCCTCGGGATCGCCCTGGAGCACCAGGAGCGTCCGGAAGGTGTCGGCCAGCCCGCGCACGAACTCGCCCAGGTCGTAGCCCCGGTCCACCAGCCCCTGGACGAAGGCGAAGACGTCGCCGCGCCGCCCGTCCCGGATCAGCTCCAGGAGCTCCAGGTAGCGCTCCTCCTCGACCAGCCCCAGGGTGGCCCGGACGTCCTCCAGCTCCACCCGGTCGCCGGAGAAGGAGATGACCTGGTCCAGCAGGGAGAGGGCGTCCCGCACGCCCCCTTCGGCCCGCCGGGCGATGGGCAGGAGCGCCCCCTCCTCGGCCTCCACCTCCTCCCGATCCAGCACCGTCTCCATCCGGCTCACCAGGTCCTCCACCGAGACGCGCCGGAAGTCGAAGCGCTGGCACCGGGAGAGCACCGGGGCCGCCGTCTGCTGGATCTTCTGCGGCTCGGTGGTGGCGAAGGCGAAGATCACCCGGGGCGGCGGCTCCTCCAGGACCTTCAGGAGCGCGTTCCACGCCTCCCGGGTCAGCATGTGGGCCTCGTCCAGGATGTACACCTTGAACCGCTCGTCCTCGGAGGGGGCGTACATGGCCCGCTCCCGGAGGTCCCGGGCGTCGTCCACCCCCCGGTTGCTGGCGGCGTCGATCTCCACCACGTCCAGGGAGGTGCGGCCCGACCAGATCCGCTCGCACGAGTCGCACGTCCCGCACGGCTCCCCGTCCTCACGGTTCGGGCAGTTCAGGGCCATGGCCAGGACCCGCGCCGTGGTGGTCTTCCCCACGCCCCGGGGTCCGCACAGGAGGTAGGCGTGGCCCGTTCGGCCGGACCGGACGGCCGACCGGAGCGTGGAGGCCACGTGGTCCTGCCCCACCAGCTCCTCGAAGCGGCGGGGCCGATGCTTCCGGGCGAGGGCGACGCGATTCATCGGGCTGGGGGGGCCTGAGCTGGGGAGTCCACGAGGGAGGCGGCGCCGGGGGCCTCGGGCCCGAGGGCGCCCTCCCGGAAGAAGAAAACCCCCAGGCTCACCGCAGCGACCGTCGCTCGCTTACCGCTGCTACCTTCACGGTCCTGACGGGATTCACGAGGTCGGGCCCCACGGGCCTGGGGGCAGTCCAATAGTAGACCCTCGCCCCCCGGGGATCAATCGGCTCAGCGGTCGCCGTACCAGGCGTCCCGCACGTGAACCACCCGGTCCTCCCGCGACGGATCACCGGCCACGGGACAGCACGTCTCCGGGGAGCCGGACCGTCCTCCGCCCCGTCGGCGCGCCGACGGCTCCCCCGCCGGCCGCCGGGGGCGGTCCAGGGCCACCGCCACCACGTCGAACCGGAACCGCGACCCGACGCCGGGATGGGCGTGGATCCAGGCCCGGGCCGCCCGCATGATCCGGCGGCGCTGATCCGGCCTCACCGCTTCCAGCGGATCCTCGGGTCCGGGCCCCCGGGCCTTGACCTCGACGAACGCCACCACGTCGTCCTCCCGGGCCACCAGGTCGATCTCGCAGCGGCCGCTCCGCCAGTTGCGGTCGAGGATCTCCAGGCCCGCCTCCTCGAGGGCCTCGGCGGCCAGCCGCTCCCCGCGTCGCGCCCGTCGGCGCCGGGGGTCCTCCGGGCCGGCGTCACCCGCGCCGGCCCCCGGTCGGGCCGGGCTCAGCTCACCGCCCCGGCCCGCTCGCCGGCCTCCGTCTCCCGCGTCCCGCCGTCGCCGGGGGAGAGCTCCGTGACGAACCGCCGCCCGATGGACTGGATGATGGGATCCAGCTCGGTCATGAGGATCTCGAACTGCCCCGGCGTGAGGGACTGGGCGCCGTCGGAGAGGGCGTTGGCGGGGTCGGGGTGGACCTCCACCAGCAGCCCGTCGGCCCCGGCGGCGACGGCGGCCCGGGCCATGGGCAGCACCTTCGAGCGCACGCCGGTCCCGTGGCTGGGATCGGCGATGACCGGGAGGTGCGACTCCTCCTTCGCCGACGGGACGACGTTCAGGTCGAAGGTGTAGCGCGAGTGGTCGTCGAAGCCCCGCACCCCCCGCTCGCACAGGATCACCCGCGACTCGCCCTCCACCATCACGTACTCGGCGGCCAGGAGCCACTCCCGGAGCGTGGCCGAGATGCCCCGCTTCAGGAGCACCGGCTTGCCGGCCCGGCCCGCCTCCTTCAGGAGGGAGTAGTTCTGCATGTTCCGGGCGCCGATCTGGATGATGTCGGTGTACTCGGCCACCAGCCCCACGCCCTCGGGGTCCAGGGCCTCGGTGACCACCGCCAGCCCCGTCTCCTCCCGCGCCAGGGCCAGGAGCTCCAGGCCTTCCTCGCCCAGCCCCTGGAAGGAATAGGGCGAGGTCCGCGGCTTGAACGCCCCGCCCCGGAGCACCGTGGCGCCCGCCGCCCGGACGGCCCGGGCGGTGGCCAGGATCTGGCTCTCGCTCTCCACCGAGCAGGGGCCCGCCATGACGGTGACGTGCTCGCCGCCGATCCGTGCGCCGTTGTCCAGCTCCACCACGGTGTCCTCGGGCCGCCACTCCCGGCTCACCTGCTTGTAGGGCCGGGAGACGTGGATGATCTCCCGCACGCCCGGCATGCCCTGCAGCCGGTCGGCGTCCACCCGCCCGTCGTTGCCGACGAGCCCCACGGCCGTCCGCTGGCGGCCGGGGATCGCCTCGGCCTCGTAGCCCATCTCCTCGATGGTGCGCTCGACGCCCTCGATCTCGTCGGGCGAGGCACCGTGCTTCATCACGATCAGCATGTCACGATCGTCCCGCTCGGGGATTCATTCAGCTCGCCAGGACCCGCCCTCCCGGGCCAGCTCCAGTGCACCGGTGTATCCCGCCGCCCGGAGGAGGGTCCCCAGATCATTCCCGGATCGCACGTGCGGGTATATGTGGGTGAGGAGGAGAAGTTCGGGTCCGGCGGCCCTCGCCAGCCGGGCCACACGGGTCGGCGACAGGTGGTTGTCGCCCACCTCCTCGTCCAGCAGCGAGCACTCGGCGATCAGGAGGTCCACGCCCTCGAAGAAGGGCCCCAGGGCCTCCGACGGACCCGTGTCCCCCGTGTAACCGACGGAGACGGCGCCGTGTTCCAGCCGGAGGGCCTGGCTCTCGTCGGTGTGGGGCGTGGGATGGGTCCGGAGGAGGAGGCCGTCCCCGAGCTCGACCTCCGCCGGGGGAGCGTGCTCCCGGAGCTCCAGCGGGCAGCCGGGCTCCAGCACGTAGTCGCCGAAGGCCGCGGCCATGGCCTCGAAGAGCTCCCGGGTCCCCGACGGGCCCGTCACCCGCAGGGGTCGCTCCGCCCACGCCGGGGGCGTCCCGTGCTTGAGGGAGAAGAAGAACCCGGGGATGCCCCCCACGTGGTCGGCGTGGAAGTGGGTGAGGACCAGGTCGGTGAGCTCGTCCCAGGGGCAGGCCGCCTCGACCAGGCCCCGGCCGGCCCCCGGCCCGCAGTCCAGCAGAGACCGGTGGCTCCCGGCCTCCAGGAAGTAGCAGGAGCCCCCCTTCCCCGCCTCGGGGATCACCGTGCCGGAGCCCACCACCCGGAGCTCCATCAGGCCACGTCGGCCACGTCGGAGAGGTCCTCCAGGTCCACCCCGACGATGGAGGAGACCCCGGGCTCCTGCATGGTGACCCCGTACACCCAGTCGGCCTCCACGATGGTGTTCGGGTTGTGGGTGATGACCAGGAACTGGGTGTCGTCCTTGAACCGGTCCAGCATGGAGGTGAACCGGCCGATGTTGGTCTCGTCCAGGGGCGCGTCCACCTCGTCCATGATGCAGAAGGGGCTGGGCTTGGCCAGGTAGATGGCGAACACCAGGGCCAGGGCCGTCAGGGCCCGCTCGCCGCCCGACAGGAGGTGGATCCGCTTGGTCCGCTTGCCCCGGGGGCTCGCCGAGATCTCCACCGGCGAGTCCAGCGGGTCGTCGGGGTCCTCGAGCCAGAGATCGCACTGCCCCCCCTCGAAGAGGGTCTCGAAGGTCCGCTGGAAGTGGTCACGCACCTCCTCGAAGGTCTCCCGGAAGCCCTCGGCCGCCGTCCGGTTGATCCGGCGGATGGACTCCTGGAGGTCGTCCCGGGCCTGGACCAGGTCGTCCCGCTGGGACTCCAGGAAATCCAGGCGCTCCTTCTCCTCGTCGTATTCCCGGGCCGCCAGCAGATTCACCGGGCCGATGCGGGAGAGGCGGCGCCGGACCGTCTCCAGCTCCTCCGACCACGCGTCGGGGCCTCCCTCGGCCGGCGGCTCCACCTCCTCCAGCAGCTCCTCCAGGGGGCGCTCCCACTCCCCCTCCAGGCGCTCCCGGATGTTGGCGCGGCGGCCCCGGAGCTCGGAGATCTCCAGCTCCAGCTCGTGGCGCCGGTCCGAGACCTCCCGCTCGGCACGGCGGGCCTCCCGGAGCCACGCCTCGCGCTCCTCCAGGTCCTCCCGCATCTCCTCCAGCTCCCCGGCCCGGGCCCGGAGCTCGGCCTCGAGCTCGTCCCGCTCGTCGAAGAGCTCGTCCAGCCGGTCGGCGTCCTCGTCGGCCCCGCTCCGGGTCTCCTCCAGCAGCGCCCGCTTCTCCCGGTGCTCCTCCCGGAGGCGCTCGCGCCGCTCCTCGGCCTCCCGGCGGTCCCGTCGGGCCTCCCGGAGGCGGTCCTCCCGGGTCTCCAGGTCGGCCTCGGCCCGGGCCACGCGGAGCTGGATCTCCTGGAGGGCCTCGCCGGCCTCCTCGCGCTCGGATTCGGCCTCGGCCAGCTCGGCCCGGGCCTCCTCGGCCTCCTCCCCGGCGGCCTCCAGCCGCTCCCGGAGCCCCTCCAGCTCCTCGTCCCGGTCCTCCCGCTCCCGGGAGGCCTCGCCGGCGCTCTCCCGGAGCTCCTCCAGCCGGGTGGCGAGCTCCTGGCGCTCCGACCGGGCCCGCTCCAGCCGGTGGGCCGCGCTCTCCCGCTCCCCCTCGGCCCGACGGCGCTCCGTCTCCGCCGACTCCAGGGCCTCCTCGGCCTCCCGGAGCTCCTCCCGGGCGGCCTCCAGCTCCTTCTCCCGGGCCTCCAGGGCCCCCTCCAGCTCGGACGCCCGCTCCCGGGCCTCCCGGGCCCGCTCCCGGGCCGCCTCCAGCTCCCGGCGGCGCCGGAGGATCCCCCGGCCCGTCACCGGCCCGCCGATCCGGACGGCACCCACCCGGTCCCGGCCCGATCCGTCGGGAGCCACCCACCGGTCGGCGGGGCCCGACCCGTCGGCGGAGGCGGGCGTCACGTCGCCCAGCAGCGCCCGGATCCAGGCCGAGGCGGGGCCCCGGCCGGCGGCGTGGGCCAGGAGGCCGCCGTCGCCGGCCGGCTCCACCGCGGGGCCGGGCTCCTCGGGCAGCAGCACCAGCCCCCCCTCCACCCCGGCGTCGTCGAGCCACCCCCGCACCCGGTCCACGGTCCCGGCGTCGTCCACCAGGACCGCGTGGAGGTAGGCGCCCAGCTCGGCCTCCACGGCCCGGGACCACCCCTCCTCCACCTCCAGGTGGTCGGCCAGGACGCCCCGCACGCCCTCCAGGTCCCGGTCCAGGAGCTCGCGGACGGCCGCCGGGTGCTCCTCCCCCGAGGCCACCAGGGCCTCCAGCCCCTCGGCCCGCTCGGTCTCGGCCGAGAGCTCGCCCCGGGCCTCCGAGAGGCGTCGGCGGAGGTCCTCGGCGTCGTCCCGGAGGTCGGCCACCTGGTCCGCCCGGCGGTCGCGGGCGGCGGCGGCCTCGTCCAGGGCCTCGCGGGCCGCCTCCAGCTCCGACCCGGCGGCCTCGAGGTCGGACTCGAGCTCGGCCACCCGCTCCCGCTGGGTCTCCAGCTCCTCCCCCCGGCGCTCCAGCTCCCGCCGGCGCTCCCGGGCCCGCTCGCCCGCCGCCTCCCGGCTGGCCTCCAGCGAGTCGACGCGGCGCCGCAGCTCCCGGTGCCGCTCGGCGGCCGCCTCCCGGGCCTCCCTCGCCCGATCCCGGCGGCGGCGGCGCTCCTCCAGGCGCTCGGCCAGCTCGCCGCGCCGGTCCCGGAGCTCCTCCACCCCGTCGCGGCCCTCCCGGAGCTCCCGGGCCAGCCGCTCCTCCCGCTCCTCCAGCTCCTCGATGCGCCCGTCCAGGGCGTCCAGCTCCTGGTCCAGCGTCTCCAGGCGGCTCTCCGCCGCCGAGGCCCGCTCCCGGGCCACGAGCCGGCTGCGCTCGATCTCCTCCAGCCGCCCCCGGACCTCCTCCAGACGGGACGCCACCCGGCCCCGCTCCTCTTCCTTCTCGGCGATCCGGATCCGGAGCTCCTCGGCCTCGGTCTCCCGCCGGCTCAGGTCCGTCCGGTCCGCGGGGCTCTCCTCCTCCAGCTCCTCCAGGTCGGAGGTGGCCCGGTCCAGGCGCTCCTCCAGGTCGGCCAGCCGGGCCCGGGCCACGGCCACCTCCAGGACCAGCCGCCGGTCCCGGTACTCCTGGAACCGCTCGGCCCGGCCGCGCTGCTGGGCCAGGGACCGGACCTTGGTCCGGACCTCCCCCAGGACGTCGTCCAGGCGATCCAGGTCGTCCCGGGCCTGGTCCAGGCGCCGGAGGGCCGTCCTGCGCCGGTCCTTGTACCGGCCGATCTCCGCCGCCTCCTCGAACATGGCCCGCCGCTCCTCGGCGCGGTCGCTGAGGATGGAGTCGATCATCCGGTTCTCGATGATCGAGTAGGCGTTGGCGCCGAGCCCCGTGTCCCGGACCAGGTCCTGGATGTCCTTCAGGCGGCAAGTCTCCCCGTTCAGGCGGTACTCGCTCTCGCCGCCGCGGAACACCGTCCGGCCGATGGAGACCTCGGCGTGGGGCACCGGCAGGGTGCCGTCCTCGTTGGTGAGGACCATCTCCACCTCGGCCCGGTGGATGGGCTTGCGCTCGGCCGTGCCCTCGAAGATGGCCTCCTCCATGCGGCTGCCGCGGATGGCGGTGGGGCGCTGCTCGCCCAGCACCCAGCGGATGGCGTCGGAGATGTTCGACTTCCCGCACCCGTTCGGGCCGATGATGGCGGTGAGCCCCTCGTGGAGCTCCAGCTCGGTCCGGTCGGGGAACGACTTGAAGCCGTGGAGCGTCAGCGACTTGATCTTCATCGGGGCTCTCCCCGGCGTATCAACAGCTCCGTCTCGTGCCCCGCCCCGGCCAGGGTCTCCTGCAGCGGAGCCGCGGCCTCGGAGCTCTCGAAGGCGCCGGCGTAGAGGAGATAGGAGGTCTCGCCGCCGGCGCTCCGCGTCAGGACGTACGCGTGGACCGCCGCCTCGCCCAGGGCGCTCCGCGCCTCCCGGGCCGCCTCCTCGCCCTCGAAGCGGCCCAGGAGGAGGGACCACCGGGCCGGGCGGAGGTCCCAGGAGCTCACCGACCGCTTCAGGCCGCGGTCGGCCAGGCTCCGCATGAGGGCGGCGGCCGAGGCGGTGTCCGGGTGGACCCCGGCGAACACGCGGTGGAACGTGCCGTCGGTCACCGGCGTGGGCGAGGCGAACACGGGGAGGGTGACCGACTCGCGGAGCTGCTCCACCCGCTCCCGGGCGTCGCCGGCCTGACGGTAGCTGGCCACCAGCACCGAATAGGGCAGCTCGGGGGCCGCGGCCACCTCCCCCGCACTGGCTGCCGCCTCCCCCGGCCCGGCGGCCGCCTCCCCGCCCTCGTCCGTCGCCTCCGCCCCGGCAGCCCCCGGGGTTCCCCCGTCCGAAGCCGTGTCGGCCGGCGTCGCCTCCGCCGGGGCCGCGGAATCGGCGGGGGGCTCCACCCGGGCGGCGGTGTCGGCCGCCGGGGAGGCGCCGTCGCCGGGGAGATCCACGCTCTCCCGGGCCAGGAACCACCAGCCCCCCACGATCACCGCCAGGCCCACCACGGCGGCCACCACCCGGGCCACGGGCGCGCCCCGCTCCCTCCGGTGGCGGCGCCAGCGCTCCCCCCCTCCGGCCTCCGACCCTCCGGCGTCCACGGCCAGCGCTCCCATCATCGGGAGCTCCGAGCCGAAGGAGGGCGGCTCGCCCTCCGGGGAGCCCTCCAGCATCCGGGCCTCCAGCCACGGCGGGACGGCGGCCTCCACGCCGGCGGGGACGTGGACCACCAGGATCCCGCCGGCCGAGCGGACGCCCTCGGCCAGCCGGCGCAGGGCCGGGCTCTCCAGGAGCTCGGCGGCTCCCACGCCCTCGCCCGCGGGCAGGAACGCGAACGACCGATCGGGCCGGGCCCGGGCCACGTCCTTCAGCGTGGCCTCTCCGCGGACCACCGAGGCCAGGCCCCCGCCGTTCGATCCGACACCCCCCTCGTCGGGCAGGCCGGCCCCGGGCTCCACGCTGGCCAGGAGCGCCGGACGCCACCGGTCGGCCAGGCCCTCCATGAGGTCCATGGCGTCGAAGGAGATCCCTCCGCCCTCGGCCGTGGAGACCAGCGCCACGACCCGGGTCTCCTCGGGCCACCCCCGGACCGCCTCGTCGGGCGAGCGCACCACCGTGCCGCTCACGGCTGCCCCGAGATGCCCGGGCCGAGCTCCTTCACCCACGTCGCGAGATCCAGCTCACGCTGGAGCTCGCGCCCGGCCTCCTCGGCCTCGGGGCGGGTCATGTAGGGGCCCACCAGGCCCCGGTACCAGAGCTGGCCGGCGTCGTCCCTCCACTCCTGGACGGCCGTGGGCCATCCGTCGGCGGCCAGCTCCGACAGCCGCCCCTCGATGCCGTCGCGGCTCCGGGTGGCGCCCACCACGGCGTAGAAGCCGGCCTCGGGACCCGCGTCCTCCAGGGCGGCCACCGAGTCCTCGACGCTCCCGGCGGCGGCCTCCTCCGGCGCCTCCGGACCTTCGCCCGCGGGTCCCTCCGGCGGCGTCGGGTCGGCCGCCGCGGCGTCCGCTCCGGCCGCCGGCTCCCGGGGGGAGAGGCCGTCGGCCCGCACCGCGATCCACCAGCGGTCGGCCGGGGCCGGAGGCGTGGCCTCCTGGCCGTCGGGACCGATCCTCACCATGCCCTCCGGCCGGACCGCCAGCACCGAGCCGTCGGGCAGGGAGAGGGGCAGGTCGGGACGCCACCGCGACTCCACCGGCACGCTCTCCTCCCGGTCCCACGGCAGCACGTGGACGGCCCCGTCGGCGGTCCGCAGCAGGAGGGGACCGCCCAGGAGCCCGGGGCGGAGGTCCACGGCCCGGCCGGGGAGGGGCCGCTCCAGCCGCAGGCTCAGCGACGGCCGTCCCATGACCAGCAGGCGATCGCCCACCGCCACGTACAGCTCGTGGTCGGAGGGGGAGGCGACGAGGGCGTCGGGGGCGGCGGGGAGCGGCGTCCGCCCCAACGGCTCCAGCTCCGAGACGGAGACCAGGACCAGCTCCCAGCCCTCCCCGTCCCGCCGGGCGAGCGCCACCTGCTCGCCGAAGCCGGTGACCGCCGCCTCGGGCGCGAAGTCGCCCTCCAGGCGGGCCACGGCCTCGGTGCCGCCGCGCTCGTACCGCACCAGGGCGCCGGACCCGTCGCCGTCGGCCGGGAGGACGGCCACCACGGAGCCGTCCCCCACCGGCGAGGCCCACGTGGGCGGCGGGCTCGGCCGGTAGGTCCACGTCCCGCCGGGGGCGAGCTGCAGGAGATCACCGGTGGCCGTGTCGCGGAAGACCCCCCACTGGCCGTGGGACGTCCACTCCGCGCCCGCCGGGATCCTCCCCGCCTCCGAGGTGAGGTCCCCCACCGGATCGTAGCGGAGGGCCCGGCCGTCGGGGGTCAGCAGGGCCAGGTATCCGTCGCCCAGGCGGTGGGCCTGGCCGGACCGGGGGAGCTCGGCGGTCCCGGCCCGGACGCCGTCCTCCCCGGAGCCCCGGAGGTCGGCCAGGCGGGCCGGTCCCCCCTCCCGCGGCACGCTCATGAGCCTCCAGTCCGAGCCGGGGCCCATGGCGAAGAGGGCCCCGTCGTCGGGGCCGGACCGGGACGGGCCGTCCCCGCACGCGGCGACGGCCAGGAGCGCCGCCGCTCCCAGCGCCAGGGTCCCCCTCATTCCCGAACGGCGATCTGCGGTGCGTCTCCCCACAGCCGCTCCAGTCGGTAGAAGTCACGGACCCGCGGGACGAACAGGTGGACCACCACGTTGAAGTAGTCCACCAGGATCCATCGACCCTGATCCCCTCCCTCGACGCCCACCGGGTCGAACCCGGCGTCGTCCATCCCCTCCTGCACCATCTCGGCGATGGCCCGGGCGTGGACGTCCGAGTCCCCGCTGGCCACGACGAAGAAGTCGGTGGCGTCGGAGAGGCCCCGGAGGTCCAGGATCACCGGATCCCGGGCGTTCCGCTCCAGCGCCGCGTCGCAGATGACCGCCAGCTCCTCGGGGAACCCGTCCTCCTCCCGGAGCTCCCCCACCGTCATCTGCCGGTCGGGCTCCCGCTCCGGAGCCGGGCCGGCGTCGGCCTCGGCGTCGGGGGGCGCCGGGCCACCGGCGTCCTGGCCGGCCTCGCCCGTCACGTCGCCTCCGGCACCGTCGTGGGCCCCCTCACTCCTCGCTGACCACCCAGACCTTGAGGCCGGGCCGGACCTCGGAGTGCAGGTCCACGGTCACGGTGTAGACGCCCAGCTGCTTGATGGGCTCCTCCAGCTCGATCCATCGCTCCTCCACGTCCAGGCCCTGCTCCTTCAGGCGCCCGGCGATGTCCGACGCGGTGACCGAGCCGAAGAGCTGCCCCTCCTCGCCGGCCCGTACGCTGAAGGTGACCGACGCGTCGGTCAGCTCCGTGGCCAGCTCCTGGGCCCGCTCCTTCTCGCGCTCGGCGGCCTCCTCCACCCGGCGCCGCTCCTCCTGCAGGCGCTTCAGGTTCCCGTCGGTGGCCTCCAGGGCCAGGCCCTGGGGGAGGAGGTAGTTCCGCGCGTAGCCCGGCTTCACGTCCACCACCTCGCCGGCGGACCCGAGATGCTCCACGTCTTCCTTCAGGATGAGCTGTACCATGATGGTCTCCCTAGATTCTCTCTCGTCGACCCGGACGTCCCGGGCCTCCTCGTCTTCGTCGGCCCGGCCGCACCGGGCCGTGCCCCCCCGCGGCCGGTCAGGCCGAGGAGAGCCGGATCCTCTCGCGAATGTCCACCCAGGTGTCGCACAGCCCCACCAGCAGGGCGGTCCCTACGGCCAGCGGATACAGCAGCAGCGCCGCGGCCACCCAGAGACCCAGCGACCAGACCGAGCTCAGGCTGGCCGCGGCGATCCAGGCCAGCACCCCCGCGCCGCGCAGGAGATACATGCCCCCCATGAAGAGTACGGCGTTCTCGCCCGCTCTGCTCCAGCCGCCGCCCCACGGTAGGACCAGGAGGACGAGCCCGGCCACCAGGATCCAGACCAGGTGATCGTTGAACCGGAACTCCGTGAAGGGCGGGAGCGCCCGGGACGCGCCGGCGAGCCGGCGGACTACGTACCAGCCCACGGCCAGGGAGGCCAGGGTGGCCAGCGCCAGCATGGCCGGGTACACGGAGGCCTGGAACTCGACCCAGTCGAACATGGCCCACTCCAGCTCCGGGCTCATGCCACCGCCCAGGCCGCCCACCACCTGGTAGGCCGAGGTGGCCGCCCGCTCCATCTCGGCGCTCACCGCGTGCTCGACCCTCAGCGGGAGCTCGGGCTGGAGGAGGGTGGCCGCCGCGCTCCCCAGCAGCCCGCCGGCCACCGCCAGCAGGCCGCGGATGGTGAGCGATTCCTCGCCGCCTCGCCACAGGGTCGCGCCGACGAAGGCACCGCCCGCCAGCAGGGCCCAGCCCCGCTCCACGAACCACAGGGAATCCCGGGCCTCCGTCGGGCCGGAGAACGCCAGCACCAGCAGGAGCACCGCCACGATCCCGGCCCGGAGGTCGCTGGGGCGGAAGGCCAGCAGCAGGACGGAGGCGGAGACGGCGACCAGCACCAGCGGGCTCAGGGGCGACAGGACCACCGCCGCCAGGGCCAGGAGCACCGCCCGGGTCAGCGACCATCCCCGGTCGCTCATGCCCTCGTCTCCTCACCCGGCGGTCGAGTCCGATGTCGGGGATCGCTCAGTCGTGGTAGCCCTTGATGTAGGGAACCAGGGCCAGGTACCGGGCCCGCTTCACCGCCGTGGCGATCTGCCGCTGGTGGCGGGCGCAGGCCCCGGTGGCCCGTCGCGGGAGGATCTTCCCCCGGTCGGTGATGTAGCGGTCCAGCAGCTCCACGTCCTTGTAGTCCACCGGCGCCGTCTCGTCCTCGCAGATCCGGCAGGTCTTCTGGAATCGGGCCATGGCTCAGCCCTCCTTCTCTTCGTCTTCGTCGTCGTCCCCGGGCGCCGCTTCCTCCCCGGCCTCCTCGTTCCCGGACTCGTCCTCCTCGGCGGCGGCGCCTCCGTCGTCCTCGTCGTCGCCTTCCTCGTCGCCGTCGCCCTCGTCCCCGGACGCGGGCCGATCTTCGTCCTCGTCGTCGGCGTCGTCGTCGAGGTCCTCGTCGTCCGAGTCGTCGTCCTCGTCCAGGTCCTCGTCGTCGGCGTCGTCGTCCTCGTCGTCCAGATCTTCGTCTTCGTCTTCGTCCTCGTCGTCGTCCTCGTCTTCGTCGTGCTCGGTCCGTCGGGCGGAGGGCGGCGTGGGGAGCTCGCCCTCGGAGAGGACGATCAGGTGGCGCAGGAGCTCGTCGTCGAGCTCCAGGGCGCGCTCGAACTCGTCCAGGAGCGCCGGCTCGGCCCGGAACTGGACCACCACGTAGTAGCCGTTCTTGCGCTTCTGGATGGGGTAGGCCAGCTCCCGCTTCCCCCAGTGCTCCAGGGCGGTGATCTCGGCGCCCCCGGACGTCAGGCGCTCGTGGTAGGACTCCAGCTTCTCCTCGATGGCCTCGCCATCCAGGGACGCGTGGAAGATGTATACGACTTCGTAGTCCCTCATGGATCCGACTCCTCCGGTCTTGCGCGGCCCCGGCCCTCGGGCCGGAGCAGGAGCGGCGGGCCGGGGGCCCGCCATCGAATGATGATGATGTGTCGCACGATGCTACGCCGGTGTCCGGCCCAGGATCCCCGCAGGTGGCCGGGGATCGGCCGGCGGGCCGGCGCCCGTGTCGTCTCCCCGCCCTTCGTCAGATCAGCGGGAGCCAGCTCACCAGCCGGGCCAGGGCGTTCCCGGCCTCGACGGCCGTCACGGCGTCGGGGGTGGTCCCGTGGACCCGGGCGAACCAGGGGGCCAGGACCAGGGCCACCACGCTGATCAGCTTGATGACGATGTTCATCGACGGGCCCGAGGTGTCCTTGAACGGGTCGCCCACGGTGTCGCCCACCACCGAGGCCTTGTGGGGATCGGAGCCCTTGCCGCCGTAGGCGCCCCCCTCGATGTGCTTCTTGGCGTTGTCCCAGGCGCCGCCGGCGTTGGCCATGTAGA
>CAZVIY010000009.1:0-124240 GCA_964627425.1 uncultured Gemmatimonadota bacterium
CCAGGCGGAGAAGTCCTCCGACTGGGGCGTCAGTCCCTCGTGTCCCGACATCTGGCTTCGTCGTCCTTTCCTGGAGGCGTTCGTTCTCTATCCGTCGCTCACTAGCGATCGCGCTCGATCCGCAGGGCTCTCTCGTCCGCGCTCGTCCGTCCTCGTCCTCGACGTCCCGAGCTCAGGCCGTCCCGCCGTCCATCAGCTCCTCCAGCGGGACCTCCCGCTCCTCGCCGCTGGCCATCTCCCGGACGGTGGCCACGCCCCGCTCCAGCTCGTCGGGGCCCAGCACCAGGACCCGGGAGGCGCCGGCCTGGTCGGCCGCCCTGAACTGGCGGCCCACGCCCCGGCCCTCCAGGTCGAAGGTGGCCGAGCGGCCCGCCGCCCGGAGGGCCTGGGCCAGGCGGACGGCCGTCGGCCGCTCCTCCGCGGAGACGTGGACCACGAAATCGTCCACGCTGCCGGACGCCTCCGGGACCAGCCCCCGGTCCTCCAGGAGCTCGGCCAGGACCACGTCGCCCATGCCGAAGCCCACCGCCGGCAGGTCCACCCCGCCCAGGGAGTCCAGCAGGTCGTCGTACCGGCCGCCCCCGCACACCGCCCGGAGCTCGCCGGACCGGTCCCACACCTCGAACACCATCCCGGTATAGTAGTCCAGGCCGCGAACCAGCCGGGCGTCGAAGGCGACGTACTCCCCGAGCCCGTAGGGCTCCATCCGGCGGAACAGCTCCTGGAGCCGGCCGGCGGCCTCGCCGACCTCGGACTCCCGGTCGCCGAAGCGGCCCGCCAGGTCGTCCAGCTCCAGCTCCACCGCCTCCAGGACGCGCTCCACACCCTCGGCCGTGGCGCCGGCCTCCTCCAGGTGCTCCCGGACCCAGGACTCCTCCCGACGGTCCATCTTGTCCAGGACCCGGATGGCCCGGCCCACGCCGTCCTCCGGCACGCCGCACGCCCGGAGGACGCCACGGGCCAGTCGCCGGTCCGAGATCCGGGCCACCACGTCCTCCGCCCCGAGGCCCAGCTCCCGCAGGACGTCGAGGGCCACGGCCACCACCTCGGCGTCGGCCCCCACGCCCTCCTCGCCCACCACGTCGGCGTTGAGCTGGAAGTGCTCCCGAAGGCGACCGCGCTGGGGCCTCTCGTAGCGGAAGAGCTGGGGCGCCGAGAACCACCGGATCGGCTTGGGCAGCGCCGGCGCCCGGGCCGACACCATCCGGGCGAAGGTCGGCGTCATCTCCGGGCGCAGGGCCACGTCCCGCCCTCCCCGGTCGGTGAAGGCGTAGAGCTGGTCCACGATCTCGGGGCCCGACTTCCGGGTGTAGAGCTCCAGTGCCTCCAGCGGCGGCCCGTCGTACTCCCGGAAGCCGTACCGCTCCGCCACCCGGCGCCAGGCGCCGGTGACGTGCCGCCGAAGCGCCAGCTGGTCGGGGAAGAATTCCCGGAATCCGGGGAGGCTCGAGATGTCGTGGGGCTCGTTCATGGCGGCGAATGTATGCGGAGGGATTCCGCGCCTGCAATGCGGCCCGGAACGCCGGGGAGGACCGGCGGGGGTACCGTGGGGCGCGGGAGCACGGGGAGGCCGTCGAGCCCGGCCCCGGCAACGGGAGCGCTACGTGGAGCTGTGGGGGAGCGTACCCGGTGCGTGACGCCCGGAGGAGCCCGCCTCAGGCGGCGGCGCCGCAGTGGCGCTCGAAGGCCTTATTCAGGTCGTCGGCGATGGTCTCGGCGCTCCGGCCCTCGATCTGGTGCCGCTCCAGCATGTGCACCAGCTCGCCGTCACGCAGCAGGGCGATGGAGGGCGAGGAGGGTCGGTACCCGGTGAAGTAGTCCCGGGCCCGCTCGGTGGCCTCCTCGTCGACGCCGGCGAACACGGTCACAGACCGGTCGGGCTTCACCTCGCCCTCCAGGGCCCGGGCCACGGCGGGGCGGGCGTTCCGGGCGGCGCAGCCGCACACGGAGTTCACCACCACCATGGTAGTCCCCTCGGACTGGAGGACCTCGTCCACCTCGTCCGGCGTCCCGAGCTCCCGGACGCCCAGGCGGGTGAGCTCCTCGCGCATGGGCTCTACGAGCTGCGGCGGGTATTTCATGCGACGTGTCTCCCGTAGTAAGAGGTCGGAGCGGGCGGCGCGGTTCAGCCGGGACCGGCGCGGAGAGGCCGCTCCCGGAGCACGTCGCCCACGAGATAGCTGGATCCGGTGATTAGTACCGTTCCGGCGCCGGCGAGTTCGACCGCCCGGGCACGGGCCCGCTCCAGCCCGGGCTCCGCCGCCGTCACCCCCTCCAGGGCCTCCACGCGCTCCCGGGCGGCCGCCAGGTCCCACCGCCGGGAGGCGGGCGAGGTGGGCGCCACGGTACAGGTGATGGCGTCGGCGCTCCGGCCCAGCAGGTCCAGGATCGCCGGCCAGTCCTTGTCCGCCAGGACCGAGCACAGGACGGACCACGGCCGCGGCGGCGAGATCTCCTCCAGAGCGGACAGGAAGACCGCCATGGCGCCCGGGTTGTGGGCCAGGTCCAGGATCCAGGTCGCCCCGGACTCGGGGGCCCACACCTGCATCCGTCCCGGGAGTCGGAGCCCCGCGAGGCCCCGGCTCGCCTGCTCCTTCGTCCATTCCGCGCCGGCGGCCTCCAGCAGGAGGAGCGCCAGCCCGGCGTTCTCCGCCTGGTGCCGCCCGGCCAGGGCGGTGCGGAGCTCCACGGCCTTCCCCTCCCCGGAGCGCGCCGAGCGGTACCGGAAGGACGTCCCGGAGAGGGAGGGCTCCACGTGGGAGACCACCGCGTCGTCTCCGAGCCTCAGGATCGGCGCCCCCAGCTCTCCGGCCCGGGCGTCCAGGACGGCGTCCACCTCAGCCGGCTGCGGGCCCACGGCCGCCGGCCGTCCCTCCCGGAGCACCCCCGCTTTCTCCCGGGCCACGGCGGCCAGCCCCGGGCCCAGGTGCTCCTGGTGGTCCAGAGACACGGGCGTCACGGCGCTGGCCCGGGCGTCCACCACGGTGGTGGCGTCCAGGCGTCCCCCCATGCCCGTCTCCACCACGGCCCACTCCACCTCGGCCTCGGCGAAGGCCAGGAGGGCCAGGACGGTCAGGGCCTCGAAGTGGGTGGCCCCGAGGCGGTCGGCCTCGGGCAGCACGCGTTCGGCGCAGTCCTCCAGCAGGGCCTCGGGGGCGGGACGTCCCCCGATCTGGATTCGCTCGCCGAAGCTCACCACGTGGGGCGAGAGATACGTGCCCACCGGAGCGGCGCCCGGCACGAGGTCCAGGACGGCGGCCGCGGCGGTGGCGACCGAGCCCTTCCCGTTGGTCCCCGCCACCTGGAGGGATCGGTAGGTCCGGTGCGGCGAACCCAGGGCCTCCAGCATCTCCCGGGTCCGGGAGAGGCCCGGCCGGATCTCGGTGAGGGGCCGGGACGCCAGCAGCCTCCGGACCGCGGGAGGCGCCCCGGGGAGGGAGTTCAGCACATGTGGCCCAGGAGCGTCGACACCGTCCCCTTCATCTCCTTCCGGGGGACCACCTTGTCCACCATGCCGTGCTCCAGGAGGAACTCGGCCCGCTGGAAGCCCTCGGGGAGCTCCTGGCCGATGGTCTCCTTGATGACCCGGGGGCCGGCGAACCCGATGAGGGCCTCGGGCTCGGCCAGGATCACGTCGCCCAGCATGGCGAAGCTGGCGGTGACCCCGCCCGTGGTGGGATGGGTCAGGACGCTCACGTAGGGCACGCCGGCCTCGTCCAGACGCTCCAGGGCGGCCGCCGTCTTGGCCATCTGCATGAGGGAGAGGATCCCCTCCTGCATCCGGGCGCCCCCCGAAGCGGAGACGATGATCAGCGGCTCGTCCGCGTCCAGGGCCCGCAGGGCGAGGCGCCGGACCTTCTCCCCCACCACCGATCCCATGGAACCCCCGATGTAGCGGAACTCCATGGCGCCCAGGTGCACGGGGCGGCCGTTCAGCCGGCCCCGACCCGTCCGTACGGCATCGCCCGGTCCCACCTCCTCGTCGGCCTGCTCCACCCGGTACCGGTACGGCTTGCTGTCCACGAACTCCAGGGGGTCGGCGGAGCGCAGGTCCATGTCGAACTCCTCCCGGAAGCCGTCGTCCAGGAGGTGGGCGGCGTGGGCCAGGGCGGGGATCCTGAAGTGGTGACCGCACTCCGGGCACACGTGGAGGTTCTCCTCCAGCCGCCGGCTGTACAGGATCTCCCCGCACTCGTCGCACTTCTCCCAGACGTCCTCCGGGAGCTCCTTCTTCTGGGAGACGAGCTTCTTCTTCTCTTTCTTGAACCAGGCCATGGGGAAGGGATCCCCTCCACGATAGAAGTGCGCTCCG
Source organism: uncultured Gemmatimonadota bacterium (assembly GCA_964627425.1). Taxonomy (GTDB): domain Bacteria; phylum Gemmatimonadota; class Gemmatimonadetes; order Palauibacterales; family Palauibacteraceae; genus Caribbeanibacter. Next base: position 4,313 of record CAZVIY010000009.1, read on the forward strand.
GGACCTCTCCGCGGACGCCTGCTCCTCGAGCTCGCCGTGGGCGCCCGCTCCCCGAGTCCGCCGCTCGCAGCGCGGCAATATAGGGGGACGGTGGAGGGGCGACCAACGAGGCGGCCGTACCTCGCCGCCCTCGGCCCTGGGGCGGCCTACCGCTCGGTCAGGGTTCGGTGGACCACGCCCAGGCCCACGAAGGTCACCAGGAGGAAGCTCCCGCCGTAGCTGACCAGCGGGAGGGGGAGGCCCACCACCGGCGTCAGGCCCACCGTCATCCCCACGTTCAGGACCACGTGGGTGAGCCAGATGGAGAAGAGGCAGAAGCTGGCCGTGGCCCCGAACTCGTGGTGGGCGCTCCCCGCCGCGTCCAGCACCCGGGAGAGCCAGAGGCCGAACAGCAGCAGGAAGACCAGCACACCGACGAAGCCCAGCTCCTCGCCCACCACCGAGAAGATGAAGTCCGTGTGCTGCTCCGGCAGGAACGCCAGCCTCTTCTGGGGACCCTCCAGGAAGCCCTGGCCCAGCCATCCCCCGGAGCCCACGGCCACCTTCGACTGGATGAGCTGCCATCCGGCCCCCTGGGGGTCGATCCCCGAGTCCAGGAACACCAGGAGGCGGTTCCGCTGGTACTCGGCCAGGTGGGACCAGAGGGGGAGGGTCAGGGCCCCGGCCCCCACGTTGACCGCCGCCACGCCCACGCTCTCCAGCACGTAGGTGCCGCGGAGATAGAGGAAGATCACGAGGGCCAGGAACCAGACGCCCCAGATCGGCGCGGAGAAGCCCAGGATCAGGCTGATGGCGGGACTCACCATGAGGAACAGGGTGTCCCGGGACACGTCCAGCCAGTACAGTCCGGCCACCAGGATCACCGCGAAGATGGCGGCGCTCCCCAGGTCCGGCTGTCGCAGGACCAGGACCAGGGGCACCGCCACGATGAGCGCCGGGACCCAGAGCTCCGAGAGACGCTCCAGGGAACCTCGGAGACCCGAGAGATACCGGGCGAGCATGAGGATGGTGGCCAGCTTCGCGGGCTCGGCCGGCTGGATGCGTACGGGACCCAGGTCCAGCCAGCTCTCGCCCCCGGGCCCGCTCCCCACGAACAGGACGGCCACCAGGAGCGCCAGGGAGAGGCCGTAGGCCCAGGGCGCGAGCCATTCGAGCCAGCGGAGGGGGATCCGCGACGCCGCGAAGCCCGCCGCGAAGGCCAGGCCGATCCAGACCGCCTGTCGCCGCCAGGCCGAGCCCACGGCCGAGTCCACCTCCACCTGTCCGGCGGAGTAGATCATGGCCAGGCCCAGGGTCGCCAGCAGGAGCGTGAGCCCCACGAGCCGCCCGTCCACCGCCACGCGCGAGGCGCGATCCCCGCCGGTCCCTTTCACCGCGACGCCCCCCGGCCCGCGGCGACGGGGACGGGCCCGGCCGGGGCCTCGCTCTCCAGGTATCGTCGCACCAGCTCGGCGGCGTAGGGGACGGCCCGGGACGTCTGGTCGTCGGGGTGGCCGTGCTCCACGATGGAAGCGATGACGATCTCGGGATCCTCCGCCGGGGCGTATCCCACGAACCAGGAATGGGGCTCCCCCTGGGGGTTCTGGGAGGTCCCGGTCTTCCCCGCCAGGCGCCAGCGATCCAGGCGGTACGGGTAGGCGGTCCCCCCTTCCTCGTTCACCACCCTCGTCAGGGCACGGCGGAGGTCGTCCAGCTGGTCGGCCGACAGGCCCGGCGCCCACCCGGCCCTCCGGTCGGCCAGCCGCGGATCGCGCACCAGGTGCGGGACGGGAGGGCGCTCTCCGGTGGCCAGCGCGGTGAAGAACTGGGCCATCCGGAGCAGCGTCTGCTGGTTCTCCCCCTGGCCGATGGCAAGGTTCAGCGTCACCGCCCGGGTCCACCCGTACCGGCCGTAGCGTCGGGTGAACCACCCCACGTCCGGCGGCAGGTAGCCCGGCGACTCGTTGGGGAGGTCCACTCCCGTGGGCCGGCCGAACCCCAGCGTGGCGGCGCCCTCCAGCAGGTCCTCCAGCCCCACCCGGAGGCCCAGCTGGTAGAAGTAGACGTTGCAGCTGTGCTTCAGGGCGCCGGCCATGTCCAGCTCGCCGTGGCCCTCCTCCCGCCAGCACCGGAACCGCCGGTTGCCGTACTGGAGCCCGCCGGTGCAGACCCGGGGCATCCGCGACCCGATCCGGGCGTCCCCGTCCCGGAGCGCCAGTCCCGCCACCACGGGCTTGAAGGTGGACCCCGGCGGATAGGTGGCCGCCCCGACCCGGTCCAGCATCGGACGGTCGGCGTCGTCCCGGAGCGCGCTCCAGTACTCCTCGGGCACCCCGCCGACGAACCGGTTGATCTCGTAGCTGGGATGGCTGTAGTAGACCAGGATCTCGCCCGTCTCCGGGTCCAGGGCCACCACGCCCCCCTTCATCCCGTCGGGGAAGAGGGAGTCGGCCGCCTGCTGGAGGCGCAGGTCCAATCCGAGCACGAGGTCCCGTCCCGGCTCCGGCGGGACGGCCGGCCGGGGACCGAGCTCCCGGACCACCGAGCCCACCGCGTTCACCTCCACGTAGCGCACGCCCGGCTCGCCGGAGAGGCGGTCCTCGTACTGGCGCTCCAGCCCCGACTTCCCGACCATCCGGCCGGGCCGGTAGCCGGCGAACTCCTCCCTGGCCAGCTCCTCCTCGCTCACCTCGCCCACGTAGCCCATGGCATGGGCCACGGCCGGTCCCGCCGGGTATCGGCGCTTGGGGAGCGTCTCCACGGTGACCCGCGGAAGGCTCGGCCGCCGCCCCTCCACGGCCGACACCACCGAGAAGTCGGCGTCGTCGGTCACCGTGAGCGCCCGGTTCGGATTCCGCCCACGCCGCTCCATCAGGGTCTCGATCCGGGCCGAGTCCAGGTCCAGGAATCGGGACAGCCGCCCCAGGCTCGCCCGCACGCCCTCGGCCCGACCCGGGAGCACGGAGATCCGGTAGCCGGGGACGTTCTCGGCGAGCACCCGCCCGTTCCGGTCGTAGATCGCCCCTCGCGGCGACGGGACGGTGACCGGTCGGAGCCGGTTCTGATCGGAGCGAAGGGTGTAGCTGTGGCTCCGCACGATCTGGAGGCGGAAGAACTGCGCCGAGAGGAGCAGGAGCAGGAGGGCCAGCCCCCACTTCATCCGACGGGCACGCCGTCTCCGCCGGGAGTCCGGCGACGCCCGACGTCCACTGGATCCCGCCCCGCTCCCTCCGGACCTGCCCCCGCTCATCTCACCTCACCCGCGGCGCGACGACCAGGCGGGTGCCGGCACCGCAGATCACGGCGGTGAGGGCCGCCGACAGGGGTGCGCCCCACAGGGCGTAGGACCAGGTGAGCTCCGGACCGGTGACCGCCGTCATGACCAGCCGTGTCAGCCAGCAGCCCATGAAGAGATAGAAGAAGAGCAGGAACGGGAGGTCGGCGAAGAAGAGGTCGCGCCACCGGGCGGTGAGATACCCCAGGAGGGTATACACCAGCGCCGTCCCGCCCAGTCCGCCCAGCGCCATGGCCCCCTCCAGGAGGCCCAGGACGAACCCCAGGGCCGCCGCCAGTCCCGCCCGGGTCCCCAGGGCCGCCACCAGCACGGCGCCGGTCAGGAGATCCGGGAGCCAGGCTGCCCCGGTGAGGGAGGGTCGGACCAGGAAGTGCACGAGCACCAGGAGCCCCACCCACAGCCAGTACGTACGGCCGACCCCCGACACTCAGCCCCCGGGCCCGTCGCTCGGAGGAAGCCAGACCAGGGCCACCGAGACCTCCTCGGGTCGGACCGAAGGTCGGACCCGGTAGTTCCGGGCCCACCCCGCCTCCGCCGAGATCTGCTCCCGTACGGTGCCCACGGGGATCCCCGGCGGGAACACGCCGCCGGCGCCGGTGGTGAGGAGCACGCTCCCCGGCGGGACCTCGTCCTGGTACGGGGCGCCGCCGAAGACCATCGCCGGACGCTGGTCGTCGCGCTCCTCCGGACGCACGATCCCCGTGATCTCCCGTTCGCCGACGCGAACGCTGATGCGAAAGTCGGGATGGGTCCAGAAGTCCCCCACGGCGCCGTCGGCGGTCACCGCCCGGACCACCCCCACCACGCCGTCGGCGGTGACCACGCCCGACGGTGCACGGAGCCCCCGCGACCGTCCCACGGGCAGCAGGAAGCGCCGCGTGGCGCCGAGGCGCGGCTCGGCGGGAGACAGCTCAGAGGGGACGTACTGGCCGTCGGCGCTCGCCTCCGGCATCTCCAGGAGCCCCCGGAGCTGCCGATTCTCCTGGTCCAGCTCCCGACGCTCCAGCAGATCCGCCTGCAGGCGGACGTTGTCGTCCACCAGGTCGTTCAGCCGCTCCTCGAGGGCCGTCCGCCGATCGAACCAGTCCTGGGCGTCCAGGATCGGTCGCAGCACGGTCCCCCGCAGCGCCTCGCTCACCGCCATCTCCACGTGGGGCCCCGTCTCCAGGAGGAAGACGGAGACCGCCGCCAGGATCCCGGCCACGACGGCGTCCGGTCGTCCCCCGGACCCGGCCCCGTTCGAGAGGGAGACGTCGGGCAAGGGGCTCCCGCCGGGCTCAGGTGGTCAGGACGCCGCGATACCGGGCCACGTCGTCCAGGATCCGGCCGGCACCCCGGACCACGCAGGTGAGGGGTTCCTCGTCGACGTGGATCGGGAGGCCCGTCTCCTCGCGGAGCAGCTCGTCCAGGCCGCGGATGAGGGAGCCGCCGCCGGTCATGACGATGCCCCGGTCCACGATGTCCGAGGCCAGCTCCGGCGGGGTGATCTCCAGGGCCCTGCGGACCGCTCCCACGATCTGCTGGATGGACTCGCTCATGCACTCGCGGATCTCGGTGGAGTGGACCCGGACGGTCTTGGGGATGCCCGACACCAGGTCGCGCCCCTTCACGGTCATCTCCCGCTCCTCCTCCATGGGAAAGGCCGATCCGAGCTGGATCTTGATGGCCTCGGCCGTGGGCTCACCGATGAGGAGGTTGTAGTTCTTCCGGAGGAAGGTGACGATGGCCGAGTCCAGCTCGTCGCCCCCCACCCGGATGGAGGTGTCGGCCACGGAGCCCGACAGGGCGATGACGGCGATCTCGGTGGTCCCGCCCCCCACGTCGATGACCATGTTGCCGGTGGGCGTCTCCACCGGGAGGCCCACCCCGATGGCCGCCGCCATGGGCTCGGAGACCATGTAGACGTCCTTGGCACCGGCGGCGTGGGCGCTGGACCGGACCGCCCGGCGCTCCAGCTCGGTGATCCCCGACGGCACCCCCACCACCACGCGGGGCCGGAGCCGAAAGAAATGGCTGCTGGTCACCGACTTGAGGAAGTACCGGAGCATGACCTCCGTGACGTCCACGTCGGCGATGACCCCGTCCTTCAGCGGGCGGACGGCCTCGATGCCCGACGGCGTCCGGCCCAGCATCCGCTTCGCCTCCAGGCCGATCCCCAGGATCTCCCCGGAGCCCTTCTCCACGGCGACGACCGACGGCTCGTTCAGGACGATGCCCTTCCCCTTCACGTAGATCAGGGTGTTGGCCGTCCCCAGGTCGACTCCGATATCGCTGGTGGGCAGGAGACTGCCCTGTCGCAACCACTTGAGCATAGAGATGTCCTGGAGTTACCGGCTCGTCCGGCGCTCCGGGCGGGTTCGCCCGTGCGTCGATGTCGGGAACGAACTCGAATGTAGACCGCGGCTCCAGCCGGCGAAAGCGGCCGGAGCGGGGAAGGATCCAGCGATCCGTGACCGCGTCAGAGGACCTGTTCCACAGGGGTGAACTCCAGGTCGAAGGCATCGGCCACCGCCGAGTAGGTGCACCGTCCGCCCACCGCGCTCACGCCCCGGCGCAGCGGCTCGTCGGCCCGGCACGCCTCCCGCCATCCCCGCTCGGCGAGGCGCCGCACGTATGGCAGGGTGGCGTTAGTGAGGGCCAGCGTGGAGGTCCTCGGCACCGCGCCGGGCATGTTCGCCACGCCGTAATGGATCACCCCGTCCAGCACGTAGGTGGGATCGGCGTGGGTGGTGGGCTCGATGGTCTCCACGCACCCCCCCTGGTCCACGGCCACGTCCACGATCACCGCCCCGTCCTTCATCCGCTCCAGGTCCTCCCGCCGGACGAGGTTCGGCGCCTTGGCGCCGGGCAGGAGGACCGCGCCGACCAGCAGGTCCGCGCGCTCGAGCTGCTCCAGAACGGTGAACCGGTTGGAGAAGAGCGTGTCCACGTTCTCCGGCATGACCTCCGAGAGGTGACGCAGCTGACCCAGGTCGATGTCCAGGATCGTCACGTGGGCGCCGAAGCCGGCGGCGATCCGTGCCGCGTTGGCTCCCACCACCCCGCCGCCGAGGATGGCCACCTCGGCGGGCAGGACGCCGGGCACGCCCCCCAGCAGCAGCCCCTGACCGCCCGAGGAGGCCTCCAGGTACTTGGCGCCCTCCTGCACGGCCATCCGGCCAGCCACCTCGGACATGGGGGTGAGCAGCGGGAGCTCGCCGTCGGGGAGCTGCACCGTCTCGTAGGCGATGGCCACGATCCCCCGGTCCAGCACCGCCCGGGTGAGCTCCTCGTCGGCGGCGAAGTGGAAGTAGGTGAAGAGGACCTGGTCCTCCCGCATGCGGGGATGCTCCTCGGGCAGGGGCTCCTTCACCTTCACCACCAGGTCGGCCCGCTCCCACACCTCGTCGGCCCCGGCGACGATCTCCGCGCCGGCGGCCCGGTAGGTCTCGTCGTCGAACCCGCTCCCCTGGCCCGCCCCCGCCTGGACCACGACCTCGTGGCCCCTGCGGGTGAGCTGCTCCGCCCCCGCCGGCACCAGGGCCACCCGGTGCTCGTTCGTCTTGATCTCCTTCGGCACGCCCACGATCATCGTCGCCTCTCCTCCGATGGCTCGGTTCCCCTATCCGGTCCGTCCCCGCCCGTCCCCGGCCATGGAGGGAGCGAGGCCCCGAACGACGAAAGGGGGAGCCGCCGCGTCGCCGCGCCGACTCCCCCTCCCGGCCCGATCCTCTCGATCCGAACGGATCAGGCGTCCTCCATCGCCGCCCGGCGGGACAGCTTGAGCCGTCCCCGATCGTCGATGGAGAGGAGCTTGACCTTCACCACGTCGCCGGAGGTGAGCACGTCCTCCGTCTTGTCGGTGTGCTGGTCCTCCAGCTCCGAGATGTGGCAGAGGCCCTCCACCCCCGGGATGATCTCCACGAAGGCGCCGAAGTCGGTGGTGTTCTTCACCACGCCCTCGTAGATGCGACCCACCTCGGGCTCCTCCACGATGGCCTCGATCATCTCCCGGGCCCGCCGGCCGCCCTCGCCGCCGGGAGCCGACACCGTGATGGTGCCGTCGTCCTCGACGTTGATCTCGGCGCCGGTCTCGTCCTGGATGGCCCGGATCGTCTTGCCCTTCGGGCCGATGACGTCGCCGATCTTCTCGGTGTTGATCTGCATGGTGAAGATCCGCGGCGCGTGCTCCGAGAGGTCGCCGGCGGACTCCAGCGTCTCGCCCATGACGTCCAGGATGTGCATCCGGGCGTCGCGGGCGCGCTCCAGGGCCTCGCGCATGGTGGAGACCTCCAGGCCCCTCACCTTCACGTCCATCTGGATGGCCGTGATCCCGTCGCGGGTGCCGGCCACCTTGAAGTCCATGTCGCCCAGGAAGTCCTCCAGGCCCAGGATGTCGGTGAGGACGGCCACGTCCTCGTCCTCCTTGATGAGACCCATGGCGATCCCGGCGCACGGCTTCCTCATGGGGACGCCGGCGTGCATGAGGGAGAGGGAGCCGGCGCAGACGGTGGCCATGGAGCTGGAGCCGTTGGACTCCAGGATGTCCGAGACCACCCGCAGCGTGTAGGGGAAGTCGTCGTAGGCGGGCAGGAGCGACTGGAGCGCCCGCTCCGCCAGCATCCCGTGGCCGATCTCCCGCCGGCCGGGGCCGCGGAAGCGCCGCACCTCGCCCACCGAGAACGGCGGGAAGTTGTAGTGCAGCATGAACGACTTGGAGGCCTCGTCCTGGGTGTCCACGTTGTCGATGCGCTGCTCGTCCTTCACGCTCCCCAGGGTGGTGACCGCCAGGGCCTGGGTCTCGCCCCGGGTGAACAGCGCCGAGCCGTGGACCCGCGGGAGGATGTCCACCTCGCAGGTGACCTCCCGGATGTCGTCGAGCCCCCGGCCGTCCACGCGCTCGCCGGACTCGATGATCCGCCGGCGCATGGCCTCCTTCTTCACCTTCTCCAGGTGATCCTCGACGGCGCTCTCCTGGCCAGGGAACTCGGAGGAGAGCTCCTCCTCGACGCGGTCCTCCAGCTCGGAGATGGCCGACCGACGCTCCTCCTTCGTGCCTCCGACGAGGGCCTGACGCATGGGCTCCTCGGCCAGCTTCCGGACCCGGGACTCGAGCTCCGCGGGCAGGTCCGGCCCCTCGTAGTCGAAGGGCTCCGGCGCGCCGCCGGCCATCTCCACGAGCTCCTCGATGATCCCGATCTGCTCCCTGATGGCCTCGTGGGCCACGTCCAGGGCCTCCACCAGGTCGTCCTCGGAGATCTCCACCGAGGCGCCCTCCACCATGACCACCGATTCCTCGGTGCCGGCCACCACGATGTCCACGTCCGAGTACTCGAGCTGGGTGAAGGTGGGGTTGATGAGCCACTGGCCCTCGACCCGTCCCACCCGGACGCCGCCGATGGGCCCGTCCCAGGGGATGGGCGAGAGGCTCAGGGCCGCCGAGGCTCCCAGCAGGCCGATGACGTCGGCGTCGTTCTCCTGGTCCGCCGCGATGACGAAGCAGGCGATCTGCGTCTCGTTCTGGAAGTCGTCGGGGAACAGCGGCCGGAGGGGCCGGTCGATCTGACGGGCCGAGACCGTCTCCTTGTCCCCGGGCTTGCCCTCCCGCTTGATGAAGCCGCCCGGGAACTTCCCGGCGGCGTAGCTCTTCTCCCGGTACTCGACGGTGAGGGGGAAGAACGGCAGGTCGGAGCGCTCCCGCTCCGCCACCGCCGTCACCAGGCAGGCACTCTCGCCGTGCTGGACGTAGACCGCACCGTCCGACTGGCGAGCCATCCGCCCCGTCTCCAGGACCAGCTTGCGTCCCGCGAAATCACGCTCGATTCGATGCGCCATCGTCAGCTCACTCTCTCGTTGATACGTTCAGTCGTTCGAAGGCAATTCGTGTCGTCTCCGGCGAGAGGACCTCTCGCCGGCATCCTCGCGGAGGCGTCAGCCGTCGCGGGGCGTCGGTCGGAAGGGAGCGGAGGGCCCGCTCTCAGTGCCGGAGTCCCAGCTCTTCCACCACGTGCCGGTAGCGATCCGTCTGGGTCCGCCGGAGGTAGTCCAGGAGCCGACGGCGTCGACCCACCATCCGCAGCAGCCCCTGGCGGCTGTGATGGTCCTGGGGGTGCTCCTTCAGGTGCTCGGTGAGGTGCTCGATGCGCCGGGTCAGGAGGGCCACCTGAACTCCGGCGGAGCCCTGGTCCCCCTCGTGCTTCCCGAACGTCTCGATGATCTCCCGCTTGTCCGTCGCTTCCAGCGTCATTCGCGTCCGTGTCGTCCCTGTGTGGTGGTCGGCGCCCGACCGACACCGCGGAGCCGCGGCGTCCCGATCGATCCGGCGGTCCCGGGCGCCCCTCGAGTCGAGATCCTGCCGATCGGTAGTGAAGATCGCCAGTATACTCCTTCCGATGAACGGTGTAAACCCGCCGGGACCAGGGGTTCCCCGCTCCGGGCCGGGCCCCGGGGGATCATCGGCCGCTCCGGGCGGCGAAGTACTCCCGGGCCCACGCCCGATCCCGTTCCATCTGCGCCACCAGCCCCTCGGCCGACCCGAAGGGCCTCACGTCCCGGTGCCGCTCCAGGAACTCCACACGGAGATCCTCGCCGTAGAGGTCGCCCTCGAAGTCCAGGAGGTAGAGCTCCAGCGACGGCGGCGACCCGGCGAAGGTGGGCCGGGGGCCCGCGTGGAGGAGTCCCGCCCGGAGCTCGGAGTCCACGGCGGCGCGGACGGCGTAGATCCCGGGAGGAGGGAGGAGCTTTCGTCCGGCGGGTGGCCGGAGGTTCGCCGTGGGGAAGCCCAGCTCCCGGCCCCGGCCCTCTCCCTGGACCACCACGCTCCGGAAGCCGTAGGGCCGGCCCAGCACCCGCCGCGCCCGGTCCACCTCGCCGGCGGCCACGAGCTCCCGGATCCGGCTCGAGGAGACCGGTCGCCCGCCCACGTCCACTTCCCCCACCACGTCCACCTCGAACCCCAGCCTCGTCCCGAGACGGTCCAGGGTCTCGATGTCCCCGGAGCGACCGCGGCCGAAGCCGTGGTCGTATCCCACCACCAGCTCGGCGACCCGGAAGCGCTCCACCAGGACCAGCCGCACGAACTCCTCCGGCCGGTACAGGGAGAGGCTGCGGGTGAAGGGCAGGAACGCCACGAAGTCCAGCCCCGACTGGGCCAGGATCGCCTTCTTCTCGTCGGGCGTGGTGAGCATCCCGGGCGCGTCGTCGGGCCGGATCACCGTGAGGGGATGGCGGTCGAAGGTCACCAGCACGCTGTGGGCCCCACGCTCGTCGGCCCGCCGCCGGATCTCCTGGAGGACCTCCCAGTGGCCCGGGTGCACCCCGTCGAAGGTCCCCACGGTGGCCACCGTCCCGCCGGCCGCGGGAGGGAGCCCGGACCGGAGCCTCTCCTGCCGGCCGTCAGTCGGCCGCACGCAGGACCTTCCGGGGCTGGAGCTCCTCGCCCGCCTCCTCGGCCACGGCCACCAGCTCGCCCTCGTGGACCAGGGCCACCGGCCCGGCGGTGGGGGCGTCGCTCCCGGCGGCGGCCTCCACCTCGCCCCGGGCGATCCTGCCGCCGTGTCCCACCCGCCGGCGCTCCTCGTCGGTGAGCTGGCGCCGGGCCAGGAAGGTCACGGCCTCCGCCGGACTCCGCCACGCCGGGGCCCCGGGACGGGGACCGGCCGCCGACAGGGCCTCCGCCTCCACGGCGTCGTCCACCGTGAACGGGCCCACCCCGGTCCGGCGGAGGGCCTCAAGGTGGGCGCCGCACCCCAACTCCCGGCCGATGTCCCGGGCCAGCGAGCGGACGTAGGTGCCGGTAGAGACCCGGGCCGACAGGGTCACCCGGGGGAGATCCATCCCGACGACCGTCAGCTCGTGGACCCGGACCTCCCCGGCCTCCAGCTCCACCGCCTCGCCGGCCCGCGCCGCCCGGTGGGCCCGACGGCCGTCGACCCGCTTGGCCGAGAAGGCCGGCGGCCGCTGGAGGATCGTCCCCCGGAACGGTGCCACCGCCTCCTCCACCTCCCGGCGGGAGAGATCCCGCCAGGAGCGGTGCTCATCGTCCTCCACCGGGTCCCCTTCCGGGTCGTGAGTGGTCGTCTCGATGCCCAGGCGCAGGACCGCCCGGTAGCGCTTGGCCAGCAGGTGGAAGTACTCGGCGAGCCGGGTGGCCCGTCCCACGCACAGGATCAGCAGCCCCGTGGCGAAGGGATCGAGGGTGCCGGTATGCCCGATGCGCCGTTCCCCCAGCGCCTCCCGGGCCCGCTCCACCACGTCGTGGGAAGTGGGTCCGGAGGGCTTGTCCACCAGCAGGATCCCGGCCCGGTCAGTCCCCGGCACCGCCCGACTCCCCGTCGTCGGGTTCCTCCGGGCCGTCGCCCCCTTCGTCGACCCCCTCCTCCCTCCCGACGCCGGCCTGCTCCAGGAGCTCCTCGATCCTCCGGGCCTTCTCCAGGGTCCGATCTTCCTCGAAGGCGAACTCGGGGATCCGCCGCATGTGAAGGTCCCGCCCCAGCGTCCGTCGGAGCCAGCCCCCGGCGCTCTCGAGGCCCTCGATGGCCTCGTCCACGGGCTGGTCGTCCCGCAGCGTCCGGACGTGGACGGTGGCGTGGGCAAGGTCGGAGGTGGTCTCCACGCCGGTGACCGTCACGCCCCGTACACGGGGGTCCTTCATCTCGTGGCGGATCAGGCGGGACAGCTCCTCCCGGAGGAGCTGGTTCACGCGGTCGACCCGACGGAATGCGGCCATGGGCTGCACCGGGCTGAGGTTCAGAAGAACGCGGTCTCCCGCTCGATGATCAGGGCCCGGGCCTCGTCGTCCACCTGGTTCTCGATGCGGCCCAGGAGGGAATCGGCCAGCTGCCGGTCCGAGGTGACCACCGCCACGCACAGCTCGGCCTTCTGCCATCGGTCCTGGAAGTCGGTCTCGGCCACGGAGACCTTGAACTTGGCCTGGATGCGGTCACGGAGGCCGTGGACCACCATCCGCTTGGCCTTCAGGGACTGGCAGCCCGGCAGGTGGAGGACCCACCGGCCCACCGCCACGATCGCAGGCATCGGGTGCGGGAGCTCGGAGCGCGGCTCAGGGAGCGGGGGTCAGGAGGACGCGGACTCGAGGGTCCGGGCGACCTCCTCGATGGTATAGCACTCGATGACGTCCCCCACCTTCACGTCGTTGAAGTCGGCGACGGAGAGCCCGCACTCGTAGCCCTCCTTGACCTCCCGTACGTCGTCCTTGAAGCGCTTCAGGTTGCCGATCTCGCCCTCGTAGATCTGCTTCCCGTCCCGGTAGACGCGGACGCGCTCGTTCCGGTCGATCCGGCCCTCCTGGACGTAGCACCCGGCCACCGTCCCCGCCTTCGGAACCCGGAAGAGCTGGCGCACCTCCGCGCTGCCCAGGACGACCTCCTTCTCCTCGGGCTCGAGCATGCCCTCCAGCGCCTGACGGACCTCCTGCACGGCCTCGTAGATCACGTCGTAGGTCCGGATCTCCACGCCCTCCTTCTCCGCCACCTGCCGGGCCTGGGAATCCGACCGGACGTGGAAGCCGAGGATCGTGGCGTCGGAGGTGGTGGCCAGGAGCACGTCGGACTCGTTGACGGCCCCGACGCCCCGATGGAGCACGTCCACCTCCACCTCGTCGGTGGACAGCCGCTCCAGGGAGTCCGACAGGGCCTGGACCGAGCCGTCGGTGTCGCCCTTGATGATGAGGTTGAGCTGCGCCCGACCCTCGGTCTGGATCTCCTCGAAGACGTCCTCCAGGCGCGTCCCCTTCGAACGGCGGCGGATGTCCTTCTCCCGCTCCAGCTCCTGGCGCCGTTCGGCGATCTCCTTCACCCTGTCGGGCTCCAGGACCACCAGCCGGTCGCCGGCCTGGGGCACTCCCTCGATCCCGAGGACACGGACCGGCTCGGACGGTCCGGCGCTCTCCACGTTGTTGCCCCGCTCGTCCAGGAGGGCCCGGACGCGCCCCGAATGGCGGCCACAGATGAAGTCGTCGCCCACCTCCAGGGTGCCCGACTGGACCAGGATGGTGGCCACCGCCCCCATGCCGGTGTCCAGCTCCGACTCCACCACGGTGCCGCGGGCGTCCCGGTCCGGGTTGGCCCGCAGCTCCAGCAGCTCGGACTGGAGGAGGATCTTCTCCAGCAGCTCATCGATGCCCTCTCCGGTCTCGGCCGAGACGGGCTGGGAGAGGACCTCCCCGCCGAACTCCTCCACCACGACCTCGTGGCTGAGGAGCTGCTGCTTGACCGCGTCCGGGTCGGCGCCGGGCAGGTCGATCTTGTTGATGGCCACCACCATGGGCACCCCGGCGCTCCGGGCGTGGTTGATGGCCTCCTCGGTCTGGGGCATGATCCCGTCGTCGGCGGCCACCACGAGGATCACCATGTCGGTGACCTCGGCGCCCCGGGCCCGCATGGCGGTGAACGCCTCGTGGCCCGGCGTGTCCAGGAAGGTGACGGCCCGGTCCCCGTCCACCGTCACCCTGTAGGCACCGATGTGCTGGGTGATGCCACCGGACTCACCGGCCACCACGTTGGCCTCGCGGATGTAGTCCAGGAGCGACGTCTTTCCATGGTCCACGTGGCCCAGGACCGTCACCACGGGAGCGCGGGAGACCAGGTCCTCCTCCTCCTCGGCCTGCTCCTCGAGCTCGGGCAGCTCGGCCTCGTACGCCTCCTCGCGCTCGGCCTCGAAGCCGAACTCCTCGCAGATCAGCTCGATCTGGTCGAAGTCCAGCCGCTGGTTGATCGTCACCATGAGCCCGAGGTTCTTGAAGGCGGAGGTGATGATCTCCTGGGGTGACGTGTCGATCATGTCCGCCAGCTCGGCGACGGTGAGGAACTCGTTGACCCGGATCTGCCTCTTCTCGGCCCTCCGTTCCTCCTCCTGCCGCTCCACCTCCTCTTCGGTGGGTTCCTCCTCGCGGCGGCGACGACGCTTCTTGGTGCCGCTCCCGCCGCCCCCGCCGCCCTCCATGGCGGCCAGGGTCTTCTTGACGTTCTCCTCGACCACGTCGCGGTCGGTGCGCTTCTTCCGCTTGCGGCCGCTCCGCTTCTTGCCCCGGCGGCTGCTGTAGCCCTCGTCGATCTCCACCTTCCCGCCGGGCGCGGCCGAGGCGGCCGGACGGTAGGAAAGGTCCCGGCGCACCGGTCGCGGCTTCCGCTTCTTCTTGTCCTTCTTCCTCTCCTTCCGGGGCGCGGCGTCCTCGGCCTCTTCCTCCACGGCCGCCTCGCCCGACGGCACCACCTCGGTGCCCTCGGCCAGATCCACGGGGGTGGGCTGGACGTCCTCGGCGACCTCCGCCTCCTCTTCGACCTCCTCGGCCTCCTGGACCTCGGCGGTCTCATCGTCCTCGTCGGCCCCTTCGGCGTCTTCGGCGGACGGCTCCTCCCCGGCCACCTCGACCTCCGGGGGCGCGGCCTCCTCGACGTCGTCGACCTCGACGGCGCCGACCGCCTCCTGTTCGGTCTCCGCTTCGGCGGCCACCTCCACCTCGGCCGGCTCCGCGTCCGGCTCCTCGTCCTCGCCCTCGGCGGCGGGCGGCTCCTCGGTGGCGGCGGCTCCCGCGGCCTCGGCGGTCTCAGGGGCTTCAGCGGCGTCAGCGGCCTCGGGCTCCCGCTTCCGCCTGCGCCTCCGGCGACGGCGGCGTCCGCCCCCCTTTCCGTCACCGCCGGCCGCACCGCTCCGGCGCTCGCGCTCGAAGCGCGTCAGGAGTCGGGCCTTCTGGCTGTCGTCGATGGTGGACATGTGGCTCCTCGCCGACACGCCCATCTCGCGCAGCATCTCGACGAGTCGATTGGACTCGACTCCGAGCTCCTCCGCGATCTCATAGATGCGATACGTCGCCAACGCCTGTTCCTCCTGATTCTTCCTACTTCGCGCGTCCTCGTGCCCTCGGTCCTTCTCGCCCGTCACTCGCCGGCGGGAGCGCCGCCGGAGGGGGCCTTCTCCCGTACCGCCCCGGCGAGCCCCGCGTCGCTCACGCCGACGGTCACCGTGGCCGACCGGCCCAGGGCGCGGCCCAGGGACGATCGGGTGCCCAGCTCCAGCACCGGCACGCCGCCGGTCTCGGCCGGCGGGACGACCCGGCCCCGGGCGTTCTCACCCGCGTCGCGGGCCACCACCACCAGGGCCAGCTCCCCGCCACGGATCCCTCGTCGGACCGCCTCGCTCCCGACGGCCAGCTCCCCGGCCCGGCGGGCGATCCCGAGCATCCGGAGCGCCGCCCGGTCGTCGGACGGCTCCGGGGCCGTCACTCCTTGCCGACCTCCTCGGTCTCCTCGGCTTCCACCGACACGGTCTCGGCGTCGGCGGCGGCTTCGGCCCGGAGCTCCTCGTCCTCCTCGGCCTCCACCTCCCGGGGCTCGGGAGCCTCGGTGCGGGCCTTGGGCTCCACGTCGGACTCCACTTCGGGCTCCTCGGCGGACTCCTCGGCGGACTCCTCGGCGGACTCCTCGGCGGACTCCTCGGCCCCGGTCGCCCCCTCGGCCTCCGGCTCCTCCGCCTCCCCCGGCGCTTCCGGCTCCTCCGCCTCCTCCGGCTCGGCCTCGACCGCGGGTTCGAGGTCGGTGGCCTCGACGGCCTCCTCGATGTCCTCGGCCAGCTCCACGGTGTCCTCCACCACGGTGAGCTCGTCGATGAGCTCGGTCAGGTGCTCCGCCTCGGACTCGTCGATCCCGGGGACCTCCAGGAAGTCCTCCTCCTCCATCTCCAGGACGTCGAAGAAGCTGGTCACCCCCACCGCCTCCAGGGCGGCGAGCGTCGACGGTGCGATCTCTCCGAGCTCCTCCAGGTCGAAGTCGGCGACCTCGTACTCGCCGCCCTCGCCGAAGAGGGAGGACTCGCCGCCCTGCTCCCTCCAGTCCTGGGCGGAGTACAGGTCGATCTGCCACCCGATGAGCTGGGACGCCAGCCGAACGTTCTGGCCGTTCCGTCCGATGGCCACCGACAGCTGGTCCTCGTCGACCACGGCGGTGATGACCCGCCGCTCCGAATCGGAGAGGACCTTCTGTACGTCGGCGGGCGCCAGCGCCCGTCGCGCGAAGACCTCGGGGTCCGGATGCCACGGCACGATGTCGATGCGCTCCCCGCTGAGCTCCGAGACCACCGCCTGCACCCGGCTGCCCTTCAGCCCCACGCAGGCGCCCACGGGATCCACCGACTCGTCCTTGGAGGTCACGGCGATCTTCGTCCGCCCACCCGCCTCCCGGACGATGACCTTGATCTCCACGATCCCCTGGGCGATCTCCGGCACCTCAAGCTCGAAGAGCCGGGCCACGAACGCCGGGTCGGCCCGGGAGAGGATGAGCCGGGGGCCCCGCGGCGTCTCCTCCATCTTCTTCAGGATGGCGCGGATCGGATCGCCCTGCCGGAACCGCTCCCGGGGGTTCTGCTCACGCCAGGGGATGAAGGCCTCGGCCTCCCTGGCGCCGCTGAGCAGGATGACGATCTTCCCCCGCTCGATCTGCTGGACCTCCCCGGTGACGAAATCCCCGATCCGGTCGGAGTATTCGTCGCGGATCCGGTCCCGCTCCCCTTCCCGGACCCGCTGGATGATGCGCTGCTTCGCCGCCATCACCGCGTTCCGCCCGAACTCCTCGAACTGCACCGGGATCTCCATGAGGTCGCCCTCCTGGAACTCCGGATCGTCCCAGCGGGCCTCCTCCAGGCTGATCTCCCGGGCCGGATCCTCGACCTCCTCCACGACCTCCTTCAGCACCACGATGTCGATGTCACCGTCCGGGTGGATGTCGATCTCCGACTCCACCGGACCACCGAAGCGCTTGGCCAGGGCGGCGTTCAGGCCGTCCCGAATGAGCTCATGGAGCTCCTCGTCGGACAGCGACTTGTTCGCCGCCATGACCCGAAACGCTTCCACTACCGGGATCTCGTCACTCATCTATCTTCCTCGTGGCCTTCGGTCGTTCCGTCCTCGTACTCGGCGATCCCCCCTCCCGCGGGGACGGCCGGCGATCAGAGATCCTCCTCCCACCTGTACACCAGGCTCGCGCTGGCGATGGCCGTCAGCGGGACGGTGACACGCTGCCCCTCCACCTCCAGGGCGACCCGGGGCTCCTCGCCCCCGGTGAGCCCTTCCAGCTCGCCCTCCAGGATCTTTCGTCCGTCCGAGAGGGGACCGTAGCCCTTCAGCCGCACCTCCCTCCCCGCGAAGCGCTCGTAGTCGCGGGGCCTCACCAGCGGCCGTTCCACGCCGGGAGAGGAGACCTCCAGGTCGTAGTCGCCGGGCAGGTCGTCCCGCCCCTCGAACCAGTCCCTGAGCTCCCGGGTCACCCGGGCGCAGTCGTCGACGCTCACGGCGGAGCCGTCCGCCGGACCCGCGATCCGATCGATCCGCAGTCGGAGGAGAGGCTTGCGGTGCCCGCCTCCGCGATCCAGGGAGACGAGCTCGAAGCCCATCCGCCCGATCCGCTCGTCGATCTCACGCTCCAGCTCGGTACGCTCCTGCATCGGCCCTCCCGGTGACTCCGGCCCGCTCCGGCGCCCCTCCGGTTCGCCCCCGCCCGTCGAGACGGGCCGCGTGGGGGACCCATAAACAAAAAAGTGGGGGCCACCGGCATCCCCACTTCGTCGCGTCGCTCGTCGAAGCCGGCCGGAGCCGACCTTCGTGTACCGAGGCCCGAAACTATCGGTCCGATCGAACGGCGGCAACGCCGCCGGGCTCGCTCGACCCCCTCAGTCGGACCCGTGACCGGGCCGGCTCCCCTCCCCCCTCCAGCCGAGGAACGCGGCCATCCGTGCCGGTGACTCGCCCCTACACCTGTAGGAGTGGAAATGGTCCCCCGAACAGCACGTGCACCACGCCGACCGGGTGACGTGACGGCGGAGGAGACCGGCCGCCATCGCGCGCCGCTGGAGCGTCCGCCGGAGATCCACCCTGGGCCGGGCAGCGGCGCCCCCCACGTCGAGGGTGGCCGCCGTCGATCCCAGGGCCTCCACGACCTCGGGGCCCACCTCGTAGCACTCCCCGCAGATGGCCGGGCCCAGGTGGAGGCGGAGGGCCTCCCGCCGCGCCCCATGGCGCTCCTCCAGCTCCCGGAGGGCAGACTCCAGGACGCCGGCGGCGATCCCCCGCCAGCCCCCGTGCGCCAGCCCCCAGGCCCGTCCCTCCGGCGCCAGAAGGTACGCCGGGACGCAGTCGGCGGCGGCGACGGTGAGCAGGGTCCCGGGAGAGGCGGTCACATGGCCGTCGGCCTCTCCGCTCACCAGCATCCCGGCGCCCGCCGGCGGCGCCACCGCCCGGACGTCGGGGCCGTGGACCTGGCGGCCCACCACCACGGTGCCGAAGCCCAGGCGGCGGCCCAGGGCCTCGTACCGTTCGCTGCTCGTCCACGCGTCGGCACCGCCGGCCAGGCCGTAGTCCTCGCCGGAGCCCGTGATCCCCGCCGTCAGGCCCGGCCACCGGCCGTCCCACTCCCGGAGTCGCCAGCTCCCGTCCCCGGCGCGGACCTCCCGGACCTCGGAGTCGGCGAGGTCGACCTCCGCCGGCGGCCCGCCGGCCGGGCTGTCCCCGGCCCCCTCCGGAGTCACCGGACGTCCTCGGCCCGCTCGATGTCGGCGCCCAGCGCCCGGAGCCGCTCGTCGATGCGTTCGTAGCCGCGCTCGATCTGCTCGATGTTGTGGATCTCGCTCTCCCCATCGGCTGCCAGCGCCGCCACCAGGAGCGCCATGCCGGCCCGGATGTCGGGGCTCTCCACCTCGCCCCCCACCAGGCGGGACGGCCCCACCACCAGGGCCCGGTGGGGATCGCACAGGACGATCCGGGCCCCCATGGAGACCACCTTGTCCACGAAGAACATCCGCGACTCGAACATCTTCTCGTGGATGAGGATCGTACCCCGGCACTGGGTGGCCACCACGAGGACGATGCTGATCAGGTCCGCCGGGAAGGAGGGCCAGGGCCCGTCGTCGATCTTGGGGATCTGGTTCCCCAGGTCCGCCTGGATCTCCAGGGACTGATCCCCGGGCACGTGGATGGAGGAGTCCCGCCCCTCCCACGAGACGCCGAGCCGATGGAAGCCGACCCGCAGGGGGTCCAGGTAATCGGCCGGAGGAGTCTCGATGGTGATGGACGAGCCCGTGGCGGCGGCCAGCCCGATGATGCTCCCCACCTCCACGTGGTCCGGACAGATCTCGTGCTCACCGCCCCCCAGGGACTCCGTTCCCTCGATGGTGAGGACATGGGTGCCGACGCCCTCGATCTTCGCCCCCAGGCCGTTCAGGAATCGGCAGAGGTCCTGGACGTGGGGCTCGGCCGCCGCGTTGCGCAGGGTGGTGGTGCCGCGGGCCGTGACGGCCGCCAGGATGGCGTTCTCCGTGCCGGTCACGGAGGGCTCGTCCAGGAACACCCGCTGCCCCCGGAGCTCGTCGGCCCGGAGCACGTAGGTGCGGCCCGCCTCCACCTCGGCGCCGAGCTGCCGGAGGGCCAGGAAGTGGGTGTCCAGGCGACGCCGGCCGATGACGTCGCCCCCCGGCGGCGGGAGCTCCAGCTTGCCCAGCCGGGCCAGGAGCGGGCCGGCGAGCAGGATCGACGCCCGGATCCGGCCCGCCATCTCCGTGCTCAGACGGGTCTCCCGGAGCTCCTCGGCCCGAACCTCCAGCTCGTTGGGACCGGTCCACTCCACCTCGGCACCCAGCTCCCGCAGGAGCTCGGAGAGGGTGCGAACATCACGTATATCGGGCACGTTGGTGAGCCGCACGGGCTCGCGAGTGAGGAGGCAACCCGCCAGAATGGGGAGGGCGGCGTTCTTGTTCCCCGCGGGCCGAAACCGTCCCTCCAGACGTCCGGGGCCCTGGATCCTGAACGTGCTCACGGTCGGCCGGCACCGGCGGACCGGTGCTCCGGGGGCGGCGGGAGGGCTGGAGACGTCACTGGATCGGTCCTCGCATGGCTGGTGGACGGGGAACTCACGATGGGCCGAAACGTAGGCCGGATGCACGAGCTCCGACAACCCGGAGATCCGGGCAGAGAGATGACGGTCGCGCCGGAAGACGAAAGCCTCACGGAGGGAGGGTCAAGGTGAACGCCCTGGACGTCCTGGTCATGGTGGCGCTGGTCGTGTGGACGCTCGTGGGCATCGGCGTCCTGGCAGCGTTCGTCCGGACCTTCCCCATGCTCGTGCGGCTGGAGCGGAGCCTCCGCTCCCTGGACCGGCTCATGGACGTCCTGGACCGCAACGTGGAGCCGATCCTCCACCGGGTGCAGCGGATCTCGGACGATCTCTCCGACATCTCCGCCTCCCTCCGCTCGGACGCCGAGACCATCGGTGAGACGGTGGAGCGTGGGACCCGATCCACCGAACGGATCCTCGAGCGGGCCGAGCGCCGCGCCGCCGAGATCGACGGCCTCCTCGAGCTCATCCAGGAAGAGGTGGAGGAGAGCTTCCTGGGGATCGCGTCGGTCCTCCGGGGCGTCCGTGGCCTCTCTGAGCGGTTGGGGCTCGGCGGGCGCCGGGGGACCGAGTCATCGACATGAGCGCGCTCGGGCGGCGCCTCGGTCCGCCCCTGGCCGCGGCCGCCCTCGTGCTCCTGGTCCCGGGAGAGGCGTACGGATGGGGGCCGGGGACCCACATGTACCTGGGGAGCGAGGTCCTCCGGCACCTGGCGCTCCTGGGACCGGCGGCCGCGGCCCTGCTCTCCACTCGCCCCCGGGCGTTCCTCTACGGGATGCTGGCCCCGGACCTCCTGGTGGCGAAGGATCGGGCGCCCGAGGAGGGTCACTCCCACCGCTGGACGCGGGTCGACGAGCTGACCCGGAGGGCCGGTGACGAGAGCGACCGGGCCGCGGCCGTGCTGGGATACCGGGCCCACCTGGCGGCCGACGTGGTGGCCCACGGGATCTTCCTCCCCCGACGGCTCCTGCTCACCTCCTCGACGCGTTCCATCGGACACTCGTACTGGGAACACCGGGTGGAGGCGAGCCTCCCGGACGCCTTCGCGGAGGAGGCGCACCGCCTCGTCCTCGGACACGCCGACGGCCCCGTGGAGGGCCTGTTCCGGTCCGTCCTCACCCCCACCGTCTTCGACTTCGACACGAACCGGCGCATCTACGGGGAGATGGTGCGCTGGAGCAGCCACGAGAGGTGGCAGCTCCTGTTCGGCCACCTGGTGGACCGCTCCCGCTGGGGGCTGGATCCGGAGGAGCGCCGGCGATCCCTCTCCCTGTCCGTGGCCCTGTGCGTGGAAGCGATCCGGGAGGCCGCGGCCGGCGGGGACGACTCACCGATCCGGAGCCTCGATCCCACCGGCAGGGAGGCCATGGAGCGGGCGAAGGGGCTCCGGCGCTCCGTTCTGCGGTCGGGCCGCCTGGAGGCCCGTTGGGAGCCGTCGGAGGCCCTGCGGCGCGCCGCCGAGCGGAACTTCCCCCTGCCGTCGGTCAGGGGACCCGGCGACCGGCAGGGGCTGGACGGGCTCCTGGCCGCCGCCCGGGGGGAAGAGACGGAGGAACGGGGCGCCGCGGCCTGACGGGGGAGACCGTCACTCGCCGCCGGACGGACCCTCCAGCCGGTCGCGGAGGAGCTCCCTGGCCTTCCGGGGATCGGCCCTCCCCCCGGCCAGCTCCATCACCCGCCCCATGAAGAACCCCAGGAGCTTCGTCTCCCCCTCGGCGTAGCGCCGGGCCTCCTCGGGGTGGGACGCCACCGCCTCCTCCACCCATCGGCTCAGCCGGTCCCGATCCCGCACCTGGGCCAGGCCGTGCTCCTCCACCACCCGGTCAACCCGCGGCGGCTCCTCCCCGGTGACGATGAGCTCCAGCGCCCGATCGGCGGTGGAGGAGGAGAGGACCCCTTCCCGCCGCAGCTCGACGATCCGTGCCAGCGCCTCCGGCGGCAGCAGATCGGGCTCGAGGGACCCGTCGCCCCGGCGGTTCAGCTCCTCGGCCACGGCACCCATGAGGAAGTTCGCCGCGGTCTTCGCGCCCTCGCGGCCGGCCGCCTCCACGACTCCCCGGAAATACCGCCAGCGCTCCGGGTAGGCCGCCAGGAAGGCGGCGTCGTCGTCCGGGAGGCCGAGCTCGTCGACCAGGCGGGCCTCCAGCCGGTGGGGGAGCTCCGGCAGACGCTCCGCCTGCTCCCGGCGGCGCTCGGCCCGGACCACCAGGGGCGGGAGGTCGGGGTCGGGGACGTACCGATAGTCCGTGGCCTCCTCCTTCCCCCGCATGGGCCGGGTCTCCCCCCGCCCGGCGTCCCAGAGCCGGGTCTCCTGCTCCACCGCCTCCCCGGACGCCAGGCGCTCGACCTGGCGATCCCTCTCGAAGGCCAGGGCCCTCTCCACGTGACGGAAGGAGTTCAGGTTCTTCACCTCGGTCCTGGTGCCCGGCTCCGGCGAGCCCCGGGGCCGCACCGAGAGGTTGGCGTCCACCCGGAGGCTCCCCTCCTCCATGTTGCAGTCGCTCACCCGGGCGTAGTGCTCCAGGAGCTGCTTCAGCCGGACCAGGAAGCGGCGGGCCTCGCCGGGGGATCGGAGGTCGGGCTCGGAGACGATCTCGGCCAGCGGCACCCCGCAGCGGTTCAGGTCCACCGCCGTCCGGCCGGGAACCCGGTCGTGGAGCGACTTGCCCGCGTCCTCCTCCAGGTGGAGCCGGCGGACGCCCACCCGCCGTTGGGAGCCACCCTCCCGCCGCAGGACCACCCTGCCGTCCCGGGCCAGGGGCTCCCCGTGCTGGCTGATCTGATAGCCCTTGGGCAGATCCGGGTAGAAGTAGTGCTTCCGGGCCCAGGTGGACCGTTCCCGCACGGTGCAACCCAGGGCCAGGGCCGCCCGCACCCCCAGCTCCACCGCCCGCTCGTTGGGCACCGGCAGGGCCCCGGGCAGCCCCAGGCACACGGGACAGACCCGGGTGTTGGGCTCGGCGCCGAACTCCACCGCGCAGCCGCAGAACATCTTGGTCTCGGTCCGGAGCTGGACGTGGACCTCCACGCCGACGACCGTCTCGTAGCCACCGTCGATCTCCCCGGCGCCGGCGTCGCTCACGGGCCGTCCGTCCCCCTCTCCGCCACCGGATGGACGAAGGCCATCCGCTCCTCCAGCCGCCGCGCCAGGCCCAGGGCGAGCTCGTCCTCCCAGGGGGCGCACACGAGCTGGGCGCCCACCGGGAGCCCCCCGGCCAGGTCCACGGGCACCGAGACCGCCGGCACGCCGGCCAGGCTCGCCGGTGCCGTGAAGACGTCGGAGCGGTACATCTCGTAGGGATCCTCCCGCCGCTCGCCCGGGGCGAACGGCAGCGACGGAGCGGTGGGGGTGAGGAGCGCGTCCACCTCCCGGAACGCTTCCCGGAGCTCCCGGGCCAGCTCCCGCTGGAGGTCCCGGGCCCGGAGGTAGTAGGCCTCGTAGTGGCCGGCGGAGAGGGCGTACGTGCCCATCATGATCCGCCGCCTGACCTCCTGGCCGAATCCCCGACCGCGGGTCCGCCGGTAGAGCTCCTCCACCGGGGGGTCCCCTCCCCCGTCGGAGGTGGCGCGGGAGCCGTACCGGACGCCGTCGAAGCGCGCCAGGTTGCTGGACGCCTCGGCGGAAGCGATGAGGACGTAGCAGGGCACCGCCGCCTCGGTGGCCGGGAGGGAGATCTCCCGGAGCTCCGCCCCGCCCCGCTCCAGCGCTCGGGCCGCGTCCCGGACGGCGTCACGGACCGCCGGATCGAGCCCCTCCCCCAGGTACTGGGCGGGGAGCCCCACCACGCGGCCCCCGAGCTCCACCTCCCGGGCGGACCGCCACCGGGGCGACGGACGCCGGGCCGAGGTGGCGTCCCGGGGATCGTGGCCCGAGACGACCTCCAGGGTCCGGGCCGCGTCGGCCACCGAGTTCGCCAGGACGCCAATCTGGTCCAGGCTGGAGGCGAACGCCACCAGGCCGTACCGGCTCACCCGACCGTAGGTGGGCTTCACCCCCACCACGCCGCAGAAGGAGGCTGGCTGGCGGACCGAGCCCCCGGTGTCCGAGCCGAGGGCCACGGGGACCACTCCCCCGGCCACGGCCGCCGCCGATCCCCCCGAGCTCCCCCCCGGGACCCGCTCCCGGTCCACCGGATTCCGGGTGGCCCCGAAGGCGCCCGTCTCGGTGGAGGAGCCCATGGCGAACTCGTCCATGTTCGTCTTGCCCAGGACCCGCGCGCCCGCCTCCCGGAGCTGGCGGACCGCCGTGGCCTCGTAGGGCGAGCGGTAGCCCTGGAGGATCCTGGAGGCGCAGGTGGTGGGGAGCCCCAGGGTGCAGACGTTGTCCTTCACCGCCACGGGCACCCCGGCCAGGGGACCGCCGCCCGCTGCCGCGGGAGCGCCGTCGCCGGACGCGGGAGCGTCGCCCCCGGGCAAGGCCGACGGGGCCCGGCCCTCGTCGTCCTCACCGGCCATGGACAGGAACGCCCGGACGGGCCGGTCGCCCCGGTCCAGGGTCTCGTTCCGGGCACGGGCGGCCTGCCGGAGCTCGCGCGCCGAGGCCCGGCCGGCCTCCAGCGCCCGACGGACCGCCCGGAGGCTCCGGAGCTGGGTCACGCGTCCTCCCCCGGCCCGTCCCCGTCGTCGAGGGCGGGGAGCCTGGGGACCAGGAAGTGGCCGTCCCGCCACTCGGGTGCCAGCTGGCGGACCGGCCGGTGGAGGGGATCGGATCCGGGCCGGTCGGGTCGGAGGGGACCCTCCCCGGCGGAGGACTCCCCGGGGGGATCGCCGTCGCCTCCCAGGCGCCGGATCTCCCGGACGTGGCGGAGGACGGCGGCCATCTCCCCGGCCAGCCGGGAGAGCTCCCGGTCGCTCAGCTCGAGGCCGGCCAGCCGCGCTACCCGCTCCACCTCGTCCCTCGGGAGCTCCTCCATCAGGCCTCCCCGCCCACCGGCGGCCGGCCCCGGCCCCTCAGGCGGGACGGAGGTCGGCGAAGGCGGCCATCACCTTCTTCTCCCCCGCCGCGTCGAAGTCGACGGTCAGCTTCAGCGACCGGCCGTCGCCGCTGGTGGCGAGGATGGTCCCCTCGCCGAACCGTGGGTGGACCACTCGTCCCCCCGGCTCCAGCTCCAGCGGCACCTGGCTGTCACCGTAGTCGTAGGTGGCCTCCCCATCGTCGCTCCCCAATCCGGCGCTCCCCGATCCGGCGGCCTCCGACCCCTCGCCCCCCGCGCCCCTCCCCGGGCTCCCGCCCCTGCGCCACGAGAAGCGGGACCCGCCGGCGCCGTCTCCCCCGCTCCCTCGCCGGCTCCGGCCGCGTCGGCCGGCCGACGGGCTCCCTCCCCCCGAACGACCGTTCCGCGCCAGGGCACCGCCCCGGCGCCGCTCCACCGGCCCGTCGGGGATCTCCTCCAGGAACCGGGAGGGGCCGGCCTGGCTCTGGCTCCCGGCCCGCCAGCGGCGATCGGCGTGGGTCAGATAGAGGCGGTCCCGGGCCCGCGTGACGCCCACGTAGAACAGGCGCCGCTCCTCCTCGATCCCCTCCCCGCCCTCCAGGGCCCGGCTCAGGGGAAAGAGCCCTTCCTCGACCCCGCCCACGAAGACCACGGGGAACTCCAGCCCCTTGGCGTTGTGGAGGGTCATGAGGGTCACGCCGGGGCCTTCCTCCGCCTGGTCCCGGTCCCCCAGGAGGGAGACGGTCTGGAGGTAGAGCCCCAGCTCGGTGGCCTCCTCGGGCGCCTCCTCGGCGTCGGCCGCGTCGAACTCGGCGGCCGCCGCCACCAGCTCGGTGACGTTGGCGATCCGGTCCTCGCCGTCCTCCTCGCTCTCCAGGGCCGAGAGGAGGCCGAAGCGCCCGATGCAGCGCCGGATGACCTCCTCGGCCGTGGCCTCCCGTCCCGCCTCGTGGAGCTCCCGGATCCCCCCGGCGAACTCCTCCAGGGAACGGGCACCCGCCGTGGGGAGCTCCTCCACCTCGGTGGCCCGGGCGGCGGCCCCCAGGAGGGACTCCCCGTCCTCCCGCGCCGCCTCCAGGCGCTCCAGCGTCACCGAGCCCACCCCGCGCCGGGGCCAGGAGACCACGCGACGGAACGCGGCGTCGTCGGCCGGATTGGCCGCCAGCCGGAGATACGCCAGGACATCCTTGATCTCCCGCCGTTCGTAGAACCGCACGCCGCCCACGATCCGGTACGGCAGGCCGGCCTCCCGGAGGGCGTCCTCGTAGGGCCGGGACTGGGCGTTCGTCCGGTACAGCACCGCGCAGTCGTCGGGGCGGTGGCGGCCGGCCAGGGCCTGGATCTCCCGGACGGTCCAGCGGGCCTCGGCCCGCTCGTCGGCGACCCGGACGACCCGGACGGGCTCGCCCCGGTCCCGGACGCTCCGGAGCGTCTTCTCCTTCCGCTCCGTGTTCCGGGCGATGACCGCGTTGGCCACCGCCAGGATCCGCTCGGTGGACCGGTAGTTCCGCTCCAGGCGGACGACCCGCGCCCCCTCGAAGTCCCGCTCGAAGTCCAGGATGTTCCGCAGATCCGCGCCCCGCCAGCCGTAGATGGACTGGTCGTCGTCGCCCACCACGCAGACGTTGCCGTGGGCCCGGCCCAGGGCGCGGACCATCCGGTACTGGGCGTGGTTGGTGTCCTGGTACTCGTCCACCAGGACGTGGCGGAAGCGCCGGCGGTAGCGCTCCGCCACCGCCGGGACCTCCTCCAGGAGCCGGACGCCGTGGACCAGCAGGTCGTCGAAGTCCAGGGCGTTGGACCGCCGCAGGATGTCCTGGTACCGGGGATAGACCTCGGCGACCCTCCGGGCCACCAGGTCGAACGACCGCTCGCGGAACTCGTCGGCCGCCACCATGGCGCTCTTGGCGTCGGAGATCCGGGACTGGATGGAGCGGGGCGACCATCGCTCCGGGTCCAGGCCCACGTCCTCCATGGCCCGACGGACGGCCCGGAGGGAATCGTCCTGGTCGTAGATGGTGAAGTTCCGGTCCCGCCATGCGTGCTCCGCCTCCAGGCGCAGCAGGCGGGCGGCCACCGAGTGGAACGTCCCGGCCCACATCCCCGCCGGATCGGCGCCCAGGAGCTCCCGGATCCGCTCCCGCATCTCCTCGGCGGCCTTGTTGGTGAAGGTCACCATGAGGAGGCGCTCGGGCGGGATCCCCTCCTCGCCCACGAGCCGGGCGGCCCGGGCGGTGAGGACCCTGGTCTTGCCGGAGCCGGCCCCGGCCAGGACCAGCAGCGGGCCCTCGCCGTGGAGCACCGCCTCCCGCTGCTCGGGGTTGAGCTCCGGCAGGAAGGGGTCCCGGCCCTCGGTCATCGAGGCGTCAGCCGATCCGTCCCCATGTAGGGATGGAGGGCTTCCGGCAGCTCCACCGACCCGTCGTCCCGGACGCCGTGCTCCAGGAGCGCCACCACCGTCCGGGCCAGAGCCACGCCGGAGCCGTTCAGGGTGTGGACGAACTCCGGCCCGGCCCCCGGCTCGGGCCGGTAACGTATGTCGGCGCGGCGGGCCTGGTAGTCGGTGTACGAGGAGCAGCTGGAGACCTCGAGCCACCGGCCCACCCCCGGAGCCCAGACCTCCAGGTCGTAGGTGATGGCGTTGCCGAAGCCCAGGTCCCCCCCGGCCAGCAGGATCCGCCGGTACGGGAGCTCCAGTCGCCGAAGCACCTCCTCGGCGTGGGAGGTCAGGAGCTCCAGGTCCTCCTCCGACTCCTCGGGCCGGGTGAAGCGCATCAGCTCCACCTTCTGGAACTGGTGCACCCTGAGGATGCCCCGGGTGTCTCTCCCCGCCGACCCCGCCTCCCGCCGGAAGCACGGCGTGGAGGCCACGAAGGCTCGGGGGAGGGTCCCCGGCTCCAGGATCTCGTCCCGGTAGAGGTTGGTGACGGGGACCTCGGCGGTGGGCACCAGGAACAGGTCGTCGGGCTCGGTCCGGTAGGCGTCCTCCTCGAACTTCGGCAGGTGGCCGGTGCCCAGCATGGAGTCCCGGTTCACCAGGTACGGGGGCGAGACCTCCCGGTATCCGTGCTCCTCGCGGTGGAGGTCGATCATGAAGGTGGCCAGGGCCCGTCGGAGGGCCGCGCCCTGACCGTAGAAGAGGGGAAAGCCCGAGCCGGCCACCTTGGCTCCCCGCTCCAGGTCCAGGATCCCCAGGTCCTCGGCGATCTCCCAGTGGGGAGGCGGCCCGTCGGCGTCCTCCCCCGGCTCCTCCTCGTCGGCCTCCCCGGCCTCGCCCCACCGGGCCAGGACCTCGAAGTCCTCCTCTCCCCCGGCCGGCACCCGGGGATCGGGCAGGTTCGGGATCCGCAGCAGCGTCTCCCTGAGCTCGGTCTCCACCTCCTCCAGCTCCCCGTCGAGGGCGTCGATCCGGTCCCCCACCCGGCGCATCCGCCGGATCAGCTCCTCGGCGTCCTCGCCGCGGGCCTTCCGGGCCCCGATCTCCCGGGATTTCTCGTTCCTCAGGGCCCGGAGGTCCTCCACCTCGCCGATGAGCTCCCTGCGGCGCGCGTCCAGCTCCACCGCCCGGTCGACGCGTCCGGCGAGCTCCGGAACGCCCCGGACCGAGAGGCGGCGCTTCGCTTCCTCCGGCTCCGCGCGGAGCCGCTTGAAATCGAGCACCTAGCTCCCCTCGTCCCCCTGGTCGTCGCCGTCGCCCTCGTCGTCCTCGTCCACCTCGGGCTCCACCGACAGATCGTTGCAGTTGGGGTTCACCACCGACGTCATGAAGAGACGCCCCTCCTCCACGTCCACCGAGTCCACGGCCAGCTTGGCGTAGCGGGTGCACCCGCTGCTCCTCCGGCTCCGCGCGGCGTAGACCGCTCCCTCCAGCACCGGGACCGGAGCGTCGGTCACGTAGTCCGTCTCGGGGACCTGGAGGAGATCGGCGAAGCTCTCCTCCAGCTCCCGGAGTCCGGCGGTGGAGCCGTCCTCCACCACCAGGTCCCGGGGATGGAACTGCAGCTCCCCGCCGGAGGTCACGTAGAAGAGGAAGTCCCAGGAGCTGGTCTGGTCCGTCCGGGACGGGGTCGCCGAGAAGAGGTCGAAGGCCGACGGCTCGGTCAGGGGACCGGCCCGGAAGTCGTGGAGGACGTGGGACTCGGGACCGGGGACCGGGCTCGGCTCGGGCTCGAAGGGGTTCTCGCAGCCTGCGGCGGCGAGGACCGCCACGAGGATCGCGACGACGGCGTGCTGTGGACGGATGTTCACTCGGACGACTCGGCTCCTCGTGGGCGAGCGGATGGCCGACGGACGGCGGGAAGATGACCGGGACCGCCGGGCGGGTCAAGCGACCGAAGATGCCCGTCGGGCCGCCGGTTTCACGTGGTTTCCCCTCGCTTGACGCCCCCGATGAGGGACTCTAGCTTCGGGGCGTTCGCGGCACCGTCCCTGGAGCTTGGGAACCCGTCGGCGGCCGGCTTGTTCCGCCCGCCGACCTCCTCCTGCGTCCCTCGCCGACCATGCGTCAGATCGCCCCCGATCCCTGCCCCGCCGCCCCGCGGTGACCGACGCGACCCGGGACTTCGCGGTGATCCTGGCGGGCGGGATCGGCTCGCGGTTCTGGCCCGCCTCCACCCCCCGGCGGCCCAAGCAGCTCCTCCCCCTGGGGGGAGACGAGCCCCTGGTGGCCCAGGCCGTGGACCGGGCCGTCGCGCTGGTGGGGTCCGCCCGGGTCCGGGTCCTGACCGGCTCCCACCTGGTGGAGCCCATACGGGAGGCCTGTCCCGGGCTCGGGGAGGATCACTTCTACGTGGAGCCCGAAGCCCGGGGCACCGGGCCCGTGCTGGCCTGGGCCGCCCGTCGGCTGCTGGACGAGGCCGAGGACGCCGCCATGATCTCCCTCCACGCCGACCACGTGATCCGCCCCCGCGAGGCGTTCCTAGCGTGCGCCCGGGAGGCGCTCGAGACGGCCCGGTCCCGCGACTGGCTGTGCTGCCTGGGGCGGCCCCCGGAGCGCCCCGAGACGGGCTACGGCTACCTGGAGCTGGGCGAGGCGATCTCGGAGCACGTCCGGCACGTCCGGCGCTTCGTCGAGAAGCCCGACCGGGCCACGGCCCGGCGGTACGTGGAAGGGGGGACCCACTGGTGGAACACCGGGATCTTCGCCTGGCGGTGCCGCACCCTCCTGGAGGAGGCCGCCGGGCGGTCGCCCGAGATCGGCCCGCACCTCCCGATCCTGGAGGAGGAGGGGCCCGAGGCGGGCGCGGCGGAGTTCTTCCGGTCGGTGGACCGGATCAGCGTGGACGAGGGGATCCTGGAACGCTCGGACCGGGTGGGTGCGGTGGCGGCCCGGTTCCAGTGGGACGACGTGGGCACCTGGCCCGCCCTGGCCCGGACCCGGGACGCCGACCCGGACGGCAACGTGGCCATGGGCCCGGCGGAGCTGGTGGACTCGCGGGACAACGTGGTCTGGAGCGAGGAGGAGCGCGTGACCCTCTTCGGCGTGGAGGGGCTGGTGGTGGTCCGCTCCGGCGACCGCACCCTGGTCACCACCCGGGAGGCCGCCCCTCGACTCAAGGAGCTGCTCCGGGCCCGGGCGGCCGACGAGGAGCGGGGGAGCGGGTGAAGCTCTACGTCTTCGACGACGAGCGGGCGGCGCGCTGGTCCCCCTTCGCCCTGAGCCGTCCGATCTCCGAGCTGCGGTACGGCTCGCACCTCCTCCGGGAGCGGCTGGAGCGCGCCGTCGGCCTGTCCGCGGCGGGCCTCCTCCCCGGCCGGCCGTGGCTCCGGGACTTCCGCGAGGAGGGGGCGCCGGCCGCCATGGAGCCCGACGCCCTCCCCCGTGAGGAGCCCCGGCTCCTCCTGTCCTCCCGGTACGTGCCCGACGGATCCCTGGAGCTGGGCGCTCCCTCCGATCGATCCGTCCGGCTCTCGTGCGGGGACGAGACGGTGGGGGCCCTCCTGGCTCCGGGCGCGGTGAACCCGGATCCCGCCGCCCTGGCCCGTCCCGACGGCCTCCCGGGCGGCCTCGACGCCCGGGAGGTGGAGGGGGAGACGCTGACGGAGCCGTGGAACCTGGTGGCGGGCCTCGCCGATCGGCTGCGCCGGGATCTGGAAGAGAGGGCTTCGGAGGTCGGCGAGTCACGGCCCCCGGGGCACGTGTCCGTGGTGGGGGACGGCCCGGTCCTGCTGGGCCCGGACGTCCGTCTCGAGCCGGGGGTGGTCCTGGACACCCGTTCCGGCGCCGTGCGGCTGGACCGGGGCGTGGAGGTGCTGGCCGGAGCCCGACTGGAGGGTCCGCTCCACGCCGGACCGTTCAGCCGGCTCCTGGGAGGTCCCCTGAGCGTGGTGGCCGCCGGCCCGTACACGTACCTCCGGGGCGAGGTGGAAGAGACGGCGGTGCTGGGCTACAGCAACAAGGCACACGACGGCTTCCTGGGCCACAGCCTGCTGGGACGCTGGGTGAACCTGGGCGCCCTCACCACCAACAGCGACCTGAAGAACAACTACGGCCCGATACGGATCGGCGTCCGGGACGGCCTGAGGGAGACCGGGATGCTCAAGCTCGGATGCTTCCTGGGCGACCACGCGAAGACGGCCATCGGCACGATGCTGAACACCGGCACGGTCGTGGGAGCTGGGGCCAACGTGTTCGGCGACGCCATGCCACCGAAGTGGGTCCCTCCCTTCGCATGGGGGACGGGCGAGAGCCGGGCCAGGTACCGGAAGGAGGACTTCCTGGAGACGGCCCTCCAGGTCATGCGGCGCCGGGACCTGGAGCCCCGCGACGCCACGGCCCGCTGGCTCGGGGCGGTCCACGACGAGGCCATGCGACGGGAGGGGTCGTGAGGGCCGTCCGGAGGCAGCCCGGGAGCCGCCGGCCGTGAAGCTGGCCAGCCTCGGGAGCGGCAGCCACGGCAACTCCGTGCTGGTGGAGGCCGGCTCCACGCTGATCCTGGTGGACGCCGGGTTCAGCGGGGTGGAGATCGAGCGCCGCCTGGAGCTCGTGGACCGCCGGCCGGAGGCGGTGGACGCCGTGGTGATCACCCACGAGCACCGGGACCACACCCGGGGCGCGGGGATCGCCGCCCGTCGGTGGGGCTGGCCCCTGTACATGAGCGAGGTCACCCGGGAGTGCTGCGACGACCTGCTCCGCGGGGGCGAAGACGTCCGGCCCTATCACGCCGGGCGGGAGTTCCGCGTCGGCGACCTCTCGGTCCAGCCCTTCCTCACCTGTCACGACGCCGCCGATCCCCTGGCCGTGACGGTGACCGAGCCCACCACCGGACACAAGCTGGGGCTGGCCACCGACCTGGGGAGGGCCACCACCACCGCCCGGCACGCCCTGGCAGGCTCCCACTTCCTGATCCTGGAGGCGAACCACGACGAGGTGCTCCTCCGGGACGGGCCGTATCCCTGGAGCGTGAAGCAGCGGATCGCGGGCAGCCGGGGGCACCTGTCCAACCGGCTGGCCGGCGAGCTGGCCGCCGAGCTCCACCATCCGGAGCTGGCGGGGATCCTCCTGGCGCACCTGAGCGAGAACTGCAACACGCCGCGCCGGGCCCGAGAGCGGGTGCGGGAGGCGCTCCGTCCCCTGGGTTACGAGGGCGTCCTCGAGGTGGCCGGCCCCGACCGTCCCTCCCGGCGGTTCGACCTGGACCGCCTCCTGGAGCGGACCGAGGCCCGGCGGAAGCCCCAGCTCGGGCTGTTCAGCCCACGATCCTGAAGATGTCCTGGAAGATGACCCACACCATGAGGGCGGCCAGGAGCAGCATGCCGGCCTGGGTCCACCGGGCCCGGTGCTCGGCCTCCACCGGACGGCCGCGCACCGCCTCGATGCCCAGGAACACCAGGTGCCCGCCGTCCAGCACCGGCACCGGCAACAGGTTCAGGAGACCGATCTGCACGGAGATGAAGGCCATGAACTGGAGCAGCGGGGCCAGCCCGGCCCGGGCCATCTGCCCGCTCACCTGACCGATGAGGATCGGTCCCCCCAGCTCGTCGCCCCCCCGGGCACCGGTGATCAGCTCGCCCAGGAAGTCCACGGTCAGGTACAGGAGCTCGCCGGTCCGGTTCAGGCCGTAGGCGGCCGCCGCTCCCGGCCCCATCCGGTCCCGCTCGCCGGAGACCGCCGTGGCCAGGGTGGCCTGGGCCGCCGTCACGCCGATCCTCCCGAACCGGAGCGTGTCGCCGGCGGCGGCCCGGACCCTCTCCTCCGGCGTGAGGGTGAGCTCCACGGTCTCGCCCGACCGGAGGACGGTCAGGGGCACCGGCTCCCCGGGCCGGGTCTCCAGCTCCCGGACCAAGCGACTCCAGTGCTCGACCTCCACGCCGGCCACGCGGAGGATCCTGTCGCCGGGCCGCAGACCCGCCGCCTGGGCCGGGGTGCCGTCCCGGACCTCGTTGATCTCCGGCGGGAGACCCAGCACCGGGGAGAGGCTGGACAGCAGGGAGTCCCGGCGGGCGCTCCCCGACGGGACCCTCACCGTCACCGGGCCCACCCCCTCCATCTCCAGGGTCACCGGACCCGCGTCGGCGGCCCGAAGGGCGGCCGTCAGCTCGGACCAGTCGGCCACGGGACGCCCGTCCACCGACTCGACCAGCGCCCCGTGGGGAAGCCGGGCCAGCTCCCAGCTCCCCTCGGGGAGGTACTCCTCGTACACGTTCCCGATCCTGGCGTCCGGCGGGGGCACGACCCCGGCGGTGGCGGCCAGGCCGCCGAAGGCCACCACGGCGAAGAGGAAGTTCATGAACACGCCGGCCGAGAGGATCACGGCCCGGGCCCACAGGGGCTTGGACTGGAAGTGGCGGTCGGGGGAGTCGTCTCCCTCCTCCACGGCCCCGCCCTCCAGGACCTCCACCATCTCGTCGTCTCCCATGCCGGCGAGCTGGACGTAGCCTCCCAGCGGGAGCCAGGAGATCACGTACTCCGTCTCGCCCCATTGGAAGCCCGTCATCTTCGGCCCGAGGCCGATGGAGAACCGGGGGGCCCGGACGTCCAGGAGCTTGGCGGCCCAGAAGTGCCCCAGCTCGTGGACCAGGATGACGACCCCCAGCACGACGGCCGCCGCAAGCAGCGTGATCAACATCGGCTCACCAGCTCCCTCGCTCGCTTACGGGCCGTCCGGTCGGCCGTCCACAGCTCCTCGATCTCCCCGGCGGGTCCGGCCCCCACCGTCTCCAGGCACCCCTCCACGACCCGAGGGATCCCCGGGAAGTCCAGCTCGCCGTCCAGGAAGGCCCGGACGGCGACCTCGTTCGCCGCATTGTAGACCGCAGGGGCGGTGCCGCCGCGTCGACCCGCCGCTACCCCGAGGCCGAACATGGGGAAATCGTCCTCGCGCACCGGCTCGAAGGTGAGGGGGCTGGCCGTCACCGGGTCGAAGCCCCTGGGCTCCTCCAGGAGGGCGTCGGGATAGGTGAGAGCGTACAGCACCGGCCCCTCCATGGTGTTCTCCTCCATCTCGGCCAGGACCGACCCGTCCCGGAACTCCACCATGGAGTGGACGGTGGACTGGGGGTGGACCACCACGTCGATCTTCTCGAACGGGATCCCGAACAGGTGATGGGCCTCCACCACCTCCAGCGCCTTGTTCGCCAGGGTGGCCGAATCCACGGTGATCTTCCGACCCATGTCCCAGGTGGGGTGCTGGAGGGCCTCCTCCGGTCCCACGCGGGCGAGCTCCGCGGCCGACAGGGTCCGGAAGGGGCCGCCCGAGGCGGTGAGCACGATGCGGCGGACGTCCTCGGTCCGCCGGCCGGCCAGGCACCGGTGGACGGCGCTGTGCTCGCTGTCGACGGGGACCAGCTCCCCCCCACCGGAACGGGCCGCCTCGAGGACCAGGCTCCCGCCCACCACCAGGGATTCCTTGTTGGCCAGGGCCACCCGCTTCCCGGCCCGAAGGGCCGCCAGCGTGGGCTCCAGTCCCGCGGCCCCCACGATCCCGTTCAGGACCACGTCGGCGGAGGAGTCGGCCGCCGCCTCCCGGAGCGCCTCCGGTCCCCGGTACCACGGGCCGGACCAGGTGCGCTCGCCTCCGGGGGGATCCCCGCCGGAGAGGACCACGAACTCCGGCTCCAGCTCCGACGCCAGCCGGTCCAGCGCTTCGGCGTCCCGGTGAGCGGTGAGGCCCACGGCACGGAAGCGCTCCCGGTGGCGACGGATCACCGAGGTGGCGGCCGACCCGATGGAGCCCGTGGCCCCGAGGACGAGCACCCGTCGCCGGGCCCCCTCCGTCGACGCAGCGGCCGTCACGCCGCGCCGCCCCCCGTCAGGCCCACGTGAGGATCAGCCAGCTCACCGGGAACGCCCACAGGAGCGAGTCCAGCCGGTCCAGGAGGCCGCCGTGGCCCGGCAGGAGGTCCGAGGCGTCCTTCACCCCGCACTCCCGCTTGAGGGCCGACTCCACCAGGTCGCCCAGGACGGCCGCCCCGCCGACGGCGGCGCCGAGGAGGACGGCCCGCCCGGGGCCGACCTCGTAGCCCGCCGGGCCCAGCACCCCCAGGCCGTAGGCCGCGCCCGCCGCCGTGGACGCGGCGAGCTGGAAGCCGGCGCCCTCCACGGTCTTGTTCGGACTCAACCGGGGCGCGAGCTGCCGGCTCCCGTACCGTCGGCCGCCGAAGTACGCCGACGAGTCGGCGATCCAGGTGACGACCACCGGGAAGAAGAAGACCAGGGTCCCGGCCAGGCGGCCTTCCACGAGCTCGGTCCGCAGCGGGACCGAGAAGCCCAGCAGCCCCCCCAGGTAGAGGGCCCCGAAGACGGTGAGGGCCGTCGAGGTCACGGGCGCTTCGTCCGGCGCGCGGACGGCCAGGGCGTACGCCGAGATCGCCAGGAGATACGGGACCGTGAGCCAGAGGGCGGCCGACGGTCCCTGGGCCCAGGCGGCCACCGGCAGGAGGGCGGCGGCGGCGATCCCGGGAACCAGGAACGGCCGGGCCGGCCCCTCCTCGAACATCCGGACGTACTCCCACGCCCCCACGCCGGCCAGCAGGGTGATCCCGGCCACGAAGACCAGGTCCCCGGCCCACACCACCAGGAAGCAGGCCGGGATCCCCACCAGGGCCACCACCAGCCGGAGCCGGGTCTCGCCCCACGAATCATCGGCCGTGCCCCCGGCCATACCGCCGCCTTCGGTCATCCCGCCACCTTCCCGAAGCGACGATCCCGCCGCTGGTACTCGCGCAGCGCCCGGAACAGCTCCCCCCGATCGAAGTCGGGCCACAGGACGTCGGTCACGTAGAGCTCCGAGTAGGCCACCTGCCACAGGAGGAAGTTGGAGAGCCGCAGCTCGCCGGACGTGCGGACCAGCAGATCCGGATCGGGCCAGTCGGCCGTGTAGAGCTCGCCGGCGAAGCGCTCCTCGTCGATCTCCTCCGGTCGGACCGCTCCCAGGTCCACCAGCCTGGCCAGGCGCCGGGCCGCGTGGACGATCTCCGACCGGCTGCCGTAGCTGATGGCCAGATTGAGCTGCATCCGCTCCCCCTCCCGGGTGGCCGCCTGCAGCTCGTCGACGGCCTGGCGGGACTCCTCCGGGAGTCGGTCCAGGTCGCCGAAGGCGCGCACGCGGACGTCCTCCCCCGCCAGCTCGTCCTTCTCGCTCTCCACGTACTCCCGGAGGAGCTCCATGAGCGCCGTGACCTCCCCCGCCGGACGATCCCAGTTCTGGATGGAGAAGGCGTAGAGGGTCAGGTGCTCCAGGCCCACCTCCAGGGAGGCCTCCACCGTCTCCCGCACGGCCCGCATCCCCTGCCGGTGGCCCTCCCACCGCGGAAGCCCCCGGGCCCGGGCCCATCGGCCGTTGCCGTCCATGATCACCGCCACGTGGGCCGGCAGGTCGCCGGCGGCACGGACGGCCTCCAGGAGCTCCTCCGCTCCCCCGTCCCCCGCTCCGTCCGGGGGGACCTCCCCCCCCGGCGCGTGCTCGCCGCTCATGCCGAGGGTCCGGGATCGTCGGCGGCGCCCTCGCCCCGCTCCCGCGCCCAGCCCCGGAGTCCCCGGGTCCCCTCCCGGAAGCTGTACGCCTCGTAGCCGTCGGCCTGCATCTCCTCGGCGATGTGGGCCGTCCGCAGTCCCTGGCCACAGACCAGAACGTAGGTCTCCTCGTGGTCGAGCTCCCCGTAGCCGCGCGACAGCTCCACAGGGTCCAGGTGCTCGGCCCCGGGCCAGTGCCACGCACGGAACTCCTCCTCGGGACGGACGTCCAGGACGCGGGCTCCCTCGGGGACACGATCGATGAAGAGCCCGGAGGAGGCGATCTCGGAGGCGTTGAGATCCATCAGGGACAGGACCTCCCGGTCCTCGACGGCCCGGTCCACGACCGTGGCGTCCAGCTCCTCCATCTCCCGGTCCACCCGGTCCGGCGTGGACGCCGTCACGGGACGGTCCGGCACGATGGCGCAGTACTCCCGGACACGCTCGCAGAGGTCGTGCACGCCGATCCGGCGGGAGCGCTCGATGATCTCCTCCTTGTCGAAGCCCGCCAGCGGGCGGAGCACGGGATAGTCGGTGGCCACGTCGATGGCCCGGAGGTTGGCCAGGGTCTGGGAGCTCACCTGTCCCACCGACTCGCCGGTGATCAGGGCGTCGGCGTCGATCTCCCGGGCCACCGAGGCGCCGGCGCGGTACATGAGTCGCTTGAGGACCACCTGCCAGTAGGAGCTACGGACCTCCTCCCGGAGCTCCTCCAGCGCGGGACCGAAGTCCACGGCGTGGAAGCGGGGCGTCGTGGCACCGCTCCACCGGCCGGCCAGCTCGGCGGTGACCTCGAGCACCATCCGGCGGTAGGCGTCGCCGCCCAGGTTGCAGAAGACGTAGTCCAGCTCGATGCCCCGGCGCAGGGCCATCCAGGCGGCCACCGCCGAGTCGAAGCCGCCGGAGACCAGCGCCACCGCGCGGGCCTGGGTCCCCGGGGGGAACCCGCCGGGTCCGGGCCGCCTCTCGCCGAACAGGTAGGCGGTCTCGGGGCGCACCTCCACCCGCACCGTGACTTCCGGGTCGTCCAGGTCCACCTCGGCGCCGGGGTTCAGGGCCGCCCCGAGCTCCCGCTGGACGTCGTAGGAGTCGAAGTCGTGCTCGCCGGAGCGCCGGGCCCGGACGGCGAAGGTCCGCCCCTTCACCCGCTGGCCGTAGAGGCGGCGGCCGCACTCGACGATGGCCTCGAGGTCGGGCTCGCAGATCCCCTCGATCTCCGAGTAGGTGCTCACCCCGAAGGTCCGGGCCGGGAGGTCCATCACTCCCCGGTCCGGGCTCCGGAGGTAGAAGCGGCTCCATTCCTCCTCCAGGTCCAGCTCCACCCCGTCCCGGCGGGCCGCCGCCCGGAGGTTCTCCGCCAGGGCCCGCTGGAACCGGCTCCGAGTGCGCCGCGACTTGGTGGTCATCTCCCCCGAGAAGCGCACCATGACCAGGTGCCCCGACGCAGGCCGGCATCCGTCGCCGTCGCGGCCCGACGGCGACTCCGCCGTCTCTCGCTGGCGTGTTGG
Source organism: uncultured Gemmatimonadota bacterium (assembly GCA_964627425.1). Lineage (GTDB taxonomy): Bacteria > Gemmatimonadota > Gemmatimonadetes > Palauibacterales > Palauibacteraceae > Caribbeanibacter. The sequence goes on from CAZVIY010000009.1 coordinate 42,856, forward strand.
GGTCGGGGACATGGAAGGCGGGGCCTCGGTGGAACGGGATCGGACACGGGGGGCGCGGAGACCAGGCGACGGGTCGTCCGACGCCTGATCGTATACATCCCCCCGCCCCGGTAGATCCGGGACCCGGAAAACCTGCGAGGATCCGGTCTCCTCGTCCAGCCGGGCGCCGGTCAGGCCACCCGCCCCTCCACCACGCTCATGGGATGGCCCGGCGCCGTGTGGTGGCCGGCGAGCTCCAGGCCCGCCCGGTCGAACAGCTCCCCGTATTCCTGCACCGTCCGCTCCCGGCCCGTGGTGGCCACCATCATGTGGACGTCGAAGAGCTTGGCGAAGTGGGGGGTCTCCGGGCCGGGCACCACCAGCTCGGCGACGAACACCGGCGCGCCCGGAGCCCCGGCTTCCAGGACGCTATCCAGGATCTCCACGCACTCCTCGTCGCTCCAGTCGTGGAGGACGTGCTTCATCAGGTAGCCGTCCGCCTCGGGCACGGACTCGAACATGTCGCCGGCCGTGAACGTGATCCGATCGGCGACGCCCACGGCCTCCGGCACGTCCCCGGCCTCCTCGACCACCTTCGGCAGCTCCAGGACCTTGCCCGTCACCCCCGGATGCTCCTCCAGCAGGTGGCTGAGGAGATAGCCGTATCCTCCCGCCACGTCGCAGAGGTGATCCACCTCGGCCAGGTCCCCCTCGTCCAGGGCCTCCAGCACCGCACCCGTCTCGATACGGGAGTAGCTCGTCATGGCCTCGTCGAAGACCCGGGAGTACTCCTCGTCGGCCTCCGGATACTCGAACAGCGCGTACCCGTGCTCCTCCTCGAAGGCGCCCTGCTCGCCCGTGCGGACGAACTCCGGTAGATGCGTCCACAGGGCGTAGTGCTCGGGGCTCTCCTCCAGGAGCGCCACCCCCCGGAGGCTCCGCGGGTGCTCCTCGGTGAGCACCTCCCCCTCCCCGGTGAGGGCGAAGGTGCCGTCCGGCCGCTCCTCCAGCAGGCCGAGGGACCCCAGGGCGCGGAGGAGCCGGTAGGTGTTCCCCGGGTCCAGGTCCAGCTCCCCGGCCACCTCGCCGGCCGAACGGGGTCCGCCGGCCAGGACTTCGAAGACCCCGAGATCCACGCCGGCGTACAGGGTCTGGCTCCGCCAGCGGCCGAAGATCAGGTCCATCACGCGATCGGCGGGTTCGGTCATCGCGGCCTCCTCGTGTCGGAACGAACGGTTCGAACGACCCGTGGAGGGCTCCTCGCCCCCCGAACTCGATGCGTTCATGAACGTAAGGGGGCGCTGGACCGCGAGCGGAAGGCCGCGGCCGCGGGGCCGGACCACCCGAGACCGGCGACAGCGGCTTGAATCGCCGTGCCCGGACCGTAAGGTGTAACCATGCTTGAGGGGCGGAGGCCGCTGACCCCATCGGCACGTTCATGGAGGCCTGTAGGAGGGACCGGTCATGCCGCTTCTGCCGGATGTCCTCGGTCGGTTCCTCGCCGGGCGCGGAAAGATTCCCCCGCTCCCCCTCGACCTAGTGGAGCGCGACGTCGAGCGCGAGGAGTATGGGGCGGTCCCCGGTCCGGAAAGGAGGGCACGACGGTCGACGCGACCCTGGGATCGCTCACCTTGCCGAGATCAGAGCCATGACCCGATCCACTCGCATCGTCTGGGGACTGTTCGCCCCGGTCCTCGCCGCGGTCCTCTTCGTGGTCGGGGAGTTCTTCCTGACCCGCCCCGATCTCCTGATGCGCCCCGGTGCCGATCCGGAAGCGTTCCGAAGAATGGTCACCGGGCCGGGGTTCCTGTTCTACGCCGGCCGCGGCCTCGTCGGGGCCTTCCTGGAGACGATCGGAATGATCGCTCTCTACCTGTACCTGGAAGAGAGCCACGTCGAGCGGCTCGCCTTCTGGGGAATGGTGACCGGGGTCCTGGGAGACATGGCCGGTGCCGCTTTCTTCGGGACGATGCTCTTCGTCTATCCGGGAATCGCCGCGGCCGGACCGGAAGGACTCGCCGAGGCCGCCGCGGCGCTCACTCTCCCGCCGGCCCTCCTGGGGGCCATGCTCGTCCCGACGGTCATCGGGCTCGCGCTGTTCGCCCTCGCCATCTGGCGATCCGTCTCCCTCCCCCGGTGGTCGGGCGTGCTACTCCTCGTCGGGTTCCTGGTGCTTCCGGTCCAGAACCTCGCCGTGCAGATCCTGGGGAACCTCACCTGGGGCCTAGGGGCCCTCTGGATCTTCGTGAGTGCGTGGCGCACGTCGGCGAGCCGAGGGGCTTGACGGTCGCCCCCTGCTCCTCCCCCGTTCCGGATCCGGCCTGGATCCCGTGCAGCCGGCGTCCGGGAGGGCCGGCGTGTGGGATCCAGGCGGCAGGGGCGGGATTCGCGGAGCGAAGCGACCTCCGAGGGGGGAAGTCGCGCAGAGATGAAATGGCAGGGGCGGGATTTGAACCCGCGACCCAGGGCTTATGAGTCCCTTGCTCTACCAGGCTGAGCTACCCTGCCTCGACCTCCGTCCTGCGCGTTACGGAGTACGCTCGCTCCCGCCGCGGGTTCCCGTGTCAGCGGCCGCCGAATCGGCGGGCAGGAACCGGACCAGGATCTCCCCCTCGCGGACCAGCCCGTACTCCTCCCGGGCCACCCGCTCGATGAGGAGCGTGTCGCTCCGCAGCGCCTCGGCCCGAGCCTCCAGGGAGTCCACCACCGCCCGCAGGGAATCCACCCGTCGCTCGGCGGCCTCCCGGCGGTCCTCCATCTGCCAGAGGTCGAAGACGCTGTACTCGCCCCCCAGGAGGACGTAGTAGCCCGCCCCGGCGGCACTGGCCACCACCAGCAGCCGCAGGCCGATCCGCTTCCAGCGGTCAGAGCGCGCCATGGCTCCCGGCGTAGCGAGCCTCCGCCCCCAGCTCCTCCTCGATCCGGAGCAGCCGGTTGTACTTGGCCACCCGCTCCGAGCGGGAGGGGGCGCCCGTCTTGATCTGCCCGGTCCCCCAGGCCACGGCGAGGTCGGCGATGATGGGATCCTCGGTCTCTCCGGAGCGGTGCGACATCACGGCGCTCATCCCCGCCTCGTGGGCCCGCTCGACGGCCCGCCTCGTCTCGGTGAGCGTTCCGATCTGGTTGGGCTTGACCAGGATGGCGTTCCCGGCTCCCTCCCGGATGCCGCGCTCCAGGCGCTCCACGCTGGTCACGAAGAGGTCGTCGCCCACGAGCTGGATCCGGTCGCCGAGGCGCTCGGTCAGGCCGCGCCAGCCGCTCCAGTCGTCCTCGGCCAGCCCGTCTTCGATGGACGCCAGGGGATACGCGTCGACCCAACGCTCGTAGAGATCCACGAGGCCGGAGGCGTCGTAGGCGCCCGCCTCCCCCTCGCCGGCCAGCCGGTAGGCCCCGTCTCCGGGAGCCAGGAGCTCGGTCGCGGCGCAGTCCAGGGCCAGGAGCACGTCCCGTCCCGGCCGGTACCCGGCGTCCCGGCAGGCCGCCACGATGAGGTCCAGCGCCTCGCCGCTGGAGGACAGGTCGGGCGCCACGCCGCCCTCGTCGCCCACCGCCGTGGAGAGGCCGGCGTCGGCGACCCGGCCCCTGAGCGCGTGGTAGATCTCGGCCCCCGCCCGGAGGGCCTCGGCGAAGGTCGGGCCCGCCACGGGCGCCACCATGAACTCCTGGATGTCCACGTTGTTCGAGGCGTGGGCCCCTCCGTTCAGGATGTTGAGCAGGGGCACGGGCAGCAGCACGGCTCCGTCGCCGCCCAGGTGCCGGTAGAGCGGGAGTCCCGCATCGGCCGCCGCCGCCCGGGCGCTGGCCATGGAGACCGCCAGCACGGCGTTGGCCCCGAGGCGGCGCTTGTCCGGGGTCCCGTCCAGCTCCACCAGCCGCCGGTCCACCTCCCCCTGGTCCGACGGGTCGCACCCCTCCAGCTCCCCGGCGATCTCCCCGTCCACGTGCTCCACCGCCGTCAGGACGCCCTTCCCCCCGTACCGGTCGGCATCGCCGTCCCGGAGCTCCTTCGCCTCGTGGGCACCGGTGGAGGCTCCGCTGGGCACCGCCGCCCGGCCGACGGTGCCGTCGGCCAGCCGGACCTCGGCCTCCACCGTGGGATGGCCCCGGGAATCCAGGACCTCCCGGCCCGTCACGCTCACGATCCGTGTCACCCTTCCGATCCCCTCCCCTCGCTCGACCGTCTGGCCCGGCCCTCGCCGGGCTCCGCTCCGAGGGAGAAAAGTGTGCCGTCCCGCCTCCGTCCGACAGGCGGCGCTCTCCTCGCCGATCCCGGTCCCGCCGGTCTCCCCGTCATCGGTCCTCCTCCCGGATCGCCCGGAGCATGCCGGCCACCTCGTGGTGGATCCACTCCGCCAGCTCGTTCCGGTCCATCTCCGCCGCCCGCTCCGGGGGCACAGGCTCGCCGACCCGGACGTGCAGTGTCCCGGGACGGATCGAGCGGCGCCCCCTGGGGAGGATCCGACCTCCGCCGTCCAGCGCCACGGGGTAGATCGGCGCCCCCGTCCGCCTGGCCAGCCGGAAGGCGCCTCCCTTGAAGCGACGGAGCCCTCCGTCGGCCGATCGGCTCCCCTCTGGGAAGATCACCAGCGTGAGCCCCCGGCGGCGCATCATCCGTCCCGCCCGGTCCATCGTCTCCAGGGCGGAGGCCGCCGAGTCCCGGTCGACGAAGACGTGGCCCGCGGCCCGGAACGCCCGGGCGAACAGGGGGATCCGGGAGAGCTCCGCCTTGGCCACGAAGCGCAGGGAAACGGGGAGGGCGGCCAGGAGCCCCCAGATGTCGAAGGCCGACTCGTGGTTGCAGGCCAGGATCGCGGGCCGTCCGGCCGGTAGACGGTCCGCCCCCTCCACCCGGACCCCGACCCCGGCGGCCGCCAGCAGCGATCCGGCCCAGCGCCTGTTGACCCAGTCGTGGAGCGAGCCCGGCGCGCCGAGGAGCCCACCCGCCGCCGAGATCAGGGAGAAGAAGAGGGTGCTGGGGACCAGGGTCCCGTAGAAGAGGAGCGTGCGGATCAATCGTCGGCCGTCGGGAAGTGGTCCCAGCCCGCGGCGCCGGGCTCCACGCCCCGTCCGTCCAGCGCCATCCCGCCCTCCGCCACGGCCCGGCCCACCCGGGTCAGGGGGATGCCGAAGGCCCGGAGGAAGTCGCGCCGGAGGGCCCCGTCCAGCTCACCCGGGGGCACGGCCAGGAGCAGCTCGTAGTCCTCGCCTCCGGCCAGCGCCTCCCTCACCGCCCGGTCCCGGTCCTCCATCTCCTCCAGGGCCGGAGCGAGCGGGAGGGCGTCCCCCTCCAGATCGACGCCGCAGCCGGAGGCCGCCGCCAGGTGGGCCGCGTCGGCGCCGAGCCCGTCGGAGACGTCGATGAGGGCGTGGAGCTCGGCGCGCTCGGCGAGCCACCGGGCCTCCGAGAGGCGCGCCACGGGCCGCGCGAAGGCCCGCCGGGACCGGGGGTCGGGCTCCAGCCCCCGGCGCCAGTCCCGGACCGCGGCCGCCGCGCCCCCCACCTCGCCGGTGACCCACAGCTCGTCGTCCGGCCGGAGCCCGTCGCGGCGGACCGGTCGGCGGGCCGAACCCGCCGCCGTCACGTCCAGGGCCACGCCCCCGGGGGTCCGCGTGACGTCGCCGCCCAGGAGCCCCGTCCCCGCTTCCCGGAGCGCCTCCCCCGCCCCCGCGCCGAGGCCGTCCAGCACCCCGCGATCCAGCTCCGGCGGGAGCATGAGGGTCACCAGGACGCCCAGGGGCCGGGCCGCCATGGCCGCCAGGTCGCTCAGGGCGGCCACCACGGCCCGCCGCCCCACCGTCTCCCAGCTCGACCAGGCGCGCCGGAAGTGGACGTCCTCCACGGTGGCGTCGCTGGTCAGGAGGAGGAGCTCCTCCGGCGGGACCTCGATCCCGGCCGCGTCGTCCCCCGGGGGGACGGCCGGGGCCGGGCCGGCGCCGCCCGCCCCGACGGCCCGGGCGAACGCGCGGATCAGATCGAACTCGCCGCCCGCCCGGAGCTCCGTCCAGGGACCGTCCACCGGCACGGCCCGGGCGTCAGCGCCGGCGCGGCGCGGGGAGGACGAAGTTCACCGCGTCCCGGGAGGGACCCGCCGCCGCGAGGACGTCCTCCCGGGCCCGGGGGAGCCCGGTGGGGATGTCGCCGGAGAGGTGTCCCACCGGGGCGTCGGAGCGCGACGCGGCCAGCCCGGCCAGGAAGAGGGCCGAGGCCGCGGCGTCGGCGGGCGAAGAACCGGCGGCCAGCAGGGCGCCCACCAGCCCCGAGAGGACGTCTCCCGTGCCGCCGGTGGCCAGCTCGGGGCCCATGAAGGGGCTCACGCGGACCGGGCCGTCGACCGGGGCCACCACCGTGGGCGCCCCCTTGAGGAGCACCGTCCTCCCGAACCGCCGGGCCGCCGCCCGGGCCGCCCCGAGGGGATCGGAGACGATCTCCTCGATCCCGGCGTCCACGAGCCGGGCCAGCTCCCCGGGGTGGGGGGTGAGGACCGCCCCCTCCGGCAGCTGTCCCGCTAGCTCGTCGGCCCGCCCCTCCCAGACGTTCAGGCCGTCGGCGTCCAGGACCACGGGCCGGGAGCCGGCCCCCTCCAGGACCCGGGAGACCAGCCTCCGTCGATCCTCGCCGCGGCCCAGCCCGGGTCCCACCACCAGGGCGTCCGCCCAGGCAAGGGCGTCGTCCACGCCCTCCCGGTCGTCCCATCCCTGGAAGACCGCCTCGGGGACCGAGCTCTGGACCACGGCCCGGTTCGCCGGATCGCCCACCACCCGGACGATGCCCGCTCCCCCCCGGCTGGCCCCTCGGGCCGCCAGGACCGAGGCTCCCGCCATGCCGCGCTGGCCGGCCACCACGGCCACGTAGCCCGACTCGCCCTTGTGGCTCCCGGCCGCCCGCCGGGGCAGCAGGCTCCGCACCCACCTCGCCGTGATGGCCCGGGCCGCCATGGGCTCGGGCGGAGGGGGGAAGCCGATCTCCAGGGAGACGATCCGGCCGGCGTGGCCCCGGGCCGGCTCCCGGAGGAGCCCGATCTTGGGCCACCCGAGGGTGCAGGTGAGGTCGGCCCGGACGCAGGTCCCGCGGACCGCCCCGGAGGTGAAGTCGGCCCCGCTGGGGCCGTCCACCGCCACCACGGGGCGGCCCAGCTCGTTCGCCTCGGCGATGCGGGAGGCCTGGGGATCCCGCGGCGCCTCGGTCAGGCCCGTCCCCAGGATCCCGTCCAGCAGGACGGCCGCCCGGGCGCCCAGCTCCGGGAGCCGGCCGGGCTCCGCCAGGTCGATCTCCCAGCCACGGAGGACGTCCGGGCTCGGGGGACCGGAGCCGCAACGGACGGCCGCCACGTCCCATCCCCAGGCCGAGAGGGTCCGGAGGGCCACCAGGGCGTCGGTGCCGTTGTGCCCGCTCCCCACCAGCGCCACCACGGGGCCTCCCCCGAACCGGGCGGCCACCTGACGGGCCACCTCCCGGCCGGCGTTCTCGATGAGGGCGCGCTCGGGGATGGCCCCCGACTCCACCGCCCGACGGTCTAGGGCGGCCATCTCCCCGGCGGTGGGGAGCCACACGATCCCGGCGCCGCGTCGCCACCAGGGCGGGGATGCCGCGGCCGGGTCGCCGGATCGATGGCCAGGCGGACCGGACATGGCGGGGGAGCTCAGGTCAGCGGACCGGGGGGGAGGTCGGTCGCCGTCCGAAGCTGATCTCGCCGTCGTCGATGCGGACGTTGAAGCCGCACTCGGGGTTGGAGCAAATCCACGCCCTGAACCGGAGGGAGCATCCGCCCCCGCTGGCGTCGGAGAGGGGCAGCAGGGTCCCCTGTCCGCACTCGGCGCACGCCGGGAGCTCGCCGGACTCCTCTAGCACGGCCCGATCTCCTGGCCCCACGGATACTCCTTCTCGAAGGCCTCCTCGAAGCTGTACAGGCCCTCGAAGTCCTCCCGGCTGTCGCCGGGCTGGGTGGTGAGGACGCCGTTGTCCACCAGGAGGAAGACGATCTCGCCCAGCTCGGCCGTGGAGTGGACGCCCCAGTGCTCCAGGACGGTGCGGGCCATGGGCCCGTAGGTGTCCAGGGCCAGCCCCCTCACCGCGTCGGCCAGCTCACGGCCCGAGACGTGGCGGGGACGATCCAGCCCCTCCAGGTACCGCTGGAGGGCGGCCAGCACGAAGTAGTAGGCCCGCTCGGAGAAGCGCGGATTTCGACGCCGGATGGCACCGATGATCCGGTCCATGGCGATCTGGTCCAGGGACATGGTGGAATCGACGCTCTCGTTCACGGGTCTTCCCGGGGGCGCTCCGCCCCGCCGAGCGTCGGGAAATGTAGACCCGCCAGATGGCCGGCTCAACCCGACGCGCGGTCCGGATAGAGGGGGAAGCTCTCGCACAGCTCGTCCACCGCCCCCCGGACGGAGGCCCGGACCTCCTCGTCCTCCGGAGCCTCCAGCACGCGGTGGATCAGGTCGCCCACCGTCCGCATCTCGTCGGGTCCCATGCCCCGGGTGGCCAGCGCCGGCGTTCCGATGCGGATCCCCGAGGTCACGAAGGGCGAGCGGGTCTCGAAGGGCACGGTGTTCTTGTTCACCGTGATGCCGGCCGCCTCCAGGGCCTCCTCGGCGGCCTTCCCGGTGAGGTCGGGGTCGTTCTCCCGGAGGTCCACCAGCATGAGGTGGGTGTCGGTCCCCCCCGTCACCAGCCCCCAGCCGTGGGACGCCAGGCGATCGGCCAGGGCCCTGGCGCTCTCCACCACGCGCGCCGAGTACTCCCGGAACTCCCGGGTGGCCGCCTCCCTGAAGCAGACCGCCTTGGCCGCCACCACGTGCATCAGCGGCCCGCCCTGGGTCCGGGGGAAGAGCGACTTGTCGATGGCCCCGGCGTGCTCCTCGCGGCAGAGGATCATCCCGCCCCGCGGACCGCGCAGCGTCTTGTGGGTGGTGGTGGTCACCACGTCGGCGTGGGGGACCGGCGACGGGTGGTCGCCGGTGGCCACCAGACCGGCGAAGTGGGCCATGTCCACCAGGAAGACGGCGCCCACCTCTCCGGCGATCTCCGCGAAGCGGTCGAACGGCAGGACCCGGGGATAGGCGCTCCACCCGGCCACGATCATCGCGGGGTCGAACTCCCGGGCCTTCTCGGCCACCTCGTCCATGTCCACCCGCCCGTCCGACTCCCGAACGCCGTAGTGGGCCACGTCGTACAGCTTGCCGCTGAAGTTCACCGGCGACCCGTGGGTCAGGTGCCCCCCGTGGGAGAGATCCATCCCCAGGATCCGGTCCCCGGGCTCCAGGAAGGCGAAGTAGGCGGCCATGTTGGCCTGGGCCCCGGAGTGGGGCTGGACGTTGGCGTGGTCGGCGCCGAAGAGCTCCTTCGCCCGGGTCCGGGCCAGCTCCTCGGCGGTGTCCACGTGCTCGCAGCCGCCGTAGTACCGCTTCCCCGGGTAGCCCTCGGCGTACTTGTTGGTCAGCACCGACCCGGTGGCCTCCATCACCGCCGGCGACGTGAAGTTCTCGCTGGCGATGAGCTCCAGCCCGTTCCGCTGGCGCTCCACCTCGCGGCGGACGGCACCGTACACCTCCGGATCCACCGCCTCCAGGGCCGACGGCCGGTCGCCGCCGCTCATCGTTCCCTCCCCCCGGCCGTCAACGGAAGCTCCGGTGGAGGCGGGCCACCCCGCCGATCCGCTCCAGGGCCAGGGACTCGGCGGCCTCCACGTTGGTCACGTCCTGCTCCTGGGCGATCTCGAAGATCTGGAGCAGGCTGTTGTAGATCTCGCCGGCCTTCCGCTTCGAGCGCTCCAGGCTCCAGTTCACCAGCTCCGAATAGACGTTGATGAGGCCGCCGGCGTTGATGACGAAGTCCGGCGCGTAGAGGATCTCCCGTTCCTCGAGGCGGACGGCGTCGGCGGAGGTCTCCAGCTGGTTGTTCGCCGCTCCGGCCACGATGTCCACCGTGAGCCGCGGTATGGTCTCCTCGTTCACCACCGCCCCCAGGGCGCACGGGGCGAAGACGTCGGCGTCCACGTCGTAGATCTCCTCGGGCGGGACGGCCTCGGCCCCGAATTCGTCGACCACCCGCTGGACCTTCTCCTCGCGGATGTCGCTCACGAAGATCCTGGCCCCGTCCCGCGCCAGGTCCTGGCACAGGTAGTAGCCCACGTGGCCCGCCCCCTGAACGGCCACGGAGCGTCCGCTCAGGTCGTCGCTCCCGTAGACCCGGGACGCGCACGCCCGGATCCCCCGGTACACCCCGTACGCGGTGACCGGCGACGGGTCGCCCGACCGCCCGAGGATCCCCACCACGTGATCGGTCTCGGTGTGGACGAAATCCATGTCCTCCACCGAGGTGCCCACGTCCTCGGCGGTGATGTAGCGGCCGCCCAGGCTGTCCACGGCGCGGCCGTGGGCCCGCATGATCATCTCCCGGTCCCGAGTCTGGTTGTCGCCCAGGATCACCGACTTGCCGCCCCCGAGGTTCAGGCCGGCCACGGCGGCCTTGTAGGTCATGCCTCGAGACAGGCGGAGGACGTCGATCAGGGCCTCACGGTCCGTCTCGTAGTCCCAGAAGCGTGTGCCCCCCAGGGCCGGCCCCAGGGTGGTGTCGTGGATGGCGACGATCCCCCGGTAGCCGCAGCTCGACTCCTGGGCGAAGAGGACCTGCTCGTGGTCGTAGGCGCCGAAGAGGTCGAAGAGCTCGGCGGCGTCCATGCCGGTCTCCTCGGCCACCTTCTCGGGTGCTTTTATTCCTGGATGGGTCACTGGTCGAGCCCTTTCTCTGCGAATAGTTGCTGTCCGATGATCAGACGATGGATCTCGCTGGTTCCCTCGTAAATCTCCGTCACCTTGGCGTCGCGGAACAAGCGCTCCACCGGATACTCCCGCATGTAGCCGTACCCGCCGAAGACCTGGACCGCCTGGCGGGTCACCGCCATGGCCGCCTCGCTGGCCCGGAGCTTCGCCATGCTGGCGTACCGCCTGGCCGCCGGGTCGTCGTCGTCCACCAGGCGGGCCGCCGACTGGGTCAGGGCCCGGGCCGCCGCCACCTCGGTGGCCATGTCGGCCAGCTCGAACCGGAGGCCCTGGTGCTCCCCGATGGCCTTGCCGAACTGCTCCCGCTCCGCCGCGTACTCCACCGCCAGGTCCAGGGCGGCCTGGCCGATCCCCAGCGCCTGGGCGGCGATCCCGAGACGGCCCGCGTTCAGGGCGTGCAGGGCGTATCGGAAGCCCTGATCCGGCTCCCCCACCAGGTGATCGGAGGGGAGGCGCAGGCCGTCCAGGGCGACGGCCACCGTCTCGGAGCCCCGGAGGCCCATCTTCTTCTCCTCCCTGGACGGCTGCCATCCGGGCGAGCCGGTGGGGACCACGAAGCCGCCGATCCCGTCCACTCCGCGCCGGTCCCCGGGCTCGTCGGTACGGGCGAACAGCAGCACGAGGTCCGCCGTCGCCCCGTTGGTCACCCACATCTTCTCGCCGTCGACGACCCACTCGTCGCCGTCCCGGACGGCCTGGGCGGTGAGGCTGGCCGCGTCGCTCCCGGCCCCGGCCTCCGAGAGGGAGAAGGCCCCCAGCGACTCCCCACGCGCCATGGAGGGCAGCCATCGCTCCTTCTGCTCCCGGCTGCCGTGAGCCTCCAGGATCTTCACCGGGAGCGAGTTGTGCACGCTCACCGAGAGCGCCACGCTGGGATCGCCCCAGGCCAGCTCCTCCAGCACGCAGAGGTAGGCCCGGGTCCCCAGGCCCAGCCCGTCGTACTCCGGCGGCACCGTGAGGCCCAGGAAGCCGAGATCGCTCAGGCGGTCCACCACCTCCCGGTCGAAGGTCCCCTCCTGGCGGTCCCGGCGGGCGGCCCCCGGCCGGAGCTCCTCCCGGGCCAGCTCCCGGGCCAGCTCCACGACCCGTCGCTCCTCGGGCTCGAGATCCGCCCCGACCCGGGATTCGCTCATCATCCGCCCCCCGTTTTGACGTCTCCCGCCCGACCGTCGCTCCCGAGACGCCGGTCCGGGAGGGGCCCGAGGGCCCTGATCCCGAGGCTCCGCCGGGGCCAGCCCCCGAAGAGGAGCCAGGCCACGCCCAGGCCGGTGAAGACGGTGACCAGCAGGCCCGCCTCCGGCCCGAACGACCCGCCGGTCCACAGGCTCGGGCCCCGGATCACCGCCTCGTAGCCGGGGGTGTCCAGGCCCAGGCCGCTCACCGGCAGGTCGGCCAGGAACCCCATGGCCCAGTTCCACCCGAAGTGGACCCCGCCGGCGAACCAGAGGCTGTACGTGCGCCAGTAGGCCAGCCCCAGGAGGAGGCCGGCCAGGGTGATGTTCACCAGGGCCAGCCGGGTGACCCCGGGGTTCCATCCGTGGAGGAGGCCGAACAGCACCGAGGTGATCGCCACGGCGGCGGGCCCGCCCATCCCCTCGGCCATCACCTGGAACGGATACCCCCGGAAGATCACCTCCTCCACCAGGGCCGCCACCGCGAAGAAGGCGGTGAGCCGGAGGAACGCCATCGGCCAGTCTCCCAGGCCCGGCTCGGCCGTCCAGCCGATCCAGCCCAGGGCGGCACCCGTCACCACGGCGCCGGCCATCAGGCCGCCGCCCAGGGCCGTCCCCCGGAGGAAGCTCGGCACGGTCCCGCCGTCCAGGGGCAGGCCGGCGGCGGCCACGGGGAGGCCGTCCACCCGCTCCATGAGGAGCCAGGTGGCCACCAGGCTGGCCAGGAGAGCGGGGATCACCGTCCAGAGGGCCGCCCAGGCGCCGGTGGTCCAGGGGGCCCGGAGCCAGACGGCCACCTGGTTGAAGGTGAGCAGGAGGACGAGGAACACGGCCAGGAACAGGAGCAGCCTCCAGCCCCACCGGATCCGCCCGTTCCCGTCGCGCCAGAGGCCGGCGGACGGCCCCGGGGCCGCCCGCCGTCCCTCAGCCACGTCGCTCCACGCCCAGGGCCACCGCGCCGCCGCCGCCGAGGCACAGCGTGGCCAGCCCCTTCTCCACGTCCCGGCGGCGCATGGCGTGGAGGAGGGTGGTGAGGATGCGGGCGCCGGAGGCGCCGATGGGATGGCCCAGGGCCACGGCTCCACCGTGGACGTTGACCCGGTCCGGGTCCAGCCCCAGGGCCCGGATGTCGGCGATGGCCTGGACCGCGAACGCCTCGTTCAGCTCCACCAGCCCGTAGTCGTCCACGGCCGTGCCCTCCCGCTCCATGAGGCGGCGAACGGCGTCCACCGGGGCGAAGAAGAGGTCCCTCGGGTCCCTGGCGCCGGAGGCATAGTCGGAGATCTCGGCGAGGATGTCCAGGCCGTGGGCGTCGGCGTAGGCCCGGGAACAGACCACCGTGGCGGCCGCGCCGTCGTTCAGGCCCGGGGCGTTGCCGGCCGTCACGGTCAGCTCCTCGACCTCCTCGGGGGCGTGGGCGCCGAAGGCGGGCCGGAGAGAGCCCAGACGTTCCAGCGAGGTGTCGCGGCGCGGCGGCTCGTCCCGGTCCACGGTCGTGGTGCCCCGGCGTCCCTCGATCTCCACCGGGACCAGCTCGGCGTCGAAGGCGCCCTCCTCCTCCGCCGCCACCGCCCGCCGGTGGCTCCGGAGGGCGAACTCGTCCTGGTCCCGGCGGCTCACGTCGGCCTCCAGGGCCGTGTACTCGGCGTGACCGCCCATGTGGCACGCCCCGAAGGAGCACCACAGGCCGTCGTGCACCAGGCCGTCCACCAGCTCCTCGTTCCCGAACTTCCGGCCGCTCCGGTGGTTCCGGAGCAGGTACGGGGCGTTGGACATGGATTCCATGCCGCCGGCGACGTAGAGCTCGCCGTCGCCCGCCCGGATGGCCTGGGCGGCGTGGATCACGGCCTTGAGCCCCGAGCCGCACACCTCGTTGACCGTGACCGCGGGGACGTGGGCGGGGACCCCGCCGGCGATCCCCGCCTGCCGCGCGGGGGCCTGGCCCACGCCGGCCTGCACCACGTTGCCCATGATCACGTAGTCCGCCTCCTCCGGCGGCGCCCCGGAGCGCTCCACGGCCGCCCGGACGGCCCGGGCACCCAGGTCGGCGGCCCCCAGGGGGGACAGGGCGCCCAGGAACCGGCCGGTGGGCAGGCGCGCGGCGCTCACGATGACGGGCGTTCGGGTGTCGTCGCTCATGGGGTCACCTCGTGGTTCAGGGGCGCGGGGGGGTGAGGGACGGGATCCTCCAGCCGACATCCGTCGCCGCCCCCCTCCGGAGGAGCCGCCCGGCCGGCCGCCACCTCGGGATCGTGCTCGAAGACCAGGATCCAGCCCTCCCGTCCGGCCCGGCTCAGCACCTCCCGCTTGGTCTCCAGGGTCACCAGGGGCTCCACGTCGTAGCCCATGATCCAGGGGAGGCCCAGGTGCGCCCGGGTCGGGACCAGGTCCGCCAGGTAGCAGATCGTGGTCCCTCCCGCCTCCACCAGCACCGACTGGTGATGGGGCGTGTGCCCCGGGGTCCGGATCGTCCGGACGCCGGGGAGGACCTCCTCGTCGCCCTCCAGGAGCTCCAGCACGCCCGCCTCGCGTAGCGAGTCGAAGTTGTGGGCGAGGTAGCTGGCCTGGATCCGCTCGTTGTCCCGGTGGGCGTATTCCCATTCCCCCCGCCGGGCCAGGTACCGGGCCCCGGGGAAGGCCGGCCGGACCTCGCCGTCGGCGCCCCGGAGGGTGTGGCCGCCGGCGTGGTCGAAGTGGAGGTGGGTGGACAGCACCACGTCCACCTCCTCGGGGTCGCACCCGGCCTCCCGGAGCGAATCCTGGAGCCGGGTCGGCGAGCCGGCGTTCTCCACCCCGTAGATCCGGCGGAACTTCTCGTCCTCCTTGTCCCCGATCCCCGTGTCCACCAGGACCGTCGTTCCGGCGGTCCGGATCAGGAGCGGACGCATGGCCAGGGGGATCCGGTTGCGGTCGTCGGCGCCGATCCGCCGGGACCAGAGCGGCTTCGGGACCACGCCGAACATGGCCCCGCCGTCCAGGCGCACCACGCCGGCGTCCAGCGCGTCCACCCTCACGCCCCCTTCCTCGTGGATCAGCATCCTCCCACCTCCTCTCCGTCCAGCCACCGGTTCAGCGAGGACCAGTCCTGGATCCCCCGGCGGTCGGCCTCCCGGAACAGCAACGCCAGGATCCGGGCGGTGGCCAGGGCGTCGCCCCCCGCCCTGTGCCGGTCCTGGATCTCGATCCCGAAGTGCTCCGACAGCGCGTCCAGCCCCCGGCGGCGGAGCCCCGGCAACGCCCTGCGGGCCAGCCGGAGGGTGCACAGCCGGGGGCCCACCGGGGAGAGGGACCGGGCCCGCCGGAGCTCCGCGTCCACGAACCTCCAGTCGAAGCTCGCGTTGTGGGCCACGAAGACCCGGTCCTCCAGCCGCTCCGTCACCAGGTCGGCCACCTCGCCGAACTCGGGGGCGTCGGCGACCATCTCGTCGTCGATGCCGGTGAGGCGCACGATCCACGGCGGGATCGGACGCCCGGGATCCACCAGGGTGCCGAACTCGTCGACGATCTCGCCGCCGGCCACCTCCACGATGGCGATCTCCGTGATCCTCCCGCCCTGGCCCGGCGTGGACCCGGTGGTCTCCACGTCCACCACGGCGTAGCGGAGCTCGTCCAGGGGGACGGCGCCGGCCCGGTCCCCCCGGCCCCGGAGACGCCACCGGCCGTCCTCGCCCCGGGCCACGTCCCCGGCCCCGGCCAGGAGCTCCTCCACCAGCCGGTCGGCCAGCTCCGGCGGCGCGTCGGCGATCCCCAGCACGGTCCTCGCCAGCTCCCGGGCGGCCCGGGGGCCCTCCTCCAGGACCCTGTAGGCCCGGGTCGCCAGCTCCGATCCCCCCCGGAAGTCCAGTCCCGGCCGGTTCATCCTCGCCAGGGGTCGTCGCGGCGGACGGGCAGGGTCATGCAACGGGGGCCTCCCCCGCCCCGCACCAGCTCCGAGCCGGGGAAGGTGACGACGACCCGCTCGCCCTCGTCCACCGACGCCCCGTCCTCCAGGAGGCGCTCGGCCTCCAGGACGCGGAAGCCGCCCTCCCGGGCCAGCGCCTCCAGGGTGGCCTCGTTGCGCTCGTAGGCCAGCACCTGCCCCGGCCGGACGGCCAGGAGGTTGCAGCCGCTGGCCCACTGCTCCCGCTCCTGGGCCACGGGCTGCCCCCCCGCGCAGAACACGGGCTCCACCGGGAGGTCCAGCCGGGACAGGCCCGTGAAGAGGTTGGGCAGCTCCCGGATCCCGTCGAAGGAGCGGGAGAGATGGAGGACGGGGAGCCGTCGGGGTCCGACGAAGTAGGGGGCGTAGCAGCAGCACAGGTCCCGGTCCACCATGGTGAACACCATGTCCAGGTGGATGGAGGTGCGGTGGGGCGGGAGGACCACCACCAGGACGTCCCGCACCCCCGTCCCCCGGCTGATGCCCTCCCGGATGGCGTCCACCCCCGCGGCCGTCGTGCGCTCGGAGAGCCCCACCAGGAGCAGGTCGTGGCGCAGGACGTGGACGTCGCCCCCTTCCACGGACGTGTTGAAGCGCCGCTCTTCGGTCCCGTCGTAGACGAAGCCGGCCCCGGCCAGGTCGGGGTGGTACTGGAAGACGGCCCGGGCGATGAGCTCCTCGGTCCAGCGGACGTCGTGCTGCATGGAGGCCACCATGACCCGGTCGCCCACGACGGCGGCGGGGTCCCGGGGGAAGAAGAGGTTCGGGAGAGGCGGGAGGGCATAGCCGGTCTCGTTGAGGGCCCTGGCCAGCGATCCGCCGCCCGAGCTCTCCTCGCCCTCCACGAAGAGCCGCACGAGCTCTCCGGCGTCCAGGCCGGCCGCCCGGTCCCGGATCTGCTCCTCGGCACGGGCCAGGAGGAAGGAGCGCGCCTCGGGGATCTCCAGCACCTCCGCCAGCACGTCGCGGATCTCCCGCACCTCGGCGAACCGCTCCAGGAGGGTCCGGAACCGCAGGTGCTCCTCCCGGGCCGCCTCCAGGTCCAGGATGTCGTTGAACAGGAAGTCGTCCCGATTGTCCGGCGTGACCACCGTGAGCTCGGGCCCCGGCGTATGGGTGAGGACGGTCCGGAGGGCCCCCACCTCGCTGGTCACGCTCACCGGCATCGCCGGTCCCCCCGGGCCCTCATCCCTGGCTCCCGGTGACCCGTCGCTCCTCGCCGGCGCCCCCGGCCAGGGCGAAGGTCAGTCCCTCGAGCTCCAGCGTCACGTCCACCCCCCGGACCACCACGCCGGACGGCGCCGAGAGTCGCACCGGCGCGAAGTTGAGGATGCCCCGCAGGCCGGCCGCCACCAGGCGGTCGGCGGTCTCCTGGGCGGCCTCCGGGGGCGTGGCGATGATGCCGATGGCGATCTCCCTCTCCGCGACGATCTCCTCCAGACGCTCCATGGGCTCCACCGACACGCCCGCCATCACCCGCCCCACCTTCCGGGGATCGTTGTCGAACGCCGCCACGATGTGGAAGCCGCGGCGCTCCAGGTCCTGGAAGTCCAGCAGCGCGGTGCCGATCTTCCCCGCCCCCACCAGGCACACGGGCCAGCGACCCTCCAGGCCGAGGATGGACCGGAGGGTCTTCCGCAGCTCGGCGACCCGGTAGCCCCGGCCCCGCTTGCCGAAGGACCCGAACATGCTCAGGTCCTTGCGTACCTGGGCGGGCGTGGTCCCGCTCTCCGAGGCGAGCTGGCGGCTGGACACGACTTCGGCGTCCAGCCGGCCCAGGGCCCGCACGTACACCGACAGCCGTCGGACGGTGGAATCGGAGACGTTTCGTGGGCTCATCTCGCCATGGCTCCCGGTGGCGCCCGACGCGGCTGGCGACGGCCTCCGCCGGGGCTCCCGACGGACCCGACGCGGCCGGGCCTTGTGAAACGATTCACAAGGAAAGATAGGTGCCGGCTCCGGGCTCCACAACGCGCTCCCCCCGGATCGTCCCGACGATCACCCCCGACGGGCGAGGCGCCTCGCCAGGGCCCGGTACCCGTCGGGCGAGAGCTCGGCCGGCCGCGACCGGGGATCCACGCCGAGCTCCCGGCAGATCGACTCCGCCTCCGTACGGCGGAGGCCGAACTCGGGCGCCGACCGGAGGATCTTCTGGAGCTGCTTCCGCCGCCGGCCGAAGGCGGCCCGGGTGAGCTCCCTCACCTCCCGGAGCTCCCCGTCCGGGGGACGGTCGGCCCGGGGCTCCAGGACCACGGCGGCCGACTCCACCTCCGGCCGCGGCCGGAAGGCCGCCCGGCTCACGTCGAAGGCCAGCCGCACCCGGGCCCGGAGCTGGACGCCCACCGTGAGGGCCCCGTAGTCGCCGCCGCCCGGGTCGGCGGCCAGCCGCTCGGCCACCTCCCGCTGGACGGTGAGGACGATCCGCTCCGGAGGCGGGGAGAGGTCCAGCAGCCGGAAGGTGAGGGGGGAGGTGATGGCGTAGGGCACGTTGGAGAGGATCGCGTACGGCCGGACGCCGGGTCCCCAGGTCTCCCCGAGGAGGGCCTCCAGGTCCAGCTCCAGCGCGTCGCCGGCCACCACCCGTAGATCGGACCGGTCCGCCCAGGCCGCGGCCAGCTCCCGGGCCAGCCGCTCGTCCTTCTCCACGGCCAGGACGGATCGGACCCTCCCCACCAGGTGACGGGTCAGCTCGCCGTGTCCGGGGCCTACCTCCAGCACCCCGAGACCAGGCTCGGGCTCGGTCAGCCCGACGATCTTCCGCTGCAGGTTCGGGTCGACCAGGAAGTTCTGGCTCAGGCTCCGCTTGGCCCGGTCCACCGGTGGCCTCCCCTTCAGTCGCCGTCGGGACCGGCGGCCATGAGCGCCGTGATGCAGGCCACGTCCACGATGGCCTCCACGCCGGTCCCCCGGGACAGGTCGTTCAGGGGGCGGGTCAGGCCCTGGAGGACCGGCCCGAGCGCCCCGGCCCCGCCCAGCCGCTCCACCAGCTTGTAGGCGATGTTGCCGGCGTCCAGGTCCGGGAAGACGAGGACGTTCGCCCGGCCCCGGAGCGGCGAGTCCGGCGCCTTCCGCCGGGCCACCTCCGGCACCAGGGCCGCGTCGGCCTGCAGCTCGCCGTCGGACGGGACGTCGGGCTCCTCCCGGCCGAAGCGGCGCGCCGCCCCCCGGACCCGGTCCACCGAGCTCCCTCCCGCCGAACCCCGCGTGGAGTACGAGAGGAAGGCGACCCGGGGCTCGTCGCCCACCACGAGCCGCCGGGCGGCGCACGCGGCCCGGGCGATGTCCACGAGCTGATCGGCGTCGGGGGCCGGCACCACGCCGGCATCGGTGAAGGTGAGGACCTCCTCGCCGCCGTCGGTGGGACGTCGGAGCGTCATGTAGAAGGCGCTGGAGACCGTCCGTATCCCCGGCGCGGGGCCCAGGAGCCGGAGGCCGGTCCGCACCACCCGGGCGGTGGGCGCCACCGCTCCCGCCACGACGCCGTCCAGGTCTCCCCGGGCCAGGAGGCGGACGGCCCCCTCCAGGGAGTCCTCCTCCTCGTCCCCGTCGGTGGACCCGGCCTCCAGCGCCTCGATCCCCTCCGGGACCTCCGGATCCTCCCCGCCGGCACGGACGGCCACCGGCCGGACCCACCCACCCCGGGCCAGGCGCTCCATGGCCGCGGCCGTCCGAGCCTCTCCGGCCTCCGGGAATCCGATCCGGCGCTCGTGCCGTGCCGCCCGCTCCCTGAGGCGCTCCCGGAAGCTCACCCGTCCCGTCCCCGCTCCTCCATGGCCCGGAGGACCGCCGGCGGGACGAACTCCGTGACGTCGCCGCCCAGCCGCCAGACCTCCCGCACCAGGGACGAGCTCACGAAGGTGTACCGGTTGTCCGGCGCCAGGAAGAGGGTCTCCACCTCCTCCCACAGGGACCGGTTCATGAGGGCCATCTGAAACTCGTACTCGAAGTCGCTCACCGCCCGCAGGCCCCGGAGGATGAGCCGGGCACCCCGGGAGCGGGCGAAGTCCACCAGGAGGCCCGAGAAGGACACCACCTCCACCCCGTCCACCTCCCGGTACACTTCCCGGAGGACCTCCACCCGGCGATCGACCGTGAAGAGGCCGCGCTTCGACTGGGTCGAGGTCTCGGCCACCCCCACCACCAGCCGATCCACCAGGGAGAGGCCGCGACGGACGATGTCGTCGTGGCCGTAGGTGGGCGGATCGAAGGACCCCGGATAGATGGCCACCTGCTCGTCGCTCACGGTTCCTCCCGGTGTTCGGGTTCGTGGTCTCGATGATAGAAGGACAGCCCGGTGTCGCCGTACTCACGGCGCCAGGCGGCTCCCAGGATCTCGTCCAGCGGTCCGGCCCCGTCGGAGGCGTGCTCCAGGCACAGCCACTCGGAGAACGGATCGCGCCGCCACCGTTCGAGCAACCGGGCCGCGTCCCCCCCGGCGTAGGGCGGGTCGGCCAGGGTCAGGTCCCAGCGCTCGCCGCCGTCGGCGCCGCCCTCCCCCGCTCCGTCCTCCTCGCCGTCCCCCAGGTAGGAGAAGACGTCGGTCACCCGGATCTCGCAGCGCTCCTCCACCTGGAGCGCCCGGACGTTGCCCCCCAGGACCGAGGCGGCCCGTCGGCTCCGCTCCACGAAGGTGGCCCATCGGGCGCCCCGGGACAGGGCTTCGAGCCCCAGGGCCCCCGAGCCGGCGAAGAGGTCCAGGACCCGGGCGCCGGCCACCCGTCCGTGGAGGGCGCTGAACCACGCCTCCCGGACCCGTTCGGGGGTGGGACGGGTCCGGCGGCCGCCGGGCGCCTCGATGCGCCGCCCTCCCAGGTCGCCGGCCACGATCCGCAGGCTCACCGCCGATCCCCCTCCGGGCGGCTCATCCGGCGGGGCGGAAGTCCCGGATCCTGGCCTGGAGCCGGTCCTGGCCCCGCCAGCGGTCCCGGCTCAGCTCGTAGGCCACCTCCCACCTCTCCCCCGGATCGAGCTCCTCCGCCCGCCCCCCCAGCCCGAACCCGATGGCCTCCAGCTCGGCGCCGGAAGGGGAGACCAGGTCGAGCTTCAGGTGGGCGCCGTCACAACCCACCCGCCGGATCCCTTCGGGCCGGACATCCCGGCTCCGGAGGACGGGCACGGGGTTCCCCTCCCCGTGGGGGCCCAGGTGGGCCAGCCAGCGCTGCAGCCGGAGGTCCACCCGGTCCAGGGAGACGTCCAGGTCGATGGCGAGCTCGGGCTCGGGCACCTCCTCGCCCAGCCGCTGGCGCGCGAGATCCCGGAACCGACGGTCGAACGCCTCCAGCCGGGAGCGCCGGATCTCGAAGCCCGCCGCCTTCTCATGGCCGCCGAAGCGCTCCAGGAGGTCCGAGCACTCGGCCAGGGCCTCGTGCAGCGGGAAGCCGTCCACCGAACGGGCCGATCCGCGGCCCGTGGACCCGTCCATGGCGATGAGGGCCGCCGGACGATGGATCCGTTCCGTCACCCGGGAGGCGGCGATGCCCACCACGCCGGGCGGCCACCCGTCCCCCCAGAGCACCAGGGCCCGGTCCCGCTCCGGATCGTACCGCTCCTCCATGCGGGCCTCGGCCTCGCGGGCCACCCGCCGGTCCGCGGCCCGGCGACGCTCGTTCTCCTCCTCCAGGCGCCCGGCCAGTCGCTCCCCTTCCGACGGGTCGTCGGTCAGGAGGAGCTCCAGCGTCGCCTCCGCCGATCCCATCCGTCCGGCGGAGTTGAGCCGGGGGCCGAGCCGGTAGGCGATCCAGCTCGCGTCCAGCGACTCCCCCTCGGTCCACCCCACCCGGCCGAGGAGCGACCGGAGGCCCGGCTTCCGCGTCCGCTCCAGGGCCGCCAGGCCGGCCCGGACCAGGACACGGTTCTCGTCCACCAGGGGCACCACGTCGGCCACGGTGCCCAGGGCCACCAGGTCCAGGTGCCGGTTCAGCTCCTCGGCGGGGAGGCCGGCGGAGGCGTGGAGCCGCGACAGGAGCTTGAAGGCCACGCCCACCCCGGCCAGCTCCGTGAACGGATACCCACCGTCGTCCCGGGCGGGATTCACCACGGCCTCGGCCGCCGGGAGCCGCTCCCCGGGGCGGTGGTGGTCAGTCACCAGCACGTCCAGGCCCGCCTCCGTCGCCCGGTCCACGGCCCCGATGGCCCGGGTCCCGCAGTCGGCGGTGAGGAGGACCCGGGCGCCGACGGAACGGGCCCGTTCCAGGCCCGCCTCCCCCAGGCCGTACCCGTCCCGCAGCCGGTGGGGCACGAAGGGCACGGCCCGGCCTCCCATCTCCCGCAGGCCCCGGGTCAGGAGGGCGGCCGCCGAGAGGCCGTCGACGTCGTAATCGCCGTGGACCAGGACGGTCTCCTCCTCCTGCAGGGCCCGGCGCAGACGACGGACCGCCCGGTCCACGTCCGGGAGATCACCCGCCGGATGGAGGGAGGACAGGTCGGGACGGAGGAAGCGCCGGGCACGCCGGGGATCGTCCACGCTCCGGCGCACCAGAATGCGGGCCAGCGGCTCGGGCAGGGAGAGGGCACGCCGGAGGGCCTCCACCCGGTCGGGCTCGACGGGCTCCGGCTCGATCCACCGATAGGCCGGTTCAGCCACCGTCGCCGTCGGAGGGGGAGAAGAGGATCACGCCGCATCCCTCGCACAGGTGGAGGGCCTCGCCGCGCTGGAGCTCGGCCTGGCGCTGGGGGGGAACGCTGGTGAAGCAGTGGCCGCACACTCCGTCGTCGGTCAGGGGGGCCAGGGCCCGGTCGGTGGGACCGCTCCGGACCCGGTCGTAGGTCTCCAGGATCCGCTGCTCCACCTGTTCGGCCTCGGCCTCCCGCCGCTCCCGACGACGCCGGATCTCGTCCTTCAGCTCCTGCCGGCGGGCGGCGGCGTCGCCCTCCATCTCGTCCAGGGCCTCCCTGCGGGCGGCCAGCTCCTCCCGGGCCTCTTCCAGCTCCTCCTCCAGGTCCTGGACCCGCTCCATCAGCTCGATGACCCGATCGTCGGACTCCTCCAGGTTGTCCCGGGCGGCCACCACCTCCCGCTGGACGGCCTCGAGCTGCTTCTGGCTCTCCACCTCCCGCATCTTGGTCTGGAGCCGTTTCAGGGTGCTCCGTGCCGCGTCGGAGGTGCGCTCCTGCCTGCGGAGCTCCTGCTCCGCCTCCTCCAGGCGCTCCCGGATCGCCTCGACCCGGCCCTCGGCCTCGCTCACCTCCTGGCGGCGGGCGTCGAGGCGCGGTCCCAGCGACGCGAGGCGCTCCTCCCGGTCGTCGATCTCGCTGTCGATCTCCTGCAGCTCCAGGAGGTGCTCCAACGTGTCGGTGCCCGTCATCTCGTCCCCCGATCTATGTCGTTCATCTCGTCGTCCGTCCCTCCTCCGGGTCGCCCAGGCTGCTCCATCGGTGGAGGAAGCTCAGCGGTACGCCCGCTTCCCTGAGCTCCCGGGCGATCTCCTGCTTCTCGCGGATGAGCTCCAGCGCCTGTTCCTCCTCGGCCATCTCGAGCTCCCGGTCGATCTCCCGGAGACGTACCAGCCGCGGGCGGTTCGTGAGCCGGGCCACGGAGTGCTGGAAGACCTCGTCGGGATGGGTGAGCTCCGTCTCGTCGGTCTCCAGCCCTTCCAGCAGCCTCCGCTCCTCGGCGGTGAACGCCTCGGCCCGGGCGTCGGGATCCGCGCGGTCCGGGTCCTCCAGGAGCTTACCGTAGATCTCCCCGAGACGTTCATCTCCGAAGTGGCGGGGCTCCACCCCCGCCTCCCGGGCGTCCTCCAGGGTCTCGGGATCCCGGAGGACCAGCAGCAGGAGGTTCCATCCCGCGCTCCGACCGGCCGCCGGCCCGCCCTCCGCGCCGGCCCCGGAATCCCCCGGCCACCGGTCGCCCCGCCGGCCGGACCGACGGCCCCGCCTCGAGCCCCGCCCGGCCCGGGCCACCTCCTCCACCAGCGTCTCCCGGCGCACCCCGGTCCGCTCCGCCGCCCGCTCCAGGTAGATGTCCCGGAGGCTGGAGTCCGCCACGGAGCGCAGGGTGCTGAGCAGGCCGTCCACCGCCCTGCGCTTGCCCTCGATGCTCTCCAGGTAGCCGGACCGCTCCAGGATCTGGAGCTTCCGCTCCAGCAGGTCCACGGCATCGTCCAGGCACGCCTCGACGGCCTCGATCCCCCGGTCCCGTGCCAGGGAGTCCGGATCCTCCTCGGGCGGGAGCGTCACCACCATGGGATGGACCCCGGCGGCCAGCAGACGATCCCCCGTCCGGAAGGTGGCCTCCAGCCCCGGCCGGTCGCTGTCGAAGAGGAGGAAGGCCCGATCGGCGTAGCGGCTCACCTCCTCGGCCTGGGCCTCGGTCAGGGAGGTGCCAAGGGGCGCCACGGCCCGCGGCAGGCCCCGGGTGTGGAGGGCCAGCACGTCGGTGTAGCCCTCCACCACCAGGGCCGAGCCCTCCTTCCGGATCCGGTGGCGAGCCCAGTTCAGGCCGTACAGCACGCGCCGCTTCTGGAAGATGGGCGACTCCGGGGAATTGATGTACTTCGGGGCCTCCTCCCGGCCGGTGAGGTCCCGCCCCCCGAAGCCCAGGGGACGGTCCCGGTTGTCCAGGATGGCGAAGGTGAGCCGGCCCCGGAAGCGGTCGTAGGGCTCGTCGGCGCGCTCGCTGGTGGCCAGCAGGCCCGCCTCCAGGAGGACACGGTCCTCGATCCCCTGGCTCCCGGCGGCGTCCCGAAGGGCCCGCCACTCCTCGGGCGCGAACCCCAGGGCGTACTCCCGGGCCGTCTCCTCGTCGATCCCCCGGTCCTCCAGGTAGGCCCGCGCCTCCCGGCCCGCGGGCGAGAAGAGCTGCTCCCGGAACCACTCCATGGCGAACCGCGCGGCCTCCCGGAGCGGGGCGTGGGGATCGGGGCCGGCGTCCTCCCCCTCCTCCGGGATCTCCACCCCCACACGCTCGGCCACGTGGCGGACGGCCTCGGGGAAGGTGAGCCCCAGGTGCATCTGGAGGAAGGAGAAGACGTCGCCCCCCTCGCCGCACACGAAGCACTTGAAGATCCCCCGGTCCGGGTCGATGGAGAAGTTGGGATCGTCGCCGTCGTGGAGGGGGCACGGGCCGCGCCAGCTCTTCCCCACCCTCTTGAGCGAGGTGTGCTCGCCGCAGATCTCCACCAGGTCGGCCCGGCTCTTCACCTCCTCCACCAGACGATCCCTCACCACCGGGGGGCCTCCCTCACGTGGTCTCCTCCCCGTCGCCGAGCTCCGCCACCGTGACGCCGTACCCTCCCTCCCCGGGCTCGCCGGCCCGGAAGGTCCGGACCCGGCCGTCCGATTCCAGCAGCTCCTGGACCCGGGAGCGGAGGGCGCCCGTCCCCTTGCCGTGGATGATCCTGAGGCGCGGGAGCCCGGAGACCACCGCCTCGTCCAGAGCCGTCAGCAGGGGCCGGTCCACCTCGTGGACCCGGCGCCCCCGGAGGTCCACCTCCGGCCGGGCGTCGATCCGCGGCCGGGTCCCGCCGCCCTGCCCGCGGGAGCTCCCGCCCGGCGGCCCGTCGCCCCCCGGTGCGTCGTCGTCCTCCACGAGCTCCAGGTCGCCGGCCGGCAGGGTGAGGCGCACGTCTCCGGCCGCCACCACCACGTCCTCCCCGCGCACCTCCCGGACCCGACCGCGGCGGTCCAGGGACCGGATGCGCACGGCGTCCCCCTCCTCCAGCTCCGGCGCCGCTCCCTCCTCCCGGACCTCCGGCCGCTCGGGGGTCCGGCGCCTGGCCTCCCGGACGGCCTCCTCCACCTCCGCCCGGGCCTCGGAGGCGGCCTCCCCGAGGGCCTCCTCCCCGTCGGCGGCGGCGCCCTCCGTCCCTCCCCCGGCCGGGGCGTCCCGGACCCGGTCCCGGAGGCGCTCGATGGCCTCCTCCACCCGCTCCCGGGCCTCCAGGAGATACCGCTCCTCGCGCTCCCGGGCCTCCCGCTCCACCTCCCGCTCCCGGGCGTCGAGCTCGGCCTTCAGGGTCTCGAGCTCCTCCTCCCGGCGCTCCACCTCCCGCTCCCGCCGGCGGAGCTCCGAGGCGAGGCGCTCCGCCTCGGCCTGACGCTCCTCCAGCTCCGCCAGGAGCGACTCCACCGCCCGCTCCTCCTCGGGCAGCCGGCTCCGCGCCTCCTCCAGCACCGGGCCCGGGAGCCCCATGCGTTCGGCGATCTCCAGGGCCCAGCTCCGTCCGGGTCGGTCCCGGACCAGGCGGTAGGTGGGACGGAGGGCCTCCCGGTCGAACTGGAGGGAGGCGTTCACGATCCGGTCGTCCTCCTCGGCCAGGGTCTTGAGGGCCCCCAGGTGGGTGGTGGCCACGGTGAGCCCGGCCTGCTCCGCCAGCCGGAGGAGCACCGCCGCCGCCAGCGCCGAGCCCTCCCCCGGATCGGTGTTCCCCCCGATCTCGTCCACCAGGACCAGCGAGGATCCGTCGCTCTCCTCCAGGATCTCCTTCAGGTTCTCCACCTGTGCGCTGAACGTGGACAGGGAGGCCTCGATGGACTGCTCGTCGCCGATGACGGCGAAGAACCGGGAGAAGACGGGCAGCCGGGTCCCGGGCCCCGCCGGGGGCACGATCCCGCTCTGGGCCATGGCGGACAGGAGGCCCACGCTCTTCAGCAGGACGGTCTTCCCCCCGGCGTTCGGGCCGCTCACCAGGAGCACCCCTTCCTCCGGTTCCAGGACCAGGTCGAAGGGGACCGAGGGCTCCTCGGACGCCTCCAGCAGGGGATGGACGCCGTCGGCGATCCGGACGCCGCCCCGGCCTTCGGCCCCCAGCTCCGGGGGATGGCCGCCGTGATCCAGGGCGTAGCGGGCCCGGGCGTGGAGGGAGTCCAGGCGGACCAGCGCCCGGAGGCTCGCCTCCATCTCCCCGGCCAGGGGGCGGAGCTCCCCGGTGAGCTCCTCCAGGACCCGGCGGATCTCCCGCCGCTCCTGGAGCTCCAGCTCCCGGATCCGGTTCATGGGCTCGATGGCCAGGGGGGGTTCCACGAAGAGCGTCTGCTGGCTGGCGGACTCGTCGTGGACCAGGCCCCCGACCTCCGAGCGCCCCTCCCTCCGCACCGGGATGCAGTAGCGCCCGCCGCGGATGGTCACCGAGGCGTCGGGCACGCGAATGCGCTCCGGGAGGCCGGCGGCCAGATCCTCCAGCCGCTCCACCAGGCGGTTCCGGGCCTGCCGGAGGTCGCGACGGGTCCGGCGGAGCGCCGGCGAGGCGGCGTCGGTCACTCCCCCTCCGTCGTCCACCGACTCCAGGATCCGCTCGGCCAGCTCGGGGGCCTTCACTAGGGGATCGGCCACCGAGGCGAGCCGCCGGAACTCCGAGGACCACCGGAGGACGACCGTCCGGCATCTCCTGCTCGACTGGAGCAGGAGGCCGAGGCGCCGGACCTGATCGGCCTCCAGGACCGAGTCGGGGGTCCGGAGCCGCTGGAGGGACTCGCGCACGTCCGGCACCGCCGGGGGAGCCCAGGCCTCGTCGCGCATGAGGAACGCGGTCATCTCGTCGGCGGTGGCCAGCGCCTCGCCGGCCTCCTCCGGATCGCCGTGGGGTCGGAGGGAGCGGACGTGGTCGGCCCCCAGGTCGCTCACGGCCCGGGCGGCCACCAGCTCCAGGACCCGGCCGAACTCCAGCGCCCGGAGCGCGTGGTCCGTACCCGAGGACCCGCCCGCCTCGCGGGTCCGGCCCCGCGGCTCCCTCGCGGCGGGAGGAGCCTCCACCGCGTCGCCGCTCAGCCCGGGGGCCACCGGAGGGGCCGTCCCCCCAGCAGGTGGAGGTGGAGGTGGAAGACGGATTGGCCCGCGCCGGCGCCGGTGTTGGCCACCACCCGGTAGCCGTCCTCCAGCCCCTCCCGGTCCGCCACGCGGCTCGCGGCCCGGAGCAGCTCCCCGGCCAGCCGGTCCTGGTCCGCCCCCAGGTCGTCGAGGCTCGCCAGGTGCTCCCGCGGCACGATCAGGACGTGGGTGGGCGCCTGGGGGTTGATGTCACGAAAGGCCACCCACCGGTCGCCCGAAGCGACGACGTCGGCGTCCTGCTCGCCCGAGGCGATGCGACAGAACAGACACTCCTGCGTCATGGCTCTACTCCCCTCCGTTTCGTGGACGTTCCGGGCCCGGGGATCCGGAGGACGAATCCCTTCCGACCTCCTCTGCGGCCGTCCGGACCTCCCCCCGAAGGGAGCCGGCGCGCTCCTGGGCGGCCACCGCCAGGGCGGCCACCGCGGCCGTCTCGAAGCGGAGGACGCGGGGGCCCAGGGCCGCCGGGAGCCACCCGGCGGACTCCGCCGCCGTGGCCTCGCCGGGCGTGAGCCCGCCCTCCGGACCGAGCAGGATGCAGGCCGGGTTCCGACCGGTCCAGCCGGAGAGTCGACTCCGGAGGGTGGTCGGCGTGCCTCGCCGGAGCACCACCGCCGGCCCGGGCCAGCTCTCCCGGGCCTGGATATACTCCTCCATGGTCTTCACGGGCCGGATCTCCGGGAGCCGGGAACCGCCGCACTGCTTCAGGGCCGCGACCATGCGGCGCCGGGCCCTGTCCCAGAACGCCTCGGAGCGGCCGGCGTCGGCCACCGACTGCGAGCGCTCGCACTCCACCGGCTGGAGCGCCGCCGCCCCCATCTCCACGGCTTTCTCGACCAGCCACAGCGTCCGATCCTTGCCGGCGATCCCGAAGGCCAGCTCCGCGGCCAGCGACGGAGGGCCGCTCACGGGCTCCTCGAGGCGCACGGCCGCCGCGCCGTCCTCCGGGCGAGCGAAGGTGCCGGCCCACAGGCGCCCGCGGCCGTCGGTGAGGCGCACCGGGTCGCCCTCCCGGAGACGGAGGGCCCGGGCGTGGTCGGCCTCGTCCGGCCCGAGCCGGACCGAGGGGACGTCGGCCTCCAGGGCGCTCCCGAGCTCGGAGTGGAAGAGGGTGGGGACGGAGCTCATGACCGGAGCGTCGGCACTGGCGAACGGCCTCGACGAACGAAAGGTTCGGGGAGCGGGCCACCGCGGACCCCGGCGGACCTTTCTCTCACGGTGCTGGAGGAGCACGTTTCACGCCAGCCACCGAGGGGGCGCGTTCGCCGCGGGGCGGCCCCGTCCTCCGACCCCCACGGGACGCCACGGCGGCGGTCCCGAGCCCGGGTCGAGACGGCCCAGCGTCGACCAGAACCCGGACCTCACGACCATGACATCATCGCCCGACAGTACACTCTCCGACCGCCGGCCGGCCGTCCCCTCCCTGGACGCTATGTCCGACGCCGAGCTGGCCGTCGCGACCATCCGGACGCTGGCCATGGACGCCGTGCAGGCGGCCGATTCCGGCCATCCCGGCACGCCCATGGCCCTGGCGCCGGCGGCCTACGTCCTCTGGCATCGGCACCGGCGGCACAACCCGGCGAACCCCGACTGGTTCGACCGGGATCGGTTCGTGCTGTCGGCGGGTCACGCCTCCATGCTCCAGTACGCGCTGCTCCATCTGTCGGGCTACGACCTGCCCCTGGAGGAGCTCCGGGACTTCCGCCAGTGGGGGAGCATGACCCCCGGGCACCCGGAAGCGCACGAGACCCCGGGGGTGGAGACCACTACCGGTCCCCTGGGTCAGGGTGCCATGAACTCCGTGGGGATGGCCATGGCCGAGGCCCACCTGGCGGCCCGGTTCAACCGGCCCGGACACCGGATCGTGGACCACCGGACCTACGCCATCTGCAGCGACGGCGACCTCATGGAGGGCGCATCCCACGAGGCCGCATCCCTGGCCGGCCACCTGGGCCTGGGCAAGCTCGTCTGGCTCTACGACGACAACCACATCACCATCGACGGCGACACCGACCTGGCCTACACCGAGGACGTGGCGGGCCGCTTCCGCGCCTACGGCTGGCACGTGCAGGAGCTGGGCGAGGCGGGCAACGACCTGGTGGCGCTGGACGACGCCTTCACGCGGGCGGAGGAGGAGACGGACCGTCCCTCGCTGCTGGTGCTGCGGACCCACATCGCCTGGGGCGCCCCGAACAAACAGGACACGGCGGCCGCCCACGGCGCCCCCCTGGGAGAGGAGGAGATCCGGGCCACCAAGCGCTTCTACGGATGGCCGGAGGAGGAGACGTTCCTGGTCCCCGACCGGGCCCGGGAGCACATGTCGCGGGCGGCCGAGCGGGGCCGGCGACTGGAGGCGGAGTGGCGGGATCGGCTGGAGCGCTACGCCGGCGAGCACCCGGAGCCCGCCGCCGGCTTCCACGACGCCCTGGAGGGGCGGCTGCCGGAGGGATGGGACGACGCCTTCCCCTCCTTCTCCCCGGAGGAGGGCCCCATGGCCACTCGGGCGGCCTCCGGGGCCGTGCTGGACGCCTTCGCCGGGGACGTCCCGTGGCTGGTGGGGGGGAGCGCCGATCTCACCGGGTCGAACAAGACGATGTTCGACGGCGTCGAGGTCTTCAGCCGGGAGAACCCCGCCGGGCGCTACGTCCACTGGGGGGTCCGGGAGCACGTCATGTGCGGCGCGTCCTCCGGGATGGCCCTCCACGGCGGGGTCCGGCCGTACGCCGGGACCTTCTTCGTCTTCACCGACTACGCCCGGCCCTCCATCCGGCTGGCGGCCATGATGGGGCTGCCGGTGATCTACGTCCTCACCCACGACTCCATCGGCCTGGGCGAGGACGGGCCCACCCACCAGCCGGTGGAGCACCTGGCCTCCTTCCGGGCCATGCCGGGGGTGCGGGTGATCCGGCCCGCCGACGCCGCCGAGGTGGCCGCCGCCTGGCGGGTGGCCATGGAGCACGACGACGGCCCCACCATGCTGATCCTCACCCGTCAGGGGCTCCCCGTGTTCGATCGCGACCTCGTGGCCTCCGCCGACGGCCTCCGCCGGGGCGCCTACGTCCTGGAGGACGGCGACGAGGGGGACCGGCCGGACCTGATCCTCCTGGCCACGGGCTCGGAGGTCCAGCTGGTCGTGGAGGCCGGGCGGCGCCTCCGGGGGGAGGGGATCCGCGCCCGGGCGGTGAGCATCCCGAGCTGGGAGCTGTTCCGCGAGCAGCCCCGGACGTACCGGGACCGGGTCCTGCCACCCGGCGTGAGGGCCCGGCTGGCCGTGGAGGCCGGCGCCACCCAGGGATGGGGAGAGTGGGTGGGCGAGGCCGGCGACATCCTCGGGATCGACCGGTTCGGCGCCAGCGCCCCGGCCGAGGAGAACTTCCGCCGCTACGGGTTCACCGCCGACCGGGTGGTCGAGCGGGCCCGGGCCCTGCTGGAGGGCGCGTCGTGAGGGTGGCGGTGGGAGCGGACCACGCGGGATACCGCTACAAGGAGCTGCTGGCGGAGCTGCTGCGGGAGATGGGACACCAGGTCCTGGACCTGGGTACGGACTCGGAGGAATCGGTGGACTATCCCGATTACGCCCGGGCGGTGGCCGAGGCGGTGACCTCGGACCGGGCGGACCGCGGGGTCCTGGTCTGCGGGAGCGCCGTGGGCGTGTCCGTCGTGGCCAACAAGGTGCCCGGCATCCGCGCCGGCGTGTGCCACGACACCTACTCGGCGGCCCAGGGGGTGGAGCACGACGACATGAACGTCCTCTGCCTGGGCGAGCGCGTCATCGGCGTCGAGCTGGCCCGGTCCGTGGTCCGGGCCTTCATGGGCGCCGAATTCACCGGGGAGCCCCGCCACCGACGCCGGCTGGAGAAGCTCCGGCGGGTGGAGAGCGAGTACGCGCGGGCAGAGCAGGAGCACGTGAACGACGAGGGCAAACGACGGGAATCATGAAGCCATTACTGGAGCTGCTCGAGTACGGCCAGAGCTACTGGCTGGACAACCTCACCCGCGGGAAGATCGAGAGCGGGGAGCTGGAGCGCCGGGTCCGGGAGGAGGGGCTCCGGGGCGTGACCTCGAACCCGGCCATCTTCCACAAGGCCATCACCCGGAGCACCGACTACGACGACGACATCCGGGAGATGGCCGCCGGAGGCCGGAGCGTGACGGAGATCTACGAGGCCCTGGTGGTGGCCGACATCCGGGACGCCTGTGACGTCCTCCGGCCCGTCTACGACGACTCCGACGGCGAGGACGGCTACGTGAGCCTCGAGGTGTCCCCCTACCTGGCCCACGACACCGCCGGCACCGTGGAGGAGGCCTGCCGCCTGGACGCCGCCGTGGACCGGCCCAACGTCTTCATCAAGATCCCCGGCACCGACGCCGGCGTCCCGGCCATCGAGGAGTGCCTGTACCGGGGCGTGAACATCAACGTCACCCTCCTCTTCTCCATCGAGAGCTACGAGGCCGTGGCCCGGGCGTACATCCGGGCCCTGGAGCGGCGGCTGGAGGAGGGGCGGACGGTGGACGACGTGGCCTCGGTGGCCAGCTTCTTCCTGAGCCGCATCGACGTGCTGGTTGACCGGATCCTGGGCCATCGGATCCGACCGACGGGCGAGGGGGACGGGGCCTCGCCCGAGGAGCTCCTGGGCCGGGCCGCGGTGGCCAACGCGAAGCTGGCCTACGGCCGTTTCCGGGAGCTGTTCGACGGGGAGCGATGGGGCCGGCTGGAGGCCGAGGGCGCCCGGGTGCAGCGGATGCTCTGGGCCAGCACGAGCACCAAGGACCCCCTCTACTCCGACGTGAAGTACGTCGAGCCCCTCATCGGCCCCGACACGGTGAACACGCTCCCGGAGCGGACCATCGCCGCCTTCGACGACCACGGACGCGTGGAGGAGACCGTGGCCGACGGGATGGAGGCTTCCCGGGAGGTCATGGAGCGGCTCTCCGAGGCCGGCGTGGACTTCGCGCACGTGACCGCCCAGCTGGAGGACGAGGGCGTCCAGAAGTTCATCGACCCGTACGACCGGCTCATGGGGAAGCTCGCCGAGCGCGTCGCCGACGCCCCGGGGGCCGACGGCGCCACCCAGAGCATCGCCCTGGCCGACGACGTGCCCCTGGAGGGCGCCCTCTCGTCGCTGAACCAGCGCCGGTTCGGAGAGCGGCTCTTCGGCCGGGACGGCTCGCTGTGGAGCCGGGAGCCGGAGGTGAGGGAAGCCATCGTACGGAGGCTGGGATGGCTGGAGGCCCCGGACCGGTTCCGGGAGAAGGTGGAGGAGATCCAGGCCTTCGCCGACGGGATCCGCCCGCCGGAGTTCACCCGGGTGCTGGTGCTGGGGATGGGGGGGAGCTCCGAGTGCGCCCGGACCTGCACCGCCCTCTTCGGTCCCGGGGAGGATCGGCCCGAGCTCCGGGTGCTGGACGACACGGCGCCCGCGGCGATCCGACGGATGGACCGGGAGATCGATCCCTCCCGGACGCTGTTCGTGGTGGCCAGCAAGTCGGGAACGACGGTGGAGACCGTGAGCCTGTACCGGCACTACCGCCAGCTTGTGGCCGGGGCGGTGGACGGCGATCCCGGCGACCGGTTCGTGGCCATCACCGATCCCGGGACCCCGCTGGCCCGGGAGGCCGAGGAGGAGGGATTCCGACGTCGCTTCCTGAATCCGGAGGACGTGGGCGGCCGGTTCTCCGCCCTCACCTACTTCGGGCTGATCCCCATGGCGCTCCTGGGCGTGGACGTCGCCCGGATCCTGGCCGGGGCCTCCCGGATGCTCCGGCGGTGCGGGGCGCCCGTACCCGCCGGGTCCAACCCGGCCGTCCGGCTGGGCGTGGCCCTGGGCCTCCTGGCCGGGCACGGCCGGGACAAGGTCACCCTCCTCCCCTCCCGGGAGCTCCGCCCCCTGGCCGGATGGCTCCGACAGCTCCTGGCGGAGAGCACCGGGAAGGCGGGCCGGGGGCTGATCCCCGTGGTGGCACGGGAGGTGGAGTCGCCGGACGCCTACGGCGACGACCGGGCGTTCGTGCAGATCCGGAGCGCCGGGAGCGAGGACCTGGACGTGACCCGGCGCCTGGAGAGGCTGGAGCGGGCGGGCCATCCTGTGATCCGCCTGGAGCTGTCCGATCGCTACGCCGTGGGAGGCGAGTTCGTCCGGTGGGAGATCGCGGTGGCCGCGGCGGGCCGGGTCCTGGGGGTGAACCCCTTCGACGAGCCCGACGTGCGGTGGGCCAAGGAGATCACGGCCCGCCTCCTGGAGGAGGGCCCCGGAGAGCCGGGGGCCGCGGCGGGCGACGGGGGGCTGTCCGTGAGGGATCCCTCCGGGGACGGCGCCCCGCCGGAGGGCCCGGACGTCTCCATCGCCCGGTTCCTCGACGGGACCGGGGCGGGCGACTACGTAGCCCTCCTTGTCTACCTGGCCCCGACCCGGGAGCGGAACGAGGCCCTCCGGGGGCTCCGGCGGCGGATCCGGGAGCGCACCGGCGCCGCCACCACGGCGGAATTCGGCCCCCGCTACCTCCACTCCACGGGACAGCTCCACAAGGGAGGGCCTCCCACCGGGAGGTTCCTGGTCCTCACCGCCACCGAGGGCGAGGACGTACCGATCCCGGGCGAGGGGCACGGCTTCTCCCGGCTCCACCGGGCCCAGGCGGAGGGCGACCTCCGGGCCCTGGCCGAGCGGGACAGGCCCGTCCTCCACGTCGACCTGGGAGACGATCCCGAGGAGGGCCTCCGCCAGCTCTACGGGCTGCTCTCCGAGGCCGCCCCGGCCGGAGCCCTGGCGGAGGGAGCCTGAGCTGAGCACCGGACCCGGACCCGGGCGGAGCGGCTCCACCCCGCGGAAGGGCCGGTAGATGGCGCTCCGCCTGGTGGACGCCGCCGTGGGAAAGGAGTCCGGCGGAGACGAGGACCTCCCTCGGCTGGCCGACGAGCTCGTCGAGGAGCACGGCGCGGTGGACGGGTGGGCGGACTCCGCCCCCGGAGAACAGGGACGCCTCCGTCTCCTGGTGGACGCCGACCGGGTGGAGGGGCTGCTGGAGGAGCTGGAGACCCGCTTCGGCGACCGGGAGGGATTCCGGATCATGCTCCTGCCGGTGGAGGCCGCCCTCCCCCGGCCCGAGGAGACGGAGGACGACGGCGACCATCCCGGCGAGGAGGACGAGGACGGCGGGGCCACCCGAGGGAGGGTGAGCCGGGAGGAGCTCCACGCCCGTCTCTCCGACAGCGCCGAGACCGACGGGGTCTACCTGATCCTCACCGCCCTCTCGGCCCTGGTCTGCGGCTTCGGCCTCCTCACCGACGAGGTGGCGGTGGTCATCGGCGCCATGGTCATCGCGCCGCTGCTGGGCCCCGTCATCGCCCTGGGCCTGGCCACGACCCTGGCCGACCTCACGCTGGGGAGCCGGGCGGTGCTGACCTCCGCGGCGGGGCTGGTGGCGGCACTCCTGGTCAGCGTCGCCATGGGGGCGCTGGTGGGCGTGGATCCCACCCTCCCCGGGATCGCCGCCCGGACCGAGGTCGAGCTGGCCGATCTCGGTCTCGCCGTGGCGGCCGGTGCCGCCGGCACCCTGGCCTTCACCGCCGGTACCGCCGAGGCCGTCATCGGTGTGATGGTGGCGGTGGCCCTGGTCCCGCCGCTGGTCACCGGCGGCCTGCTCCTGGGCGCCGGCCGCCCCGGGCTGGCCATGGGCGGCTTCATCCTCACCGCCACCAACCTGGTGGGCCTGAACCTCTCCAGCGTGGCCACCTTCCTCCTGCACGGGCTGCGTCCCACCCGGTGGTGGGAGGCCCAGCGGGCACGAAAGGCCACCCGCCTCGCACTGGCCGCCTGGACCCTGCTCACCCTGATCCTGGGGAGCCTGATCTGGTTCGTGTTCTGACGCCGAGGGACCGGAGGACGGTGGAGCAAACCCCCGAGGGGTGGCGCGGCCGCGACCTGCAGATCCGGCGCCTTCTTACGCCGTGAACGCCTTCTTGGTTAAGCCTCTCTGGCGTTGATTACATACGTCTATAAACCCTAGTGTAGACGGGGATTTCCCTTTCCAACGTTCCTCGATTCCTGTAGATGTTTGTACGTTCTCGGGGGCGACGTGTCACGGCCGTGTCATGCATTGCCCTTCCCCCCTGGCAGGCAGATCGTTCCTCGCACCCTCGTCGGACACGGCCTATCGGTGTCACTCACGAAAAAGCTCGGATGACCAGGTGCAATCACAGATTTTTACACGGCCCGGACTCGATTGACATAGGCCAGCTGCTGGGCCATCGCTCCCGATTATCGCACCAGCTCTGAAACAGTTCCGGCTCGGCGCGGATGAAGGGCTGGTCGGGCTCAACGGCTGAATAGAACTGCTCAAAGTCGTTCCAAGCCCGCGCAACTAGCTTGGGCGGCAACTCGAATCGTGTGGCGAGACTCATCCCCCCTGCCATCAGGTCGGTAACCCAGACAACGATGCTGGGAGGCATTCCACTCGAATCGGGGCGGAAGACCTCCGGCCGGTAGGCATAGTATCCCTGGCCTGCAACGTCCGCGAGACTTATCGCGGGATTGTCGATAAACACCTCATTGAAGTGCACGCCACCGACCACGGGTCGCACGAGTTTTCCGTTTCTGAAAAGCCGGACGGAGCCTACGTCCCCCTCAAACGCCAGATCAGCTTGCCCTTGAACTCCGATTAACGCTTCCGAAAATGCCCGCTCGAAAATGCTGCCGGTGGTTTCGCTTGTTTTGGGTATCACTTCGATCGCTATCAGCGGGATTGTCCGGTTGCCCACGAACCTCTGCCAGCTCCGATAGGAGGTTCGAGAGGAATACAGCCTATCTACCGGTACCATCCTCTCCTTTTGCTCACGCTTCTCTCGCTTGGCTCCCATTCTAAGGGCCTCCACGAAGGGGGCAACCGGCGTGGACACTCTAAACTGAAATCCTCCGCCACTGCGTACCGCCATAGCCTCTTCATAGCCACTGGTGTCGACGGAGCTGGCTGCCTTCCGGAGATCTGAAATTCGGTAGACCTCCGAGGGCACCACCGGGAGAGTATCTTCTTCAGGTAGCGGAGCCTCTCTAGCCTGCTTAAGAAGAGGCCTAACCTGAGAGACTAGAAGAGATCCTGAAATATTCGTGGCCTCTCCAGGTTGGCCCGCGCGGAAGGTATTCACGCCAACAACCCGCCCATCCAAGGAGAGTAACGGTCCGCCGCTGTTCCCAGTATTGAGACTCACATCAGAAATGATCGCTCCCTCCCGAATTGCCGCAACGATTCCAGAGGTGATCGTCAGCGGATGAGACAGAGGGAACCCCATCGCGGCAACTCGCGTTCCCGGCTCGGGAGGCTCTTCCGCCAATAAGAGAGGTTGGCAGCCCAGACACTGGTCCGGATTAATTCGAAGCACAGCGAGGTCGCGGTCGCGATTGCTCGCCGCCACCGTGGCTGGGACCCGTGTAGTGGGACCACTGTCCGGCCGGGGCCGGGGCAGGATGACGCTGACCTCCCTAGACCCGGAAACGACATGGTCGTTCGTGACAATCAGGTGGTCGGGGCCAACCAAGAAGCCGGTACCGCGGGAGAGGCCCGCTTGCACCTGGACAATCGACGATTCGGCTTCTTTATACACCTGAGAAAAATCTGACGGCTGACCGGCCGACGCGGTCGGAACGAAGAAAGCAACAGTGAACGCAGCGAGGAAAAGTTTACAAGCTCGAATTTTAATCACCTGAGACTTTCAAAATATCTCAACTTTCGGTGAACCGAAGCCTCCGTTTCAGACACCGGCTTACGTTGGCTGAACACGGGGCGCGTTGTTACGGTGAGTA
Organism: uncultured Gemmatimonadota bacterium; assembly: GCA_964627425.1. GTDB lineage: Bacteria > Gemmatimonadota > Gemmatimonadetes > Palauibacterales > Palauibacteraceae > Caribbeanibacter. Next base: position 80,272 of record CAZVIY010000009.1, read on the forward strand.
GTGTTACGGACGTTCAGACTGCGCCTCTGTGGGACAACTGCTCTGTGACCTCCACTGCCCGTGAGGTTCTCCCGCTACGCCCCCCCACTCAGCTTCCTAGGAGCGCAGCACCGACAATCATCATCCAGATGCCCCAGGCTAGGAATGGTAGAACCGACCAGAGGAGCACGCCCGTAAAAGTGGACCACGTCAGACGACCGAACGACGGACCTGCTAATTCTCTCCAGTTGCTCTGCCCTCGGTAATCCGCAGCGGGGTTTGGCGTTCCGCAGGCTGGACACAAGGGAGCCTCCACTGAGACTTCGTGCTCGCATTCTTTGCAGCTTGTCAGCGCCATAGCTCCCTCCTCTGATTTCGCTGGCCTTTTCCTCCCTCGACCTAAAGGAACAACTTCATCCGCTGCTCAAGCTTACTCCGCGTTAGGACGCCAGTGGTGTTGAAGACCTCGGGATCGAACTTGTCCTCGGCGGTACGCTCCTGCCACTCCTCAGCCAGCCACTTGAGATCCTCAGCCGTGACTAGAGCAACATCGGTGTCATGGCTTGACTCGGCCTTTAGGAGATCTGCTCGGGTCTCAGCCCCCTCCTCTATATCTGGAACAATGATAAGGAATACTGACACCCGGCGTCCGGAATCGCGGATGTACCGTTTGAACTGACGGACGTGGCTCTTGGGAAACCGATATTGGTCCTCCTTGCTCTTGGTGTCCCACATGAGAAGATCACCGCCGTTCATCTCCAGCGAACCATCCGGGTGATCCGACCCTGACATCTCCAAGAGCTTCAGGCCAAGCCGCTCCTCAAACAGGTAACTGGTCCCATCCTCGAAGGCGGCATCCATATCACGGTCCTTTGAGATCACCTCGTTTGCTAGTAGGCTTTCTCGGTCCCGGTGCGCTAGTTCAACCAAGTACTCGTAGTAGCGCTCCGCCGGGGACGCTTCTTCTGGCACATCCTTGATGACGAGATTGACGAAGTAGTCGATAATACGCTGTATCCGCTCCTCCTTGGTGCCGCTGACTGTGGCTCCGGCCAACCCGTCGAGGATCTCGTAGAGGTCGGTGGTTGTGAGACAACCCAGAGCCTCCGACGGTTGAATACCGGAGTGAACAATCCACTGGATCTGATCCTCCTTCCGACGATCGCCCGGGTATCCAGGGAGACCGTGCTCGCGAAGAATCGTGCTTAGGTGGTCAACCGTCAGATTTGAGAGTAGAAGCCGCCACGGCTTCTCACTCATTTCAATACCAAGGGCTTTTTTCACCCCAGGGACGATTTCCTCAGGTATTAGGTAGACTCCCCCCTCAAGACGATTGCAGTAGAAAACCACACCAAGCTTCTGAAGCTCATTTAGCACACCCGACAGCTCGGAGGGAGTGTGAATCTCGTTCCCTGCACGGGGGAAGTGATTTAGCTGAGCCAGTAGGATCTGCTTGCTGCGTTCCTGAATCCCCAGCTTCTTACGTAGTCGGTGGATCAATGAAAGCTCTTCCCGCGTTACCTCGTCGTCCGCAACTGCCACATCAAGGACCTCCCGAAGGATTTCTAGGGACGGCTCGTCCTCGTACTGGAGACTCTCTGAATTCTCAGCCTCTTGGAGGATTTCCTCTTCAAGACCGATTACGTCGTCCACAATGGTCCCTTCGGATTCCATACGTTCCGGATAGTCCAGCAGGGCTTCGAGAACATTGTGCTGGAGGATCCGAGTGGAATACGGAAGATCGGAGCCTGTAAGCTTTCTCTCGATACGATTGATATCGGTGAGCTCGTCCGTATTCTGGACGATGATCTCCCGAGCGCGTTCTTCTCCTGGTTTAGGAAAGTCCTTCGTGAAGCTGTCAATTACCCGCCGCAGGTAGGCTACGGTCATATACTCAACAGCCTCTGACACCTTCATCCCTTCACTCTCCTGTTCTCGCTCAAGAACGAGCTCGCTACTAGTCAGTCGCAACCTATCGGCCGAATGTAGCCTAGGCGAGGAGAGGTCCTCGGCGCTTGATTCGCTCATTGGGAGAGAGCGAGCACTCATAGGAAAAGCGGAACAACCAGTCAGCAGTCAGATGCGAGAACCACCAGCATCCTCGCCCTCCCCCTCCTAGCGGCCGCCGTCTAGTGGTGGTCCACCGACATGGTCCGGTCCGGCTCGGTATGAGGTGTACGTCGGGGAGGTCCCGGCTCCGGACGCTGACCCGCTCCGGCTGGAGGGGGTGGACAGCCCGATACGGCTGGCCCGAATCGACGCCCCTGAAGAACAGGCACGCTGGGGGTGCTAGGAGCGGAAGAAGCAGTTCGTAGCGCCCTCGAAGCGGCCGACCATGTTCACGCCGTCAGCGCCGAGCGCGGAAAGTCAAGCCGCCTAATCGGCGAGATGGAGGTGGACGGCCGGAACCTCTCAGACCTGCTGCTGGAAAACGAGCTGGCCGCAACGCCCGGTAGGCCACCGTGGGTGGGACCCAAGCCTCGTATCCTACCCAAAGGGTAACTCGAACCTAACCCTGCGTGCGAGACCGTTCACATATGCGGGTTGTGAGGGGACAAGCACCTACTGTAAGGTGTGTACATTCACCCGGTTGCTCACCGGAGACGCCACTGTTAGGGGCAAACAGATGAGGGCACGAACGCTGGTCTTACTCCTCGCCGGCTCTACCCTTGTTGGGGTTGCTGTACTCTCAGCAGGATGCCAAGCCGCAATGTACCACACCCTAGAAGAGGCAACGGACTTCAAGCCATTCGACGGCTTCTTCAGGGCAGAGCGAACGGCCAACTGGTACTTCAAGCTCCAGCGTACCGACGCATACAAGATAGAGGGCACCACAGCCCTGGGGCCGCATCTCTACGAGCTAGCCAACACGGAGCCGGTCAGCCCGAACCAGGCAACCGTGGAGATCACCTGCGGAGATAGCGTGGCGTACCGGGTCGACCTGAAGCATCTGGCGGAGGACACCATCGTCGCATCCTTCCCGGACGGAACCCCCTACGATTCAACCCGCCTCAGTCGAATCGAGGTGAACAAAAAGCACAGCGAAATCCTGAGAGCCGAAGCGGAGGGTATTAGTAGATGTTCAGGAGGGATCTAGACTCACTCAGCGTGTACCCGGTTTATCGCTGTCACTACCAGAGCAGCGGCAGTCAGGCCGTGAACGCCTTCTTCACCCGGTCCCAGAGGCCCTCCCCGCGGGCCTCCGGCGTCGGGGGCTCCTCCTCGACCTCGGCGAGCTCCGCCAGGAGCTCCCGCTGGCGCCCGTCCAGGTCGGTGGGTGTCCACACCCGGACACGGACCAGCAGGTCGCCGCGGCCGGAGCTCCGGAGGTGGGGTACCCCCTTCCCGTTCAGCCGCAGGGCCTGGCCGCTCTGGATCCCCGCCGGGACCTCCAGGCGGGCCTCGCCGTCGAGGGTCGGGACGCTGGTCTCGGTCCCCAGGGCGGCCTGGCTGAAGGTGAGGGCCAGCTCGTGGACCAGGTCGTCCCCGCGCCGCTCGAACCGGGGGTCGTCCTCCACGTGGATCTCCACCGCCAGGTCGCCCCTGCGACCGCCGTCGCGCCCCACGCTCCCCCGGCCCCGGAGCTTCAGGTAGTCCTCCGAGGAGACGCCGGCGGGGACCTCCACGGTGAGGGTCCGCTTCTTCCGCACCCGACCCTCCCCCCTGCACTCCTCACAGGGATTCCGGATCTCCTGGCCCTCACCCCGGCAGTCGGGGCACGGCCGGACGCTGACGAACTGGCCCAGCATGGACTGCCGGGCCTGGCGGACCTGACCCCTGCCGTCGCAGGTGGAGCAGCGGGTGGGCGAGGTCCCGGGCTCGGCCCCGCTCCCGCCGCACCGCTCGCACTCCTCCAGACGGCGTACGGTGATCTCCTTCTCCGCGCCCCGTGCGGCTTCGGCCAGGGTCAGGCCGATCCGGACCTTGTGGTCCTGTCCCTTCTTCGCGCGGCGCCTCGAGCCCGACTGGCCGAAGCCCGACCCCATGCCGAACTCCTGCATGAAGACCTCGAAGGCGTCCGAGAAGTCGAAGCCGCCGAACCCGCCGCCGGAGAACCCTCCTCCCCGGCCCCCGGCACCCGCGCCGGCCGTGCGCTTGAGGCCTTCCTCGCCGTAGCGGTCGTAGACCTTCCGCTTCTCGGGGTCGCGGAGCACCTCGTAGGCCTCGGTGACCGCCTTGAACTTCTCCTCGGCCTCCGGATCGTCGCTCTGATCCGGATGGTACTTCATGGCCTTCTTCCGGTAGGCCTTCTTGATCTCCTCGGAGCTCGCGTCCCGCGAGATACCGAGGCGGTCGTAGTAATCTTCGGGCATCAGCGAATCGCGTCTCTCCTGTCGTTCTCTCGAGGTCGGCTCGTCCGGCGGGGGCCGGGCGTCGAGGTGGACGTCGTCCGGTCGAGGACGGAGGCCAGGGCGGCGGCCAGGTCATCCAGCCGGAGCCATCCTTCCGGCGTCGCTGCCACCGCGGCGGTCTCGTCCTGGAGCCACCCCTCCTCCACCAGCCGTCCGACGAGCTCTGGTCCGGCGTCGCGGAGACGTCGGGCGAGGGGGCCGTCGATCCCGTCCCGCGTGCGAAGCCGGAGCCAGATCCGTTCCGCCCTGCGCTCGGAGCCCGACGGCCGCTCCCGGCCCTCCACGGGGCTGCCGCCCCCGGCGATGCACTTCCGATACTCGTGCCAGTCGGCCACGTTCCAGGACCGGCGGGGGGGGAGGAACGAATGGGCCGACGGCCCGAGGCCCAGGGTCGGCTCCCCGTTCCAGTACCGGAGGTTGTGGCGGGACCGGTTGCCCGGAAGGGCCAGCCCGGTCACCTCGTAGTGCTCCCAGCCCCCGGCACGGAGGAGCCGGGAGGCCCGGAGGAAGTCCCTGGCCTTCGACGCCTCGCCGGCGGGCGCGGAACGCCCCGCCCTGGCCCAGCGGCCCAGGGGCGTCCCGTCCTCCGCCGAGAGGCCGTAGAGGGTCACGTGGGGGATCTCCAGCTCCCGGACCCGCTCCAGGTCCTCCTCCCAGTGACGTTCCAGTCGTTCCGGGAGGCCGTAGAGGAGGTCGATCCCCAGGCTCTCCGGCTCGGCCTCCCTCACCGTCTCCACCGCGCGGCGGGCGTCCGACGGGTCGTGGAGTCGCCCCAGCCATCTGAGCGCCCGGCCGTCGAAGGACTGGACCCCCAGGGTGATCCGCGTCACGCCCGCCCGGAGCCACCGGCGGACCGTCGTCCGGTCCACGTCCTCGGGATTGGCCTCCACGGTCCACTCCCCTACCGGTCCGGCGTCGAACCGCGAGGCCAGGACCTCGGCCAGGCGCTCCATCCCTCCGGCGCCGAGCGCCGACGGCGTCCCCCCGCCCACGTAGACGGTCGCCAGGCGAGGCGGACCCGGCGGCGAGGACCATCCCTCGGCCCGGAACCGGAGCTCCAGCTCCCGCTCCACGGCCTCGAGCCAGGCCCCGACGGGAGGTCGGGCCGAGGCGTGGACGGCGTAGTCGCAGTAGTGGCAGCGATGGGCGCAGAAGGGTACGTGGAGATACAGCCCGAGGCCCGCCGGCTCCCCCTCCGCGCCGGTCATCGGTCGGCGGTCCCCGGCCCCATCTCCCCGACGGGCCGTCGCCGGGCGGCGTACCGTCCACCCTCCGCCGCCTCCACCCGTCCGTCCAGCTCCCAGCAGGTGAGACGGGCCAGGAGCGCCGGGACGGGCAGCGAGGTCGCCGCGCTCAGCTCCTCCACGCTCCGGGGGCCCTCGTCCAGCGCCGCCCGGGCCGCGTCCCAGGCCTCGCCGTCGCCGCCGGGAGCCGACGCCCCGCTGCGGCCGGCGGACGCGCCTCCCGCCGCATCCGTCCCCGCCGGGGCGGCGTCCGACGGCCAGCCCAGGACCTCCAGGACGTCGGCGGGCTCGGCGGCCAGGCCCGCCCCCTCCCGCAGGAGGGCGTGGACGCCCTCGCTGGCCGGGAGGCCCACGGGTCCAGGCACGGCCAGGACCTCCCGGCCCAGGTCCAGGGCGTGGGTCACGGTGTTCAGGGCGCCGCTGGGACGACCGGCCTGGACCACCACCACCGCCCGGGCCAGGGCTGCGATGATCCGGTTGCGGCGGGGAAAGAAGCCCCGCTGCGGGGCCTGGGAGGGAGGGAACTCGCTCGCCAGGAGACCCGAGCGTTCCATCCGGTCGTAGAGCCTTCGATTGGCCGCCGGATAGCGATGCTCCAGGCCCGACCCCAGCACCCCGAGGGTGCGGCCGCCTGCGTCCAGGGCCCCCTCGTGGGCCCGGGCGTCGATCCCCCGGGCCATCCCGCTGATCACGCACACCCCGGCGCCGGCCAGGGCCCCGGCCAGGTCCCGGGCCACCCGCCGGCCGTACTCGGTGGCCCGCCGGGTCCCGACCACGGCCACCGCCGGAGGATCCAGGGCGCGGCGGCGACCCATGAGATAGAGGAGCGGCGGCGGATCGTGCAGGTGGAGCAGGCGCTCCGGGTAGTCGCCGGATCCCCTCACCACCACCTGGATCCCGTCCTCCCGGAGGATCCGGAGCCGGCGGGCCGGTGCGGGGACGGCCCCGGCGAGTCGGGCGGCCCGCTTCCCGCCCAGCGCGGCCCGCAGCTCCGGATCGCCGGCACGGGCCGCGTGCAGGATCGCGGCGAAGGACCCGAAGCGCCGGTAGAGCTCGTGGAGCCGTCGGGGCCCCAGCCCGTCGACCTCCGAGACGGCCAGCGCCGCTCGGATCTCCCGCTCCCCCGGCCGCGGCGACCGGCCCTCCTCCGTCCGGTTCAGGGGGCCCACTCCTGGAGCTCCGGGAACCTCCGGTCCGTGACTTCGCCCGGCCCGGATCGGGAGTCCGCCCCGTCCACGTCGGCGCCCGTCCCGGCGGCCTCGCGCTCCTCCCGGACCCGGGACCAGAGCCCTTCCTTCAGCTCGGACAGGCCCTGGCCGGTGACGGCCGAGACGGAGAAGACGCCCCAGGCCTCCGGCGCCTCGATGGACGGGACCGCCGTGCCCTGGGGCACCAGATCGGACTTGCTGAACACCACGCAGTGGGGGAGGAGCGCCAGCGCCCGGTCGTGGGACAGGAGCTCGGACCGGAGGAGGTCGTAGGTGGCCTGGGGGTCCTCGTCGCTCCAGGGGATGAGGAGCGCCAGGGTCCGGGTGCGCTCGATGTGCCGGAGGAACTGGGTCCCCAGCCCCTTCCCCTCGTGGGCCCCCAGGATGATCCCGGGGATGTCGGCCACCACGAAGCTGCGGGCATCGGAGAGCTGGAGCACCCCCAGGTTCGGCTGGAGGGTGGTGAAGGGATAGTCGGCCACGTCCGGTCTGGCGGCGGAGACGGCCGAGAGGAGGGTGGACTTGCCGGCGTTGGGCTCCCCCACCAGGCCCACGTCGGCGATGAGCTTCAGCTCCAGGGTGACGCGACGCTCCTCCCCCCACTCCCCGGGCTCCCAGGTGCGGGGGGCCTGACGGGTCGGGGTGGCGAAGGAGGCGTTGCCCCGCCCCCCCTCTCCGCCGCGGGCCACCACCAGCCGCTGACCCTCGCGAAGGATCTCGCCCAGGCGCTCGCCCGTCCCGGCGTCCCGAACCACGGTGCCCAGCGGGACGGGCAGCTCCAGGTCCTCCCCGTCGGCTCCCCGCCGGTTCCCTCCCTCCCCGTGTCCGGCCCGGCCGGCCGTGTACTTCTCCCGGTACCTGTAGTCCAGGAGGGTCTCCAGGTTGGGATCACCCACCAGGATCACGTCGCCGCCGTCGCCCCCGTCGCCGCCGGACGGGCCGCCCCTGGCCACGCCCTTCTCCCGGCGGAAGGCGTCCGCACCGGACCCGCCGGCGCCTCCCTCCACGCGAATGGTGGCTGTATCGACGAACATGGCACCCCCCTCAGATGGTCGAATCGTCCCGGGGCTCGCTCTCTGCCCCGTCCCCGCCGTCCCGGACCCGGGCCCACAGGTCCCGGGCCCGTCGCTCCCAACCCCCGACGAGGTCGCCCGTCCCCGGGTCGGCCCGCCGTAGGGCCTCCAGACCCTCCTCCAGGGCCGCCTCCACCGACGCGGGGGACGCCCCCACCCGGAGGGCCCCCCGGAGATGGGAGTGCAGCTGCCGCGGCCATCGGGCCCCCGTCAGGAGGGCCACGATACACAGCTCTCGCACCGCCAGGTCCAGTCCGGGACGGGCCAGCACCTTCCCGTAGCCGTCCCGGACCATCCACCGGTCCAGGTCGGGGTGGAGCCCGGCCACGTTGGACCGGAGCCGGGGGTAGGCCCGTCCGTACACCCGGCGACAGGTGGCCCGGCCGTCCTCGGTCACCCGGTCCGGATCCCGTCGGTCGACCCGACGGTCGTCCGGCCCGGACCCCGGCGTCCCGTCCGCCCGCCGCCAGGCGGCGAAGGCCTCCAGGACCGGGGGGAAGCCCACGAACAGGTGCGCCTGGAGGAGGGCCTCCTCCACGACACGAGCCGGCGCCTCCCCCGACACCCGCTCCAGGACCCGGCGCACCTCCTCCCCGTCGCCCGCCCCCAGGGCGGCCGAGATCCGGATCGGGACCCGGGTCTCCGCCTTCACCGCCGGGCGGCACCTCCGACGGGGTGCGCCGGCACGGTCTCCCGGGTCACCACCTCCGCCTCGGTCCGGCCGATCTCCCGGCCCGCCGTGTTGAGCCACGGCGGCCGCTCCACGCTCTCCAGCTCCTCCAGCTCCCCCTCGTCCAGGAGCCCGAGCTCGCGAAGCACGGCCACGGCCGCCGGCCCCCGTGCCCGCTTCGCCCCGTCCCTGACCTTCAGCGCCATCCCCCATCCCGCCTCCGGAGCCGCCATGCAGAGCACCCCCTCGGCCCCCTCCTTGACCAGGAGCCGTCCTTCCGTCGCCCGGACCACGTCCACCACGAGCCTCCCCCGGCCGGACACCAGGATGGGGTGGCCCGTCATCGCGGTCACAATCAGCCTCGCCGCTTCCTCCTCCCGGGAGGCCCGGGCCAGCCTGGCGTAGGCCCGGGCCATCTGCCGGAGCGAGAGGTACGGGGTGGGGACCCCGCATCCGTCCACCCCCCACGTGAGGCGTCCCGCGTCCACGTCGAGCCACCGGGTCAGCTCGTCGCGGATACGGGCCTGGAGGGGGTGCTCGACGTCGCCGTAGCCCTCCACGGGCCAGCCGGCGTGGACCGCGGCCGCCAGCATCCCGGCGTGCTTCCCCGAGCAGTTGTTGTGGAGGACGCCGAAGTCCGACCCCCGGCGATCGAGACGTCGTGCCGCCTCACGGTCCAGCGGCGGATCGGCGCCACAGGAGAGATCCCCGGCCGAGCGGCCGATGCGATCCAGGATGGACTCCACGATCTCCACGTGCCCCGAGGTGCCCGAATGGGACGCGCAGCACAGGGCGATCTCCCGCTCGGAGAAGTCGAAGCGGGCCGCCGCCCCGTCCTTCACCACCGGCAGGGCCTGGAACGGCTTGAACGAAGAGCGCCAGTAGGTGAGGAGGTCGCCCTCTCCGAGCATCACCTCCCGGCCGCCGGCCAGGCCCACCACGATCCCGTCCACCCGATGCCGGGACTCCACCTCCCCTCCCCGGATCATCCGGACCCAGGATCCTCCCCCCGTCGACATCTGGCTCACCCTCCCCGCTCCGGGACGTCCTCCGGCGCACCGCTCGTCAACTGCTCGAGGGTACGCAGGCTCCGACTGTCCGGCGAGGCGTCCCGGCGCAGCAGCTCCAGGTCCGGGGGTCGGTCCACGTCGTACCACTCGGGGAGCTCGCCCAGGTCCAGGCCGGCCTCGTCGGCGGATCTCCGGGTCACGCGGGCCACGCCCGACGTGGACCAGGGAACGTCCCGGAAGAGCCGACGGGCGGCGGGCCAGGCGGCGGCCCGGATCCCCAGGGCGTAGTAGCCGCCGTCACGTCCCGGCCCCATCACGGCGTCCCGATCCGCCAGGGCCTCGAACCCCCGGCGGAGGTAGGAGGGAGGGAGGGTGGGATGATCGGAGCCCACCGCCATGACGGCATCGTCCCCGCCGGCGAAGGACGTCCCGAAGGCCCGGGCGAGGCGCTCCCCCAGATCGTCGCCCCGCTGGCCCCGCACCGGCACGGACGGATACCTGTCGCGGAACCAGCCCACCTCCTCCCGGGTCGACGGGGTGACGTGGAGCTCCACGGGAGGACCCAGCCCCCGGAGGCGGGCCAGGGTGTCGTGCAGGAGGGCCTCGTACAGCCGGGCGGCACCGTCCGATCCCAGGGCCGGGGAGAGCCGGGTCTTGCTACTCCCCGGACGGGGGAGCCTGGCGAACAGGAGGATCCGACGCTTCACCCGCGGACCGCCCGTCCGCAGCTAGGAGTACGAGCTAGACCGGCCCGCGCCGGCCCCGGGGAGGCGCCTCAGCCTCCTCCGCCGCCGCCCTCTTCGCCGCCGCCCTCTTCGAGGAGCTCCTGGATCTCGTCGTAGTTCTCGAGATCCTCGGGATTCACTTCTTCGCTCTTCATGGTGATCACCAGAGCTCCCACCCGGCCGTCGCCGCCGTAGCGGGCGCTGGTCTCCGAGGGCCTCAGGATGTCGAGCGTCTCGACCTGGCTCAGGGAGATGCTCCGGAGGATCTGTGTCACGTTCCCCTGGACCTCACGGTCCTCCATGATGAGCAGGGACTCCCGGAACGGCTCGCCGGGCGCGGTCCCGCTGATCTCGGTGCCGCCGCCGCCGGTATCACCGATTCCCTCGCCCATGGTCGCCTCCTCCCTGGAGACCTGACCGCTCCGGATGTTCCCGCCCCGGTCGTAGACGGACAGGTACTCGTCGCCACCGATGGAGATCAGCCGGACCCGATTGTGGGCTCTCATCAGGTCGTAGACCGTCTCGTAGTCGGCGGTCGCCAGTTCCTCGGAGGTGAGGCTCGTCGACGTCAGTACGCTGGAGCCCCCGCTGGCGCAGGCGCCGAGGAACGCCGCCCCGAGCAGGGCGATCATCAGGGTCGAGAGTCGTGATGCTCTCATGGTCTTTCCTCCTCCCGGTAGGTGCCGCATGCAGGCCGACGGGTGCGAGTCGGCCATCAGTCGCCAGATCGACGACGAAATTTATGGACTCCCGGGTCGGGGAGCCAGCCTTCGATGCCGGGTCCGGCGGTCGCCGCCGGCCCCGGACCTCCGCCCGGCGTCCCATCTCCCCGGACCCATTCGTTTATACAGCGAACCTCCGGGGGCGATCCCCCCGGGATCGGGAGACCTCGTCCGGGCCCTGGTGGCGAGCCGGCACGCCACGCCGCGACGAGGGTACCCTGCCATCGGGAGAGCGCGACACGCCGGGCGTGCGGCGCCGTCCGGACACGACCTAGGGAGGAGGATCGATCATGGACCACGACGTGACCACGAGGACCGTCGGAGTTCTGGGGGCGGTGGCGCTGGCCGTCGGGCTGGCCGGCGCCTCGGTGAGCGCCTGCAACCTGACCAGCCCCGCTCACTTCCACCAGGATTCCACCCGGGGAGCCGACAGCGGTGATGCGCAGAACAGCCTGAGCGCCACCGAGCCGGCCCCGGAGATCCGGGACGTCCTGGAGCTCAGCCCGGGACCCGACCTCGGCTAGGGGGAGAACGACGGGACGGCGCTAGCGCTCCGTCCCCTCCGAGCCGGCGTCGGGATCCCCGCTCCGGTCCTGCCGCGACTGCTCCTCGGCCAGGGCGATGAGGTCCCGCTCGCCGTCCGCCCGACGCAGGAGCTCGACGGCCCGCCTGGCCTGGGGGGTCGAGAGCTTCGACCTCCTCCGGTATTCCGCCTCCCCGAAGGCCACGTTGGCCAGGGACCGTTCCAGCTCCCAGGAGAGCCAGCCGCGGGACTCCCGATAGAGCTCCCGGTCCACCTCCAGGTCCCGGTCCGAGGTCAGGAACCGGTAGAAGGCGGACATCATCTCGTCGGTGACCTCGAAGTCACGGTCGAGCCCCGGATGCTCCTTGGTCCACTGGACCGAGAACCGGAAGGCCGCGTCGGCCAGGGAGGCCCCGCCGGAGAGGAGCTGTGACCGCAGTCGCTGCTCCGATCCGTTGAGGGTGTCCGGCATGACGATCAGGTCGGGGGTGATGCCGCCCCCGCCGTAGACCGTCCGCCCGCCGTCGGTCTTGTAGACCTCGCGGTCGGCGGTGTCCGCCGCCGCCGTCACCACGGGCTCCCCGCTCACGGTCACGGCCCGGGCCATGAGGCTCTGCAACCGCGCCTCGGCGTCCCTGGGCTTCTGGATGGACCGCCCGCTCGGAGTGTACCAGTGGGCCGTAGTCATCTTCAGGTAGTTCTTCCCGGGGAGGCGGAAGAGCGACTGGACCGAGCCCTTCCCGAACGTCTGCGTCCCCACCACCACCGCTCGATCGTGGTCCTGGAGGGCGCCGGCCACGATCTCCGAGGCGCTGGCGCTGTAGCCGTCCACCAGGACCACCACGGGAAGGCCCTCGTAGGCCCCGTCGTCCGTGGCCGTGTGCGTCTCGCTCCGACCGGGGAGCCTGGACCGGGTGGCCACCACCTCGCTCCCCGAGGGGAGGAAGAGGTCGGAGACGTCCACGCCCTGCTCCAGCAGCCCGCCCGGGTTGCCCCGGAGATCCAGGATCAGACCCGACGCACCCTCGGCCAGGAGGCTGTCGATCCGGGACCCCACCGCAGTCCCGGCGTCCTGGCTGAACCGCTGGAGGTCCACGTATCCCACCCGGTCGTCCATCATCCAGGCGTAGACGGCCTGGACCTCGATCTCGGCCCGCTCCACGGTGAAGCGGAGCGGACGCTCCACGCCGGCCCGGGCCACGGTGATCCCCACCTCCGAGCCGGCGGGGCCACGGAGGACCTGGACCGCGTCGTCGGTGCTCCAGCCCTCGGCCGACTCGCCCTCGACCTCGACGATCCGGTCGCCCACCTGGAGGCCGCTCCGCTCGGCCGGCGTGTTGGCGAAGACCTCCACCACGGTGATCCAGCCGTCCTGCGAGTCGATCCTGATCCCCAGGCCACCGTAGTTGCCGGTGGTGCTCAGCTCGAGCTCCTCGTAGGCCTCCGGGTCCAGGAAGGTGGTGTGGGGATCGCCCAGCTCCTGGAGCATCCCCTCGATGGCCATCCGGTACAGGTCCCCCGGATCCACGTCGTCCACGTACCGCTCGGAGACGAGCTGGTGGACGTGCTGGAAGAGCCGCTGGTTCTCGAAGGAGGCGTCCTGGGCCTGGCCGCTGCCGGCCTGGAGGAGCCATCCGCCCGTGAGCATGGCCACGACGGCCACCGCCACCGCCGGGGTCCATCGTCGCTGGAGCTTCATTCTGGGTACCGTCCTCCGGTCCTTGGAGTCCTGGGTCTCCTCACGTTAACCCTCCCCCGACGGGAAAGTTTCCGGCCACCGGGCGGCCAGCTCCCGGCGGAGGCGCTCCTCCACGTCATCGGGCGCCCCGCCGCCGTCCACCCGGATCACGTCTCCCGAATCCCCGGCCAGCCACTCCGGATGGGCCTCCGCGATCTCCCGGTAGGCCCGGGCGACCCGCCGGTGGAACTCGCCCCCCTCCCGCTCCATCCGGTCGCCGGGCGCTCCCTTGCGCCGGCGGCCCTCGCCGGGAGGGATCTCCAGGAGGACCATGCCGTCGGGCTTGAGCCCTCCCGTGGCGATCCGGTTCGCCCGGCGGACCCGCTCCAGCCCGAGCTCCCGGGCCACCCCCTGGTAGGCGAAGGTGGAGAGCTCGTACCGGTCGGCCAGGACCACCTCCCCCCGGGCCAGGGCCGGCCGGACCAGGCGGCGCACGAACTCGGAGCGGGCCGCCAGCATGAGGAAGAGCTCGGTCTCCGGGGCCAGGTCCAGGTCCTCCTCCAGGACCAGGGCCCGGATCCGCTCGCCGGCCTCGGTTCCGCCCGGCTCCCGGACGACGGAGTGGGGGATCCCCCGCCGCTGCAGGTCCCGGGCGAGGCGGGCGAGCTGGGTGGTCTTCCCCGCGCCCTCCACCCCTTCGAAGACGAGGAACAGACCCTTCTTACGCTCGCTCACCTCATGTCCTTTCTCGCCGCCGGCTCCGGGCCGATCCTACTGGTATCCCCCGTAGTATTCGGTCCCCAGGTGGGTGATCTCCTCCTCGCCCATCATCCACCGGAGGGTGTTCTTCAGCTTCCAGTGCTGGATGAAGAGGTCGTGCTCCGGATAGAGCCCCTCGGCCACCTGCGGGCTCTTGAAGTAGAAGGAGAGCCACTCCTGGATCCCGCCCATCCCCGCCCGTTGCGCCAGGTCCAGGAAGAGGGCCAGGTCCAGGACGATGGGGGCGGCGAGGATGGAGTCCTTGCAGAGGAAGTCGATCTTGATCTGCATGGGGTAACCCATCCAGCCGAAGATGTCGATGTTGTCCCATCCCTCCTTGTCGTCGCCCCGGGGCGGGTAGTAGTTGATGCGGACCTTGTGGTAGTGGTCCTCGTAGAGCCCCGGGTACATGTCCGGCTGGAGGATGTAGTCCAGCACCCCCAGCTTCGACTCCTCCTTCGTCCGGAAGCTCTCCGGGTCGTCCAGCACGGCCCCGTCCCGGTTGCCCAGGATGTTGGTCGAGAACCACCCGCTCAGGCCGAGCATCCGCGCCTTGAGGCCGGGGGCGATGATGGTCTTCAGCAGGGTCTGACCGGTCTTGAAGTCCTTCCCGCCGATGGGGATGCCCTGCTGATCGGCCAGGCGGGTGAGGGCGGGGACGTCCACGGTGAGGTTCGGGGCCCCGTTGGCGAAGGGCACGCCCTCCTTCAGCGCCGCCCAGGCGTAGATCATGGAGGGAGCGATGGCCGGATGGCTGTCCTCCATGGCCCGCTCGAACTTCTCCAGGGTCGTGTGGACCTCGTCCCGGGCCATGAAGACCTCGGTGGAGGCGCACCAGATCATCACGAGCCGGTCGCACCCGTGGGCCTCCCCGAACCGACGGATGTCCTCCCGGAGCTGCTCCCCGAGCTCCCGCTTGTTCCGGCCGCGCTTCACGTTCTCGCCGTCCAGCTTCTTCACGTACTCCTGGTCGAAGACGGCCGGCATGGGCTCGATCTCCCGGAGGTAATCCTCCAGCTCCTCCAGGTCGTACCGGTCCAGGACCCCCGCCACTCGCGCCGATTCGTAGGCGTCGTCCGGGATCGGATCCCAGGCGCCGAAGACCAGGTCGTCCAGCTCGGCCAGGGGGACGAAGTCCTTGATCAGGGGCGCCCGTCCCTCGGTCCGCTTGCCCAGCCGGATGGTGTTCATCTGGCTCAGGGAACCCACGGGCTCCTTCAGGCCCCGGCGGATGGCTTCCACGCCCGCGATGGTGGTGGTGGACACCGCCCCCAGGCCCACGAGGAGGACCCCCAGCGTGCCGTCGGCCCCGCCGATCTCGAGTCCCTGGCGCTCCGTCGTCTCGGATTCTTCGCTCATTGCTCGCTCTCTATTCGGTTGTCGTCGTCTCGTGTCGTCGCCGTCGGGCCGCCGTCGTTCGCCTCGCCTCCGGCCGCGGCGTCCGGATCTCCCCCCGCGGGCCGCGCGGCCGGGTGGGACTCCAGCCGGGCCTCGGGCCCCGGCTCCCCGTCGGGCCGGGTCCCCCGCCACACCCAGTAGATCCGCTGCATCACGGTGAAGTTGGTGAGGACGGCCAGCGCCACCAGCACGCCCTTCAGGGCCAGACCCTGTCCCTGCTCACCGAAGGACAGGGCCGCCAGTCCGATGAGGATCACCCGCTCCGGGCGCTGCATCAGGCCCACCGTGCACCGGATGCCCAGCCCCTCGGCCCGGCCCCGGGTGTAGCTGATCATGAGGGAGCCGGCCATGGCCAGCAGCACCGTGTAGATCATGCCCACGTCGCCCAGCTCCAGGCGATAGTCGTTGTACAGGGACAGGAGCCCCAGGTACACGACGATCTCCGAGAGCCGGTCCAGCGTCGAGTCGTAGAACGCCCCGAAGGAGGAGGCCAGCCCGGTCCGGCGCGCCACCGTCCCGTCGAACAGGTCGAAGACGCCGCCCAGCAGGATGACCGCCCCGGCGGAGCGGACGTGGTGCTGGTGGAAGAGGTACCCGGACGTACAGGTGACGAGGAACCCCGCCGTGCTCAGGAGGTTGGGATGCACCCTCCACCGGGTGAGCGCCGCGACCACCGGCTCCACGATCGCCCGGAGGCCGCGCTCCAGGACGGCCCGGATCCGGTTCACCGGAAGGGCTCCCCCGGCCGGCGTCCTCCGCCGCTACGAGGGGAGGATGATCTGGCTATCCTCGCCCTCCTTCATTCCGGCGCCGATGGCCCGGTTCACCTTCTTCATGAGCTTGTCGAAGTTGGACTGTGCCTTCACCAGGGACTGGTATCGGGGGTTCCGCTGGAGGGTTCGGGCCAGCTCCTCCCGCTCCTCCAGGAGGTCCTCCGACGGTTCCTCGCCCCTCTCCACCGTGCTCACCAGCGTCTCCTGCAGCTCCTGGAGGCGGTTGAGGGCCTCGGTGGCGTCCCGGTCGTCGGAGATCTCCTTCTGGGCTGACGCCAGATACCCGTATTCCGCGGTCTGGGAGATCAGCCGTCCCAGGCGTTGGGCCTTCTCCTTGATGGCCTCGCGGGTCTCGGAGTCGCGATCGATCTGCTCCTGATCTCCCCCCGCCGCCTGCTCGTCGACGAAGTTCGAGATGTCCGGTATATCGTCCATGGTCCTCGAGGGTTCGGTGGACTGGTGGTGACGCCGTCGTACGCTGGGGTCCGGTCCCCGGCCCCGCCGGGTCCGGCGTCGGCCGACCCGTCGAAAATTAGATGCTCGCCGGAGCCGCCGCATCCATCACGTGGGGGATGCAGGATTCGGGCGACCGGCGGGCCGGCCCGCCGCCCGGCTCACTCCTTCCGGGCCCGGACGAACCTCTCCCGCCCCGTCAGATCCTCCCGGACGGTCACGTCCGTCCAGCCGTCCCTCTCCTCCAGGATCCGGCGGACGGCACGGCCCTGTCCCGATCCGATCTCCAGGAACAACGCCCCGCCCGACCGGAGATAGGCGGCCCCCCGGTCGGCGATCTCACGGACCACGTCCAGGCCGTCGGCCCCTCCCCGCAGGGCCTCCTCCGGCTCGAACCCGGCCACCTCCCGGGGGAGCTCCTCCATCTCCCGGTCGGTCACGTAGGGGGGATTGGAGATCACCAGGTCGAAGCGCTCCCGGGAGCTCACCGAGTTCCACAGGGGCCCCCGGACCCAGCGGAGCTCGAAGCGGTCCTCGGCCACGCCCACGACCTCCCGGTTCTCCGCCGCCAGCATGAGGGCCTCCCGGGAGCTGTCCAGGCCCACGGCCGCCCGTGTCAGGGATTCGTCCAGGAGGGACAGGGCGATGGCGCCCGAGCCGGTCCCGATGTCCAGGGTCCGCCCGGCGGGCTCCCCCCGCTCGTCGACCCAACCCGCCACCCGGCCCACGAGCTGCTCCGTCTCCGGCCGGGGGATCAGCGCCCGCCGGTCGCAGCGGAGGACGAGATCCCGGAAGGCCACCGTCCCCTCGATGTACTGCAGGGGCTCTCCGGCCAGCCGACGGCGGACCATTCCGGCCAGCCGGCGGGCCAGTCCGGGACGGAGGGAGCGGTCGCCGGCCTCCAGGGCGAGCTCGTCCCGTCCGACGCCGGCGACGTGGCACACCAGCCGGGTCGCCTCGCGACGCGGAGACTCCACCCCCGCCGCCTCCAGCTCGGCGGCCACCCCGTCCACGGCCCGACGGAGGGTCGGACCGCCCGGTTTCCGCATGCCGCCGGGGCCGTCGGTCTCGCCCCCCACGGGCTCCAGGACCTCCTCAGCCAAGGCTGGCCTCCAGCCGCTCCTCCATGCTGGCCATTCGGAGGGCCTGGATGATCTCCTCCAGGTCGCCGTCCAGGACGGCGTCGAGACGATGCAGGGTGAGGTTGATGCGGTGGTCGGTCACCCGATTCTGCGGGAAGTTGTAGGTTCGGATCTTCGCCGAGCGATCCCCCGTCCCCACCTGCGACCGGCGCTCCCGGGCCCGCCGTCGCTCCTGCTCCTGGATCTTCCGGTCCAGGAGCCGGCTGCGGAGCACCTTCATGGCCTTCGACCGGTTCTTGTGCTGGGACTTCTCGTCCTGGCAGGTGACCACCAGGCCCGTGGGCTCGTGGGTGATGCGGACCGCGGAGTCGGTGGTGTTCACCGACTGCCCTCCGGGCCCCGAGGATCGGAACACGTCGATCTTCAGGTCCGACGGGGCGATCTCCACGTCCACCTCCTCGGCCTCCGGGAGCACGGCCACGGTGGCGGCCGAGGTGTGGATCCGGCCCGAGCTCTCGGTCTCCGGGACCCGCTGCACCCGGTGGACACCGGACTCGTAGCGGAGCCATCCGTAGGCCTCCCGGCCGCGCACCACGAAGATGACCTCCCGGAAGCCGCCGGCGCCGCCCTCGCTTGCGGACACGAGCTCCGTCGACCAGCCCCGGTTCGAAGTGTGGCGGGAGTACATCCGGTAGAGGTCGCCGGCGAAGAGCGCCGCCTCGTCGCCGCCCGTCCCGGCCCGGATCTCCATGACCGCGGGGCGGTCGTCGTGGGGGTCCCGGGGGACCAGGAGCCGTCGGAGGCGCGGCTCCAGCTCCTGGAGCCGGGCGTCCAGCGACCGCAGCTCCGCCTCGGCCAGCTCCTCCATCTCCCGCTCGTCGGTGGAATCGCGGAGCTCCCTGGCCTGCTCCCGTTCCTCCAGGAGCCGGAGGTACTCGGTCCCGGCCTCCACCGCAGGCTCGAGGTCGGAGTGCTCCTGGGCCGTCTCCCGGAGCCGCTCCGAGTCGTCCAGGACCGCCGGGTCGGCCATCCGACGGGTGAGCTCCGCGTGGCGCTCCACCACCTCGCGGATCCGATCCACGAGGATCTCGCGGACCTCGCTCATCGGTCCATCCCCCGGGATCGCTCAGGAGGGAGCGGGCCGAGCTGAAGGGAGGGCCCGGCGGGCGGGGAGCCCGGGACGACCCTCCCGACGGGGATCACTCTCCTTCGGCTCGGGGCTCCTCGGCCGACGCCGGAGCCGCCGCGTCGTCCTCCGGGCCGGCGTCGCCCGTCCCGGCCTCCGGCTCCTCGCCCTCGTCGGCCTCTTCCTCCTCGACGGGGACGATCTTCTCCGACTCCTCGGCGCGCTCGGCGGCCTCGGCGGCCACCTTCTCCGCCTCCTCCTCGGAATCGCCGTACTTGGCGAGGAACCGCTCCACGCGACCCGCGGTGTCCACCAGCTTCTGCTTGCCGGTGAAGAACGGATGGCAGTGAGAGCAGATCTCCACGTGGTACTCGTCCATGGTGCCCCGGGTCTCGGTGACCCGTCCGCACGCGCAGACGATGCGTGTCGTGGTGTACTCGGGATGGATCTCCTGCTTCATCTTCCTGGCGGTGGTTCGGGTTCTGGAGGTTGCGGACCGGGGCCGCCGGTGCGGATCCGGCGGGTGAGGCTACACCCCCGCGGGCCCTCGGGGTCCGGCGCCCCCCGGAGGCGCCCCCCTCGACCCGGCGAGCCGACGACGACATAGTGTGGGAGCGGACGGATCCCGGAGCGGGCACGGACGGGAGGGGAGGCAGGGATGGAACCGAGGCACCCGGGGCGGCGGTCCGGGGGGGGAGCGGCCGGACGGGAGGGGACAGCCGCCGGACGGGAGGAGGGCGACGGGTCGCCCTCACCGGTCCGGGACCCGTGGCCGGTGGGGATTCCGGGCGACATGCCCGCGAGCAGGCGCCGGGCCTACCGGGCGGTCCTGGTCTACTTCGTGACGGTGGTGGCGGCCCTCATGTGGCCCGTCTACGAGCTGGCCGCCGGGATCGAGCCCCGCGTCCTGGGCGTCCCCTTCTCCCTGGCCTACCTGGTGATCCTCCTGCTGGGCTCCTTCACCGTGCTCCTGGGACTGTACCTGTGGGAGGGACGACGCTTCGGCGACGGCCACGAGGGGGAGCCCGGTGGCTGACTGGATCGTGGTCCTGGCGGTCACGCTGGGCTACCTGGCCGTCGCCCTGGGCGTGGGGCTGGCCGGGGGGCGACGGGCCTCCGACAGCACCACCGGCTGGGTGGCCGGCGACCGGGCCCTGGGCTTCGTGGTGCTCTACTTCATCATGGGCGCCTCCATCTTCAGCGCCTTCGCCTTCCTCGGCGGGCCCGGGTGGGCGTATTCCCGGGGCGCCGCCGCCTTCTACATCCTGGCCTATGGGACGGTGGGCCTGGTGCCGTGGTACTTCTTCGGTCCCAGGGTCTCGCGGCTCGGTCGGCGCCACGGCTACGTCACCCAGGCCGAGCTCTTCTCCCACCGCTTCCGCAGTCCGTCCCTCGGCGCCATCCTGGCGCTCATCTCCCTGGCCGGGTTCATCCCCTACCTGACCCTCCAGATGACCGGCGCGGGCTACGTCTTCTCCGTGGTCACCGAGGGACGGATGCCCGAATGGGCGGGGGCCGCCGTGGCGTACGGCGTGGTGGTCCTCTACGTCTTCCGGAGCGGCGTCATGGGGGTGGGATGGACCAACACCTTCCAGGGCATCTTCATGATGGCCCTGGCCTGGGGCCTGGGGCTCTACCTCCCCGAGAAGCTCTACGGTGGGGTGGGGCCGATGTTCGAGCAGCTCGCCCGGGAGGTGCCGCGGATGCTGGAAGCCCCCGGCCTGGACGCCTCGGGCGAGCCGTGGAGCTGGGGCGGGTACTCCAGCTACTTCCTGGTCTCCGTCCTCGGCTTCTCCCTCTGGCCCCACTACTTCATGAAGATCTACACGGCCGACCGGGTCCGGACGCTCAAGCGCACCGTCGTCTTCTATCCCACCTTCCAGATCTTCCTGGTCCCCATCCTCCTCATCGGCTTCTCGGGGATCCTGGCCTTCCCCGGCGTGGAGCCCGCCGACGCCATTCTCCCCACCGTCATCACCTCCATCGACCTGCCGCCGCTGGTGGTGGGCCTCTTCTGCGCCGGGGCGCTGGCCGCGTCCATGTCCACCGGCGACGCCATCCTCCACGCCGCCTCCTCCGTGCTGGTGCGGGACCTGTGGGGGGCGGTGGGGACCCGGGAGCTGGACGACGGCGCCGAGCGGCAGTGGGTGCGCTGGCTCGTGCCGGTCCTGGGAGGGATCGCCTACTACCTGGCCATCGTCTCCGAGATCTCCCTGGTGGAGCTGCTGGCCATGGCCTACGGCGCCATCGCCCAGATCTTCCCCCTCCTGCTCGCCACCTTCCTCTGGCCGAGGGCCACGCGGCCCGGGGCGCTGGCGGGCCTGCTGGTGGGGAGCGCGGTGACGGTGATCTGGTACCAGTTCCCCGGCCTGCAGTGGCAGGACGTCCACCCGGGGATCTGGGGCGTGGCGGCGAACACCGTGACCCTGGTGGTCGTGAGCCTCCTCACCGATCCGATGGAGGAGGAGCACGTCCGGGAGTTCGTGTCGACCTAGATCATTCCCGGGTCGCAGATCGGGACGCGGGGGGGCGGGCCACGGCGGTCCGGGCCGGCCACTCCAGGGCCAGGGCGCGGTACGCCTCCATGGCCCCGGCCAGCGCCTCCACGGCGATGGACTCCCGGGTGGTGTGGGCCAGCTCCTCCCGGCCCGGCCCGAACCCGATGCACGTGGCGCCCGCCCGGGCCAGGTGACCGCCGTCGGTGGCGAACTTCCACATCCCCGCCTCACCGTCGAACCCGGCGCCCTCCAGGACCTCGCCGGCGGCCTTCAGGGCGGGATCGTCGGCCTCCAGCAGGACCGCGGGGTTGTCCGCCGGCATCTCCCTCTCGAGCCCGGTCCAGCTCCGGACGGTCTCCACCGGGATCTCCACGTCCACCTCCACGCCCGGCGTGCGACGGCGCTCCAGCACCCGCCGGAGGGCGTCCCGGAGCGAGGAGGCCGTCTGGCCGGGCACCAGCCGGCAGTCGCAGGTGAGCCACGCCTCCCCCGGGATCACGTTGGCGCTCGCCTGGTCCGTCCGGATCAGCGTGGGGACCACCGTGGCCCGTCCCAGCGCGGGATGGGACGGGAGGACCACGTCGTCCAGGCCGGCCAGGAACGATCCCACGCCGACCAGGGCGTTGGCGCCTCGATCGGGTGCGCTCGCGTGACAGCTCTCGCCCACCGCGTGGACCACCAGCTCCGCCCGCCCCCGATGGCCCCGGCGGAGCGTGTTCCCGCTGGGCTCCCCCACCACCACCAGGTCCGGCTCCTCGGCCTCCGCGGCGTGCCGGGCTCCCAGCCCCCCCACCTCCTCCTGGACGAAGGAGACCACCACGACGTCGCCGGGGGGACGCTCGTCGCGGCCGGCGAGGGAGGCCAGGCCGTGGACCTGCGCGGCCAGGGGGCCCTTGATGTCCACCGCCCCCCGGCCCCAGACGCGGCCCTCGTGGAGCTCGCCCCCGAACGGGGGATGCTCCCAGCGGTCCGGATCCCCGGGATCCACGTGGTCCAGGTGGGTCACGAACCAGACGGGGGGCGCCTCCCCGCGTCCCCGGATCCGGCCGAAGACGCTGCCCGCCTCGTCCACCCCGGACTCGTCGAAGCCCAGGGACTCCAGCTCCTCCACCAGCGCCCGGGCCATCTCCTCCTCCTGGCCCGGAGGGCTGGGGATCGCGAGGATCCGCTGCAGGAACTCCCGACACGACTCCAGATCGCCCATCGCCGCCTCCGCTCCTCCTCGTCGTCCCGTGCCGATCCCTCTTCCTCGGCGCTCGCCGCCCCGTTATGATCGGGACCCGTATGATCGGGGCCTGCTCGTCGCAGCGACAGGCCGTCGCACCGGCGGAGGCCGGGGCGCCGACCCCCACCGGGTACGACGGCGGCCCGTCCCCCTCGAAGACGCCACCCTCCACCGGAGAAAGGACACGGCAGCGTGGATCGTCGATCCGAGCTCCGCAGGACCGCCGGGTGGACCGCTCCCGCTCTCGCCCTCCTCCTCCTGGCCTCCTCCCCCGCGGGAGGTCAGACCCTGGGTTTCGAGCCGGTGGAGGTGGAGGGCGGCCTGGGCGCCTTCAGCCTGGCCGGGGAGGACTTCCCCGGGATCGGCGCCGGACCCGCCGTGGAGGTGGGCCTCCGGGGCTGGCTCTCCCCGAGCGTCTCGGTGGGTGCCGGCGTCCATCACGGCTGGCACTCGGCTCCGCGCCTCGCCAGCTCCTTCCGCGTCCTGTCCCTCCACCTGGAACCCCGGCTCCACCTGCCGCCCCCGTCCTCCGGTCCATCCCTCCGGCCCCACGTCGGCGTCCGGGCCGGCTACGCCCGGTGGACGGCCCACGAGGCGTCGGAGGGCTTTCGCGCGACCGTCACGGCAGGAGGGCTCCGGGCGGCCGCCGTGGCCGGCGCGGCCGTCCCCCTGGGAGCGGGCGTCGACCTGGACCTGGCCCTGGAGGGCGGCTACGTGGGCTTCTCCGCCCCCCGGGTGGACGCCGAGATCGGGGGCGAGGCGCCGGGGAGCACCGCTCGGCCGTCCGGGTCGGCGACCTCCGGCCTCCTGATGGGGATCCGCTCCGCCCTCCGGGTGGCCCTGCCATGACGTCGGCGTCCGGCCGGGACGGCCGCGTCCCCCGAACCCGCTCGAAGAGGGCGGACTCCGTCCTGCTACCCGTCCTGGTGGCGGTCCTGGTCGCGGTCCCGGTGGCGGGATGCGGGGGAGACGGCGGGACCGGCCCGGTGCCCGGCCTGCCGCCTTCGGTGCTCCACGTGGAGCAGGAGGTCCTCCAGCGGGGGGAGAGGGCCGTGCTCCACGGGCTGAATTTCGCCCCCCGGGCGGAGGACAACGTGGTCCGGGTGGCGGGCGCGCGGGCCGAGGTCCTGGGGCCCGCCTCGGAGACCAGGCTGGAGGTCCGGGTCCCCGAGACCGGAACGGGATCCTGCGCCCCCACCGGACCGGTGGAGGTGTCGGTGACGGTGGAGGGTCGGACGGGGACCGCCACCCATCCCCTGGCCCCGGTGCCCCCCCTCCAGCTCCCCGCCGGTTCGGACACCGCCATGCTGGAGCCCCCGGAGGTCGGCTGCCAGAACCTCCCCGCCGGTGAGGCCCTCTACCTGGTGAGCGCCTTCAACTCCGCCGAGGCCGCCGGCCTCTCCGCCGGGTTCAGGATTCGGGGACGGCCGGGCGAACCGTCGGGTGCCTCCACCCCGGGGGCGTCGGTGCCTCGCCGGGACCGGAGGGACGACGGGCCGACCGGCGCCGGGAGCCCGAATCGTGGGGCGGGGCTCGATCTCCCCTCCCGCCTCCGGGAGGCTCGCGCCAGGGAGGCCGAGATCCTCCGGAGGGGCGGGGAGCTCCTGGGTCGCCTGGACGAGCCCCCCGTCCGCCGCTCCCCCGGGCCCCTCCCCCTCGGCGCCGCCGAGCCGCCGGCCGAGGGCGATCTGGTGCAGTACCGGGTCCCGGATCTCTCCCGGGCCGACGCCTGCACGAACTTCCGGGCCGTCACGGGCCGGGTGGTGGAGGTCACGGCCCACGCGGTGGTCGTGGAGGACACGGCGGCCCCCCTGGCCGGCGAGATGGACGAGACCTTCCGGTCCCTGGCCGCCGAGTACGAGTCGGTGATGGACCCCATCATCCGGGAGTACTTTGGCGATCCCGCAGCCTACGACCACCGGCTGGACGGCGACGGGCGCTTCGTCATGCTCTTCAGCCCCGCCGTGAACGACCTCTCCGGCGTCCTCGCCTTCGTGTGGGGCGGAGACTTCGGGTCCCGGAGAAGCTGCGCCTCCAGCGACGAGGCTGAGATCTTCTACGGCCTGGTCCCCACCCGACGCGGCTCGGAGCCCGAGGACCTGGGGACGGTCGGCGGGTGGGAACGGGTGATGCGTCCCACGACGATCCACGAGGTCAAGCACATCGCCGCCTTCGCCGAGCACCGGGCCGGCGGGGCCGCACGCCAGGAGGACTCGTGGCTCGAGGAAGCCACGGCCATGGTCGCCGAAGAGCTCTACGCCCGGGAGATCTTCGGCTACGGGCCGCTGGAGAACACCACGTACGAGGACGCTCTCGCCTGCGAGCTGAACCCGGGAGACGCCGGGTGCGGCGACGCACCGCTGATCATGGCCGCCCACTTCGTCTTCCTCCGGGACTACCTGTCCGCCGTGGAGGACCGGAGCCCGCTGGGAGGCGACCTCGCCTCCCTGGGCGGCGGGTGGTGGCTCCTGCGGTGGGCCCTGGACCACGCCCCGACGGGCGAGGCGCAGTTCCTCCGGGCGCTGACACGGGAGACCGAGGTCTACGGCGTGGAGAACCTGGAGACCCGGACCGGGCGGCCCTTCCGGGAGATGCTGGCCGAGTGGAGCCTGGCCCTGGGCGCAGACGACGCCCCGGACCTGGCGGAACCGCCCCGGCCGGAGGTGACGGTCCCGAGCTGGGACGTCCGGAGCGTCTTCGCCGGCCTGCACCGGGATCGACCCGATGCGTTCCCCACCCCCTATCCGCTGGACCCGCGCCGGCAGGACTACGGGGACTTCCTGGTGTCCGTCAGCGGGCTGCCGGGAGGGAGCGCGTCCCTCCTGGAGCTCAGGGCCCCCGCCCCGGGGAGCCGCCAGCAGCTCCTGCAGGTCCTGGGTGCCGACGGTGGAGCCCCCCCGGAGGAGCTGGGACTCTCCATCCTCCGGCTGCGCTGACCTCCGTCCCGGTCGCCGGTCACCCTCAGACCGGATCGCCCGCCGTCCGGGTCACCCGCCGAGCGGGTCCCCGAGCCCGGCTCAGTCCTCTCCGTCGTCTCCCCGGCGCTCGCCCTTCCCCTCGGAAGCACACGTCCCGCAGAGATATCCCGACGTGCCGTCGGGCCGGGTGGTGGGGACGGGGAGTCCGTCCTGGGGGTCGATCTCCTCGCCGCATCGCGCACAGACCATCGGTGCGTCCCTCCGTTGTCGGTTCGTCCGACGATTCGGACGGGCGCCGGTCGGACCCGGTGGAGGGCCCTCACGGTCGCACGTCCGCCAGGCTCACAAGGTAACGGTCCCACCGGCGCGGGGATAACCGCCGGGCAACCATTCACCGGCCCGTCCCGTCCAAGGCAGTGGATGGACGAGGAAGGGTCGTGGGGTCGCGGTACCGACGGCGAACCTCCTGTCGGCAACGGGACCCGGGGTGAGACCCCCTGACGGCCGCACGGGCCGGGCCCCCGCCTTCCTCCGTCCTTCTTCCTCGGGGCCTTCCCGGACTATTCGGACCCGGGCCCGTCCCCGTCGGAGGCGGCCGCCTCCGCCCGCTCCACCATCCGGCGCACGTCCTCCAGCAGCGCCGGGGCGTCGTAGACGATGCCGTCCTTGATGGTCCACCGGACGCCGCCGACCCGCCGGATCTCCTCCGCCGCGGCGTCGTACCGGAGGGTCCCCGTGCCGTAGAGCACCTTCAGGTCCTCCACCGGGTTCTCCGGCACCACCACCAGGTCGGCGCGCATCCCGGGCTTCACCAGGCCGAAGTCGGGCTCGCCGCCCGTGGGGCGGGCCAGCGTCTCGGCCCCGCAGAGGGTGGCCGACCGGATCACCTCCAGCGGGTGGAACCCGGCCTCCTGCAGCAGCTCCAGCTCCCGGACGTAGCCGAAGCCGTAGAGCTTGTAGATGTATCCCGAGTCGGACCCGGTGCACACCCGGCCGCCCCGGTCCTTGTACTCGTCCAGGAAGCGCATCCACAGGCGGAAGTTCTCCCGCCAGGCCACCTCGTCGGCCGTGGTCCAGTGGTACCAGTAGGAGCCGTGGGCCCGGGGGCTGGGCTGGAAGAACTCCCACAGCGAGGGGAGGGTGTAGTCGTCGTGCCAGGGGGCGTTCCGGGCCCGCATCACGTCCCGGTTCGCCTCGTAGATGGTGAGCGTGGGGACCGGGACCAGTCCCAGCTCCAGCAGCTCGTCCATCACCCGGTCCCAGGTCTCGCTCCCGGGCTCCGCCGCCTGCCGCCAGAGCCGCCCCGCCTCGGCGAAGCGGTGGTACTCGTTCAGGTAGTTGTACTGGCGGGGATAGTCCTGGACGACCCGGTCGTCGAACAGCGCCTCCGGCAGCCCGTACCAGTGCTCCAGGGTGCCCAGCCCCATGCGGGCCGCGTCCAGGGCGTCGGTCCGGACCACCGCCGTCTGGAGGAGGTGGGCCGCGGTGCCCAGGCCGTGCCGCGACGCCTCGTCGATGACGGCCCGGAAGATCTCCGGATCCTCGGTCCGCCGGAACTTGATCCCGTGGGCTCCCCGATCGGCGAGCCAGCGCACCCACTCCCGGGCCTCGTCCGGCGTGTTCAGCGGGCCCTCCTCCCATCCGCTCCCGGCGAAGGCGTAGACGTAGAGGTGGGGCGCCACGACCTCGTTCTCGGCGCTCCGCCGGCTCTCCTCCAGCGTCCACTCCACGCCGTTCCCGGAGCCCGGGTCCCGGACCGTGGTCACCCCGTGGGCCATCCACAGCTTGTAGACGTACTCGGCAGGCGTGCCCTGGGCGGCGCCGCCCACGTGGCCGTGGAGGTCCACGAAGCCGGGGAGCACGTACATCCCCCGGGCGTCGATCTCCCGCGTCGCGCCCTCCGGACGCCCCTCCTCGTCGGGGCCCGTGAGCGGATTCCCCACCCTGCGCACCTCCACGATGCGGTCGCCCTCCACCACGACGTCCACGGGCCCCACCGGGGGGGCCCCGGTGCCGTCCACCACGGTGGCGCCGCGGATGATGAGCCGCTCGAACGGCCCCTCGCCCTCGTCCGTCCGGTCCGGCGCGTGGGCGACGCCGGCCTCCTGGGCCGAGGCCGGCGCGGGGGCGAGGCCCGGCGCCAACAGGGCCAGGACCAGGGCCACCGCCAGCCCCGTGGCCGTCCGTCGTCGTGGATCGTGACCGTCGCTCATCTTCTTCCTCCGAGGTCTCCTGGAGTTCCGTGCTCCCGGCGAGCGCTACCGCCGGCTATGATCGGCCCCGCCCTCCCCCTTGTCCACCTCGCGCCGGGCCGTTCCGTTTCGGACGCGGGAGGTCGGCGGGGGCGACCCGAGGCCGACACCAGGAACCATCGAACCCACCGACGGGAGAGGACCCCCATGAAGGACCACGGTTCGACGGAGGACGAGGGCGTCGACGGCGACCCCGACGGCCCCCGGGAGATCGACCGCGGGGAGCTCTACGACCGCATCGACGACGCGGTGCTGGACCTGTGGAAGGTGGTGGACGACCTGGCGGGGATCCCGGTGCCCACCGAGTACTACCGGGTCACCGTCTTCGGGTCGTCGCGGATCCGGGAGGGCGACGAGCTCTACGAGGACGTCCGGGAGCTGGCCCGGGAGCTGGCCTCCCGGGGGTGCGACATCGTCACCGGCGGCGGCCCGGGCCTCATGGCCGCCGCCAACGAGGGCCAGAGCCGGGGCGATCCCGAGGGCCGGACCCGCTCGTACGGGCTGAACGTGGAGCTGCCCCACGAACAGGGGTCCAATCCCTTCGTGGAGCAGGCCTACACCCACCGGACCTTCTTCACCCGACTCCACCACTTCGTCCGGCTCTCCAGCGCCTTCGTGGTGGTCCCCGGAGGCATCGGGACGACCCTGGAGGCCGCGATGGTCTGGCAGCTCTGCCAGGTGCGGAAGGTGGAGGACCGGCCCCTGGTCTTCCTGGGCGAGATGTGGCAGGAGCTGGTGTCGTGGGCTCGCCGGCACATGGTGGAGACCGCCGGTCTACGCCGGCTGGCCGACGCGGAGGACATGGAGATCCCCCGGTGCGTGGATACGGTGGAGGAGGTGGTGGACATCGTCCAGGAGGACCTGGATCGGTTCCGACGGGGGCGTTGAGGGCGGCCCTCCGACCCCCTAGCTTCCCGTCGCTCGGACGGCGGACCCGCGCTCCCGCGAGCTCCCCCGTCCACCGACGGACGGACAACCGACGGACGGACAGGAGCGTCCCATGACACGCATCTCCCCTTCGCCGACCTCCCTCGCCTTCCTCCTCGCCCTCCTGACGGCCGCCGCAGCCGGTCCGGCCCCGGCGCAGGACGCCGCCGCCCAGGCCGACGGCACCGACGTGCCCGAGGCGTACCGACAGCTCGAGTTCCGGGAGATCGGGCCGGCCATCACCGGCGGACGGATCGTCGACGTGGAGGCGCTGCCCGAGGATCCCTCCACCGTCTACGTGGCCGCGGCTTCGGGAGGCCTGTGGAAGAGCACGAACGCGGGCACCACCTGGACGCCGATCTTCGACCATGGGCCGGTGAGCGCCTTCGGCGACCTGGCCGTGGCCCCCTCGGACCGGCGGATCCTCTACGCCGGCACGGGCGAGCAGAACAACCGCCAGAGCACCTCGTGGGGGAACGGCGTCTACCGCTCCGACGACGGCGGGGAGAGCTGGACCCACCTGGGGCTCGTGGAGACCCGGCACGTGGCCGAGGTCCGGGTCCACCCGGAGGACCCCGACGTGGCGTGGGTGGCCGCCCAGGGGAACCTCTGGAAGCCGACCCCCGAGAGGGGCGTGTACCGGACGACCGACGGGGGGGAGACGTGGCGGAAGACCCTGTACGTGGACACCCTCACCGGCGCCACCGACCTGGCCGTGGACCCCCGGGACCCGTCGGTGCTGTACGCCGCCACCTACCAGCGGCTCCGGCGGACCTGGGGCTTCAACGGCGGCGGCCCCGGGAGCGGGATCTGGAAGAGCACCGACGGAGGGGAGAGCTGGACCGAGCTCACCGAGGGGCTCCCCGAGGGTGACAAAGGCCGGATCGGCCTGGCCGTGGCGCCGTCCGACCCCGACGTGGTCTATGCCGTCGTGGAGCACGCCGAGGACGGCGGCACCTACCGCTCCGACGACGCCGGCGCCACCTGGCGGAAGGTGAACGACCTGAACCCCCGGCCCATGTACTACAGCCACATCTTCGTGGACCCGGCCAGCGCCGACCGCGTCTACGTGCTGGCCACCGAGTTCTACATGAGCGAGGACGGGGGCTCCACCTTCGTCCGGATGCCCACCCGTCCCACCTACGACGTGGGCGTCCACTCGGACCACCACACCCTGTGGATCGACCCGAACGACACCGAGCACTTCTACCTGGCCGGTGACGCCGGCCTCCACGTCACCGAGGACCGGGGTGAGACCTACCGGCGGATCAACAACTTCGGCATCGCCCAGTTCTACGCCATCGGCCTGGACCGGCGGGACCCGTACCGGATCTACGGTGGGCTCCAGGACAACCACTCCTTCATGGGCCCCAGCGCCACCCGCTGGTACATGGGCATCCAGAACGACGACTGGAAGCAGATCGGCTTCGGCGACGGCATGTACCAGCAGCCCGACCCCTCTGATTACCGCTACACGTACGTGCTGTCGCAGAACGGGGGCATCGTCCGCTTCGACCCGGAGACCGGAGACCGGCTCCCCGTGGAGCCGGCGGAGCCCGAGGGCGAGGAGGCCGAGGAGTACCGCTTCGACTGGGTGACGCCCGCCAAGGTCTCCCACCACGACCCCACCACGGTCTACCTGGGCGGAAACCGGCTCTTCGTCAGCCGGGACCGGGGCGTGAGCTGGGAACGGACCGAGGACCTGACGAAGGCCATCGACCGGGACACCCTCTCCCTCATGGGCGTGCCGGGGGACGAGCCCATGCTCTCCAAGCACGACGGCACGGCCTCCTACTCGGAGATCACCACCATCTCCGAGTCGCCCCTCGACGCCGACGTCCTGTGGGTGGGCACCGACGACGGGAACGTCCAGGTCTCCCGCGACGGCGGCGAGAGCTGGACCGAGGTCGGACGGAACGTGGACGGGGTGGAGCCCACGACCTACGTGAGCCGGGTCACCGCCTCCGGCCAGGCGCCGGGGGTGGCCTACGCCGCCTTCGATGCCCACCGCCGGGGCGACTTCCGGCCGTACCTCTACCGGACGGAGGACTTCGGCGAGACGTGGACGCCGCTCCACGGCGGGCTCCCCGAGGCCGCCGGCTCGGTGAACGACGTGATCGAGCACCCCGACGAGCCCCGCCTCCTCTTCCTGGGCACCGAGCACCATCTCTACGTCTCCACCGACGCCGGGTCGAGCTGGGAGCGGTTCGGCGCCAACCTGCCCACCACCCTCTACGACGACCTGGCCATCCACCCGGAGGAGGACGACCTGGTGGCCGGCACCCACGGCCGGGGCATCTGGATCCTGGACGAGCTCTCTCCGCTGGTGGAGGAGGCCCGGGGCACCGCCGATCCGCCCGCGCTCCACGCGGTTCGGCCGGCCACCATCTTCGAGCACTGGAAGGCCACCTCCTACCGGGCCCAGGCCGAGTTCCACGGCGAGAACCCGCCCCACGGGGCCGTCCTGAGCTACCGGGTCCCCCGGGGAGCCGACTCGGCCCGGATCGAGCTCCGTGACGCCGACGGGAACCGGGTGCGGACGCTGGACGTGCCGGCCGATCCCGGCGCCGTGAACCGGGTCGTGTGGGACCTGCGGCACGAGCCGCCGCCGGAGATCCCCGATCCCGATGACGACGAGGAAGAGGAGGAGGAGGAGGAAGGGACGGGTCGGGTGGTGGCCCCGGACACGGTGCTCCCCGCCCTCCCCTACCCGCAGGAGCGGAGGGGCCCCTTCGTGGCGCCGGGCGTCTACACGGCCACCCTGGTGGCCGGCGGGGGAGAGGCCCGCCGCTCGGTGGAGGTTCGGGGCGACCCCGAGCTCCGCCTGGACGACGACTGGCACGACCGGGAGGCCTTCCTCCTGGAGCTGCTGGAGATGCAGCGCCGGGTGGCCGACGCCGCGGGCCGGGCCCTGGCCCTGGCCGAGGCGGACACGACCCACCGGGAGCTGGCGCAGCGGCTCCGGTTCCTGGGCTTCCGGATGTCCGGCCTGGCCGGCGACTTCAACCGGACCGGCGTGACCCAGCCCACCCTCCATCCGCCCACCGAGACCCACCGGGAGCTGAAGGCCCGGCTCGAGGAGCAGCTGGAGGCGGCCGTGGCCGAGCTGGAGGAGGCGGGGGGCTGAGACCCGGGGGGACTCCGGCGAGGACCAGCCCCACGGCGCCGGGTATCCCTCCTACCCGAAACCCGAGAAGGCCCTCTCCGGCCCGGCCACGACCCGGAGGGCCCGCGGCAGGACCTCGAAGTGGACCGGCTCGCTCCCCACAAGCTCGCCGTCCACGTCGAACCACATGGCCGGGGTCGCCGAGACCGTGGCCGCGGGAGCCTGCCGGGACCACACGTCGGGATCCTCCTCGTGGTTTCCCCGGAGCGCCGCCAGGAGCATCCGTCCCGTCGCCAGGGCTCCGGTGGCCGTGAAGGCGAAGAGGTCCAGCAGCCCGTCGTCCAGCGTCCCCCCCGGCGCCACGGGGATGCCGCCCCCCACCCGGCGACCGTTCGCCGCCACCACGCAGTACACCTCGTCCTCGAGGGTCTCCCCGTCCGCCAGCTCGACGCTCACCCGGTACTCCCGGAGCCGCCTCAGCTCGGCCACCGCCTGGATTCGGTAGGCCAGGCCGCCCCATCGCCGCTTGCGCTCGGGCGTGAGCTCCCGGTTGATGGCGCCGCCGATCCCTCCCACGGCGGCGTTCAGGAAGTACCGCTCCTCCCGGCCCGTCAGGCGCCCCACGTCCATGGGACGGGCCGTCCCGTCGCGGGCCAGCGCCGCGGCCTCCTCCAGGTCCAGGGGCACGTCCAGGCTCCGGGCCAGGTCGTTCCCCGTCCCCAGCGGGAGCACGGCCAGCTCCACCCGGTCCAGGACCTCCATCAGGCCGTTCACCGCCCGGTTCAGCGTCCCGTCGCCGCCGGCCACCACGAGCCGCTCCGCGCCGCCGTCCGCCAGCTCCCGGGCCAGTCCCCCGATGTCACCGCCGGCGTCGGCCTCACCGTTCGCCTCCACGTACGGGGCGTCCAGGTCGGCGGCGAGGCGGCGAGCCACGGGCCGACCCCGGTCCGCCCGGCTGGCGCCCGGGTTCAACAGGACGGCGCCCCTCACGCCGCCCCCTTCCATGGACCGCCGGCCGGCCGCCGGACCACTCCGGGCCTGCGCCGGGCGACTCCGGGCCCGCGCCGATCCGGATCCGGTACGCATTCTGCGCCGGCGAGGAGGCGGACGCCCGACCGTCGAGGCTCCGGCCCCAGCCCGCGAATCCCGAACCCCGGGGAGGCGACGTCACCATGGCCCTCCGAAGCGTGAACCCATTCACCGGACGGGAGATCGAGACGTTCGAGACCCTCTCCGACCGGGCCCTCGAGGAGCGGCTCGCGGCCGCCGCAACGGCCGCCGACCGGCTCCGCTCCACCAGCTATGCCGACCGGGCGGGCTGGCTCGCCCGGGCCGCCGACATCCTGGAATCGGAGAGCGGGCGCCTGGGCGAGATCATGACCTCCGAGATGGGAAAGCCCATCGCCCAGGCCCGGGGCGAAGCCGAGAAGTGCGCCTGGGTCTGCCGCTACTACGCCGAGTACGGCGCCGGATTCCTGGCCGACGAGCCCGCCGAGGCCGGGGCCCGGGAGAGCTTCGTCCGGTACGAGCCCTTGGGGCCGGTGCTGGCCATCATGCCGTGGAACTTCCCCTTCTGGCAGGTCTTCCGCTTCGGGGCCCCGGCCCTCATGGCCGGGAACCCCGTGCTCCTCAAGCACGCCCCCTCCGTGCCCCGCTGCGCCCTGGCCATCGAGGAGCTGCTGGAGCGGGCCGGCGTCCCGGAGGGCGTCTTCCAGACGCTCCTGATCGAAGAGGACAGGGCCGGCGACGTCATCGACGACCCCAGGGTCCGGGCCGTGACCCTCACGGGGAGCGTGGCCGCCGGGAAGGCCGTGGCCTCCCGCGCCGGCGAGAACGTGAAGAAGACGGTGCTGGAGCTGGGCGGGAGCGATCCCTTCATCGTGCTCCCCGACGCCGACCTGGAGGCCGCCGTGGAGACGGGCGTCCGGGCCCGGTGCCAGAACAGCGGCCAGTCGTGCATCGCCGCCAAGCGCTTCCTGGTCCACGAGGCGGTCTTCGAGGAGTTCCGGAGCTGGTTCGTGGAAGCCATGGAGGCGCTCATCGTGGGTGATCCCATGGATGAGGAGACCGACGTGGGCCCCCTGGCCAGCGAGGAGGGCTTCCGGGCCCTGGACCGGCAGGTCCGCGAGACCGCAGACGCCGGGGCCCGGGTCCTGACCGGAGGGGCGCCCCTGGACCGGGAGGGCCACTTCTATCCGCCCACCGCCCTGGACCGGATCCCAGCGGGCTCTCCCGCCGCCCGGGAGGAGCTCTTCGGCCCGGTGGCCTCCCTCTTCCCGGTGAAGGGGGTGGAGGATGCGCTGGAGCTCGCCAACGGGACCGGGTTCGGCCTGGGGGCCTCGGTCTGGACCGCCGACGCCGACGCCCGGGACCGGCTCGTCTCCGGCCTGGAGGCCGGCGTGGTCTTCGTCAACGACATGGTGGCCTCCGACCCCCGGCTCCCCTTCGGCGGCGTGAAGACCTCGGGGTACGGCCGGGAGCTCGCCCGCCACGGAATCCGGGAGTTCGTGAACGTCAAGACCGTCTCCATCGGCGAGGGCTGAGGTCCACGCATGGAGAGGGCCGTGGATGGAGGAGCTCACGGGTAGAGGAGGTACGGCCGCCGGAGCTCGCGGAACACGGCCAGCTCCTCCTCCCACCGGGCGCTGATCTGCGCCGGCGACGTCCCTTCCTCCACCAGCCGCCGGAGCTCGTCGGTGCCCGCCAGCCGGTCGAAGTGGGCCTCGCGCCACTCCCAGCGGTCGCCCGCCAGGCGCCGGGCCTCCACGAGCGCCGCCACCGCGGCCCGGGTCGGATCGAGGACGTCCCGGTCCACCACCACGAAGCGTACCCCGTGGACCCGGCGTTCCGGGTACTTCCCGTCGTCCGGCTCCCGGGGGACGAAGGCGACAGGCTCGAAGCGGACCCCCGGGATCCGGCGCACGTTCAGCGCCCGGGCCAGCGCCTCGCCGTCCAGCCACGGCGCCCCCACCTGGCGGAACGGCGCGCCGGTGCCCCGTCCCACCGAGAGGTTCGTCCCCTCGAAGAGGCAGGTCCCCGGGTAGAGGGCCACGGACGTCAGGTCCGGGAGGTTCGGCGACGGGCGGACCCACGGGAGCCCGGTCTCGTCGAACCACGTGGAGCGCGTCCAGCCCTCGGCGGGGACCACGTGGAGCTCCACCTCCACGCCGAACTCGCCCACGTACATCCGGGCCAGCTCGCCGGGGGTCATGCCGTGGCGCATGGCCACCGGGTACATCCCCACGAAGGTGGCGTGGGAGACGTCCAGGACGTTCCCCTGCACCGCCCGCCCGCCGATGGGGTTCGGCCGGTCCAGCACCACGAACGGGATCCCCGCCTCGCCCGCGGCCTCCATGGCCAGCGCCATCGTGGAGACGTAGGTGAAGTAGCGGGCCCCGGTGTCCTGGATGTCGTAGAGCAGCACGTCGATCCCCTCGAGCATCTCCGGGGTGGGTCTCCTCGTATCGCCGTACAGGGAGTGGATCGGGAGGCCGGTGGCGGGATCGGTCTCGCCGGCCACCGCCTCCCCCGGCGCCGCGTCGCCGCGGATCCCGTGCTCCGGCGAGAAGAGGCCGGCCAGCTCCACCCCGGGGGCCTCCGCCAGGAGGTCGATGGAGGAGCGGCCTTCGGGCCCCACCCCCGTCTGGTTGGTGATGAGCCCCGCCCGGCGGTCGCGGACCAGGTGGAGGGAATCGGACAGGAGGACGCTCACCCCGGGGCGGACCGCTGTCTCCGCGGCCCCGGAGGTCACCTTCCCGGAGGTCCCGGGCCCGCCACCGAGCACCCAGAATCCCGCCGCGAGGAGGAGCACGCCCGCCGCCACAGGAGCGAGCGATTGTCGCATCCAGGCGGGCCGAATAGGTTCCACGCGGTCCTCCTGCTCGGGGTTCGGGGGCCCGTGCACCGGCGCCAATGCGCCGGCCGGGGCCCGCGAATCTGCGCTCTCGCCGGCCCGGCCGTCAAAGCGCGCCGCGGCCGGTCCCCGACTTCAGCCACCGCGCCGCCGTGTTGAAGAACTCCCCGCCACAGTCCGCCGGCGCGAGCCCGCCGGGCCCGTCCCGCCTCCCGCCGTCTGCGATTCTCGCGGCCTCCGCCCTGCTGGCGGTGGGAGCGACCGTGGCCGCCCTCCTCCTCCCCGCCCCGGCGGTCGGGCTCCAGGACGGGCCGCCCGACCCCGACCTCACCCCGGCCCAGGCCCGGTGGGTGGACTCGACGCTCGCGAGCCTGGACGTGCGGGAGCGGGCGGCCCAGCTCGTCTTCCCCTGGATCGAGGGCCGCTATACCGCCCGGTCCGACACCGCCTTCCGGCGGACCGTGGAGCTGGTGGAGATGGGGATCGGCGGCGTGGTCGTCTCCATCGGGCCGCCCCACGCCGTGGCCGCCAGGCTGAACCACCTCCAGCGGACGGCCGACGTGCCGCTCCTGATCACCTCGGACTTCGAGTCCGGCGGCCCCGGGAACCGGATCGGCGGGATGTGGGCGCTCCCCGAGATGCTCCCGGTGGGAGGCGGGACCGACCTGCCGGAGACCATGGCGTTCGGGGCCATCGGGGAGCCGCGCTTCGCCCGGGAGGCGGGCCGGATCACCGCCCGGGAGGCCCGGGCCGTGGGGGTCCACATGACCCTGGCGCCGGTGGCCGACGTGAACACCGATCCACGGAACCCCATCATCAGCACCCGGGCCTTCGGCGAGGACCCGGAGGCGGTGGCCCGCCTGGTGGAGGCGTTCGTCACCGGCGCCCGGGCCGGCGGGCTCCTGACCGCCGCCAAGCACTACCCCGGCCACGGCGACACCCACCAGGACAGCCACCTGGAGGTGCCGGTGGTGGACGCCGACCGGGCCCGGCTGGACAGCGTGGAGCTGGTCCCCTTCCGGCGGGCGTTGGAGGCCGGCGCCGAGGGGATCCTCACGGCCCACGTCCGGCTCCCGGAGGTCCTGGGACCCGACGGCCCTCCGGCCACCCTCTCCCCCTACTTCCTCACGGACCTCCTCCGGGAGGAGTGGGGGTTCGACGGGCTGGTGATCACCGACGCCCTGAACATGGGGGGCACCGCGCTGGAGTCGAGGCCCGGCGAGGCGTCGGTCCGGGCCCTGGAGGCCGGCGCCGACGTGCTGCTCTTCCCCCGCGAGCCCCGGGCCGCAGTGGAGGCGGTGGCCCGGGCCGTCCGGGAGGGACGGGTCCCGGAGGTCCGGTTGGAGTCGGCGGTCCGCCGGGTGCTGGAGGCCAAGGCCCGGGCCGGCCTCCACCGGAGCCGTAGTGTCTCCCTGGAGGCCGTGGACCGCAGGGTGGGCACCGCCGCCCACCGGGCCTTCGCCGACACGGCGGCCGTCCGGAGCCTCACCCTCCCCCGGGACCGCCGGGGGCTGGTGCCGCTGGACACCGCCCGGGTGGATCGGATCCTGAGCGTGACGCTGGCCCGCGAACGGGACCTGGCCGCGGGCCGCGACTTCGACCGGACGCTCCGGCAGGGGCCGGCCGGAGTCGCCGCCGCCCGGGTGGGACCCGACGCCGACTCCGCCGACTACGAGGAGCTACGCCGCCGGGCACGGTCGGCGGACCTGGTGCTGCTCTCCGCCTACCTGCCGCCCTCGGCGGGCGAAGGGACCGTGGAGGCGCCGGAGCGGTTCGTGGAGTTCGCCCGGGGACTGGCCCGGGAGGGGCGGCCGGTGGCGCTCGTCTCCTTCGGGAACCCTTACCTGATCCGAACCGTGCCCGAGGTGGGCACCTACCTGGTGGCGTGGGGCGGCCGCGCCGTGAGCCAGCGGGCCGCGGCCCGGGCACTGCTGGGCCGGGCGGAGGTCACGGGCCGCATGCCGGTCTCGGCGCCCCCGGCCCACCGCCGGGACGACGGGCTGGACCGGCGGCTCCCGGGATCGGCCACCGCCGGAGATCCGGGATCCGGGACGCAGGGAGGAAGCGACCGGTGCGCCGAAGCGCTGGACGAGGAAGCTCTGGCCCGGGTGGACCGGCGGATCCGGCAGGCCATCGCCGATTCGGTCACCCCGGGCGCGGCCCTGGCCGTGGGCACCGGCGGCTGCCCGGCCAGGATCCAGGGCTACGGCCGCACGGACTGGGGCCCGGACGCCCCGGCGGTCACCGACTCCACGATCTGGGACCTGGCGTCGCTGACCAAGCCCCTGGCCACCGCCGCGTCGGTCCACCACCTGGCCGAAGACGGCCTCCTCTCCCTGGACGATCCGGTCGCCCGCCATCTCCCCGGGTGGGCGGGGACGGCCAAGGAGGACGCGACGATCCGCCAGCTCCTCCTCCACCGGGGCGGGCTGCCGCCCTTCCGCGACTGGTGGCGGGAGCTGGAGGGCGCCGCCTACCGGGAAGCCCTGGCGGCGTTGGAGCCGGCCGCGCCACCTGGCGACACGACCATCTACAGCGACCTCGGCTACATGGCCCTGGGGATGGTGGTGGACGAAGCCGCCGGCGTGCCCCTGGACCGGTACGTGGAGCGGGAGATCACCGGGCCCCTCGACCTCCGGGACACCGGCTTCCGCCCCGCCGACTCCCTCCGGCGCCAGATTGCTCCCACCGAGGTGGACACCCTCTACCGCCACGAGCACGTCCACGGCGCCGTCCACGACGAGAACGCCCACGCCATGGGCGGCGTGGCCGGCCACGCGGGGCTGTTCTCCTCGGCCCGTGACCTTGCCCGGTACGCCCGGCTCCTCCTCCGGGAGGGGTGGGGCGGCGCGGGAGGCCTCTCCGGTGACCGGCGGCGGGCGTGGCTCTACGGGCCGACGGGGCTGGTGCGGATCTTCGGCGCGGAGGCGATGGGCCGCTTCGTCCGACCGTGGCGGGCCGGCGCCGAGCGGTCCCCGGGGTGGCGCACGGACGACGACGAGCCCGCCGAGCCCTTCGGCCCCGGCGCCTACGGTCATACCGGCTTCACGGGCACGAGCCTGTGGGTGGATCCGTCCCGGGAGCTCTTCGTGGTCCTCCTCACCAACCGGGTGAACCCCACGCGAGAGGAGACGGGCCACCGGGAACTGCGCCGGGACGTGCACCGGCTGGTGACAGAGGCTAGCAGGGGCGTGCCGTGACGACCCTGGACTGGGTCGTGGTCGCCGCGGCCCTGGCTGCCATGGCGGGTGTGGGACTGGCCCTGGCCCGCCGGGGCGGCCGGTCCCTGGCCGACTACTTCGTCAGCGGACGGGCGCTCCCCTGGTGGCTGGCCGGCACCTCCATGGTGGCCACCACCTTCGCCGCCGACACGCCCCTGGCCGTCACCGAGCTGGTGGTCAACCACGGCGTGGCCGGGAACTGGCTCTGGTGGAACCTCCTCATGAGCGGGATGCTCACCGTGTTCTTCTACGCCCGCCTGTGGCGCCGGGCGGGCGTGATGACCGACGTGGAATTCACCGAGATCCGCTATTCGGGCAAGCCCGCCGCCTTCCTCCGGGGCTTCCGGGCCGCCTACCTGGCCGTGCCGGTGAACCTCATCGTCCTGGGCTGGGTGAACCTGGCCATGGCCGAGGTCCTGGCGGTGACGCTGGACGTCCCGCAGGTCGCGGCCCTGGGGGTCTGCTTCCTCCTGGCCGGGGGCTACGCCCTGCTGGCCGGCCTGTGGGGCGTGGTCATGGCCGACTTCGTCCAGTTCGCCCTGGCCATGATCGGCTCGCTCCTCCTGGCCTGGTTCGCCGTGGACGCCGTGGGGGGACTGGACGCCCTGCGGGAGGGGTTGGCCGGGCCCTACGGCTCGCCCGAGGCGGCCCTGGCCTTCTTCCCCGAAGCCGGCTCGGCCTGGATGCCCGCCATCACCCTGGCCGTGTACCTGGGGGTGAACTGGTGGGCCTCCTGGTACCCGGGGGCCGAGCCCGGCGGGGGCGGCTACATCGCCCAGCGCATCTTTTCCAGCCGGACCGAGCGGGACGGGGTGCTGGCCACCCTGTGGTTCAACGTGGCCCACTACGCCCTCCGCCCCTGGCCGTGGATCGTGGTGGCGCTGGCCACCACCCTCCTCTACCCGGACCTGGCCAACCCCCGCCAGGGCTACGTCCGGGCGGTGGTGGACCTGCTCCCCGTGGGCCTCACCGGCCTCCTGGTGGCGGCATTCGT
Organism: uncultured Gemmatimonadota bacterium; assembly: GCA_964627425.1. Classification (GTDB taxonomy): domain Bacteria; phylum Gemmatimonadota; class Gemmatimonadetes; order Palauibacterales; family Palauibacteraceae; genus Caribbeanibacter. Next base: position 120,041 of record CAZVIY010000009.1, read on the forward strand.
GGCCGCCTACATGTCCACCGTCTCCACCATGCTCAACTGGGGCGCGAGCTACCTGATCCGCGACGTGTGGGCCCGGTTCGTGGAGCCCGAGGCGGGGGACGACCGCCTGGTGGCCCTCTCCCGGGTCGCCACCGGGGTCCTCATGGTGGCGAGCCTGGTGGTGACCACGTTCCTGGAGAGCATCGAGGGGACCTGGCGCTTCCTGCTGGCCCTGGGCGCCGGCACCGGGCTGGTCCTGATCCTCCGGTGGTACTGGTGGCGCATCAACGCCTGGTCGGAGATCACGGCCATGGTGGCCTCCCTGGCCGCCAGCCTCTTCCTCTGGTTCGGCGCGGGGCTGGACCCCGACGACCCGACCCAGTGGGCCTGGATCATGCTGGGCGTGGTGGCGATCTCCACCGTCTGCTGGCTGGCGGTCACGCTGGCCACCGACCCCGAGCCCCGGGAGACGCTGGTCTCCTTCTACCGCCGGGTCCGGCCCGGGGGACCGGGATGGTCCCGGGTGGCCCGGGAGGCCGGGATCGGCCGGGAGCCCATCACGGGTGGCATCCTGGCCGCCTCCAACTGGGTCGCGGGGGTGACCGGCGTCTACGCGGCGCTGTTCGCCACCGGCCGGCTCCTCTTCGGCTCCCCCGTCGAAGGGCTGGCGTGGGGGGGGCTCTCCGTCGCCGCCTTCCTGTGGATCGGCCGGAACCTCCGGCGTGAGGACTGGGCGGAAGGCGGCCCGGCGGGAGAGGGGCCGTGACCGGCCCCCGTCCCCTGGACCTGGCTGTCCTGGTCGTCTACCTGGCCGGCGTGGTGGGCTGGGGCATCTGGTTGGGCCGGGGCACCCGGAGCGGCCGCGACTACTTCCTGGGCGGACGTGCCCTCCCCTGGCCCGCCGTGCTCCTCTCGATCGTGGCCACCGAGACCAGCGCCCTCACCTTCCTGAGCGTGCCCGGCGTGGCCTACACCGGCGACCTGGGCTTCCTCCAGCTCGCCATGGGCTACATCGTGGGACGCTTCGCCGCCGCCGCGCTCCTCTTCCCCCGCTACTGGGAGGGACGGCTGGCCACGGCGTACCAGATGCTGGAGAGCCGATTCGGCCGGCCCGTCCGGCGGCTCACCTCCGGCGTCTTCCTCCTGACCCGCCTGCTGGCCGACTCGGTGCGGCTCTTCGTCACCGCCCTCCCACTGGCGCTGTTCACCGGTCTCTCCGTGCCCGTGGCGGTGGGGATCGTGGCGGCGGCCACCCTGGCCTACACCTGGGTGGGAGGCATCCGGTCGGTGGTCTGGGTGGACACCCTCCAGATGGCCCTCTACGTGGCCGGCGGGCTGGCCGTGGCCGTGGCCCTCCACGGGGCCGTGGCCGGCGGATGGGAAGCCATCCTGGGGCAGGCGGCCGCCGCCGGGAAGACCTCGCTGGTGGAGCTCTCCTTCGACCCCGGCGTGGCCTACACCCTCCCGGCGGGGATCCTGGGGGGCGCGTTCCTCTCCCTCGCCTCCCACGGCACCGACCAGCTCATGGTCCAGCGGCTCCTATCCTGCCGGGACCTGTCGGCGAGCCGGAAGGCGCTGGTGGGGAGCGGCTTCGCCGTGTTCTTCCAGTTCGCCCTCTTCCTCTTCCTCGGGCTGGGCCTCTGGGTCTTCTACCAGGGCCAGGCCTTCGAGCGGCCCGACGAGGTGCTCGCCACCTTCGTGGTCCGGGAGCTCCCGCCCGGGGTGACGGGACTGCTGGTGGCCGGCGTCTTCGCCGTGGCCATGTCCAGCCTCTCCAGCTCCATCAACTCCCTTGCCTCGGCGGCCACCTACGACTTCTTCGACCCGGGGGCCGAGCCCGACGATCCGGAGGACGCGGAGGACCCGGGGCTGCTGCGCCGGGGCCGGCTCCTCACGGCACTTTTCGCCGTGCTGCTCGCCGGCGGCGCGCTCCTCTTCCTCCCGATGAGCCGGGACGCAGCGGCGGTGGAGGTGGCCCTGGGGATCACGTCGCTGGTCTACGGGGGTCTCCTGGGCGCCTTCCTGCTGGCGGTGGTCCGACCGGAGGTGGGAGGCCGGGCCGCCGCCATCGCCATGGGCTGCGGGATCGCCTCGGTGACGGCCGTCTGGCTGCTGGCCCGGGACGCTCTGGCCTGGCCCTGGTTCGCGGTGGTGGGCTCGGCCGTCACCGTGGCCGTCGGCCTCCTGCTGGGAGCGCTCCCGGGAGCCGGCGGATCCGAGGCCCGGGACGGGGGCGACGGCGGGACGGGCGACGTATGAGCGACCGGAGTCCGCGGATCCCACGGATCGGGGTGGACGGCGGCGCCACCGGCAGCCGCTGCGTAGTGCTGGACGGCGACGGATCGGCCGTGGCACGCGTCCAGGGCCCGCCCGCCGCGGTGGACCCGGAGGACCCGTCGCGAGCAGCCGAGGTAGTGCGCGCCCTCGTGCGGCGTGCGGCGGAGGAGGCGGGGATCGAGCTCCCTGCGGCGACCCTGGGTGCGGGGCTGGCGGGAGCGGGGACGCCGGAGCTGCGGGACGCCGTGGCCCGGGCGCTGGAGGCGACGGCCCCGGTCGACGGCGGGCCGGAGGCCGGGACGCTCGCCCGGCGGGTCCGGGTGGTGACCGACGTGGAAGCCGCCCGGTACGACGCCTTCGGGGCGGAACCCGGCGTCGCCGTCCTCGCCGGGACCGGCGCGGTGACGGTGGGGATCGGCCCCTCCTCCGGCGAGCGGGCCCGCGCCGACGGCTGGGGGCCCGAGGCCGGCGACGAAGGAAGCGGGCTGGACCTGGTCCGGAGGGGCCTCCGCGCCGCCCTACGGGCCCACGACGGCCGCGGCCCGGCCACCCGGCTCACCGGGGCCCTGTGCAAAGCCGCCGGCGCGGAGGATCCCCCGGCACTGGCCCGGTGGTCCGTCTCCGCCGACCGCCGCTCGGTGGCGTCCCTCGCCCCGGCGGTGCTCCGGACGGCGGAGCAGGGGGACCTAGTAGCGTCGGGGATCGTGGCGGACGCCGCCGCCGGCCTGGCCGCCGCCGTCCGGGCGGTGACCGGGCGCCTGGGTCCCTGGCCCGGCCCGGCTCCGGTGGCCGCGGGAGGGGGTCTGCTGGCCGGGAGCGACGCGTACCGCGAGGCGCTCGGACGATCCCTGGCCGGCCATCCCGTCTCGCTCCAGCCCGAGGTGCCCGACGCGGCCCGGGGAGCGGCGCGGCTCGGAGGGGAGCTCTAGTACATCCGGACGGTATCGGTGCGGCCCCATCGGGTCCGTTCTCGCGCCCCGCGTTTCCGCGGAAGCGTCAACCGATCGTCATGGATCCCTCAACGGAGGCGTCTCCGCGGAAACGTCAACAGCGTCGCTCCCTCGAGCCGCGGTCCGTTGAGAGGCGGCGGGCCGAGAGGCGGCCGTCCGGACGTCCTCCCGCCGGAGGGCCCACCCGTCTCCCCAGAGCCAGGCCAGCGCCTGGTCCACGTCCAGGGCCCGGCCGTCCCACTCCGGGGTGGGCGTGTCGGGTCCGATGCCGAGCCCCGCGTGGGCCCGCTCCATCACACGGATCGGGCGGGCGGGGGCCGGCGGCCGCTCGGCGACGGCGGGGAGCTCCCGCCCGTCAGGCCGGAGGAACCGGACCGTGCCGCCGGCGTCCCGCTCCATCCGCCACCCCCCTTCGTGGACGAGCCGGTGATGGCGGGCGCACAGCAGCACGAGGTTCTCCAGCGCCGTGGGCCCGCCCCGGGTCCAGTGATGGATGTGATGGGCCTCGCAGTACCGGCACACACAGCCCGGGAACCGGCAGTGCCGGTCCCGCTGGTCCAGGGCCCGCCGCATGGCGGCCGGCGGCCGGCGGGACTTGCGGCCCACGTCCAGGGCGTTGCCCTCCGTGTCGTGGACGATCTCCACGGTGGAGCCGTCGCAGGCGAGCCGCCGGGCCGCCTCGGGCGTGAGGTGCGGCCCGCCCGCCACCTCCGGCGGCTCCTCGCACACCGAGAGGGGCTCGCCCCGGAGCGTCTCCCCGGCCACCCGGATCACCACCTGGAAGCGCTCGGCCCGGCCCACCACGGCCTCCCCCTCGCCCAGCCCCTCGCCCAGCGCCGCCTCGGCCACCAGCCCCAGGGCGTCGGCCCATCGGGCCCCCCGGGACGTCCCGCGGGACGGGTCGGCCGGGTCGGACTCGTCGCTCGTCTCCTCTGAGGCGGAGGAACCGGAGGCCGCCCGGTAGAGCCGCTCCTCGGCCGCCTCCAGCGCCTTC
>CAZVIY010000010.1:0-107176 GCA_964627425.1 uncultured Gemmatimonadota bacterium
GGCACAGCCGGTCCAGGCGGCGCCCCCGGCGGCCGCCAGCCCGGCCAGGAGGAGGATCGCCGCCACCCGGGACCCCGCCCGCTCGTCAGTCCAGATCGTCACCGGCTCCGTCCGCCACCCGGTAGAGGGACCAGGCGAGCCCCGCGAAGACCAGCACGGCCACCGGCAGCGCCATGGGCCCCATCCACCCGTAGCCCACCGTCCAGCCCTCCACGATCCGCGAGAGGAGTGCCGACTGCTCCGCGAAGAAGATGACGGCGGCGATGAGCACCCCGACGAGGGCGGCCCCGGCGATGAGCCCGGAGCTGAAGAGCACGCCCGCCTCCCGCTTCACCTCCAGGATCCGGCCCTCGTGGCGGCTCTCGAAGACCTTCCGGATGCCGCCGCCCACCAGGATCGGCGTGGTGAGGGAGACCGGCAGGTAGAGCCCCACGGCGAAGGCCAGCGACGGCTGCTTCAGGGCGTGCTCCACGATGGCCGCCAGGGCGATCCCGATGAAGACGAAGGTCCAGGGGAGGTTGGCCTCCAGGACCCCGTCGATGACCAGGCTCATGAGGGTGGCCTGGGGCGCCGGCAGCGTGTCGCTCCCGATGCCGTAGGAGCCGTGGAGCAGGATGAGCACCGCGCCCATGACCGTGGAGGCGGTGAGCACGCCCACCATCTCCCCCACCTGCTGCTTCCACGGCGTGGCGCCCACCAGGAAGCCCGTCTTCAGGTCCTGGGAGGTGTCGCCGGCGATGGCCGCCGCGATGCACACCACCGCCCCCACGGCCAGGACCGAGACCCGGGCGTCGGGCTCGTCGGCCATCCCCAGGGCCACGAAGATGAGGGCCGTGGAGATGAGGGTGGCGATGGTCATCCCGCTCACCGGGTTCGAGCTGGAACCGATGAGCCCGACGATCCGCGAGGAGACCGTCACGAAGAAGAAGGCGAAGATCACGATCAGGAGCGCCGAGACGAAGTTCACCGGCACCACCGGCACCACGTCCAGCACCACGGCCACGACCAGGGCTGCCAGCCCCACCCACTTGAGCGGGATGTCCCGGTCCGTCCGGGCCAGGTCCGACAGGGCGCCCCCGGCGGCGTCGCCGATCTTCCCCAGGCCCAGCTTCACGCTCTCCACGATGGTGGGGAGCGACTTCACCAGCGTGATGGCGCCGCCGTAGGCCACCCCGCCGGCGCCGATGTAGCGGATGTAGCGGTTCCAGATCTCCGAGCTGGTCATGTCGGCCACGGGGATCTCGCCGGGATAGATCACCGCGTTTCCGGCGATGAGGTTGATGGCGGGGATGATGACCAGCCAGGCCAGGGCGCCGCCGCTGAACATGATGAGGCTGATGCGCCAGCCGATGATGTAGCCCACGCCCAGCAGCTCCGGCGTGGCGTCGGCGCCGATGGCCGCCTTCCCCGGCAGCCCGATCTGGGGGCTCTCGTTCCAGAGCTGGAGGGCGTGGCTGTCGGCCAGGAACTTGTAGAGCCCGCCCAGCCCCAGGCCCGCGAAGACCCGGCGGGCCCCCTTTCCTCCCGCCTCGCCCGCCACCTGGACCTCGGCGCAGGCCGTGCCCTCGGGGTACGGGAGCCTGCCGTGCTCCCCGGAGATGAGGAAGCGCCGCAGGGGGATCATGAAGAGCACGCCCAGGAGCCCGCCCAGGGAGGCCAGGGTGAAGACGGTGATCTGGCTCACGTCCATCCCCCACACGAAGAGGGCGGGGATGGTGAAGATCACCCCGGCGGCCAGGGACTCTCCGGCCGAGCCGATGGACTGGACCATGTTCGTCTCCAGGATGGTCCCGGAGCGGAAGGCCCGGAAGACGGCGATGGCCATGACCGCCGCCGGGATGGAGGCGCTCACCGTGAGGCCCACCCGGAGGCCCAGGTAGGCGTTGGCGGCGCCGAAGACCACGCCCAGTAGGATGCCCACCACGGCGGCCTTGACCGTGAACTCCGCCATGGAGCGGTCGGCCGCCACGTAGGGCGGATACTCCTCGCCGGGGATCTCCTCGTAGGCCTCCGGGGGGAGGGCTCCCCGCTCGGCGGGATCGCGGTCGGCCGGGCGCTCGGAGGGCTCGGACGAGGGTTCGGGCATGGTCTCTCGCTGCGCTGGCGAACGGTGGGACGGCCCTCCTCGGGCCGGTGCAGGCCCAGCGGCGGCGGGCCTCGCGGGCTCCGGCAGGCTACCGGCCCGGCCCCCGAGGTGTCAAGAACCGCCGGGGACGGAGGGCGCCGTCGGCGTTGAACGGTCCGGGGGGGCGCCGTAGCTTCGCGGGCCGACACACGCGTCGCGCGACCACCGAATTCCCATCCGGAGGCTCCCCCAGTGAGAATCGCTTCCCGCTCCCCAGTCCGCGGACCGCTCCTCTCCGCGCTCACCGCCCTGGCGCTCCTGGCGGCCGCCGGGGGCGCGGAGGCCCAGGAGGTGCCGTCCCCCGAGGACGTGCTGGGTTACGGTATCGGCGAGCGGTTCACACCCCCGTCGGCGGTCCACGACTACGCCCGGGCCCTGGCCGAAGCTTCGCCGAGGGTGGACATGCAGCGGTACGGCACCACCCCCGAGGGGCGGCCTCTGCTGCTCCTGGCCGTCAGCTCGGAGGAGAACATGGGGCGGCTGGTGGAGATCCTGGAGCGGAACGCCCGGCTCACGGACCCGGACCTGCCGGCCGAGGAGGCGGCCCGAATCGCCCGGGAGAATCCCGGCGTGGTGTGGCTCAGCTACGGGGTCCACGGCGACGAGAGCTCCTCCACCGAGGCGGCCCTGTGGACGGCCCACGACCTGGCCACGGGGGCGGGCGAGCTCTCCACGGCGCTGGACTCCCTGGTGGTGGTGGTCGACCCCATGCTCAATCCCGACGGCCGGGCCCGATACGTCGGCTGGTACCGGTCGGCGCGAGGCGCCGAGCCCAATCCCGACCCCGAGACGCGGGAGCACAGCCCGCCGTGGCCGTCGGGCCGGACCAACCACTACCTCTTCGACCTGAACCGGGACTGGGCGTGGGCCACCCAGCCCGAGACCCGGGCGAGGCTGGCCCAGTGGTACCGGTGGAACCCCCAGGTCCACGTGGACTTCCACGAGATGAGCCCCGAGAGCAGCTACTTCTTCTTCCCCCCCACCCGGCCCCACAGCCCCATCTATCCCGACTACACCTTCCGGTGGTCGGAGACCATGGGCCGGGCGCTGGCCCGGACCTTCGACGAGCGGGGCTGGCTCTACTACACGGAGGAGGTCTTCGACTTCTTCTATCCCGGCTACGGCGACACGTGGCCGGCGCTCCAGGGGGCCATCGGCATGACCTACGAGCAGGCCGGGGGCGGCTCGGCGGGGCTGGCCTACCGGCGGGCCGACGGGGAGGTGCTCACCCTGACCGACCGGGCGACCCATCACCGGGCCGCCGGCCGGACCACGGTCATGACCGCCGCGAGCCGGAAGACCGAGTTCCTCATGGACTTCGCCGCCTTCCACCGCGACGAGGGCGCGGACTACCGTGACGTCCTGCTGGTGCCCGACGGGGACGGGCGGGAGGCGGCGGAGCTGGCCGATCTCCTGCGGCTGCAGGGAATCCAGGTCCAGCGGGCCACCCGGCCCTTCCGTGCCGAGGCCGAGGCCCATCCCGGCTTCGACGGCCGGGAGGAGTTCCCGGTGGGGACCCTCCGGGTGCCGGGCCGGCAGTCCCGGGCCCGGCTCGCGGCCACGCTGCTCCGGCCCCGGGTGCCCTTCGATTCGGCCGGCACCCGGTTCACCTACGACATCACCGCATGGTCGCTCCCCTACGCCTACGGCGTGGAGGCCCACACGGCCGGGAGCGTGGACGGCGGGGCCTTCGAGGCGGCCTCCGGGACGGGCGCCGGGTCCGCCGGTGAGCCCGCCGGCCCCGACCCCCTCCCCGAACTGGCCTACGGCTGGCTGCTGGCGCCGTCGGTGGAGGACGCCGGCGCGCTCCACCGATACCTGGCCGACGGGGGCCGGGCACGGGCCCTGACCGAGCCCGTGCGGCTGGACGGACGGCGCTGGCCCGCGGGGACCGTCTTCCTGCCGGGCGACACGGCGGCCCCCCGGCGGCTGGCCGAGAGCGGCCTGGCCCGCCGGGTGACGCCGGTGGAGACGGGGCTCACGACTGAGGGGCCGGAGCTGGGGACGGAGGAGGCCCTCACGCTGTCCGCGCCCCGGGTGGCGGTCCTCCACGGCGACGGCTTCTCCTCGAACTCCTACGGATTCACCTGGTTCTTCCTGGAGCAGGTGGCGGAGGTGCCGTTCGACGCCCTGCCGGCCGGGAGCGTGGACGGACCCGCCCTCGCCCGCTACGACGCCGTGATCCTCCCCTCCGGGGGGCCGGGCCGGGCCCTGGACGACGGCGCCGTGGAGGCCCTGACGCGCTGGGTCCGGGACGGGGGGACCCTCGTGGCCTACGAGGGCTCGGCCCGGTGGGCCGCGGGCGAGGTGGCCGACGTGGACGTCCGGCGGGACACGACCGAGGACCCGCCCGAGGAGCGCCTCCGGAAGGGGCTCCAGAGCCGGGAGCAGCGGCGCGTCGAGCGGTGGGAGGAACGGGTCACGGGCATCGTGCTCCCCGCCCGGCTCGATCCCGACCACCCGCTGGCCTGGGGCGCCGGCGCCGGGGAAGGGCGGCTCTTCGCCCTGCACCGGGACGAGCTGATCTTCGAGCCGGCTCCGGGGCACGAGACGGTGGGTCACTTCGCCGCCGACGCCACCGCCTTCAGCGGCCAGGTGGCCGAGCCCGCGCTGGAGCACCTGCGGGAGGGCGGCTGGCTGGTCTCCGCCGGCGTGGGCCGCGGGCTGGTGGTGCTGTTCGCCGACGACCCGCTGTACCGGATGTTCTGGCGCTCCACCCATCCGCTGGTCACCAACGCCCTCTTCTACGGGACGGCCATGACCCGGTAGGAAGGTTCGTCGGCTCCCCGGATCAGCCCTCGAGCGGGTGACTCCAGCTGAGACCCGGGAAGCGCGCGTCGTCCCGATCCGTCGTGATCCACTGGCTGCCGGACTCGATGGCCAGGGCGGCGCAACAGGCGGCGAGGATCATGTCTCCGCGGCCATGTTGCCGCGGTACGCCGCTGTCGTCAATTTTACTGAACACCTTGTCGCGGCTGGTGCATTCCTGTCGCCATGTCCGCCGACGAACCCACTGCGGGGGGCGTCCCGATGAAGCTACCTTCCCGCCTGGTCCGGCTCATCCGTGAGCTCCGGCGCCGGAGCGTGCTCCAGGCGGCGGCCGTCTACGCCACCGGCGCGTTCGTCGCCGCACAGGTGGCCGCCAACGTCTTCCCCGCGCTGCAGTTTCCTCCCTGGACGCAGACCCTCGTGGTGGTCGCGGCCATCGCCGGATTTCCCGTCGTGGTCGCCCTCTGGTGGGCCTTCCGAATCACCCCGGAGGGCATCCGCCGAACGGTGGAACGGGACGAGGCCGCCGAGGTCCTCCAGGCCCGCGGCACCCCGTGGGTGGCCCTCCTCCTGGTGGCGGTGGTGGCGATCGCCTCGGCAGGCCTGGGCTGGGCCGCCTGGGGCCTCTGGCTCGACCCGGGCTCGGAGGCCCACGCCTCGGCGGCGGAAGAGGAGGAAGCCCCTGGGGAGGCCGCGCTCATTCCCACCCGGGTTGCCGTGCTCCCGTTCAGGGCCGAATCCGGGGACGGAAGCCTGGACCGCGTCGCCCGCGGCCTGAGCCGGGACCTGTCGCATCAGCTGAGTCAGGTGGATGTCCTGGACGTCGTCTCGGAGCTGGGGACCAGGGCCTTCGCGGACTCGGATCTGATCGCGGACAGCGTGGCCCGGGCCCTCGGCGCGGGGAGTCTGGTGACGGGAACGGTGGAGAGCCTCGGTGATCGCGTCCGCCTCCGGGTCCAGCTCGTGGACGGCAGGACCGGCGAGAGCCTGATGAGTTCCGAGTTCACGGAACCCCGGGATTCGGTGCTCGTCCTACGTGACGAGCTGGTGGCGGAGGCGGTCCGGCAGCTACGGAGACGCCTGGGCGAGGAGGTCGAGCTGGAACGGGTCCGGGGAAGCACTCCGCACGCGACGGCGTGGGAGGTCTACCACCAGGCGGAGGGCATCGTCCAGAGGGCGGACTCCCTCCGGCACTCCGGAGCTTCCGAGCTCGCGCTGAGCTTCTACGAGCGTGCCGATTCCCTCTACCGGGCGGCGCGCAGGATCGACGAGTACTGGCTCGCGCCGAGGCTCGCCCGCGGGTGGCTCTCCTATCGGCGGGCTCGGGCGGCGGGTACGACGATCCCTTCGACGGATCCGGCCTGGCTCTGGAGTGGGATCGAGATCGCCGACGAGATCCTGTCGGATCGACCGGGGCACGGCGCGGCCCTCGAGCTCCGCGGGGTCCTCCGGGCCTGGCTCGCCGAGGTGCGCGCCGTGGATTCAGTGGACGCGGTTCGTCGACGGGCGGAGGAGGACCTTCGGGCGGCGGTGAGGGCGGACCCGGATCAGGCCCGGGCATGGGCGGGCCTGGCCGACGTCCTCCGGGCACAGGGGGGGTTCGAGGAGGCGCGGGCGGCCTGGAGCCAGGCGAGGGAATCCGACGCTTTCCTCAAGAACGACGGGGACCTCCTGCTGCTCGGCTCCCATCTCGCCGTGGAGCTCGGCGAGCCGGAGACGGCGCTGGAGTGGGCGGGCGAAGGGCAGCGCCGCTATCCTCGGATGGCTTCCTATCCCCAGCTCCGGCTCCTGGCCTATCCCATGGACGGGGCGCCGCACCTGGCTCCCGACAGCCTCTGGGAGATCTATCGCGAGTTCACGGACCGCGTGGGGAGCGACCAGCCCTACGCCCGCGTCTGGGTGGCGGCCGCCCTCGCCCGGTTCGGGCTGAAGGACAGCGCCCGGTCGGTGCTGGATCGAGCGCTGGCGGTCACCGATGACGGGACCCGCAGATACGTGGCGTATTACGAACCGAAGGTGTGGCTGAACCTGGGTGACACAGCCCGTTCCGTCGACAGGCTGCGCGAGGCCGTGGAGCGCTACGGCTGGGGTCGGAGATACGTGGCGGAGGACAGCTGGTGGAGGCCACTCCAGGGCGACTCCGCCTTCCGTGCCCTCGTCGGCGGCGGGCGGTAGGCCGGGGCAGCCGCCCGAGCCCACGCCTCGCCGCCGTACCCCCTGGCGGTCAGTTCTTCACCACGATCGGCGGATCCAGGACGTGGACTTCCCCCGTGCCGGCGTGGTAGGCGCCCGCCACGTAGTGGTACCTGCCGCACTCGGCATCGTCGGCGACGATCATCGAGAGCCCTTGGCCAGGATCCATCGAACTCGGCACCTGGCCGGGATCGATCGAGCTCTCCACCTGACCGGTGTCCCGGCCGGCCGCGATGCTGGTGGCCGAGCTCGTTCTGGCGTCGGACATCGGCGACGCATCTGCCACCCAGCGCATCGTCCACCGGAGCGAATCCGAGCCGAAGTGGATCGTGTCTCCCCTGCCGATGGCCACGTTCTTCGGCGACGCGGTGAGACGTCCGTCGGCGTCCAGGTGGATCCGGACCGCCGCGGTCTGCGTGTCGGCGAAGACCGTGAAGTCCTCGCCGTACTGATCCAGGTAAGCTCCCACGGTATCACAGGAGGCGAACTGCGGCTCCCAGGCCGCCAGGCGGTCCTGGAGATCCTGCTCGGTGCCGTCGCCTTCGGGGCTGCAGGCGCCGGCGAGCAGGACGAGGCCAGCGCAGAGGACGAGGGCGGAGGGTCGGCTACGCACGGGATCCTCCTCGGCAGAGGGACCCCGGCCGGCCGAATCGGACCGGCCGGGACGGGGGTGAGGTGTGTGACTGTTCCGGCTACACTATACTGGCACCACTCTTTGCCGACAATGACGCTTGTCCTACGATCCGACCCGGATCCTCGATCCGCCAGGCTGGAGTGAGGCGTTACCGAGCCGGGCAACAGCATCAAAGGAGGAGTTCATGGAGTGCCGCCTCTCCAGCGCCGTCGTCCTCCCTCTCGCGCTCCTGGTCGCCGCCTGCGGCCCGGGGACGGACGGCCAGGGGACGGCGACCGACTCCGCCTCCGCGGAGGCGACGTTCCCGGCCCAGAACCGCCCGGATGTGTCCGGGACCGCCGGCGCGGTGAGCTCGGATCATCCGCTGGCCAGCGCGGCCGGTTACCGCGTGCTCCGGGAGGGCGGGAATGCCGTGGACGCGGCGGTCACCATGGCAGCGGTCCTCGCCGTGGTCCGGCCCCACATGAACGGCGTGGGCGGCGATGCCTTCGGGCTCTTCTACGACCCTGACACGGGCGAGGTCAGCGCGCTGAACGGGAGCGGCCGCGCGGGGGCCCTCGCCGCGCCCTCCTTCTTCACCGGGGACGCCCGCGAGGAGATCCCGACGCGGGGTGCCCTGACGGTCACCGTCCCCGGAGCGGTCCACGCCTGGGCCACGGCCCTGGAGGAGCGGGGATCGATCTCCCTGGCACGGGCCCTGGAGCCGGCGATCCGATACGCCAGGGAGGGCTTCCCGGTGAGCACCGTCCTCCACCGGGACATCGCCGGGGCCGCCGACGAGCTGAACGAGGCGGGACGGGCGATCTATCTCCGGGACGGCGAAGCCCCGCCCGTGGGGAGCCTTCTGCGGAACCCGGCGCTGGCGGAGACGCTGGAGAGGGTGGCCGCGGAGGGGCCGGACGCCTTCTACGGAGGCGAGGTGGGCCGGCGGCTGGCGTCCTTCCTCGAGGAGCGGGGCGGATACCTCCGGCGGGGCGACTTCGCCGACCACACGTCCACCTGGACGGACCCCATCGGCGTGGACTACATGGGCCACCGGGTGCTCACCTTCCCGCCCAACACCCAGGGCTTCGTCCTGCTGCAGCAGATGAAGATGGCGGAGCGGTTCGACCTGGAGGCCATGGGCCACAACGGCGCCCGCTACCTCCACACCCTGATCGAGCTGAAGAAGCTGGCGTTCGCCGACCGGGAGCGCTGGCTGGCGGATCCCGACCGCGCCGACCTCCCCCTGGACTCCCTCCTCTCCGAGGGGTACCTGAGCCGCCGGGCCCGGCTGGTCTCCCAGGACTCCGTGATGGAGGATCCGGCCCCGGGCATCGGCGGGAGGATCGGGGCGGGCGCGGAGCCGGCGGACGACGACGGGGACACCGTGTACCTGACGGCCGTGGACGCCGGCGGAAGCGCCGTCTCCTGGATCCAGAGCCTGTACTATTCCTTCGGATCGGGCCTGGTGGAGCCGGAGACGGGGATCGTGCTCCAGAACCGCGGGGCGCTGTTCACCCTCCAAGAGGGGCATCCGAACCGGATCGCCCCCGGGAAGCGGCCGTTCCACACCCTCATGCCGGCCATGGCGCTCCGGGACGGGGAGCTGGCCTTCACCTTCGGCACGCCGGGAGGCGACGGCCAGAGCCAGACCCTGATCCACCTCTTCCACAACCTGCATCTCTTCGGGATGACCCCCCAGCAGGCCGTGGAGGCCCCCCGCCACCGGAGCTACGAGGGGCGCCGGGTGGCCATCGAGGCCCGGGTGTCGCCGGCGGTCCGGGACACCCTGGAGCGGATGGGCCACCGGCTGGACCCCATGGACGGCTGGCGCGCCACCTTCGGCGGGGCGCAGATGATCTACGTCCATCCCGAGTCCGGGGCTCTCATGGTGGCCTCCGGGCCGCGGCGGGAGGCCTACGGCATCGCCTACTGAGATGAAGCAGCCCCGGACGTCCTCAGGGCTGATCTCCGTGCCGTAATGGCAGGCTCGCCGGGCACGTGGCTTGCCCCCTTCCGGGGTGCACGTCGAGCCACGTATCCAGCCCGCAGGAGCCGATCCCAGGATGATTTCCCCCGACGACATGACCGTGAAGGCCGGCCAGACCCTCCAGGCCGCCGCCGAGCGGGCCCGGAAGGCCGGGAACCCGCAGGTGGAGGACCTCCATCTGCTGGCGGCGCTGCTGGAGCAGGAGGGAGGGATCGTCGCGCCCGTCCTGCGGAAGGCGGGCGCCCGGCCCGAGGGAGTCCAGGAGGCCGTCCGGGAGGCCCTGGGGCGGCTCCCTACCCAGACCGACGCCAGCCCGAGCCTGAGCCGGGAGCTGGGCCGGGTTCTGGACGCCGCCGAGGAGCTGGCCGGCGAGATGGGCGACGACTACGTGGCCAGCGAGCACCTGCTGCTGGCCCTGGCCGGGGAGCCGGCCAGCAGCACGCCGGAGATCCTGGAGGACGCAGGCGTAGACGCCGAGGAGCTGAGACGAGCCATGGAGGACGTACGCGGGCCCCACCGGGCCACGGACCAGCAGGCCGAGGAGAAGTACCAGGCGCTGGAGCGGTTCGGCATGGACCTCACCGCCCAGGCCCGGAACGGGAGGCTGGACCCCGTCATCGGCCGGGATCGGGAGATCCGCCGGATCATGCAGGTCCTCAGCCGGCGGACCAAGAACAACCCGGTGCTCATCGGCGAGCCCGGAGTGGGGAAGACCGCCATCGTGGAGGGCCTGGCCCAGCGCATCGTGAGCGGCGACGTGCCCGAGACCCTCCGGGAGAAGACGCTGATCCAGCTCGACATCGGCGCCATGCTGGCCGGCGCCAAGTACCGGGGCGAGTTCGAGGAGCGGTTCAAGGCGACGCTGAAGGAGATCACCGAGTCCGAGGGGCGCTACGTCGTCTTCATCGACGAGCTCCACACCATCGTGGGCGCCGGCGCCGCCGAGGGCGCGGTGGACGCGGGGAACATGCTCAAGCCGCCGCTGGCCCGGGGCGAGCTCCGGATGATCGGCGCCACCACCCTGGACGAGTTCCGGGAGAACATCGAGAAGGACGCCGCCCTGGAGCGGCGGTTCCAGCCCGTGCTGGTGGAGGAGCCCGATCTCGAGGAGACCATCGCCATCCTCCGCGGCCTGAAGGAGCGCTACGAGGTCCACCACGGCGTCCGCATCACCGACCCGGCGCTGGTCACCGCCGCCCGGCTCTCGGACCGGTACATCGGCGACCGCTTCCTGCCCGACAAGGCCATCGACCTCATGGACGAGGCGGCGAGCCGGATCCGCATCGAGATCGACTCCATGCCCCAGGAGATCGACGAGGTGGAGCGCCGCGTCACCCAGCTCGAGGTGGAGCGGGAGGCCCTGAAGGACGAGGACGACCCCAAGAGCCGGGAGCGGCTGGAGGAGCTGGAGGCTGAGCTCTCGGAGCTCCGGGAGAAGCTGGCCGGCATGAAGTCCACCTGGATGAGCGAGCGCGAGGCCATCGAGGACGTCCGCGCCATGAAGGGGGAGCTGGAGCGGCTGCAGCACGAGGCCGAGCAGGCCGAGCGGGAGGGGGACCTGGGCCGGGCCGCGGAGATCCGCCACGGCGAGGTGCCCGACCTCCGGCGGCGGCTGGAGGAGGCCGAGGCGGAGATGGAGGCCGTCCAGCAGGAGGGGAGCTTCCTCCGGGAGGAGGTGGGCCCCGACGACGTGGCCCACGTGGTGGCCGACTGGACGGGGATCCCGGTCTCCAAGATGATGGAGAGCGAGAAGGAGCGGCTGAAGCACCTGGAGGACCACCTGCACGAGCGGGTGGTGAACCAGCACCACGCCATCGAGTCGGTCTCCAACGCCATCCGCCGGAGCCGAACGGGCCTCCAGGACCCGGACCGTCCCATCGGGACTTTCATCTTCCTGGGTCCCACCGGGGTGGGGAAGACCGAGACGGCTCGGGCCCTGGCCGAGTTCCTCTTCGACGACGAGGACGCCATGGTCCGGCTGGACATGTCGGAGTACATGGAGCGCCACGCCGTGGCCCGGATGATCGGCGCGCCGCCGGGCTACGTGGGCTTCGAGGAGGGCGGCCAGCTCACCGAGCAGGTCCGCCGGCACCCGTACTCGGTGGTCCTGCTGGACGAGATCGAGAAGGCCCATCCGGAGGTCTTCAACATCCTGCTCCAGATCCTCGACGACGGACGGCTCACCGACGGCCAGGGCCGCACCGTGGACTTCCGGAACGCCGTCTTCATCATGACCTCCAACGTGGGCTCGGGCTACATCCTCCGGAGGGCGGGAGAGGAGGGGGCCGACTGGGAGAGCGTGGAGGCTCACGTCCGGGAGGAGCTCCACGACCACTTCCGTCCCGAGTTCCTGAACCGGATCGACGACGTCCTGGTCTACCGGCCCCTGGACCGCGAGCACCTGGACCGGATCGTGGAGATGCAGCTCGACCGGCTGGCCGGCCGGCTCACCGAGCGGGAGATCACGCTGGAGGTCACCGACGAGGCCCGGCGGCGCATCGCCGACGCCGGCTACGACCCCGCCTTCGGCGCCCGGCCCCTCCAGCGGGCCATCCAGCGGATGGTGGCCGATCCCCTGGCCATGGAGTTCCTGGACGACCGGTTCGAGGACGGCGACACGGTGGTGGTGGACGTGCCCGACGACGGCGAGGGTCTTACGTTCCGCCGTGCCGGGGAGGGCGCGGAGGCCGGCGAGCCGAGGGCCGCTCCGGTGGGCTGACCGGCGGGGCCGTCCGCCGACGGCGGCCGGCCGGCACCGGCGGCCGGAGGACCGTCGATCCCGGCGCTGTCCCGCACCCGGCCCTTCCTTCCCGGAGCCAGCGCACGCCACGGAGGAACGCATGCCCGATCCCCGGACCACGCCATGACACGTGACCATCCCGCCGGCGCGTCCGCTCCCGGCCCCGCCGATCCCGCTCCCCGTCCCGCTCCCGCGGCACGGGCCCGTGGGGTAGCCACCCTCCTCCTGACGGTCCTGGTCGCAGGCGTCCTCCCCGCCGGGTGCGCCAGCGGCGGGGGAGGATCCCTCCACGCCGACGACACCGCCTACGGCGCACCCACGGCCGAGGCGGCGGTGGAGGCGTTCCTGGGCGCCCTCCGGGCCGACGACTATCCCGCCATGGCCCGGTACTTCGGCACCCCCTCGGGGCCGGCCGAGGAGAAATGGGGCGTGGAGGAGGTGGAGCAGCGGATGCTGGTCCTGGCGGGCCTGCTGGACCACGAGAGCGCCGACCTCCGGCGGGCCCGCCGGTCCGTCACCGACGAGGACCGGCGACAGTTCGTGCTCTCCCTCACCGGAACCCGCTACGGATCGGTGACCCTGCCCGTGGTGGTGGCCCGGTGGCAATCGGGCCGCTGGCTGGTGGAGCAGCTCGACACCTCGGGGCTCAGTCCCTGACGCCTCCCCGGTACCAGGAGGCCAGCCGCTCCGGCGAGGCGCCCAGCCACCAGGCCAGCCGGAGCCCGGCGTGCTCCAGGATCGTCCGGCCGTATCCCCGCCGCTCCCAGCGCCGGGCCGAGGTGCGGGCGGGTACGTCCAGCACCCTGAACTCCCCCACCCGCCGGAGTCGCCTCACCAGCTCCACGTCCTCGAACAGCGGCTGATCCGGGATCCCCCCGGCACGCTCCAGCGCCTCCCTCGTGGCGAAGATGGCCTGGTCGCCGGTGGCGGTCCGGAAGAGCCGGGAGCGCAGGTTCACCGCGCCCTCCAGGAGCCGTCCCACGGCGCCGCCCCGCCCGTCGGCGAAGGCGAAGGCGTGGCAGCCGGCCACCGCCCCGGCGTCCAGGGCCTCGGCGATGGCCCGCCCGCTCCCGGGCGGAAGCCGGGAGTCGGCGTGGAGGAAGACCAGCACATCGCCGGTGGTGGTCTCCACGCCCCGGCGGAGCTGCCGCCCACGCCCCGGGGGGGAGCGGAGGACCCGGGCGGCCCGGCGCGCCCGCTCCCGAGTCCGGTCCCGGCTGCCGCCGTCCACCACCACCAGCTCGGCCTCCGGCCCCAGGGCCCGTCGGGCGGAGGCCAGAGCGCCCCCCACGAGGGCTTCCTCGTTCAGGGCGGGCACCACGACGGCGAAGCGCCTCATCGGAACGTGGGCGGCGCCGGGCGGAGGGTCAGTCGTACCGGGCCGGGCCGGAGGGGACCTCGGTCAGCTCCACCAGGACCCCGCCGGCGGACCGGGGGTGGAGGAACGCCACCCGACGACCCTCCGCCCCCTGGCGGATCCGGGGCTCCAGGACCCGGACGCCCTCCTCCTCGGCCCGCTCCAGGGCGGCCTCCAGGTCGGCGACCCGGAGGCAGACGTGGTGGAGCCCGGGGCCGCTGCGGGACAGGAACCGGCCCACGGGGCTCCCCTCGTCCAGGGGTTCCAGGAGCTCGATCCGGCCGTCGCCCTCGCCGAAGAGCGCCACCCGGACGCCCTCGGCGGCAACTTCCTCCCGTCCCGAGGGGTTCTCACCCAGCAGGGCGGACCAGAGGGGGACGGACTCGTCCAGCGAGTCGACTGCCACGGCGAGATGATCGATGGTGCCCATGGCTCCGGTGCCCCCCTCGGGTCGCCCGGTCCCCGGGCCGTGCCGGCAGGGCGGGAAGCCTCCGTCGGCCGGCCGGGACCGGATGCGCGTCGAACTTTGTCGGCGGTTCAAGGTACACGTGAATCCGCCGGCTCACCATGAAACGACCAGGAGAGGACGAGAATGAGCAACCAGGATCCCATCCCCGTCGACGACGACAGCTTCGAAACGGAGATCGTGGAGAACGACGGTCTCTCCATGGTCGATTTCTGGGCCGAGTGGTGCGGGCCGTGCCGTATCGTGGAGCCGGTGGTCGAGGAGCTCGCCGAGGAGTACTCGGGCCGGGTGAAGGTGGCCAAGGTGAACGTGGACGAGAGCCAGGAGACCGCCCGACGCTTCAACGTCCGGTCCATCCCCAGCATCCTCTTCTTCCGCGACGGCGAGCTGGTGGACACCGTGGTCGGCGCCCAGCCCAAGAAGGAGCTGGAGAAGCGGATCGAGGAGCACCTCTGATCCGTCCGTCCGGCCGGGATCCGGCGGCCGGGGGGAGGACCGAAGATGGAGCGCACGGGAGACGGGGGCGGCACGGACGCTCCCCCTGAGGCCGCCGGCGTCCTCTACGTGGTCGGCACGCCCATCGGCAACCTGTCGGATCTGACCTCCCGGGCCCGGGAGGTCCTGGGCCGGGTCGACCGGGTCTACGCCGAGGACACCCGGCGGACGGGCCGGCTCCTCCAGGAGATCGGCGCCGACGTCCCCCTCCGCTCGCTCCACGAGCACAACGAGGCCCGGAGGACCGGGGAGCTGGTGGAGGAGCTGGCCGGCGGCAGGGCGTGCGCCCTGGTCTCCGACGCCGGCATGCCGGCCATCTCCGATCCGGGCCGCCGGGCGGTGAGCGCCGCCCGGGACGCCGGCGCCCGCGTGGTCCCGATCCCGGGACCCTCGGCGGTGAGCGCCGCGCTGGCCGTCTCCGGACTCCCGGCCGACCGGTACGCGTTCTTGGGCTTCCCGCCCCGGGGCGGCACGGACCGAGCCGAGTGGCTCGAGCGCTCGGTGTCGCTCCCCCTGACGGTGGTGGTCTTCGAATCCCCCCGGCGGGTGGCGGCGCTCCTGGAGGAGTGGACGGAGCGGGACGCCGGGGACCGGCGGGTCGCCCTGTGCCGGGAGCTCACCAAGGTCTACGAGGAGGTGCGCCGCGGCACGGTGGCCGAGCTCCTCCGGTGGTGCCGGCGGGAGGAGCCCCGGGGCGAGGTGACCCTCGTCCTGGAGGGGCGGGAGATCGGGGAGGCGTGGCGCGACCGGCTGGAAGAGGTCCGGCGGCGGGCCAGGGAGCTGGCGGCCGAGGGCCGACGGACCCGGACCATCAGCGACGCCCTCCAGCGCGACTTCGGGGTACCGAGGAACCAGGCGTACGAGATGGCACTGGAGGCGGACCGGGACGGCTCGGATGGCGGCTGAGGGACCCAGCGCGGGAGGGGCGTCGTCGCCCCGCTCGGAGGACGCGGATCCGGAGCGGATCCGGCCGTCCCGGCGGGCCCGGGACCTGCCCGATTATCCCCTGGCCGACGTGCCGGGGATCGTGGCCCGTCTCCGGGAGGAGGGCCGCGAGGTCCTGGACCTGGGGGCCGGCGACCCCGGCCTCCCGGTGCCCGAGGTGGCCGTGGAGGCCCTCCGCGAGGCCGCCGGCGATCCCGCCATGCACCGGTATCCCTTCCAGCGGGGCCTCCCGGAGTTCCGGGAGGCGGTGGCCGACTGGATGGGGGGCCGGTACGGGCGTCGCCCCGACCCGATGGAGGAGGTCCTCCCCCTCATCGGCTCCAAGGAGGGGATCGCCCACTTCGCCTTCGTGGCCCTGGACCCGGGCGATCGTGCGCTGATCCCCGATCCCGGCTACGCCCCGTACACCGGCGGGAGCGCCCTGGCGGGCGCGGCGGTGGAGCGGGTCCCCCTCCGGGCCGAGGACGGTTTCCTGGTCCCTCCCGACCGGCTCGACGCCGCCGGCCCGGGGCTCCGGCTCGTGTACCTCAACTATCCCAACAACCCCACCGGGGCCTGTGCCGGAGTGGACTACTTCCGGGAGGTGCTCCGCCGCTGCCGGCGGCGGGGCGCGATCCTGGTCCACGACAACCCGTACGGCGAGATCGCCTATGACGGGTATCGTCCTCCGGGCCTGCTGGACGTGCCCGGCGGCATCGAGGGCGCCGTGGAGTTCCATTCCTTCTCCAAGTCGTTCAACATGACCGGGTGGAGGCTCGGCTGGGCGGTGGGGGACCGACGGCTCATCCGGGCCCTGTCCCGGGTGAAGAGCTACGTGGACACGGGGGCGTTCCTGGCGGTCCAGGCGGCGGGCGCCGCCGTGCTCCGCGACCCCGGGCCGTACCTGGCCCGGTCCCTGGAGACGCTCCAGGCGCGGCGGGACGCGGCGGTGGACGCCTTCCGGAGCGCCGGCTTCCAGGTGGAGCCCCCGCGGGCTACCCTCTACCTCTGGATGCCCGTTCCCACCGACGAGACCTCGGAAGCGTTCTGTCGTCGGGTCCTGGCGGAGAGCGCCGTGGTCCTCATGCCGGGCTCGGGCCTGGGGGAGGGGGGCGAGGGCTACGTCCGGGCCGCCCTCACGCTCCCCGAGGATCGATACGCCGAGGCGGGCCGGCGGCTGGCCCGGGCCACGTGACCCGTCGCGCCGCGGGACACCCCTCGTGACCGGGAGGCCGGAGCGGAGCGGGCGGACGCGCGACCGGCGGCTCCTGGGCCGGGCCCTCAGGGTGGGGCTGGCGGCCTCGGTGGTGGTCCACCTGGTCCTCATCGGGCTCTACGGGTGGGTCTTCCAGGAGATGGAGCCCCCCACGGCCGACGCGCCGGAGCCCCGCCGCTCGTGGGAGCCCGGGATGCAGATGGTGCCCCTGGAGGAGGCGCCGGCGCCCGCGGCGTCCGAGCCGTCGGTGGACCTCCCGGCCCGGGTGGAGGAGCCCGGCGCGGTGGACGCCACGCCGGTGGAGGGGGTCCCCGCGCCCGACGCAGGGGAGCGCGTGGCGACCAACGCCGAGCGGCTGGAGTTCCGGGAGGGCGACCGCCGCCTGTGGCTCCCGCCGGTGGCGGGCCCCCTCACCCAGCTCGAGCGGACGGGGGCCGCCCGGGCCGAGGAGGCCCTCCGGGAGCTGCTCAGGGTGTATCTGGACAGCCTGGCGCTGAGCGAGGAGCAGCGGCGCCGGGCCCGGGAATGGGTGGTCCGCGGCGACGGCGACGAGAAGTGGGGGATCTCCCCCGAGGGCCTCCACCTGGGCGAGACCACCATCCCCATCCCCTTCGGCCAGCTCTTCTCCGAGGGCGGGGAGAGGGCGCGGGAGGCCCGGCAGGCCCTCAGGGACTACGAGATGATCCAGCAGCAGTCCATGGAGATGGAGGCCGAGGCCGTGAGGGAGGACCGCCTGGAGGCCATGCGGGAGCGGACGCGGGAGGCCCTGGAGCGGATCCGCGAGCAGGAAGGGTCGGACTCCGCGCGCCGGGACACCTCGATCGACGGCCGGTGAGGCGATAGACTCCTTCCCTCCCGACGTCCCCCGCGGCTCGAGGTCCCGACGGGCGGCGGCCCGGGCGGGCGGCCATCTCACGAGACGTGCATCCCAGACCGGAAGCGAGACGAGAGCCACGTGTCCGACACCACGCTGAGCAGCACCTACGATCCATCGGGGATCGAGGCCCCCATCTACCGGCGGTGGGAGGAGCGCGGCCACTTCCACGTCGACGCCGACGACGCCCGGCGACCGTGGAGCGTGGTCATCCCGCCCCCCAACGTCACGGCCGAGCTCCACATGGGCCACGGCCTGAACAACACCCTCCAGGACGTCCTGGCCCGCTGGCGGCGGATGGACGGCCACGACGTGCTCTGGGTGCCGGGCACCGACCACGCCGGGATCGCCACCCAGAACGTGGTGGAGCGCCAGCTCGCCTCCGAGGGCACCGACCGCTGGGAGCTGGGCCGGGAGGCCTTCGAGGACCGGGTCTGGGAGTGGGTGGACGACTACGGCGGGCGGATCATCGAGCAGCTCAAGACCATCGGCTGCACCTGCGACTGGGACCGGACCCGCTTCACCCTGGACGAGGGGCTCAGCCGTGCGGTGCGGGAGGTCTTCGTCCGGCTGCACGAGGAGGGGCTCGTCTACCGGGGCAACTACATCATCAACTGGTGCCCCCGGTGCGGGACGGCCCTGTCCGACGAGGAGGTGGAGCACCACGAGCGGGAGGGGAAGCTCTACCACATCCGGTACCCGTTCGCCGGGCAGGGCGGCGACGAGGCCGGAGACGGAGGCATCGTGGTGGCCACCACCCGGCCGGAGACCATGCTGGGGGACACGGCCATCGCGGTGAACCCGGACGACGAGCGGTGGACCCACCTGGTGGGGCGCACGGTGGTGCTCCCCCTGGTGGGACGGGAGCTCCCGGTGGTGGCCGACGGGTTCGTGGACCCCGAGTTCGGGACGGGCCTGGTGAAGGTCACGCCGGCCCACGACCCGAACGACTTCGAGATGGGCCGTCGCCACGACCTGGAGACGGTGAACGTCATGACCGAGGACGCGACCATCGGCGAGGCCGCGCCGGAGCGGTACCGGGGGCTGGACCGGGGGGAGGCCCGGGAGCGGGTGGTGGAGGACCTCCGCGCCGAGGGCCGGCTCGTGGAGGTGGAGGACCACGCCCACTCGGTGGGCCAGTGCTACCGGTGCGACACCGTCGTGGAGCCGCGCCTCAGCCTCCAGTGGTTCGTCCGCATGGAGCCGCTTGCCGAGCCGGCCCTGGAGGCCTACCGGCGGGGGGACCTCCGCTTCCATCCGGAGCGGTACGGGAAGATCTACGAGCACTGGATGGAGAACATCCGGGACTGGTGCATCAGCCGGCAGCTCTGGTGGGGGCACCGGATCCCCGTTTGGTACTGCCGGGACGAGGCCTGCGGCGAGACCATCGTGGCCCGGGAGGCGCCGGAAACGTGCCCCGAGTGCGGCGGGGCCGACCTGGAGCAGGATCCCGACGTCCTGGACACCTGGTTCAGCTCGTGGCTGTGGCCCTTCAGCACTATGGGTTGGCCCGAGGAGACCGACGACCTGGAGGCGTTCTATCCCACGGACACCCTGGTCACCGGGGCCGACATCCTCTTCTTCTGGGTGGCTCGCATGGTGATGGCGGGGCTGGAGTTCACCGGCGAGCTCCCGTTCACCGACGTGGTGCTGAACGGCATGGTCCGGGACCACAGGGGGCGGACCATGTCCAAGTCCCTGGGCAACGGGATCGACCCCATGGAGGTGGTGGACCGCTTCGGAGCCGACGCCATGCGCTACACCATCGTCTCCCGGGCGGCCCTGGGCACGGACATCCAGCTCAACTACCAGGACCTGGAGGAGGCCTTCCGGGTGGGCCGTAACTTCGGGAACAAGATCTGGAACGCCGCCCGGCTGGCCCTCTCCCTGCTGGAGGAGGAAGACCTGGAGCGGGACCCGTCCGAAGAGGAGCTGGAGCTGGCGGACCGGTGGATCCTGAGCCGCTTCCGCGGTGCCGCCGGCGACGTGACGGAGGCCCTGGAGGCCTACCGGATGCACGACGTGGCCGGCGAGGGCTACCGGTTCGTGTGGGGCGAGTTCTGCGACTGGTACCTGGAGCTCGCCAAGCCACGCCTCCACGGCGACAGGGGCGAGGAGAGCCGGCGGGCGGCGGCGGCGACGCTGGGTACGGTGCTGCAGGGATGGCTCCGGCTCCTCCACCCGGTCATGCCCTTCATCACCGAGGAGATCCACACCCGGCTGCCGGGCCACGACGAGGAGGACACCCTCATGTTCGGCCCGTGGCCCCGTCCGTCGGAGGGCCGGGACGATCCGGAGGCCGAGGCGGTCATGGACGAGCTCCAGGAGCTGGTCACCTCGGTCCGGAACCTCCGGGGGGAGTACAACGTGGATCCGGGCCAGGAGGTGCCCCTCCGGCTGCACCGCCTCTCCGAGGAGGCCCGGGCGGCCCTGGAGGCCGAGGAGGACGGCATCCGGCGCCTGGCCCGGCTCTCGGAGATCCGCGTCGACGGAGACGCAGGAGACGCCCGGGAGGCCGGGGGGGCCGGGGAAGGGGCCGACGAGGAGGTCGGGGCGCACGGCGTGCTCCGGTCCGGGACCGAGCTCTTCGTCCCGCTGTCCGGCGTCCTGGACCTGGAGCGGGAGCGCCGGCGCCTGGACGACGAGGTGGAGCGCATCGAGGGCCTGCTCCGGGGGAGCGAGCAGAAGCTGGAGAACCGGCAGTTCCTGGAGAAGGCCCCGGAGGAGGTCGTGGAGCGGGAGCGCGAGAAGCACCGTTCCCTCCAGGAGCAGCGGGCACGGCTGCTGGAGAAGCGGAGTGCCCTCTCCACCTGAGGGGGAGCGTCCGCCGGAGGGGACGGGGCCCCCGGGATCCGGATGCCGCTCCCGATCGGGACGGTCCGACGGACTCCTCCTCTCCCTCCTGGTGATGGTCGTGCCCCTGGTGGGGACGGCCTGCGCCCGGCAGGAGCCGCCGCCCGGTGCGGTGCCGGAGAGCCAGCCGCCGCGGATCGCCGAGCTCCACCCTCCACGGGACACCGTCCTGGGGGAGCTGGACGGCCCGGCCCGGGTCCGGTTCGACGAGCCCATCAACGCTCCTGGCGACCTCCGGGGACAGCTCCGCGCCTCGCCGGCCTACCGGTACCGGACCAGCGCCGGCCACCACGGCGTGGAGATCCGGCCCGAGGAGGGGTGGCGTCCCGGAGCGGTCTACGTCCTGGAGCTCACGGGGGGCGTGGCGGACCTCCTGAACAACCGGCGGGAGGAACCCGTGCGCTGGCGTTTCTCCACCGGGCCGCCGGTGACGGAGACCGAGGTGACCGGCACCCTCTGGGATCGGGTGAGCGGAGAGCAGCTCCAGGAGGGACGGGCCCACTTCCTCGCCCTGGACGGGGATTCGATCCCCTACGCCGCCGTGCCCGACTCCGGCGGCCGCTTTCGCCTGGAGTCCGTGCCTCCCGGCCGGTATCGGGCCTTCGGGTTCGTGGATCGGAACCGCAACCTGAGCCTGGACCGGCGGCTGGAGCCCTCCGACAGCGTGACCTTCGAGCTGGGCGGCCCGGACGCTCGCGCCGAGCTCGAGCTGGTCCTGGTGGAGCCGGACAGCACGCCGCCGGTCCTGGGACCGGTGGAGACCCGGGACAGCGTGACCGTCCGCCTCACCTTCGACGACTATCTCCTCCCGGAACAGGAGCTCCCGTCCGACGCGGTGGGGCTCCGTCGGACCGGGGCCGAGGAGGAGCTGCCGCTGGCCGGCCTCCGGGTGCTCACGGAGGCCGACCTGGAGGCCGCCGACGCTCCGGCGGACACCGCCGCCGCGACCCCCGCGGACACCGTCGACGAAGCCCCGGAGGATACGGCAGCCGCGCCGCCGCCGGAGGAGGTCGACGAAGCCCCGGCGGACACCGCCGAGGCGGCCCCCGGGGACACGGTCGTCTCTCCGGTGGAGCTCCTCCCCACCCGGGAGCTGGAGGTGCGGACGGCCGTGCCCATGGCGCCGGACACCTACCGCATCCGGGTCCGGGGGGTGGAGAACCTCCGGGGGCTGGCCGGGGGGGGCGACACGACCTTCGTCCACGTCCGGCGGGACACGGCGGCGGCCCGGGACACGGCCGTGCCCCCGGACTCGACGACCCCACCGGACACGGCGGTGTCCCCGTGAGCGGCCGCGATCCGCGGCGGGATCTCCCCGCCATGGACCGGCTCCTGGAGGCCGCGGCCGCCCGGGGATGGGTCCGGCGGTGGGGCAGGGAGGCCGTGAAGCGGTCGCTGGAGGCCTCGCTGGAGGAGCTCCGCCGCGGACTGGCCGACGGCGGATCCCTTCCTCCCGCCGACGACGGCGTAGAGGGGGAGGGGAGGGTCGGGCGGATCCTGGAGGCGGCCCGCCGCGGACTGGCCGCGAACGCGGAGCCGTCCCTCCGCCCGGTCCTGAACGGCACGGGGGTGGTGCTCCACACCAATCTGGGCCGGGCCCCCCTGGCCGATGAGGCGGCGGGGGCGGCCCGGGAGCTGTCCCGGGGCTACGCGAACCTGGAGATGGAGCTCACGTCCGGCCAGCGGGGGAGCCGGCAGGATCACCTCCGGGAGCTCCTGGACGAGCTGGTGGGATCGGAGGCCTCCCTGGTGGTGAACAATAACGCCGCCGCCGTCTCCCTGGCCGTCCGGGCGCTGGCCGGATCCGGGGAGGTGCTGGTCTCCCGGGGCGAGCTGGTGGAGATCGGGGGATCGTTCCGGATCCCGGAAGTCGTCCGGTCCACCGGCGCCCGTCCCGTGGAAGTGGGGACCACCAACCGGACCCGGCTGGAGGACTACCGCCGGGCCCTGGGGCCGGAGACGGGGGCCCTGCTCAAGGTCCATCCCTCGAACTATCGGATCGAGGGCTTCACCGAGTCGGTGACCCTGGAGGAGCTGGTGGCCCTGGGCCGGGAGCACGGACTCCCGGTGATCCACGACCTGGGCTCGGGCCTGCTCCGTCCGGAGCTCCTGGAGGGGTATCCCCCCGAGCCCGGCCCGGCGGCTTCGGTGGAGGCGGGTGCCGACGCGGTGACGTGGAGCGGGGACAAGCTCCTGGGCGGGCCGCAGGCGGGGATCATCAACGGCCGGGAGGAGGCCGTGGCCCGGATGGCGGCCGATCCCCTGCACCGGGCGGTCCGGGTGGACACCGCGACCCTGGGTGCCCTGGAGGCCACCCTCCGGATCTACCGCGATCGGGGCGACGCGGGGGACCGGCTCCCGGCGCTCCGCGCGCTCCGTGAGAGCCGGGCGGAGGTGAGGAGGCGGGCCGAGGCGGCCCGGGAGCGCCTGGAGCGGCCCGAGGGCGTGTCGGTGGTGGAGACGGAGGCCGTGGTGGGCGGCGGGGCCTATCCGGGCCACCGCATCCCCTCGGCCGGATGGGAGATCGCCGGGTTCGACGGGGAGGCGCTGGCGCGGGCCTGCCGCACGGGTGATCCTCCCCTGGTGGGCACGGTGCGGGAGGGCCGGTTCCGGGTGGACTTCCGGGCCATCCTCCCGGGCCAGGAAGACGACGTGGCCGGAGCCCTCGAGGAGGCGCTCCGGCGGCTGGAGGAGGGACCATGAGTCGACTGTCGGCCGCCTTCCTGGACAGGGACGGCACGGTCATCCGAGAACGGGGCTACCTGAGCGATCCGGCGGGGGTCGAGCTCCTGCCCGGTGCGGCCGAGGCGGTGGCGCGCCTGAACGCCCGGGCGATCCCGGCCATCCTGGTGACCAACCAGTCGGGGATCGGTCGGGGCTACTTCACCGAGGGGGAATTCGGCTCGGTGCAGGACGAGGTCGCCGCCCAGCTCGCCCGGCGGGGCTCGGCCCTCACCGACGTGTATTACTGCCCCCATGACCCCGACGCGACGTCGTGCGAATGCCGGAAGCCGGGCTCCGGCATGTACCGTGAGGCGGCCGAGGAGCACGTCCTCGCGCTGGACCGGGCGCTCTACGTGGGAGACCGGATCTCCGACGTGGAGCCGGCCCTCCGCTTCGGCGGGATCGGGGTGCTCGTGCGAACGGGCCACCCGCTGGAGGGGGATCCACCGGAGGGCGTCGCCGTGGCGGAGACCCTGTGGCACGCCGTGGAGATGGTCCTGGGCGGAGCGGACTCGTGAGCGATCGGGCCGCGGCGGGTGGGGCCTCCGGGAGCTCTCCCCTCCGGGTGGCGGTGCTCGCATCGGGGGGCGGGACCAACTTCCAGGCCCTCGTCGACGGAGCTCACCGGGCCCCGGAGATCCCGGTGCGCATCGTCGGTCTGCTGGCGAGCCGTCCCGGCATCGGGGCTGCCGAGCGGGCGAGGCGGGCGGAGATCCCGGTGTCGGAATTCCCGGCGCCCGAGGTCGAGGCCGGGGCCGGCGGACCGGCCAGGGAGGAGGCCGAGGAGCGATGGCTCCTGGAGGGGCTGGCCGCCGTCGATCCCGGTCTGGTGGTGCTGGCGGGATACCTGCGGAAGATCTCTCCGGCCGTCGTGGAGGCCTACCGGGGCCGGATGGTGAACATCCACCCGGCCCTCCTGCCGTCTTTCGGAGGGAAGGGGATGTACGGGATGCGGGTCCACGAGGCGGTCCGGGAGAGCGGCGTCCGGATCACCGGTCCCACGGTCCATTTCGTGAACGAGGAGTACGACCGGGGGGCCATCATCGCCCAGTGGCCCGTGCCGGTGCTGGACGACGACGGTCCGGAGGACATCGCCGCCCGGGTGCTCGGGGTCGAGCACCGGCTCCTCCCCGTGGTGGTCCGGGCCTTCGCCCGGGGGGCGTTCCGGCTCACCGACGGGGGGCGCTGCCGCTGGGAGGACGACTGGATCGGCCAGGAGGGCTTCGGCCCGGCCCGGGCGGGACGGCGAGGGGGGAGCGGAGACTCCGGAATCACACGATGGATGGAACCAGGAGGGGCGTAGAAGATGCCGACGGCGCTGGTCAGCGTGTCCGACAAGAAGGGGGTCGTGGAGCTCGGCCGCGGCCTCCATGAGCGGGGCTGGGACATCGTCTCCACCGGGGGTACGGCCGCCACCCTGAGGGAGGCCGGGGTGTCGGTCCGGGGAGTCGCCGAGGTCACTGGCGTCTCGGAGTTCCTCGGCGGACGGGTGAAGACCCTCCACCCCGCCATCCACGGGGGCATCCTGGCCCGGAGGTCGGTGGCCGGCGATATGGAGCAGCTGGAGGACCGGGGGTATCCGGCCATCGACCTGGTGGCGGTGAACCTGTACCCGTTCCGGGAGACGGTGGCCCGCGCCGACGTGGCGCTGGTGGAGGCCCTGGCGAAGGTGGACATCGGCGGCGCGACGCTGCTCCGGGCGGCCGCCAAGAACTATCCCGACGTGTGGCCGCTGTGCGATCCCGAGGACTACGGGCGGGTCCTGGAGGCGCTGGACCGGGAGGAGGACGACCGGGAGCTGCGCCGGGAACTGGCCGGGAAGGTCTACGCCCACACGGCGGCCTACGATGCGGCGGTGTCGGGCTATCTGTCCGACGACGCCGACCGGGAAGGGCCGCCGTCGGAGGCCCTGTGGTCCCTCAGCCGGTGCCGGACGCTCCGCTACGGCGAGAACCCGGATCAGGGCGCGGCCCTGTACCGGGACGCCGCGTCGGCGGCGTCGGGACTTCCGGCCCTCGAGCAGCTGGGAGGGAAGGAGCTCTCCTACAACAACCTCCTGGACCTGGACGCGGGCCTCACGGCGGTGGCGCCCTTCCTGGACCAGGCCGATCCGGCGTGCGTGGTGGTGAAGCACGCCACGCCGTGCGGGGTGGCCACCGGGCGCTCGGTGGGAGAGGCCTTCGACAAGGCTCACGCCTGCGACCCCATGTCGGCCTTCGGCTCCACCGTCGTGTTCAGCGAGCCCCTCTCCGAACGTGCGGCGGAGGAGGTGGTGGAGCTGTTCGTGGAGTGCGTCCTGGCCCCCGGCTACGCCTCCTCGGCGGTGGAGATCCTCCGGAGCAAGGAGAAGCTGCGGATCCTGAGGCCGGGCGAGGGTGCCGGGGACCTGGAGCCCCGGGGGCACCTCCGGCCGGGATGGGACCTGCGGGGGGTGGCCGGCGGCGTGCTGGTCCAGGAGCGGGCCCGCCCCGCGAGCCCCGGCGGCTTCCGGGAGGCCGACGGCCTCAGCGTTCCCACCCGCCGGCAGCCCGACGAGGAGGAATGGCGGGAGCTGGCCTTCGCCTGGGCGGCGGTGCAGGGGGTGAAGTCGAACGCCATCCTCCTGGCACGGGACGGGGCGAGCATCGGGATCGGCGCGGGCCAGATGAGCCGTGTCGACGCCTCGAAGATCGCGGTGCGGAAGGCCCGTGAGGCCGATCACCCGGTGGAGGGGGCGGTGCTGGCCTCCGACGCCTTCTTCCCGTTCCGGGACGGCGTGGACGCCGCGGCGGAGGAGGGGGTCCGCGCCATCGTCCAGCCCGGAGGGTCGATCCGGGACGACGAGGTGGTGGAGGCCGCCGACGAGCACGGGATCGCCATGGTCTTCACCGGTCGCCGGCTGTTCCGGCATTAGGAGTCCGATCGGAAGCCCCGTGAGGGCGCCCATCCGACGTGGCGCGCGGTGCGGTTCGCGCCCACGGACGACGCGCCGGTTGACGCCGCCCGGTGGCGCCCGTACTCTCCCGGCCCTCCACGGTCCCCGGGACCCGTCCCGGACCGCATCAACCTTCGTTTCTACCGAGCAGCGTGAACCAGGAACCTGACCACGACAGCAGGGGGATGCGGTACGCCGGTGCGGTGCTCGTCCTGGGCCTCCTGGCCGGGACGGCCGCCTGCGGCCCCTATCCGCAGTCGAGCCTGGCGCCGATCTCCGACTTCGCCACCAACATCGACGACCTCTTCCGGACCATCTTCTGGTGGGCCATGGGGGTCTTCGTCGTGGTGGAGGGGATTCTCCTGTACGTGGTCGTCCGCTACCGGCGTCGATCGGAGGACGACGAGGTGGAGCAGATCCACGGGAGCGCGCTGCTGGAGTTCGGCTGGACGCTGGCGCCCGCGGTGATCCTGGTGCTCATCGCCATCCCCACCATCCAGACCATCTTCGAGGTGGACCGGCCGCCGCCGGAGGGCACCGACGTCATGCCCGTGGAGGTGATCGGGCACCAGTGGTGGTGGGAGTTCCGGTATCCCGAGTCGGGGGTGGTGACGGCCAACGAGGTCCACGTGCCGGCGGGCCGGAGGATCGAGTTCCGCATCACCTCGGCCGACGTGATCCACAGCTTCTGGTTCCCCCGGGCGGGCGGGAAGCGGGACGCCCTGCCGGGGGACACCACGCACCTCTGGATGAGGGTCGACAGCACCGGGGTGTTCCCGGGCCAGTGCGCGGAGTTCTGCGGCGAGTCCCACGCCCTGATGCAGATGCGGCTCATCGTGCAGGAACCCCAGGAGTTCCGGGACTGGACGGCCCGGCAGCAGGCCACGCCCCCGGAGCCCACCGACAGCCTGGCGCTGGAGGGGCGGCGGGTGTTCATGGGGGTCTGCTCCGCCTGCCACACGGTGCGCGGCACCCGGGCCCGCGGGACCATCGGACCGGACCTGACCCACTTCGCCGAGCGCCGGACGCTGGCGGCGGGCATGCTGGAGAACACCGAGGAGAACCTCCGCCGCTGGCTGGAGGATCCCCAGGCGCTCAAGCCGGGCAACGAGATGGTCCTCCCGGATCTCTCCGACGAGCGGATCCGGGCGCTGAACGCCTACCTGACGACCCTCGAGGTGGAGGAGGCGACGGTCGTCTCCGACACGGCGACGGTCGGCGGCGACACGACGGCGGCGGGCGGAGACACCACCGCGGCGGGGAGCGCGGACGCCGGGTCCGCGCCCGCTGACACCACCACGACGGAATAGACGGGACGATGGCGACCACGGACGCGGCTCTCGCAGGCGGACAGGCCGGACGGGCCGGCCGGACGGCCGAGCACGGGGAGGGGCTCTACGAGGGCGGCCTGTGGAGCTGGATCACCACCGTGGACCACAAGCGGATCGGCATCATGTACGCCGTCACCGCCCTCTTCTTCTTCCTCGTGGGAGGGCTGGAGGCGCTGCTGATCCGACTCCAGCTCCTCGGTCCGGACGCCGGCGTGATGAGCGCCCAGACGTACAACGAGCTCTTCACCATGCACGGCACCACCATGATCTTCCTGGCGGTGATGCCGCTGAGCGTGGCGTTCTTCAACTACGTCGTGCCGCTCCAGATCGGGGCCCGGGACGTGGCGTTCCCCCGGCTGAACGCCTTCAGCTACTGGACGTTCCTCTTCGGCGGCCTCTTCCTGAACGCCAGCTGGTTCTTCGGCGGCGCGCCGGACGTAGGCTGGTTCGGCTACGCCAACCTCACCTCCAGCACCTACTCGCCCGGGGCCGGCGTGGACTTCTGGGTCATCGGCCTGCAGCTCCTCGGCGTGTCCAGCCTGGTGGGAGGGCTGAACTTCGCCGTCACCATCCTGAACCTCCGGGCGCCGGGGATGAAGATGATGCGGCTCCCGGTGTTCAGCTGGATGACGCTCTTCACCTCGGTGCTCATCGTGCTGGCGTTCCCGGTGATCACGGTGGGGCTCACGCTCCTCATGTTCGACCGGTTCTTCGACACGGTGTTCTTCGAGGTGGCGGCGAACGGGAGCGTGCTCCTGTGGCAGCACCTGTTCTGGATCTTCGGCCATCCGGAGGTCTACATCCTGATCCTCCCGGCCATGGGGATCATCTCGGAGGTCTTCCCCACCTTCAGCAGGAAGCCGCTGTTCGGCTATCCGGTGATCGTCTACTCGGGCGCCCTCATCGCCTTCATCGGCTTCGGCGTCTGGGCCCACCACATGTTCTCGGTGGGGATGGGGGCCATCCCGAACGCCGTCTTCGGCGCCATGACCATGCTCATCGCGGTGCCCACCGGCGTGAAGATCTTCAACTGGATCGCCACCATGTGGGGCGGCTCGCTCCGGTTCCGTACGCCGCTGCTCTTCGCCATCGGCTTCGTGGCCATGTTCATCATCGGCGGGCTGTCCGGGGTCATGCACTCCTCGCCGCCGGCGGACCTGCAGCAGACCGACACCTACTTCGTGGTGGCCCACTTCCACTACGTGCTCTTCGGCGGGAGCATGTTCGGGATCTTCGCGGGGCTGTACTACTGGTTCCCGAAGGTCACCGGCCGGATGATGAGCGAGACCCTGGGGAAGTGGCACTTCTGGACCACGTTCGTCGGGTTCAACCTCACCTTCTTCCCCATGCACTTCGTGGGGCTGCTGGGGATGCCCCGGCGGACCTTCACCTATCCGGAGGGGATGGGCTTCGAGATCTACAACCAGATCGAGACGGCCGGGGCGTTCCTGCTGGGCGCGTCCACGCTGATCCTGGTCTGGAACCTGTGGAGGTCCGCCCGGAGCGGCGAGGAGGTGACGGCGAACCCGTGGGAGGCGCCCACCCTGGAGTGGTCCATCCCGTCGCCGCCCGAGCACTTCAACTTCGGCGAGATCCCCGAGGTCTCGTCCCGTGATCCGCTGTGGCACGAGGACGGCGCCCGCGTGGAGCGCGGCGAGGGCGAGCCCGAGATGCCCGCCCCCTCGTACTGGCCCGTCGTCACCTCCTTCGGCCTGCTGGTCCTGGCCGCGGGAGCGATGATCGGCCTGTGGCTCGTGTTCGCCGGGCTGGCGATCACGCTGCTGGGGGTCTTCCGCTGGTCCTTCGAGCCCGCCTACCGATGACGCATCACACCTCTACCCCGGTCTCCTCCCGGAAGATGGCCATGTGGGCCTTCATCGGGTCGGAGTGCATGTTCTTCGCCTCGCTGATCACCACCTACATGGTGTACAGGGGGAGGAGCCTGACGGGGCCGTATCCCGAGGAGCTCCTGAACATCCCCTTCATCACCGTCACCACCTTCGTGCTCCTCATGAGCAGCGTGACCATGGTGCTGGCGCTCTCGGCGGTGCAGCGGGGCGACGCCAAGTGGAGCAAGATCTGGCTCTTCGCCACGCCGGCCCTGGGGGCCGTCTTCCTGGCGGGACAGTACTACGAGTTCAACCACTTCCTCCACGAGGGGCTGGGCCTCAGCACGAACCTCTTCGGGAGCTCCTTCTACGTGCTCACCGGCTTCCACGGCGCCCACGTGTCGGTGGCCGCCCTGTGGATGTTCACCCTCTGGTTCCAGGCGCTCCGGGGGAAGATCGGCCCGGACGACGCCGAGACCGTGGAGATCGCCGGGCTGTACTGGCACTTCGTGGACATCGTGTGGATCGTCCTGTTCACGATCATCTACCTCATGGTGGAGAGCTGATGGCCACCTCGGAGACGGAGGCGGCCCGGGAGGGGTCGGCCCACGGGGGCGCGGCCGGAGAGGGCCACGGCGGATCGGGGGACGGCGGCGAGAGCCACGGGGCGGCCCACGCCTCGAACCGGTTCTACCTGATCATCGCGGCGGTGCTGGCGGTGCTCACCGCCCTGGAGGTCATGGTCTTCTACGTGCCGGCGCTGGATGCGGTGCTGGTGCCCATCCTCATGGTGATGATGATCGCCAAGTTCGCCCTGGTGGTCATGTTCTTCATGCACCTGAAGTACGACTCGGCCATCCTCACCGGTCTCTTCGTGGGGCCGCTGATCATCGCGGTGGCCATCATCGTGGCCATGATGGCGCTGTTCGGGCAGTTCGCCTGAGGGATCCGCCCGGGCGAGGGCCTCGCCTCACGGCCGGTACCGGCCGCGGCGGCTCCCGGAGGCCAGCACCTCCTCGACCAGCCCCCGGAACTCGGGTCCGTAGGCCTCGGCCGCTTCGTCCAGTGACGAATACTCCCGCAGCTCCCGGACGTACCCTCCGCCCTCCTCCTCCCGGGTCTCCAGGACGCGGAAGCTCCCGTCGTCCTCCTCCTGCCAGGCGAGCCAGATCGGTGGTTCGCGAGACATCGAGCCTCCCGTCGGGTCGTCAGGCGTCCATTCGCTCGTCCAGGACCCGGGCCACCCGGTCCGGGGAGAGGTCCAGCCCGCGCCAGAGCACCAGGAGGTGGTAGAGCAGGTCCGCCGACTCCCCGGCCTGCCGTTCCCGACCCTCCCCGCCCACGGCGGCCAGGGCCAGCTCCACGGCCTCCTCGGCGAGCTTCCGCGCGGGCAGCTGTGGTCCCTCCTCCAGGAGGCGGGCGGTGTAGGAGCCCTCGGGCCGGCGCCGGTCCCGCCCGGCCACCACGGATGCCAGGCGGTCCAGGGTCTGACCCAGCTCCCCGGCGTGGGCGTCCCCCCGTCCCTCCTCCCGTCCCTCATCCGGGCCGGCCGCCGGCCCGGCCCCGGTCCGCCAGAGGAGTGCCGAGTCGAAGCAGCTTCCGTCTCCGGTGTGACAGGTGGGGCCGTGGGGGCGGGCCCGGACCAGGAGGGCGTCGCCGTCGCAGTCCATTCGGACCTCGACGGCCTCGAGCCAGTTCCCCGAGCTCTCGCCCTTCACCCACAGGCGGTCCTTCGAGCGGGAGTGGAAGGTGACCCGACCCGTGTCCACGGTCTGTTCCAGGGCCGATCGGTTCATGTAGCCCAGCATCCGGACCTCCCCGGTGGCGGCGTCCTGCACCACGGCGGGGAGCAGGCCGCCGGCGCCGTCGAAGTCGGGGGTGGGCAGGGGGCCCGCCGGGCCGGGGTCGGTGCTCCCGTCGGTCATGTCGCCTCCTCGGTGGTCGATCCGTTCGTTCTCGTGTGTTCGTACCCGGTCCCTCCGGCGTCGGGCGGGGGCCGGACGGCCACGCCGCGCCGGGCCAGGTGGTTCTTGAGCTCGGGGATCCGGAGCTCGCCGAAGTGGAAGAGGGAGGCCGCCAGCGCGGCCCCCGCCCCCGCCTCGAAGGCGTCGACGAAGTCCTCGGGACCACCGGCGCCGCCGGAGGCCACCACGGGGACGTCCACGGCGTCGGCCACGGCGGAGATCAGCGCCAGGTCGTAGCCGTCCCGGGTCCCGTCCCGGTCCATGGAGGTGAGGAGGATCTCCCCGGCCCCCCGCCCGGCGGCCTCCCGGGCCCAGGCCACGGCGTCCCGGTCGGTCTCCCGGGTGCCCGACCGGACCCGGACCCGCCAGCCCTCCCCGCCGTCCGCCCGCCGGGCGTCCACCGCCACCACCACGGCCTGGGAGCCGAACCGCCGGGCGGCCTCGGTCACGAGCTCCGGGCGCTCCACGGCCGCCGTGTTCACCGCCACCTTGTCGGCTCCGGCGTGGAGGACCTCTCGCATCCCCTCCACCGACCGGAGGCCGCCGCCCACGGTGAAGGGCACGAAGAGCCGGCGGGCCACGGACTCGGCGAGCCCCGCGGCCGTCCGCCGGCCCTCCGGGGTGGCCGAGATGTCCAGGAAGACCAGCTCGTCGGCCCCCTCCCGTGCGTAGAGCCGGGCCAGCGAGGCGGGGTCGCCGGCGTCCCGGAGGTCCCGGAACCGGACGCCCTTCACCACCCGCCCATCGTCCACGTCCAGGCAGGGGACGATCCGCCGGGTCAGCACGGTCCGGGCTCCCCCGCGTCGTGCTCGTCCGCCGCCTCCAGGGCCTCCGCCAGGGTCATGGTCCCCTCGTAGAGGGCGCTCCCCACCACGGCGCCGTGGGCGCCGGCGCGGGCCAGCCGGGCCAGGTGCCGGGGGCGGGCGATGCCCCCGGCGGCCACCGTCCGGAAGCCCCGCCGGACCAGCCGGGAGACGCCGTCCACGTCGGGCTCGGTGAGGGTCCCGTCCCGGGTCACGTCGGTGTAGACCACCGTGCGGATGCCGGCCTCCTCCACGCGGGCCAGCACCTCGTCGAGCCCGGTCCCGGTGCCCTCGAGCCACCCGCGGACCACCACCTCGCCCTCCCGGACGTCCACGCCGGCGGCGATCCGCTCCGGGCCGAACTCCTCCACCAGGGCCGCCAGCCAGCCCGGACGCTCGGCGGCGCCGGTGCCCAGGATCACGCGCTCCACGCCGGCCTCCAGGTAGGCCGCCACGTGGGCCCGCTCCCGGAGTCCGCCGCCGACCTGGAGGTGCACGTCCACGGCCTGCCGTACGGCCTCCACGATTCCGACGTTCACGGGTTCAGCTTCCCGGGCCCCGTCCAGGTCCACCAGGTGGAGGGCCCGGGCGCCTCCCTCCACGAACCGGCGGGCCACCTCCACCGGGTCCCGGGAGTGCTCGGTCACCCGGTCGTAGTCGCCCCGGTAGAGCCGCACGCAGGCGCCCCGGAGCAGGTCGATGGCGGGGTGGAGGATCACGCCGGGGCCTCCCGCTCGCGCAGGGCCGCCGCCACCCGTCCCGCGAGATCGTCCGCGCCGGCGAAGTTGGCCAGGACCCGGAGCCCGGCCGCCCCGGACTTCTCGGGGTGGAACTGGACGCTGGCGATCCGGCCGGCCTCCAGGGCGGCGGGGAAGCGCTCCCCGTAGCGGGTCCAGGCGCTCACCAGGTCGGCGTCGGTCTCCACCCGCAGCGAATGGAGGAAGTAGACGTGGCTCCCCTCCGGGATCCCCGCCAGGGCTGGCCCCCGCGGGGCGGAGAGCCGGTTCCATCCCATGTGGGGAAGGGGGCCGGCCGCCCGGATCCGGCGGACCCGGCCCGGGAGGAGGCCCAGGCAGGGCACGTCCGTGGAACCCCCGGCGGCGGCCCCGCCCGCGTCCTCCTCGGAGGCCTCCATCAGGAGCTGCATGCCCAGGCATACGCCCAGGAGCGGGCCGTCCCACCGACGGAGCGGCCCCGCCAGGCCCCGCGCCCGGAGCTCCTCCATGGCCGAGGCGGCGGCCCCCACCCCCGGCAGGAGGAGGCGCTCCACGCCGTCCAGCTCGCCGGGACCGGCCACCCGTCGGTGGTCCACGCCCAGGGCCTCCAGGGCGAACTCCACGCTCCGGAGGTTGCCGGCTCCGTAGTCCACCACGCCGATCACAGGACCCTCTTCGTGGTGGGGAGCTCGCCGGCCAGACCGGGGTCCCGCTCGGCGGCGCCGCGAAGGGCCCGGGCCAGCGCCTTGAAGGTCCCCTCGGCCAGGTGATGGTCGTTCCGGCCCGCGCCGGCGGCCACGTGGATCGTGGCGTCCAGGCTCCGGGCCAGGGCCCGGACGAACTCCTCCACCAGCTCCGTGGGGAACTCGCCGACCCGCTCCCCGGCGAAGGGCACCTCGAACTCCACGTGGCTCCGGCCGCCCAGGTCCACCGTCGCCGCGACCCGGGCGTCGTCCATGGCCACCGTGAACCCGTAGCGGCGGACGCCGCGGCGCTCCCCCAGGGCCCGGGAGAGGGCCCGACCCAGCACGATCCCCACGTCCTCCACCGTGTGGTGGGCGTCCACCTCCAGGTCGCCCCGGGCCTCCACGGTGAGGTCCACCAGGGCGTGGCGTGCCAGCTGCTCCAGCATGTGGTCGAAGAAGCCCACGCCCGTCTCCACCTCCGACCGCCCCCGGCCGTCCAGGTCCACCTCCACCCGGACCCGGGTCTCCCGGCTCTCCCGCTCCTCGGCGGCCCGCCGGGGACCGCCGGGGCGGCTCAGGGGGCGGAGGCCCGTGACGCGGCGGCGCCGGAAGGTGGCAACGCCGGTCCAGCCGGCGGAGACCGCCGAGGCGGCGGCCTCGTCGAGCCCGCGGAGGAGCCCGTCCGGCGCGTGGGCGTCGGTGCCGACGGTGAGGAACGGGACCCCTTCCTCCCGGGCCCAGGCAAGGATCCCCTCGCCCGGGTAGGGCTCCCCCGGGGCCTCGGCCACGCCCGAGGCGTTCACCTCCAGGCCGAGCCCCGCGGTCGCCATCCGGCGGAGGACGCCGCGAATGGACTCCTCGAAGGCGGCGGGGTCGTAGGGGCCGTAGGCCAGGTGACCGTAGCGCTTCACCAGGTCCAGGTGGGCCACGGCGTCGAAGGCCCCGCTCTCGGCCCCCCAGGCCACCATCTCCTCCAGCGCCCGGAAGTAGGCGCCGTAGGCCTCCTCCAGGCTCCGACCCTCGAAGAACCGTTCCACCCCGTCGCCGCCCGAGACGTTCCGGCCGTCCACGGCGTGGACGGAGCCCAGGACGAAGTCCAGGGGGAGCTCCCGGACGGCCGCCTCCAGGTCCTCCGTCCACTCCGGCCGGTACTCCACCTCGGCGCCCACCCGGATCCGCACCTCCGGGACGGCCCGGCGGGCCTCGCCGGCCTCCCGGAGGCTCTCGCCGAACCGGTCCACCATCTCCGCGGCGTCGACCGTCCAGCGGCCGTCCTCCCGGAGGACCTCGGCGTGGTTGGTGAGACAGATCTCGGAGAGGCCGGCCTGCCGGGCGGCCTCGGCGTACTCCGTCAGCGTCCCCCGGGCGTCCGAGGAGCGGCGGTCGTGGAGGTGGTAGACGACGTCGGCGTTCATCCCCGATCCTCCCGGCCGGCGGCGGCCGGGCCAGGCTCGTCGGCGGGGGACGCGCCGACGGCGTCCAGGGCCTCCAGGAAGCGGTCGCTCGCCTCGCCGGTCCCCACGGTGACCCGGAGGGCGCCCTCCAGCCCCGGCAGGCCGCTCCGGTCCCGGACCACCACGCCGTGGTCCTCGGCCAGCGCCCGGTGGACGGCGCCGGGCCGGGCCACGAAGAAGCAGAGGAAGTTGGCCTCCGACGGCAGGACCCGGAACCCCCGGTCCGCCAGCGCGTCGGCCAGGCGCTCCCGCTCCCGACGGACCTCCTCCACCGCGTCCCGGACCCGGTCCCGGCACTCCAGCGCACCCCGTGCGGCCCGGGCGGCGGGCTCCGAGAGCGGGTAGGGGAGCCCCACCAGGTCCATGGCGCGGACCAGCTCGGGATGGGCCACGGCGTAGCCCACCCGCGCCGCCGCCAGCCCCCACGCCTTGGAGAAGGTGCGGAGCACCACCAGGGAGGGGGCGCGGCCCACCCGCCGGACCAGGGACGGAGCCCGGGCGAACTCCACGTACGCCTCGTCCACGACGACCAGGCCGTCGACCCGGCTCACCAGGGCGCCGATCCGCTCCGGCGAGAGACGGTTCCCGGTGGGGTTGTTGGGCGAGCAGAGGAAGACGATCCGGGCCCCTTCGGCGGCCCGGGCCGTGGCGTCCACGTCCAGGTCGAAGTCCCCGTCCAGCCGCACCTCCTCCACCCGGGCCCCGTGGGTCCGGGCCCTGATGGCGTAGACGCCGTAGGTGGGCGCCGTCACCACCACCCGCTGCCCGGGGTCCACGGCGGTCCGGACGAGGACGTCGATGGCCTCGTCGGAGCCGTTGCCGATCCACAGCCGCTCCCCCGCCAGGTCGAGCCGGCGGGCCAGGGCGGAGCGCAGCTCCGGTGTCCGGGGATCGGGGTACCGGTGGAGCCCGGCGTTCGGCCCGGGGAGCGGGCTCCCGGCGGCCATCTCGTTGGCGTCCAGGAGCAGCCCGTCGCGGCCTGCGGAGTGTTCGGACCGGGCGGTGGTGTACGGCTCCACGTCCCTCAGGTGGGGCCGGATCATGCGGGCCACCGGTGACGGGCCCGCTCCCGCCGGCCGTCCTCGCCGCCCGCGGCCATCCGCCCCCCTCACGGCGCCTCCAGGCGCCGCCGGACCGAGGCGGCGTGGGCGTCGAAGCCCTCCCAGCGGGCCAGCTCCTCCACGGCGGGTCCCAGGGAGCCGAGGCCCTCCGGGGTGATCTCCTGGAACTGGATCCAGCGGCCGAAGTCGTCCAGGGAGAGGCCCGAGGTCCCCCGGGCCCGGCCGGCGGTGGGGAGGACGTGGTTCGTGCCCGCGGCGTAGTCGCCGGCGGCCACCGGCGAGGTCACCCCGACGAAGACCGAGCCGGCGTGGCGGACCTCGGCGGCCCGCTCCCGGGCGTCCCGGCGGAGGATCGCCAGGTGCTCGGGGGCCAGCCGGTGGATCCAGCGGAGGGCCGTGGCGTCGTCGTCCGCCACCAGCAGGGCCGAGCGTTCCAGGCTTGCCTCCGCCAGCTCCCGGCGGCCGGCGCCCCGGAGGTCGTCCCGGAGGGCCGAGGCCACCGCGGCG
The DNA here is from genome assembly GCA_964627425.1 of uncultured Gemmatimonadota bacterium. GTDB lineage: Bacteria > Gemmatimonadota > Gemmatimonadetes > Palauibacterales > Palauibacteraceae > Caribbeanibacter. Next base: position 36,608 of record CAZVIY010000010.1, read on the forward strand.
GCCGAGGCCCGGTCGGGGACCACGCCCACGCAGAGGGAGTCGGGCCCGTGCTCCGCCTGGGCCAGGAGCTCGGCGGCCACCCAGTCCGGCCGGGCCCCCGCGTCGGCCCAGGCCACCACCTCCGACGGGCCGGCGGGGAGGTCCACGGCCACCACCTCGGAGACGGCGTGCTTGGCGGCCGTGACCCAGGCGCCGCCGGGGCCGAAGATCTTGTCGGCCCGGCGCACCGTCTCCGTGCCCCAGGCCAGGGCGGCTACGGCCTGGGCGCCGCCCACGGCGTAGAGCTCGTCCACGTCCAGCAGCGCCGTCGCCGCCATCACGCCGGCGGCGGGCCACCCGTCCTCTCCCGGCGGCGAGCAGGCGAGGATCTCCCCGCACCCCGCCGCCCGGGCCGGTGCCGCCACCATGACCAGGCTGGAGGGGTACGCCCCCCGGCCTCCCGGCACGTAGGCGCCGACGCGCTCCACGGGTCGGAACTCCCGCCAGGCCCGGACGCCGGGCTCCACCTCCACGGGCTCCTCCTCCCGCCGCTGGGCGGCGTGGAACCGGGTCACGTTCGCCACGGCCCGCTCCAGGGCCTCCCGGCGCCGGGAGGGCAGGGCCTCCAGCGCCTCACGGCAGCGCTCCCTCGGGACCCGGAGGGCCCGGGGGCGCCGTCCGTCCAGGCGCCCGGAGAGCTCCTGCAGGGCCTCGTCGCCCCGGGTCCGCACCTCCCGGAGGATGCCCTCCACCCGGTCCCGCCGCTCCCGGTCGGGGGCCCGGCGGCGGCGGTCCCGGCCCTCGAGCCACGCCCCGGCGGCGTCGCCCTCCAGGATCGGGATGACCCCGCCCTCCCGGACGTCCGCCGTCGGGCCGTCCGGGGCGCCGCCGGCGCTCATCGGAGCACCTTCTCCACCGGGAGGACCAGGATCTCCGTGCCGCCGGCCTGCCGCACCTGCTCCATGACGTCCCAGAACACGTCCTCCTCCACGGCGGCGTGGAGCGCCACCATCCCCTCCTCGGCCAGCGGGACCACGGTGGGGCTCTTCATGCCGGGCAGGACCTCCCGGATCTCCGGCAGGGCCGACCGCGGCGCGTTCAGCGTCACGTACTTCATCCGCCGGGCGGTGAGGAGGCCCCGGATCCGGGTGCGGAGGCGGTCGGCCAGCTCGCCCCGGTCCCCGCCGTCCAGCGAGGGCGGGTGGGCCACCAGGGCGGCCCGGGAGGACCAGACCTCGGCCACCGGCCGCAGGTCGTGCATCCGCATGGTCGTGCCGGTGGAGACCAGGTCGCAGACGGCGTCGGCCACGTCCAGGGCCGGCGCGATCTCCGCGGCCCCCCGGATCGGGATCACCCGGGCCTCCATCCCCTCCCCCTCCAGGTACCGGCGGAGGGACCGGGGATGGGTGGTGGCGATCCGGGCCCCCGAGAGGTCGGCGGGCTCCCGGGCGTCGGCGCCCTCGGGCACGGCCAGGGTGAGGGTGCAGTGGCCGAAGGGGAGTTCCTCCAGCTCCCGGACCCCGGCCTCCGTCTCCCGGACCACGTTCTGGCCCACGATGCCCAGGTCGGCCACGCCGTCCTGGACGTACTCCGGGATGTCGTCGTCCCGTACGAAGAGGAGCTCCACGGGGAGGTTCCGGCACCGGGAGAAGAGGCGGCGGTCGTGGTCCTCGAACTCCAGGCCGATCCCCCGGAGGATCTCGGTGCTCTTCGACGTGAGGCGCCCCCCGTTCTGGACGGCGATCCTGAGGTTCTCCCTGCTCAGCTTCTGAATCATCTCGCTCGTGGAGTGAGGTGCTCTCGTGGGTCGGTTCGGTGGAATAAAAAAGGGCGCCCGCTCGGTGGGAGCGGGCGCCCTGTCGGATCTCCGGAGTCCTCAGGTGGACTCAGCCCGGCGGCGCACCCCTCCCTGCACGGCAGATGCCGTGATGGTGGAGATGATGGGCCGGATGCCGGGTCCACGCGTTCATGACGGGGCCGAAGAGAACCGGGTCCCCTCTCCCTGTCAAGTCCGTGCTGCCCCGGCGCCGGAGCCCCCGCCGGACGCCTCCGGGGTCACGGCGGCTCCTCCGTCAGTGGTAGCGGAGCCCCTCGGCGTGGACCAGCCGGGCCTGGAAGAGCCAGCTGGCCTGGCGGAGGGCGGCGTGGCGGTCGAACTCGGTGAGGGCCTGGATCCCCTCCACCGGGTGGACCACGTCCAGGTAGCGGAGGCCGGCGCTGGCGGCGGTGTAGTGGACGCAGATGTTGGCCACGGTACCGCAGATCACCAGCTGATCCCGGTCCTCCACCCTCAGGTGATGGTCCAGGCCGGTGTCGTAGAAGGCGTCGTAGCGGCTCTTGCGGAAGATCCGGTCGCCCTCCTCCGGAGCGACCTCCTCCAGGAACTCCCATCCCCAGGAGCCCTCTTCCACGTGGGGGCCCCAGACCTCCCATTCGGGGCTCCCCTCCCGGTGGGTGTCCTGGGTGTACCAGACCGGGACCTCGGCGTCCCGGGCGTCCCGGACGAGGTCGCCCACCACCTCCACCGTGTCCCGGACGTCCTCCGTGTCCGGCGGCGTCAGGGCCCCCTCGGGATGCATGAAGTCGTTCTGCATGTCCACCACCACCAGCACGGTGCGGTCGGCGTTCAGCGGGAGGGTGTCCAGCACGTCGTACTCGGGGACCTCGACTTCCATGGATGGGCCTCCGTGGTGGGTTGCCGATCTCGCCCGGTCGCCCGGGCCCCGGGCCGCTCGTGTGGTGCAATCTCCGTACGACGCCCCCTCACTCGGCGATGGTCTCCTCGATCCGCTCCCGATCCTGGTGGAGCCAGTACAGCAGCAGCCCGCCCCCGCCGGCCACGGTGAGATAGGTGAGGAAGAAGCGCCAGACCGCCGTGTAGGCCACCAGGAGGGAGCTCGGCAGGAACGGGCTCATGACGGCCGGGGCCAGGATCTCCCCCACCCCCGTGCCTCCGGGCGTGGGCATGAAGTACAGGAGGAACTGGAGCACCACGTGGAGGAGCACCACGCTCCAGAACCCGGCCTCGACCCCGAAGCCCCGGAGCACGCCCCATCCCAGGAGGAACCGGCCGCCGAAGTGCAGCGCCCCGGTGAGGGTCGCCAGGACGAGCCAGATCTTTCCGCGGCGGGCGTAGATGACGATGCTCCCGTGGAGCTCGTGGATCCACCGGAGCACGGTACGGATCCGGGGCCCCCGGCCGAACAGCCGTATGAGGGCGGCCCGGGCCGGCCGGGGATTCACGCCGAACCAGAGGATCAGCGCCGCCAGGGTGGCGAAGGCGCTGACGGTCCACCGGAACAGGTTCCGCGCGGAGAGGTTCAAGGGGAGCCGGGTGTCGGCCAGGGCGTCGGCGCCCCCCAGGAACCAGGCGGCCAGGCCCGCCAGGGCCAGGAACGTGACGTTCACCAGGAAGCTGGCGAAGTTGGAGGCCGCGGCGCGGCCCACCGAGACCTGGTTCCGTACCAGCCCGTAGAGCTGGGCCGGCCCTCCCCCGGCGCCGGAGGGCGTGAGGTAGGCCAGGCCGGCGGTGGTGCCGCTGATCTCGACACACTTCCGGTAGCTCACGTCCAGCTCCAGGGGCTGGAGGAGGAGCCAGAGCCGGAGTCCCCCCCCGAACCAGTCCATGGAGGCGAAGGCCAGGCAGGGCAGGGCCCAGATGGGCGCGAACTGGCGGAAGCCGGCCAGGCTCCCCGACAGGTCCTGGGTGATGAGGAAGAGGGCGGCGAAGCCCAGGACGCTCCCGGCCACGAACAGGACCAGGCCCCAGCTCACGACCCGGGGGGAGATGCCCGGCCCGCCGCCGTTCCGCCCTGCGCCTTTCGTGCGTTCGTCGCTCACTCGGTTCCTGGGTGAGATGAGACCCGGAGGGGAGGACCCCCGTCGGACGTCCGCGGGTCGGTGGCCCGACGCCGACCGGCTGCGTAGGATAACAGGCTGAGATACCCCCGCAAACGAACCCTCCCGACCAGCTCCCGTCCACGTGAAACGCTATCCGGCCTACGACCCGCCCGAGTACGTCGACTGGGAGCCCGACCCGGGCCTCCTGCAGGAGTACCGGGAGCGGATCCGCGAGGATCCGGGGCGCCGGGAGCAGGTCGAGGCGCTGGGGGACGAGGATCTCCTGGACCTCTACCGCGGCCTCCTCCGCTTCCGGCTCCACGACATCACCCTCCAGCGGTGGGTGAAGGGGGGCGTGATCTCCAAGGCGTGGCTGGGAACGGGCGAGGAGGCCGTCACGGTGGGCGCCGTCCACGCCCTGGAGCGCCGGGGTCGGAAGGGGGACCTGGTGGGGCCCATGATCCGGAACGCCGGCGCGTGCCACGAGATGGGCATGCCGGTGGCGGACATGCTGAGGGGATATCTCGCCACCGCCGACTCGCCCACGCGAGGGCGGGATCTCCACGTGGGATCGCTGGAGCACGGGATCGTCACGCCCATCAGCATGGTGGGCTCCCTGTCCACCGTCATGACGGGGATCGGCCTGGGGTTCGCCAAGCGCGGCGAGGAGCGGGTGGCCCTCACCTGGGTGGGCGACGGCGCCACCAAGCACGGGGAGGCCCACGAGGCGTTCAACATGGCCGCGGTCCTGGACCTGCCGGTGGTCTTCGTGATCCAGAACAACCAGGTGGCCCTCGGGACCCGGCTGGAGCAACACCACCGGCCCGACGACTTCTCCCGCTGGGGCCGCGCCTACGGGGTGCCCCTCCTGGAGGTCGACGGGAACAACGTCCTGGACGTCTACGCGGCCACGCGGCTGGCCGCCCGTCGCTGCCGGGCCGGGGAAGGGCCGGTCTTCCTCGCCGCCGAGACGTTCCGCATGGGCGGGCACGCCACCCACGACGTGGAGGAGGCGCGGCGCACCTTCCCCGAGGAGCTCTTCCGGGAGTGGGGCCGTCGGGATCCCGTGGGGCTCTACGAGGAGTACCTGGTCCGGGGCGGGCTGGGGGGCGTGGAGTCGCCCGACGAGGGGCGCGAGCTGCTGGCCCGGGTCGAGGCCGAAGTGATCCGGGAGGTGGAGGCCGCCGCCGAGGAGGCGCGGTCCAGCCGGGAGGATGAGATGCCGGACCCCACGGACGCCGCGGTCGGTACGTATGCCGACGGCGACGCCGAGGAGCCGACCCATGGTGCCCACGGACGGAGGAGCGGATGAAGGCGGCAGGAGAGGGAGACCGGACGGTGCGGATCGACGGAGAGGCCTGGCGGGCGACGGTGGCCTGGCGGGCGGCCGACGGGTCCGCCCTGTGCTACTTCCGTCCCGCCGCGGGAGACGGGTCGGAGTCGTCGCCCGCGGACCGAAGGGCCCGGCTCCCGGAGGGCCGCTCGCTGGAGACGCTCGAGGAGGAGGAGCTGGAGGCGCTGTTCCGGGAGGCCGCGCCCCTCACCGACACCGAACGCCGCTTCCTCGCCCCGGACGGCCGGGAGTGGCTCGCCCAGAACGTGGGACCGGTGTGGGCGGAGGAGGACGCGGCGGAGGGAGCCACCGGCCTCCTCCTCACGGCGCTGGACGGATCGGCCGAGCGGCTCGGCACGTACGGCGGACACGTGGGGCGGACCTCCGCCGCCGAGCTGGAGGAGGCGTGGCGCCGGGCGGGCGGCGAGGCGGCCAGCGACAGCGCAGAGGCGCCCGACGGCGAGGAGGCGCCCGGCGGTGGCCGATGACGCCCCGGTGTCCGTCTACGTCTACTGGGACTACTCCTGCCCCTTCTGTTACCTGGGGAGCCACCGCCTGGAGCGCCTCGCCGGGGAGAGGGAGCTGCGGGTGGCCTGGCGACCCCTGGAGATCCACACCGGGGTCCCGGCCGAGGGCCTCCCGGTGAAGGAGGCCGGCTTCGCCCCGGACCGGTGGGCCGAGATCGTGGGGAGCGTGGAGGGTATGGCCGACCGGGAGGGCCTGGAGCTGGAGATCCCCTCCTTCATCACCCGGACCGACGAGGCGCTCCAGGCGGCGCTGTTCGCCCAGGACCTGGGCGACGAGGCGTTCCGGCGCCTCCATCTCGCCCTCTTCCGGGCCTACTTCGTCCACGGCGCGAACCTGGGCGACCGGGACCGGCTCCTGGAGGTCGCCGGGGAGGCCGACGTGGATCCGGAGGCCCTGTCGGAGGCCCTGGACGACGAGCGCTACGCCGACGAGCTCCGCAGGGCCCGGGAGGAGGCCGCGCAATACGAGGTCTCGGGGACGCCCACGTTCCTCTTCGGCCGGCACAAGGTCGTGGGGGCGGCGCCCATGGACGTGCTCCGGGACGCCGCGGACCGGGCTGCCGCGGACCGGGCCGCCGGGGACGGCTGAGGCCGTGCTCAGGCTCCAGTTCCTGGGGACGGCCTCGGCCCGTCCCACGGTCCGCCGGAACGTCTCCGCGGTGGCCCTGCACCGGGAGGGGGAGCTCTTCCTCCTGGACTGCGGCGAGGGGACGCAGCGCCAGATGATGCGGTACGGGACGGGCTTCACCGTGCGGGACGTCTTCATCACCCACCTCCACGCCGACCACTACCTCGGCGTGGCGGGCCTGGTGCGCACCATGAGCCTCCAGGGCAGGGACCGGCCCCTGGGCCTGTGGGGCCCGCCGGGGAGCACCTCCACCCTGCGGTCGGCCGTGGAGCTGGGCGGCGACCGGCTCACCTTCGCCCTGGAGGTGCGGGAGCTGGAGCCGGGCGACGCCGTGGAGCGGGACGGGTACCGGATCGAGGCCTTCCGGACCCGGCATACCCGCCGCTCGGTGGGCTTCGCGCTCCGGGAGGACGACCGTCCGGGCCGGTTCGACGTGGAGCGGGCCCGGGAGCTGGGCGTGCCCGAGGGCCCGCTGTTCGGCCGACTCCACCGGGGCGAGCCGGTGGAGCTCGATGACGGGCGGACCGTGGAGCCCGGGCAGGTGGTGGGCCCTCCCCGGCCGGGACGCTCGGTGGTGTACACCGGCGACACGGCGCCCTGCGACGAGGTCCGGGCCGCCGCCCGCTCTGCCGACGTCCTGGTGCACGAGGCGACGTTCGCCCACGAGGAGGCGGCCCGGGCCCGGGCCACCGGCCATTCCACGGCCCGGGAGGCGGCCCGCTGCGCCCGGGACGCCGGGGTCCGCCGCCTGGTCCTCACCCACCTGAGCGCCCGCTATTCCGAACGCCCCGGCGTGCTGGAGGAGGAGGCCCGGGGGACGTTCCCCCGGGTCCAGGTGGCCCACGACGGGGCGGAGGTCGAGGTGCCGTACCGGGACGGGGGGACCGGATGAGCCCCGGGAACGGGACGGTGCGGGTGCCGGGGGACAAGTCCCTCTCCCACCGGGCCCTGATGCTCGGCTGCCTGGCCCGGGGGACCACCCATGTTCGCGGGCTCCTGGATTCGGCGGACGTGCGCTCCACGGCGAGGCTCCTCCGGGGCGTGGGAGCCCGGATCGAGGGAGGGGAGGACGGCGAGGTCGAGATCCCGGGACCCGCCGCGTTCTCGAACGCCACCGGGCCGGTGGACTGCGGGAACAGCGGGACCACCGTCCGGCTGGGGATGGGCCTGCTGGCGGGCGCCGGCGTGGGGGCGGTCCTGGACGGCGATGCCTCCCTCCGGGGACGGCCCATGGCCCGGGTGGTCTATCCCCTCCAGGCCATGGGCGGCCGACTCCGCTACCTGGAGGAGCGGGACCACCTCCCGGTGGAGGTCGAGCCGAGGGCCACCGGGTCCCTCCGTCCCCTGCGGCACCGGCCGAAGGTGGCCAGCGCCCAGGTCAAGTCGTGCATCCTCCTGGCGGGGCTCCTGGGGGGCGTCCGGGTGGAGGTCGTCGAGCCCGGCCGGTCCCGGGACCACACGGAGCGGCTGCTGGCCCACATGGGTGCCCCCGTGGAGTTCGGTCCCCACGAGGAGGGGGCCCGGGCGAGCCTCCCGGAGGGGGCCTTGGAGGAAGGGCTCGAGCCCCTGGAGTTCGAGATCCCCGGGGATCTCTCGTCGGCGGCCTTCCTCGTGGGCGCCGCCCTCCTGGCGGGCCGCCGCCTGCGGGTCCCGTCGGTGGGGGTGAACCCCACCCGGGACGGGTTCCTGGACGTGCTGGAGCGTGCCGGGGCCCGGATCGCCCGGGAGGACGCCCGGGAGGCCGGCGGCGAGCCGGTGGCCGACCTGCGGGTGGAGCCCGGGGAGGTGGAGCCCCTGGAGGTGGAGCCCGGGGACGTCCCCACCCTGCTGGACGAGATCCCGCTGCTGGCGGCCGTGGCCGCGCGGACGGCTGGCACGTCGGTCTTCCGGGGCGCCGAGGAGCTCCGGGTGAAGGAGAGCGACCGCCTGGCCCTGCTGGCCCGGAACCTGGACGCGCTGGGGGTCCGGTGCACGGAGCTGGAGGACGGCCTCCGCATCGAGGGGGCCCCCGGAGCCCGGCTCGAGGGGACCGTGGAGGTGGGGGGCGACCACCGGATCGCCATGGCCTTCGGCGTCCTGGGCGCCACGGGCCCCGGAGAGGTCCGGGTGGACGATCCGGGGTGCGTCGACGTCTCCTACCCGGGCTTCTGGGAGGACCTGGGCCGGGCCGTGGGCGGGGATCCCGCCGGCCCGGGCCGGGCTCCCGGGGGGCGGACGGCGTGAAGGACCGGGGCCTGAGGATCGCCATCGACGGGCCGGCGGCCTCCGGGAAGAGCACCACCGCCCGGGGGGTGGCCGAGGCCATGGGATACTGCCACCTGAACTCCGGCCTCCTGTACCGGGCGGTGGCCTGGGCCTCCCTCCGCGGCGGCTGGAGCGACGCCTCGCCGCCGGAGCTGGAACGGCGCGTGGAGGCCCTGGACGTGACCCTCGAGCGCCGCCCCCCCGAGTTCCGGGTGCGGCTGGACGGGGAGCTGCCCGGGGAGGCCCTGAGGAGCCGGGACGTGACGGAGGCCTCCTCGCGGATGGCCCGCCATCGGGTCGTCCGGGAACGGGTCCTGGGCCTGCTGCGGGCCGCCGGCCGCCGGGGCGGGCTGGTCTGCGACGGCCGGGACATCGGCACCGTGGTCTTCCCCGACGCGGAGCTCAAGGTCTTCCTGGTGGCCTCGGCCCGGGAGCGGGCGCGCCGCCGCCTCCTGGAGCACGGCGAGCCCCCCACGCCGGAGGCCGTGCGCCGGGAGGCCTCCCTCCTGGAGGAGCGGGACCGGTCCGACGCCGAGCGCGAGATCGCCCCCCTCCGCCGGGCCGAGGACGCCGTGGAGATCGACACCACGGACCTCGAGCCGGCGCAGGTGGTACAGCGAATCGTGCAGATGGCGCGCGAGCGGGAGGACGCCTAGGACCGGCACGGTCCGTTTGTTGACGTTTTCCCTTGGCGCACCTAGCTTTTCCCGGTCTGCGTCCGAATCGGACGCAGTGCCGTCGAGCGGCCCCGTGGCGGATCGTCCGGCACGGGCGGCCCCGGGGCCACCATCGCCCGGACACATGACTCCAACCTCGTAGACCGCGAACCCTACATGACCGATCAGCCAACCTCCCAGGACCAGACCGCTTCCGACGACCCCGCCGACGCCACGGCCGTGGGATCCATGGACAAGGACCAGGCCATCCCGGTGGTGGACACCACGGCGATGGCCCCCGGCGATCCCGCCCCGGGTGCGTCGGAGGTGGAGCTCACCGAGCTCCAGATCGAGGCCCGAGCCGAGGAAGTGGGGATCCGGGCGGATCTCTTCGACGAGGAGGACTACACCCTCGACCAGTACGAAGAGATGCTGGCCATGTACGAGGACACCCTGGGCGACATCGCCGAGGGTGAGATCGTATCGGCCACCGTCCTCAGGAAGACTGAGAACGTCGTCATCCTCGACGTGGGGTTCAAGTCGGAGGGCCGCGTGGCCCTGGAGGAGTTTTCCGACCCCGACGAGCTGGAGCCGGGCGACGAGGTGGACGTCTTCCTGGAGCAGCTGGAGGACGACGAGGGCCGGGTCGTGCTCTCGAAGCAGAAGGCCGACTTCCTCCGGGTGTGGGAGGAGCTGAAGGAGCACTACGAGACCGGCGAGCCCGTCCGGGGCACCCTGAAGCGCCGGATCAAGGGCGGCGCCATGGTGGACCTCATGGGGGTGGAGGCCTTCCTCCCCGGCTCCCAGATCGCCCTGCGCCGGGTGCCGGACATCGAGGAGCTGGTGGGCAACGAGTACCGCTTCCGGCTCCTCAAGCTGAACAAGCGCCGGCGGAACATCGTGGTCAGCCGCCGCGTGATCCTGGAGGAGGAGCGGGCCGAGCAGCGCGAGGAGCTCCGGGAGGAGCTGGAAGTGGGCCAGGTCCGCAAGGGCATGGTCAAGAACATCACCGACTTCGGGGCCTTCATCGACCTGGGCGGCATGGACGGCCTCCTCCACATCACCGACATGTCGTGGGGCCGCGTGGGCGATCCCACCGACGTCTGCGAGATCGGCGACGAGATCGAGGTGGAGGTCCTGGACATCGACTGGGAGCGGGAGCGCATCTCCCTGGGCCTCAAGCAGCTCCAGCCCCATCCCTGGAAGGACGTGGGCGAGAAGTACCCGGTGGGGAGCCGCGTGAAGGGGAAGGTGGTCTCCATCACCAACTACGGCGCCTTCGTGGAGCTGGAGAAGGGCGTGGAGGGGCTGGTCCACATCTCCGAGATGAGCTGGACCCGGAACATCCGCCATCCGTCCCAGCTGGTGTCCATCGGCGAGGAGATCGAGTGCGTCGTGCTCCGGGTGGACGAGGAGGAGCAGAAGGTCTCCCTGGGGATCAAGCAGACCGAGGAGGACCCCTGGCTGGCGCTCCCGGCCAAGTACCCGCCGGGGACCAAGATCACCGGCGTGGTCCGGAACCTCACCTCCTTCGGCGCCTTCGTCGAGGTGGAGCCGGGCATCGACGGGCTGGTCCACATCTCCGACATGAGCTGGACCCGCCGGGTGCAGCACCCGTCGGAGGTCCTCCGGAAGGGCGAGGAGGTCGAGGTCCAGATCCTGAACATCGACCCGGAGAAGAAGCGGATCTCCCTGGGCCTGAAGCAGACCCAGGAGGACCCGTGGTACGAGCTCGCCCAGATCTACGAGCCGGGACGTGAGGTCACCGGCGAGGTGGTCCGGATGCTGGACAAGGGCGTCGTGGTGGACCTGGGCAACGACGTGGAGGGCTTCGTGCCCATCAGCGAGCTGGGCCTGGAGGACGAGATCGACCACCCCTCCGACGAGTTCGTGGAGGGGGACAAGCTGCTGCTGAAGGTCCTGGAGTCCGATCCCATCAACCGGCGCATCGTCCTGCAGGTGATCGGCGACGACGACGAGGCCGAGCAGCTGGAGGAAGGGGCCGGCGCGCTGGCCGCCGAGGAGGTGGCCGAGACCTCCTTCGGCGAGGGCGAGGGGGACGAGGACGCCGCCGGACCCGAGGGCGAGGACGGCGGCGAGCCCGAGGCGGAGGCCGACGACGCGGCGGACGCCGTCGCCGAGTCCACGGCGGCCCTGGAGGAGGCGGAGCTGGAGGCCGGGACCCTCGGTGCCGAGCTCCAGGAGGCCGTGAAGACCTCCCGGGCCGAGTCGGAGGCGGAAGAAGAGGCGGAAGAAGAAGAGCAGGAGGAAGAGGCCGCCGTCGCCGAGGCTTCCGAGGCCTCCGGGGAGGAAGAGCCGGAGTCGGAGGAGGAAGGAGAGGAAGGAGAGGAGGCCGACGAGCCCCGGGCCGAGGCCGAGGACGCCGGGGAGGAGTCCGAAGAGGCCGAGTCCGACGAAGACGAGGACGAAGGACCGGACGAGGCGGACGACGACGAGGAGGAGCGGACGTCCTGAGCTCCTCTTCGACGATGGAGAGCCACGAGGGGTCCGGCGCGGCGTCGCCGGGCCCCTTCGCTTTGCGGGGCGTGCTGCTCCCGGCCCTCCTCTCCCTGTCCCTGGCGGCGATCCCGGCCTGCGCCACGTCGCCGCCCGCCGAGGGGCCCGACCCGGGGCCGGGGCCGGGGCCGGATCCGGCCCCGACGGCCGGTGACCCGACGGAGGCCGCCGGGGCCGCCGGGACCCTCGAGAGGCTGGAGAATCTCCGGACGACCCGGCCCTCCCGGGCCGCCGTCCTGGCCGATTCGGCGTACTTCCGGTGGCGGTCCGATCCCGAGCTCCGGTCCGCCGCCCTCCGGGCGCTCCTGGTCCAGGCCCGGGCCCTGGAGGCAGCGGAGAGGCCGCTGGAGGCGGCCCACCGTCTGGAGGAGCTCCTGGCGGCGGGGCCGCCCGCGGAGCTCGCGTCGTCCGCTGCGGGACGCGCGGCCCGTCTGCGGATCGAGCTCGGTCAGGAACCCACGGCCCTCGGCGTCCTCCTGGACCACGGCCGGGAGGTGCCGCCGGACGAGCTCCGGGAGCTGGTGATCCGGGCGGCGTCGGGGATGTCGCCGGACGAGCTCCGGTCCGCCCTGGAGGAGCGGCCCGGTCCCGGCGGAGTCGAGGAAAGCCTCCTCCGGGCCGAGCTCGCGAGGGCCCTGGCCCTGACGGGCCGTCCGGACGAGGCCCGGCGGGTCGCCGGGGAGATCTCCGTGGACTCCGTCCGGGAGCGGGCCCGGGAGCTGGCGCGAGGGGCCCGGGACGGCGTCGTCGGCGGGGACGGTTCGTCCACGCCACGCATCGAGGTGGTGCTCCCCCTCTCCGGATCCCTGGCCCCGGTGGGCCGGCTGCTGCGGCAGGGCATGGAGGTGGCGCTGGAAGCTCACCGGCGGGGAGGGGGCGATTCGGTGGTCGTGGCCTTCCGTGACGACGGTTCCCGGCCGGAGCGGAGCAGGGCCCTGGTCCGGGAGGCCGAGGAGACCGGGGCCACGGCCGTGGTGGGCCCGGCCCGGTCGGCCGCCCTGGCCGAGGCCCTGGACGCCCGCCGGGATCGTGCCCTCCCGCTGGTGAGCCCCACCGCCACCTCCGTGGTGGAGGGCGCCTGGAACGGTTACAGCCTGTGGAGCCTCCGGGACCGCGAGCGGGCCCGGGCCGAGGCCACGGGCCGGTGGCTGGTGGCCCGGGCCGGGATCGAGCGTCTCGGCCTCCTCCGCCCCCGGGGCGAGGTGGGACGGCTCGCGGAGCAGGCGTTCCGGGCCGCGGCCGGGCGCGCGGGCGGAGCCGTGGTGGCCTCCAGGGCGTACTCGGCGGAGGCCACCACCTTCGAGCCGGAGATCCGGGGACTGGCCGCCCGCGGGCCGGGGGCGGTATATCTGGCGGCCCGGGAGGCCCGGACGGCGCTGCAGATCGCCCCCCAGCTCAGCTATTTTGGCATGGGAACGGCCGCGGTGGCCGGCGGCTCCGCCCTGGGGGAGCCGGGCGTGATCCGACGGCTGGGAGGCGGATCCCCGTCGCTCTACGTGACGGGCGTCTTCACGGATCGGGGCCCCGAATCCGGATGGGCGGAGTTTAGATCGAATTATGAGATGATGTATGATAGAACGTTGTCGGACAATATGTTGCCTGCATTGGGCTATGACGCGATGAAGGCGGTCCTCGGCGCCGCGGACGCCGTGGGGCTCCCGCGCCGCGGGGCGCTGGCCCGGTCGCTCTCGGCCGGTCCCGTGGAGGGGGCCTCCGGCCGCATCCGGTTCCGGCCGGGCCGTCCCGCGGTGGAGCGGACGGTGGAGATTCGGCTGGCCCGTGACGGCGAGCTCGTGGCCGCCGATCCGGCCCGCCTGGCCGGCTGGATCCGGAAGGCCCGGGACCGACGGGAGGTGGTGGAGCGGCGCCAGCGGGAGCGGGCGGAGGAGCGTGTCCTCCGCTGGATACGGGAGCACGGAGGAGTTCCCGACCGGGAGGACCCGGCGGGACGAGGGGGAGGGGAGGACCGATGACCATGCGCGAGAAGCTCGAGGAGCTCGAGCGGCGCCGACGGGAGGCCGAGCTCGGCGGCGGGGAGGAACGTCTCGAGCGGCAGCACGAGAAGGGAAAGCTCTCGGCCCGGGAGCGGCTGGACCTGCTCCTGGACGAGGGGTCGTTCGTGGAGCTCGACCGTTTCGTGGAGCACCGGTGCGAGGAGTTCGGCCTGGACGAGCGGAAGATCCCCGGCGACGGCGTGGTGACGGGCCAGGGCCGGGTGCAGGGCCGCCCGATCTACGTGTTCAGCCAGGACTTCACGGTCTTCGGCGGGTCCCTGTCGGAGGCCCACGCCGAGAAGATCTGCAAGGTCCTGGACCTGGCCCTGGAGAGCGGCGTCCCGGTGATCGGCCTGAACGACTCCGGCGGGGCCCGGATCCAGGAGGGTGTGGCCTCGCTGGGCGGCTACGCCGAGATCTTCAAGCGCAATACGCTGGCTTCGGGGGTGATCCCCCAGATCAGCGCCATCCTGGGCCCGTGCGCCGGCGGGGCGGTCTACTCGCCGGCCATCACCGACTTCGTCTTCATGGTGCAGGGGATCAGCCACATGTTCGTGACGGGTCCCAACGTGGTGAAGACTGTCACCCACGAAGACGTGACCTTCGACGAGCTGGGTGGTGCCCGGGTGCACGGAGGCACCTCCGGCGTGGCCCACTTCACCCACCGGAGCGAGGTGGAGTCCCTCCAGGCCGTGCGGGAGCTGCTGGGCTTCCTGCCGGCCAACAACCAGGAGTCCCCGCCGGTGCGGGAGAGCGACGATCCCCGGGACCGCCGGGAGGAGGCCCTCCTGGAGATCGTCCCCGACCGCCCGGACCAGCCCTACGACATGCACGAGGTCATCGGCGCGGTGGTGGACGACGGCGAGTTCCTGGAGGTGCACGAGGGCTTCGCCCGGAACCTGGTGGTGGGCTTCGCCCGGCTGGACGGCCGTCCGGTGGGCGTGGTGGCCAACCAGCCGGCGGTGCTCGCCGGCGTCCTGGACATCGACGCCAGCATCAAGGGCGCCCGCTTCGTCCGGTTCTGCGACGCCTTCAACGTCCCCCTGGTGACCTTCGAGGACGTCCCCGGGTTCCTCCCGGGCACGGACCAGGAGCACGGGGGGATCATCCGTCACGGCGCGAAGCTGTTGTACGCCTACTGCGAGGCCACCGTACCGAAGCTCACCGTCATCACCCGGAAGGCCTACGGCGGCGCCTACGACGTGATGTCCTCCAAGCACATCCGCGGCGACCTGAACCTGGCGTGGCCCACGGCGGAGATCGCCGTCATGGGCCCCAAGGGCGCCGTGGAGATCCTCCACCGGCGGGAGATCCAGGAGGCCGACGACCCCGAGGCCCGGGCGAAGGAGCTGGAGGAGGAGTACCGGGAGGAGTTCGCCCATCCGTACCGGGCCGCGGCCCGAGGCTACGTGGACGACGTCATCGATCCCCGGGAGACCCGGCCCCGTCTCATCGCCGCGCTGGAGGTCCTCTGGAACAAGCGGGACCGGAACCCCCCGAAGAAGCACGGGAACATCCCGCTGTGAAGAAGGTCCTGGTGGCGAATCGGGGAGAGATCGCCGTCCGGGTGATCCGGGCGTGCCGGGAGCTGGGCCTGGGGAGCGTGGCCGTCTACTCCGAGCCGGACCGCCTCTCGCCCCACGTCCTCCTGGCCGACGAGGCCGTCCCCATCGGGCCGGCCGAGGCGTCGGAGAGCTACCTGGACGTGGAGAGGCTCCTGGAGGCGGCACGTCGGACCGGCGCCGACGCCGTGCATCCGGGCTACGGGTTCCTGGCGGAGAACGCCGGCTTCGCCCGGGCGGTGGAGGAGGCCGGCCTGACCTTCGTGGGCCCCCCGGCGGAGGCCATCGCGCTCATGGGCGACAAGACCGAGGCCCGGCGCCGGATGGCCGAGGCCGGCGTGCCGGTGATCCCGGGGTCGGAGTCCGGCGTGGAGACCGAGGCGGAGCTCCGGGAGGCCGCCTCCGAGGTGGGGTATCCCCTCATGCTGAAGGCCGCGGCCGGCGGCGGCGGGAAGGGGATGCGGGTGGTCAGGGAGCCCGGGGAGCTGGAGGGCGCGTTCCGGGGAGCCCGGAACGAGGCCCGCCAGGCCTTCGGCGACGGCCGTCTCTACCTGGAGCGGTTCCTGGAGCGCCCCCGGCACGTGGAGATCCAGGTGCTGGCCGACGCCGCGGGCCGGACGGTGCACCTGAGCGAGAGGGAGTGCTCCATCCAGCGGAGGCACCAGAAGCTGGTGGAGGAGGCGCCGTCGCCGGCGGTGGATCCGGAGACGCGCCGCGAGATGGGCGAGGTGGCGGTGGCCGCCGCCGAGGCGGTGGACTACCGTAGCGCCGGCACGGTGGAATTCCTGTATCAGGACGGAGACTTCTACTTCCTGGAGATGAACACCCGGATCCAGGTGGAGCACCCCGTGACGGAGATGGTCACCGGCGTGGACCTGGTGAAGGAGCAGCTCCGGGTGGCCGCCGGGGAGACCCTGGACTGGGACCCGGATCCCGACTGGCCCCGGGGCCACGCCATCGAGTGCAGGATCAGCGGCGAGGATCCCGCCCGGGGGTTCCTCCCCGCCGCCGGCCGGATCGGGGACCTCCGGGTGCCGTCGGGCGCCGGGGTCCGCTGGGACGGCGGCATCGTCGAGGGGTTCGAGGTGGGGCTCCACTACGATCCGCTCCTGGCCAAGCTCGTGGTCCACGCCCGGGATCGGGCGGGAGCCATCGCCCGGATGCGTGCGGCGCTGGACGAGCTGGAGATCACGGGCCTGGCCACGACCCAGCCGTTCCACCGGGCCGTGATGGACGAGGAGGACTTCCGGGCCGGACGCCTCAGCATCCGGTACGTGGACGAGCACCGGGAGCTCCTGGCCTCGTCCGTGGACGACGGGGAGCTGGCCGCCGCCCGGCTGGCCGCCGTGCTCCTGGAGGAGGAGCGGCGCCGCGGGGCCGGAGGGAGCGAGCCGTCCGGCGGCGGGGAGACGCCCCGTGGCGGAGGACCGGGGGGATCGGCGGCCGGCGGCCGGTCGGCCTGGCAGCGGGCGTTCGGGCCGTGAGCCCCCCGGAGGCGGCGGCCGGGCTCACCCTGGAGGTGGAGTCGCTGGCCCACGGAGGCGACGGGGTGGCCCGGGATCCCGACGGCCGGGTGGTCTTCGTCCCCCGGACGGCTCCCGGCGACGTGGTGCGCGCCCGGCTGACCGAGGAGCGGGAGCGGTGGGCACGGGCCCGTGTCGTGGAGGTCCTCTCCCCGGGACCGACCCGCCGGGAGGCCCCCTGTCCGTTCTACCGGGAGTGCGGGGGCTGCCAGCTCCAGCACGTGGAGCCGGCCGAGGAGCTGGAATCCAAGCGCCGGGCGGTGCGGGACACACTGGAGCGGATCGGGGGGATCCGGATGGAGGTGCCCCCGCCGGTGACCGCCGGCTCGCGCCTCGGATACCGGAATCGGGTGAGCCTCACCCTCCGCCGGCCCCCGGAGGGAGGGGTCACGGCGGGCTACCACGGGCACGAGGATCCGGACCGGCTGGTGGACGTGGACCGATGCCCCCTGGCCGAGCCGCCGGTGAACGACGCGTGGCGGTCCCTCCGTGAGTGCTGGGGGCCGGGTGCCTCGCTGCTCCCCGGCGGAGGGGAGGTGAGGATCACCGTCCGGGCCACGGCCGACGGGGAGACCGGCATCGTGCTGGAGGGAGGAGACGAGGGGGATCCGGGGGATCCGGCGGCCCTGGAGGAGGAGCTGGAAGGGGTGGCCGCCTGCCACTGGCGGCCCTCGGGCGCCGGGAGGCGGCGCCTCTACGGCCGGGAGCGGCTCCGGGAGCGGTGGCGGGGCCGGGAGATCGGCCTCCGGCCCTGGAGCTTCCTGCAGGTGAACCGGGCGGTGGCCCACCGGATGGAGGACCACCTGGACCGGCTGGTGGAGCCCGTGGGTCCGGGGCGTCGGATCCTGGACCTGTACGCCGGCCTGGGTCTCCGGGCCCTCCGCTGGTCGGAGGCCGGGGCCGAGACCGCGGCCTGCGAGGAGGAGCCCGACGCCGTGGCCGACGGGCGGGAGGCGGCCGCCGCGGCCGACGCCGGAGTGGACGTCCGGGAGGGTCGTGTGGAGGATCATCTGCCGGACCTGCTCCCGGCCGACGTGGCCGTGGTGAACCCGCCCAGGACCGGCCTCTCCCGGCAGGTCTGCCGGATCCTCGGCGACGCCCGCCTGGACGCGCTGATCTACGTGAGCTGCGAGCCGTCGACCCTGGCCCGGGACCTGGACCGCCTGGAGGAGGGATGGGAGCCGGTCTCCGTCCAGCCCTTCGACGCCTTTCCCCAGACGGCCCACGTGGAGACGGTCGTCCGGCTGGAGCGCCGCCCGTGAGATACCACACGGTGGCCGGGGGCCAGGAGGAGGTGGTGGAGCTCACGGCCGAGGGCGTCCGCCTGGCGGGCCGGACCGAGGCGGCCGAGCTGGCGTCGCTGCCGGGCGGCCGGGGGCGGCACCACCTGCGGATCGGGGATCGGGGCTACCGGATCCACGCCGCCCGGAGCGACGACGGGTGGGTGGTCCGCATCGGCGGCCGGACCGTGCGGGTCCGGGTGGAGGACGAGCGGACCCGCCGGATCCGTGAGATGGCGGGCCAGGACCTGGGCGCGGGCGGTGGCGGGGAAGTACGGGCCCCCATGCCCGGGCGCATCGTCCGGATCCTGGTGGACGTGGGCCAGGAGGTGGAGCCCGGCACGCCGCTGCTCACCATCGAGGCCATGAAGATGGAGAACGAGCTCCGCGCCGAGCGAGGGGGGATCGTGGCCCGGATCGAGGTGGAGGAGGGGGAGACGGTGAACCAGGACGCCGTCCTGGCCGTCGTGGAGGAGCCCGCGGCGGAGGAGGACTGAGGATGCCGCCCGAGGACGGAGGCCAGCGGCGGCACGACACGCCGAGCGGCCTGGAGCTGGAGCCGGTCTACCGCCCGGACGACGCGGACGTGGACTACGGCCGGGACCTGGGCGACCCGGGGGAGATGCCCTTCACCCGGGGCGTCTACGAGACCATGTACCGTGGCCGGCTGTGGACCATGCGCCAGTACGCCGGGTTCGGGACCGCCGAGGAGACCAACCGGCGCTTCCGGAGCCTCCTGGACGCCGGGCAGACCGGGCTCTCGGTGGCCTTCGACCTCCCCACCCAGATGGGCTACGACTCCGACCACGAGATGGCCGCCGGCGAGGTGGGCCGGGTGGGCGTGGCCATCGACACCCTGGACGACATGGAGCGCCTCCTCAGGGAGATCCCCCTGGACCGGGTGTCCACCTCCATGACCATCAACGCCACGGCGCCGATCCTCCTGGCCATGTACGTCGCCGTGGGCGACGAGCAGGGCGTGGACCGGCGGGAGCTCCGGGGCACGGTCCAGAACGACATCCTCAAGGAGTTCGTGGCCCGGGGGACCTACATCTACCCCGTGGAGCCCAGCCTGCGGCTGGTCACCGACGTCTTCGGCTTCTGCTCCGAGGAGGTCCCCAGCTGGAATACCATCTCCATCAGCGGCTATCACATGCGGGAGGCGGGCTGCACAGCGCCGCAGGAGATCGCCTTCACCCTGGCCAACGGCCGGGAGTACGTGGACCGGGCCCTGGAGGGAGGTCTGGAGCTCGAGGAGTTCGCGCCCCGGCTCAGCTTCTTCTTCGCCTCGCACAACCATCTCCTGGAGGAGGTGGCCAAGTTCCGAGCGGCCCGGAGGCTGTGGGCCCGGATCATGAAGGAGGACTACGGGGCGTCGGACCGGAGCTGCCGGCTGCGGTTCCACACCCAGACCGCGGGCTCGACCCTCACCGCGCAGCAGCCGCTCAACAACGTGGTTCGGGTCACGGTCCAGGCCCTCGCGGCGGTCCTGGGAGGCACCCAGTCCCTCCACACCAACAGCTACGACGAGGCGCTGTCCCTCCCCGGGGAGGACGCGGCCCGGCTCGCCCTCCGGACCCAGCAGGTCCTCTCGCGGGAATCGGGGGTGGCCGACACCGTCGATCCGCTGGCGGGCTCCTGGGCCGTGGAGAGCATGACCGATCGCCTGGAGTCGGAGGCCCGCGAGTACCTGGACCGGATCCGGGAGCGGGGGGGAGCGGCCGGGAGCGTCCGGTACATGGAGCGCGAGATCCACGAGGCGGCCTATCGCTGGCAGAAGGAGGTGGAGGCCGGGGAGCGGGAGATCGTCGGGGTGAACGCCTTCACCGGCGGGGAGACAGTCGAGGGGATCGAGCTCCCCGACTTCGACGCCCTGGCCGAGGGGCAGCGTCGGCGCCTGGCGGAGGTCCGCCGGCGCCGCGACGACGACGGGGTCCGGCACTCCCTGGAGGAGGTCGGCCGGGCCGCCGAGGCCGGCGAGAACGTGATGCCGCCCCTCATCCGGGCGGTGAAGTGCCGGGCCACCGTGGGGGAGATCAGCGATCGCCTCCGGGAGGTCTGGGGAGAGTACCGTCGTGACTAGACGAGAGAGAGGGATCCATGCCGACCTATGAATACCGCTGCGGGGCGTGCGACCACGCCTTCGAGAAGTTCCAGAGCATAAACGACGATCCGGTGAGGGAGTGTCCCGAGTGCGGTGAGGAGCGCGCCGAGCGGATCATCTCCTCCGGGGCGGGCCTCATCTTCCGGGGCTCCGGCTTCTACGCCACCGACTATCGCGACGACGGAGGCGGCTCGGCCGCGGACTCCGGATCCGCCGCGGGAGAGGGCGGCGACGCCGGGTCCGGGGACGGCGGAGGCGAGGCCCCGGGCTCCGATCCCTCGGATGGCTGAGGAGCTCCCGCCCCGCCTCCGTCCCCTCCACGACGAGCTCCGCCGGGCCGCCGCCCGGGCGGGGGCGCCGGACGACTTCGTCCCCGAGCTCGAGCGGCCCCGGAACCCGGACCACGGCGACTACGCCACCAACGCCGCCATGGTCCTGGCGGGGATCCTGGGCGAGCCGCCGCGGGAGATCGCCGTCCGCGTGGTCGAGGAGCTGGACCGGGAGGCGGCCCGGGTGGCGTCGGCGGAGGTGGCCGGGCCCGGCTTCATCAACTTCCGGCTCTCCGGCCGGCTCCTCCGGGAATCGCTGGTCCGGGTCCTGGAGGACGACGAGGATTACGGGCGTCGCTCCGGGCCGGCGGCGGAGCGGGTGAACGTGGAGTTCGTCTCGGCGAACCCCACCGGGCCCCTCCACGTGGCCCACGGCCGGGGGGCAGCCCTGGGCGACGCCATCGCCTCGCTGCTGGAGTGGACGGGTCACGAGGTGGGGCGCGAGTTCTACGTGAACGACGCCGGGGGCCAGATCCGCCGGCTCGGGGAGTCGGTGGAGGCCCGGTGGCAGGAGCTCCGAGGACGGGAGGGCCGGGTCCCGGAGGGTGGATACCACGGGGACTACGTGGAGGAGATCGCACGGTCCATGGACCGGCGGGCCGGCGCGGAGCTGGAGGCGATGGGGCGGGAGGACCGGATCGCGCACTTCGCCCGGGAGGCGGCGGAGGCGCTGCTGGCCGAGCACGAGGAGGACCTGCGGGACTTCCGGGTGGAGATGGACCGCTGGCAGCGCGAGTCGGAGCTGTACGAGGGCGGCGCGGTCGAGGAGACCCTGGAGGAGCTCGAGGAGCGGGGGCTCACGTACCGGGAGGAGGGAGCGCTCTGGCTCCGGACCACGGAGATGGGCGACGAGAAGGACCGGGTGCTGGTGAAGAGCGACGGCAGCTACACGTACTTCCTCCCGGACATCGCCTATCACCTGGAGAAGGCCCGGCGCGGATTCGACCGGGCCCTGGACGTGTGGGGGGCGGACCATCACGGCCACGTGCCCCGGATGAAGGGGGCGCTGGAGGCCCTGGACCTGGGCCCCGGGTTCCTGGAGGTGGTCCTCATCCAGCTGGTCACGGTGCTCCGCGGGGGCGAGGAGGTCCGCATGAGCAAGCGGGCCGGCGAGTTCGTGACCCTCCGGGAGCTGTACGACGAGACCGGCGTGGACGTGGCCCGATATTTCTTCCTGATGCGGCGGGCCGAGGTGCCGCTCCAGTTCGACCTGGACCTTGCCCTGGACACCTCGGAGAAGAACCCCGTCTACAAGATCCAGTACGCCCACGCCCGGATGTGCAGCGTCTTCGACCGGGCGGGGGCCGACCCCGGGGCCGTGGAGGCCGACGCCGGGGAGCTGGCCCGGCTGGAGACCGAGGCCGAGCGGACGGTGATGCGGGAGGTGCTCCGGTTCCCGTCGGTGGTCCGCGAGGCGGCCGAGGCCCGGGCCCCCTACCAGGTGTGCACCTATCTGGAGGAGCTCGCCGGAGCGGTGAACTCCTGGTACCACGAGGGGAACGTGGACCCGGAGCTCCGGGTCCTGGCCGAGGGCCCGGCGCGGGCCGCGCGGATGGCCCTGGCCCGGGCGGTGCAGATCGCCCTGCGCAACGGCCTGTGGCTCCTGGGCCTGGACGCGCCGGAACGGATGGCGCGCCGGGAGGACCGGGAGGAGGTCGACGGGTGAGGGACGACGCCGTGCTCGCCGTGGGGAGCGTGGCCCTGGACTCGCTGGAGACGCCGTTCGGGAGTGTCGAGGAGACCGTCGGCGGATCGGCGGTCTACTTCAGCGCCGCCGCCAGCCTGTTCGCCCCCGTCTCCGTGGTGGGGGTGGTGGGCCGGGACTACCCCCTCCGGGACCTGGACTTCCTCCGGGACCGGGACGTGGACCTGGACGGCGTCAGCGTCCGGGACGGGGCGAGCTTCCGATGGGCCGGCCGCTACGACTACGACCTGAACAGCCGGGAGACCCTCAGCACCGATCTGGGCGTCTTCGCCGACTTCCGGGCCCGGATCCCGCCGGAGAAGCGGGGGTGCTCCTGGGTCTTCCTCGGGAACATCGATCCGGAGCTCCAGCTCCACGTCCTGGAGCAGATGACGGCGACCCGCCTGGTGGCCTGCGACACCATGAACTACTGGATCCACGGGGAGCGGGAGGCGCTGCTCTCGCTTCTGGAACGGGTGGACATGCTGCTGGTCAACGACGCCGAGGCCCGGGAGCTGGCCGGCGACCACAACCTGTCGCGCGCCGCGGCCTGGATCCGGGAGCGCGGCCCCACCCACCTGGTGATCAAGAAGGGCGAGCACGGCGCCGTCCTGTTCGCTCCCGGCGGCACCTTCTTCGCTCCGGGATACCCGCTGGAGGAGGTCCTGGACCCCACGGGGGCCGGCGACGCCTTCGCCGGGGGCCTGCTGGGCCACCTGGCCCGGACGGGGAACACCGACCTGGAGGAGACGAAGCGGGCCGTGGTGTACGGATCGGCCCTGGGCTCCTTCGCGTGCGAGGCGTTCGGCGTGCGGGGGCTGGCGGAGCTGGATCCCGACCGGGTGGCCGGGCGGGTACGCCGGTTCCGGGAGATGACGCGCTTCGAGCACGGCCTCGCCGTGGAGGAGTGAGGGCCGGCGTGGACGGACGTCCGGGGGAGAGTGGTGACGACGTGGAGGGAGCCGATTCCCGGGAACGGGACGCGACGGGAGGAGCGCCGATGGGAGACGACGGGGGACGTGACGGCGGGGCCGACGGGGCCGGGGGGACCGAGGCGGCCTACACCTATAGGGACGCCGGGGTGGACCTGGACCGGGCGGCGGCCCTCAAGGAGGAGCTGGGAGCCCTGGTGGAGGCCACCCGGACCGATTCGGTCCGGGCCCGGTTCGGCTCCTTCGGCGGGAGGTTCGCCGTGGAGCGGGATTCGGAGCTGGTGGCCAGCGCCGACGGCGTGGGCACCAAGCTCCGCGTGGCCTTCCGGGCCGACCGGCACGACACCGTGGGCGAGGACCTGGTGAACCACTGCGCCAACGACCTGCTGGCCGAGGGTGCGGTCCCCCTGGTGTTCCTGGACTACGTGGGCTGCGGCGAGCTGGAGGAGGACGTGGTCCTGGACGTGGTCTCGGGGGTGGCCCGGGGCTGCCGGGCCAACGACTGCGCCCTGCTGGGCGGGGAGACCGCGGAGATGCCGGGCTCCTATCCTCCCGGCGAGTACGACCTGGTGGGGTTCATGGTGGGGCGGATCGCCTACCCGGAGGTGGCCGAGCGGGACCTGCGTCCCGGCGACCGGCTCCTGGCGCTCCCCTCGAGCGGCCTCCACACCAACGGCTACAGCTTCGCCCGCGGCCTCCTGTTCGACCGGGCCGGGCTCTCGGTGGACGACGCCTGGCCCGGCCTGGACGCCACGGTGGGCGAGGTCCTCCTGCGGGTCCACCGATCGTACCTGGCGCCCCTGGCCGGTCCCTGTGGTGCGGGCCGGATCCGGGCCCTGGCCCACGTCACCGGCGGCGGGATCCCGGGAAACCTGAGGCGGATCCTCCCCGACGGCCTGGACGCCGAAGTGGACGGCGGCGCCTGGACCCCTCCGGCGGAGTTCCGGTGGCTGGCCCGGGAGAGCGGCGCCTCCCGGGAGGAGCTCTACCGGACCCTGAACATGGGGGTGGGGATGATCGCCGCGGTCCGCGCCGACGAGGTGGACGAGGTGACCGCCGGGATCTCGCGGGCGGGGGGCGAGTCGTTCCCCTGCGGCGAGATCGTGGAGGGGTCGGGAGAGGTCCGGGTCCGGTGGCCCGACTGAACGGCTCCACCGGCGAGGCGCCCGCTCCGGTGGAGCCGTCCGACGCCGACGGCCGGTGGATGGACCGGGCCCTGGAGCTGGCGGAGCGGGGGTGGGGACGGACGTTCCCCAATCCCCTGGTGGGCGCCGTCGTGGTGAAGGACGGACGCGCGGTGGGGGAGGGCTGCCACGAGGAGCACGGCGGACCCCACGCCGAGGTCCGGGCCCTCCGGGAGGCGGGCGAGGCGGCCCGGGGAGCCACCCTGTACGTGAACCTCGAGCCCTGCCGGCACACGGGGAAGACGCCGCCGTGCACCCGGGCCGTGGTGGAGGCCGGGGTCCGGAGGCTGGTGGTGGGGTGCCTGGATCCCCACGACGAGGCCGGGGGCGGGGCCGCCGCCCTGGCCCGGGAGGGCCTGGAGGTGTCGGTGGGCGTCCGGGAGCGGGCGGCCCGTCGGCTGAACGCCCGGTTCCTGTGGCGTCAGGTGGGCGACCGCCCGTACGTGCAGCTGAAGTACGGCCTCTCGCTGGACGGCTACCTGGGACGGGAGGCCGGGCGCCGAACGCGGGTCACCGGCGCCGAAGCGGCGATCTACGTCCACCGGCTCCGGGCCGGGTTCGAGGCGATCCTGGTGGGACGCCGTACCGTGGCGGCCGACGACCCCAGGCTCACCGTCCGCGGGGACGTCACCCCCCGCCGTCCTCCCGCCCGGGTCGTCCTGGACCCCGAGCTCAGGATCTCCCTGGAGTCCCGACTGGTGCGGACCTCGGGGGACGCTCCCGTCTGGACCGTGGCCGGCCCCGACGCCCCGGAGGATCGCCGCCGGGCCCTGGAGTCCCGTGGAGTACGGGTGCTGACCGCCGAGCGGCCCGGCCGCCACCGGCTGGACCCGGACTCGATCCTGGACGCCCTCGGACGGGCGGGTGCCGGCAACGTCCTGGTGGAGGGCGGGGGTCGGGTGGGGGGCAGCTTCCTCCGGGCCGACCTCGTGGACCGCATGGCCCTGGTGCGGGCGCCGGTCCTGTACGGCGAGGGGGGCGTTCCCGCCTTTCCGGGCTCCATGCCCTCGGGGGAGGAGCGGTGGAGGCCCTCGGAGCGACGGGCCCTGGGCCGGGATCATCTCTGGGTCCTGGAGCGGGCCCGGACCGAGGACCGCATCGCCGCGGCGAGCTAGGGCCGTGTTCACCGGAATCGTGGAGGCGGTGGGCCGGGTCGTGTCCCGGGTGGAGGGCGACGGCGAGGTGACCTTCCGGGTGCGCTGCCCGGAGATCGCCGACGACCTGGAGGAGGGGGAGAGCGTGGCCCTGGACGGGGTCTGCCAGACGGTCACGGGCTCGGAGGGAGGCGAGTTCACCGTACGGGCCGTGTCCACCACCCTGGAGCGCACCACCGCCGACCGGTGGGGCCGGGGACGCCGCCTCAACCTGGAGCGCGCCCTGGCCCTCGGGGACCGGCTCGGCGGCCATCTGGTCCAGGGCCACGTGGACGCCACGGGGACGGTCCGGCGGATCCGACGGGACGGAGAGACGGTCCGGGTCACCGTGGCCCTCCCCGGAGAGGTGGCCCGGGTCACCGTGCCCCGGGGCTCGCTGACGATGGACGGCGTGAGCCTCACGGTGGCCGGACTGGACGGACGCCTCGCGGAGGTGGCGCTGATCCCGTATACATGGTCCCACACCAATCTGGACCGCCTCGACGAGGGGACCCGGGTGAACCTGGAGGCGGACCTGATGGGGAAGTACGCCGCCCGATACCTGGCTCCGTACCGCGACGCCGGGCCCGCGCCGGAGGAGGGCTGAACCCGGTTCCTCTGCCGCGGCCGTCGACCCGGCCGGAACGACGGGGGTCTCGAGGGTAGGACAACACGCCATGTCTTCTTTCGACACCGTAGGAGAGGCCCTCCAGGCCATTCGTCGCGGAGAGCTCGTCATCGTCGCCGATGACGAGGACCGCGAGAACGAAGGCGACCTGGTGTGCGCCGCCGAGAAGGTCACCCCGGAGCTCATCAACTTCATGGCGGCCGAGGGTCGGGGGCTGGTCTGCCTGACCCTGGACCCGGAGATCGCCGACCGCCTGGACCTCCCCCTCATGTCCGACGGACGGAGCGGGGATCCCAACGAGACGGCCTTCACCGTCTCCGTGGACGCCCGGCCCGAGCACGGAGTCTCCACCGGGATCAGCGCCGCCGATCGGGCCCGTACCATCCAGGTGGCGGTGGATCCCGAGACCCGGCCCGCCGACCTGCTGCGTCCGGGCCACGTCTTCCCCCTCAGGGCCAAGCCCGGGGGGGTCCTCCAGCGCGTGGGCCAGACCGAGGCGTCGGTGGACCTGGCCCGGATGGCGGGCCTCAGCCCCGCCGGGGTGATCTGCGAGATCCTGAACCCCGACGGAACCATGGCCCGGCGCCCGGACCTGGAGAGGTTCGCCGAGGAGCACGACCTGGCCTTCGTCACCGTGGCCCAGATCGTGTCCTACCGGCTCCGGAACGAGCAGCTCGTCCATCGGGTGGCCGAGGCCGAGCTGCCCACGCCCGTGGGCGAGTTCCGCATCGTCGGGTACCGGAACGACGTGGACGACAGGGAGCACGTGGCGCTGGTCCGGGGGGACGTGGAGGAGGAGGACGAGGTCCTGGTCCGCGTCCACTCCAAGTGCCTCACCGGCGACGTCTTCCACTCCCGGCGCTGCGACTGCGGCGCCCAGCTCGAGGCCGCCATGCGGCGGATCGTCCAGGAGGGGGCCGGCGTCATCGTCTATCTGGACCAGGAGGGCCGGGGGATCGGGCTCCTGAACAAGCTGCGGGCCTACGAGCTCCAGGACCGGGGCCACGACACCGTGGAGGCCAACCGGATCCTCGGGTTCCCCGCCGACCTCCGCAACTACGGGATCGGCGCCCAGATCCTGGCCGACCTGGGCCTCGGGCGCATGAGGGTGCTCACCAACAACCCCAAGAAGCTGTCGGGCCTGGAGGGGTTCGGACTGGAGATCACCGGTCGCGAGGCCCTGGAGATCGAACGTACGTCGGAGAACGAATCCTATCTCTCCGTGAAGCGCGAGAAGCTGGGCCACCTCATCTCGTGATGGCGCGGTCCGGACGCTCGCCTCGGCCCGGGCCCGGCGGCGGGTGGCCGGGAGCGGAGGAGGTCCGGGTGGACCTGGTGGTGAGCCGCTTCAACGCCGAGGTGACGGAGCGGCTGGCTCGCGGGGCCGAGGAGGCGCTCCTGGAGCGCGGGGTCCGTCGGGAGCACGTGCGCCGCCTGGACGTGCCGGGGGCGTGGGAGCTCCCGCTGGGGGTGGCCGCGGCCCGCCGGTCGGGTGCCGACGCGGCGGTGGCGCTGGGATGCGTGATCCGGGGCGAGACGCCGCACTTCGACTACGTCTGCCAGGGCGCCACCCGGGGCCTCATGTCGATGCAGCTCCGCGAGGAGGCTTTCCCGGTGGGGTTCGGCCTGCTCACCTGTGACGACGCCGAGCAGGCCCGGGCCCGGGCCGGGGGCGACCGGGGGAACAAGGGGGCCGAGGCGGCCGAGGCCGCCCTGGAGATGTGTCTCCTCCGGGAGAGCGGAGCGGGGGAGGGGCCGCGGTGAAGGCCCCCCACGTTCGGAGCCGGGCCCGGAGCTGGGTGCTCCAGGTGCTCTACGGCTGGGACCTGGTGGGGGACGAGGAGGAGCTCCGGCCCTTCGCCCGCCGCGTCCTGTCCCACCGCCGCGTCTCGGACCGGTACCGGCCGTACATCGAGCGTCTCCTGGACGTCCTCCAGGAGCACGTGGACGAGGTGGACGAGGTCCTCCGGGAGACCATCCCCAACTGGCGGCTGGAGCGGCTGGCGGTGGTGGACCGCAACGTCCTGAGGATCGGTGCGGCCGAGCTGCTCTTCGTCGACGACGTCCCGGGGAAGGTGGCGATCCACGAGGCCATCCAGCTGGCGGAGAAGTACGGCAGCGAGGAGAGTCCCCGGTTCGTGAACGGCGTCCTCGACGGCCTCTATCAGAGCGGGCGGATCCCTGCCGGAGGATAGGAGCGGGAGCCCCATCGGCGACCGGCCCGGCCCGGCCGGAGATCCTCTCCGGCTCCTCGTGGTGAACTGGCAGGATCGCCTGAATCCGCGGGCGGGAGGCGCGGAGATCCAGGTCCACGAGACGTTCGGTCGGCTGGCCCGTCGGGGGCATCGGATCACCCTGCTGGTCTCGGGCTGGGAGGGCGCCCCGTCCCGGCAGGAGGTCGACGGGATGCGGGTCCGGCGGGTCGGCGGCCGTTACACCTTTCCGATCCACGCCTGGCGCCTCTGGTACGCCGAGCTCCGCCACCGTCGGTTCGATCTCCTGGTGGAGGACGTGAACAAGTTCCCCCTCTTCACCCCCCTCTGGCGCGGGCCGCCGGTGGTCCTCCAGGTGCCCCACCTCTTCGGGTCGGTGGCCTTCCGCCAGGAGGCCTGGCCCGTGGCGGCGGCCGTGTGGGCCGGGGAACGCGTCATGCCGCTGGTCTACCGAGGGGTTCGGGTCCACGCCGCTTCCGAGAGCACGGCCGAGGATCTCGCGCGCCGGGGCTTCCCCCGCAGGGCGATACGCGTGATCCACAACGGCGTGGACCATAGCTTCTACCGACCCGACGAGATGGTCGGCCGGGCGCCGGAGCCCACCTTCGTCTACGTGGGGAGGCTCGTGCGATACAAGGAGCTGGACGTGGTGCTCGAGGCGCTGTCGCTCCTGGTCCGGGAGGTGCCGGAGGCCCGGCTGGCGGTGGCCGGGAAGGGGGGCGACCGGCCGCGCCTCGAGGCCCGGAGCCGGGAGCTCGGACTGGAGGATCGGGTGGCGTTCCTGGGGTACGTGACCGAGGAGCGGAAGCGGACCCTCCTCCGAACGGCGTGGGCGTCGGTCTATCCCTCGCCCAAGGAGGGATGGGGGATCACCAACATCGAGGCGGCGGCGTGCGGGACCCCCGTGGTGGCCAGCGATTCCCCGGGACTGCGGGATTCGGTGGTCCACGGGGTGAGCGGCCTGCTGGTGCCCCACGACGACCCGGAGGCCTGGGCCTCGGCGCTGGGGCGGATCGTCTCCGAGCCCGGCCTCCGGGACCGGCTGGCGGAGGGCGCTCGCCGGCACGCCCGGCGGTTCTCGTGGGAGCGGGCGGCGGAGGAGACCGAGGAGGACCTCCGCCGGGTGAGGGAGGGCCGGCACCGGGAGGCCGGGTCGGGCGAAGTCGCGGACGGATAGGACGGCTCAACGATGGAGAAGAAGGGAGGAGAGAGCATGCAGCTGATCATGTCGTTCCGGCACTTCGAGGGATCGGATCCCCTGCGCCGACACGTGGAGGAGGAGTTCGGGGCCCTGGACAAGTACGAGCCGAGGATCTCCCGGATCGAGGTCACGCTCCTCGAGGAGAAGGACCGCCGCGACGTGGAGGTGCTGTGCAGCGTGGACGGCAGCGGGACCCTCCACGCCGAGGCGCAGGCCGGGGACTTCCGGACGGCGGTGGACCAGGCCCGGGACCGGCTCGTCCGGCAGCTCAAGAAGGTGCGGTCCCGGCACAAGGACCACCAGGCGCCGCGGGACGAAGTGCCCGGGGCTCCGGACCAGGACCTTCCGTGAGCGATCTCGACGTCCGCGCGTTCCTGGCGCGGAAGCGGGAGGTCCTGGAGCTGGACGTGGTGGTGGGGGAGGGGGGCC
The DNA here is from genome assembly GCA_964627425.1 of uncultured Gemmatimonadota bacterium. Taxonomy (GTDB): domain Bacteria; phylum Gemmatimonadota; class Gemmatimonadetes; order Palauibacterales; family Palauibacteraceae; genus Caribbeanibacter. Next base: position 66,528 of record CAZVIY010000010.1, read on the forward strand.
TGGACCGAGCCATCTCGAGCCCGGACATCTCCAACGCCGGCCTCGCCCTGGCCGGGTACACCGAACGGCTGATCTCCGATCGAATCCAGGTCATGGGTGAGACGGAGATCACCTACCTGGACTCCCTGGAGCCGGAGGAGCGGGAGCGCTCCCTCCGGGACTTCTTCGCCCACGAGCTCCCGTGCGTGGTCCTCACCAAGGGGCAGGAGCCTCCGTCCCCCCTGGCCGAGATCGCTCGGGAGAGCGGGACCCCGGTCCTGCGCTCCCGGCTCGGGACGGGGGAGTTCTTCAAGCGGGTGAAGCCGTTCCTCGAGGAGCAGTTCGCGCCCGAGACGTCCATCCACGGGTCCCTGGCCGACGTCTACGGAGTGGGACTGCTGTTCGTCGGGAGGAGCGGCATCGGGAAGAGCGAGTGCGTCCTGGACCTGGTGGAGCGGGGGCACCGGCTGGTGGCCGACGACGTGGTCCTGGCCACCCGCCGCGGCAACGACGTCCTCATCGGCCGCGGCCACGAGCTCCAGAAGCACCACATGGAGATCCGGGGGATCGGGATCATCAACGTCCGGGCCCTGTTCGGGATCCGCGCCACGCGTCAGCAGAAGCGCATCGAGGTGGTGGTCCAGCTGGAGGAGTGGTCCGACGACGTCTATTTCGACCGCACCGGTCTGGACGCCGACACCACGGAGATCCTCGGCGTGAGCTTCCCCAAGGTGGTCATCCCGGTGAACCCGGGGAAGAACATCACGGTGATCGCCGAGGTCGTGGCCATGAACCACCTGCTCCGGTACTCGGGCGTGGACACGGCGGCCGAGTTCGACCAGAACCTCCGCCGTCGCATGCAGGGCGTCCGGGAGTACCTGGAGGAGGACATGGAATGAGCCCCGAGGCGGCCTCGGGCGTGGTGGTGGCCCACTCCCGACTCGCCTCCGCCCTGGTGGGGGCCGTGGAGCGAATCTCCGGGGTGCAGGGGGCTCTGCGCCCCCTCTCGAACCAGGGCTGCTCCCCCGAGGAGCTGGAGCGGCGGGTGCAGGAGGAGATCGGCGGCGGGAGGGCCGTGGTGTTCGTGGACCTGGCCAGCGGGAGCTGTGCGTTCGCCGGACGCCGGGTCGGGCTCCAGCGGCCGGGGATCGCTGTGATCACCGGCGTCAACCTCCCCATGCTCCTGGACTTCGTCTTCCATCGGGAGATGGAGCTGGAGGCCCTGGCCGACCGCCTGGTCCGCAAGGGATCGGCGGGAATGGTCGTGGCCGTCGCCGGCGGCGGACGACCCGGGGACGGCGACGCCGGGGGAGGGAGGACGCCCGCGGAGGAGGGAGGCTGATGCCCCTGGCGCTCATCCGGATCGACGAACGTCTGCTCCACGGGCAGGTCGTGGTGGGATGGGGGGAACACCTGGAGCTCGCGTTCTACCTGGTGGTGGATCCCGAGATCGCCGGGAGCGACTGGGAGCAGTCGCTCTGGTCCGCCGGCCTGCCGGATCATGCCGACGCCGGGTTCGTGACCTCCGCCGAGGCGACGGAGGCGTGGGACGAGCTGACCGGATCCGGGCGCCGGAGTGCCGTGCTCACCCGGGGGACGGCCCCCATGCGGCGGCTGGCCGAGGCCGGATGCCTGCGGGGACGCACCGTGAACGTGGGCGTCCTCCACGACGCGGAGGGCCGCCGCCGGGCCACCGACTCGGTCTACCTGGGTCCCGACGAGCTGGACGACCTGAGGGCCCTCGAGGCCGGGGGCGCTCGCGTCGAAGCCCGCGATCTCCCCGGATCGCGGCCCGTGTCCCTGGATCGGCTCGCCCGTGCCGCTTCCCTGGACTGAGCTGGGGCCCCAGGGCTGGCTCCTGCTGGCCCTGGCCGGGGGCGCCGCGGCCATGGACGAGAGCGCGTGGCCCCAGGCCATGGTGGCCCGGCCCCTGGTGGCGGCCACGGTGGGCGGAGCCGTCGCCGGAACCGCCGCCGACGGCCTCCTGGTCGGGATCGCCCTGGAGATCCTGTGGATCCCCTTCCCGCCGTTCGGCGCGTCTCGCCGGCCGGAGGCCGGGCCGGCGTCGGTGATGGCGGGCGCGGCCTACGGGGCGGCGGGGGCGGGCGGGATCGCGGGTCTCCTGGCGGCCACGCTGGTGGGCTGGTGTCTGGGCTGGGTGAGCGCTGTCACCCTCCGGTGGCAGTGGCGGTGGAACGCCTGGCTCGTGGCCGGTCCCGACGGGCCCATCCGTCCCGAGCTCCTGGAGTCGCGCCACCGGTGGGGGCCTCCCCTGGCGTTCCTCCGGGGGACCGCCGTGACGGCGGCCCTCCTGATCCCGGCCGTCGCGGCCGTGGGGACGCCGGCCCGATGGGCCGCGACGGCGGGCGGCCCCGCGGGGATGGGCTGGGCCCTGGCCGTGGGCCTGGGACTGGCCGCCGGCGCCGGCGTCCGGTCCCTGGGCGGCGGCCGACGGAGCCTGGTCCTGGCCGGCGCCGCCGTGGCCGGGACGGCCGTGATGGGGATGGCGCTGTGAGGAGGATACGGCGGTCGGACCGGCTGCGGGCGTGGCTCCGCTCCTTCGCGGTCCACGGGACCTGGAACCACCGGACCCTCCTGGGCGCCGGACTGGCCTACGCGCTGCTGCCGATCCTCCGACGGGTCCATGCCGGTGATCCGGTGGCCAGGGAGCGGGCCCTGAGCCGGTACCTCCGGACCTTCAACGCCCACCCGTACCTGGCGTCGGCGGCGGTGGGCGCGCTGGCACGGCTCGAGGCCCGGGGGACGGACGAAGACGCGCTGGAGCGCTTTCACCGGGCCGTCAGCGGTCCCCTGGGCAGCCTGGGGGACCGGGCGGTGTGGTCGGCCTGGCGTCCGTTCTGCGTCCTGGGGGCCGCGCTGGCGTACCTGACGGGCCTGCCCGCCGGGTGGGTGGCGGCGGCGTTCGTGGTGGTCTATAACCTGGGCCACGTGGCTCTCCGGTGGTGGGGGTTCCGCCTGGGCTGGGCGTCGGGTCTGGAGCTGGGCACCCGTCTCCGTTCCTCCCGACTGGCCGGCGGGGCACGGATCCTCACGCCCCTCGCCGTAGTATTCCTCGGCGCGGTGACGACGGGTCTGTGGCTCTCGGCGCCAGGACCCGCCGGATCGATCCTGGCCGCGGCGACTCTCGCGGCCGCGGTGGGGGCGGGCTACGTATGGCCCGTAGCGGGCCGTGTCCTGGCTCCCCTGTCGATCCTGGCGATACCTCTGGCTGAATGGCTCCTGACATGAGAACGATGGACGAACGGAACGACGGGCAGTCACGGACGACGGTGACCATCGAGAATCGGCAGGGGCTGCACGCCCGGCCCGCGGCCGAGTTCGTGAAGGTCGCCTCCCGGTTCGACGCGGAGATCCAGGTACGGAAGGACGATCTGGAGGTGAACGGCAAGAGCATCATGGGTGTCCTCATGCTGGCGGCGGAGCCCGGGACGGAACTGGAGATCCGGGCGTCCGGGCCGGACGCGGGGTCCGCGGTGGAGGCGCTGGTGGAGCTGATCCGCGCCGGATTCCCCGGGGACCGGGACGGCGGGACATGAGCGCCAGCATACACGGCATCGGGGCCTCTCCCGGGCGGGTGGAAGGGGTGGCCCGTCGGTTCGAGTGGGAGATCCCCCGCGTACCACACCGGACGGTCTCGCCCGAGGATGTCTCTCGGGAGGTCGAGCGCTTCCAGGAGGCCCGGGCCCACGCTCGGGAGCGGATCCGGGAGCTCCAGGACCGGGCCCGCGAGCGACTCGGATCCGTGGAGGCCAAGATCTTCGAGCCTCAGGAGATGATGCTCGACGATCCCGACCTGGTGGAGGGCACCCTCTCCTACATCCGGGACAACTTCCTGGCCGCCGAGCGGGCCTTCGACTGGAGGGTGACCGAGATCCGACTCCAGTTCCTGGACGCTGCCCACGGGATGGTCCTGGATCGCCTGGCCGATCTCCAGGACGTGCGGATCCGGGTGCTGAGCCACCTCCTGGATTCCCACCCGTCCGATCCCCTGGAGCTCGGGGGCGACGGAGAGACCATCCTGCTGGCCCGGGAGCTCACCCCGGGGTGCACGGTCCAGCTCGATCCGGATCGGATCCGGGGGATCCTGGCCGCCGCCGGGTCCAGGGCCTCCCACTCCGCCGTCCTGGCCCGCTCCCTGGGCATCCCGGCCGTCGTGGGCCTCGGTGCCGCGCTGGAGGAGGTCTCCGACGGGAGTCGGGTGCTCCTGGACGGGCACGTGGGTCGGATCATCGTGGAGCCGTCGGAGGGCGAGCTCTCCACCTTCCGGGAGGCGATCCGTTCCTCCGGCGCCCGCCGGGAGCGTATCCTGGAGCTGGCCGACCGTCCCACCCGGACCGCCGACGGCGAGCGGGTGGTGCTGCAGGCCAACCTGGACCAGCCCCACGACGTGGAGCAGGCGCGGCGGGTGGGCGCGGAGGGAGTGGGGCTCTTCCGGTCGGAGTTCCTGGTCATCGGCCGGCGGGCCGTGCCGTCGGAGGAGGACCAGTACGACGCCTACCGGCAGGTCGTCAGGGCGTTTCCCGACGGCGAGGTCACGCTCCGGACGTTCGACATCGGCGGGGACAAATTCCCCATCTTCCTGCAGGCGCCGCCGGAGGAGAATCCGTTCCTGGGCTGGAGGGCGATCCGCGTATGCCTGGAGCGTCCCGAGCTGTTCCGCCGCCAGCTCCGGGCGGCGCTCCGGGCGGGTCGCGAGGGTCGGATGCGGCTGCTGCTCCCCTTCGTGGTCTCGGTCTCTGAGGTCCGCCGCACACGGGAGATCCTGCGCGACGTCCGGGAGGGCCTGGACGGCGACGCCGGAGAGGTCCCCCTGGGGGTGATGGTGGAGACGCCCGCCGCCGCGGCCACGGTGGACCTGCTGGCCCCCCACGTGGACTTCATGAGCCTGGGGACCAACGACCTGACCCAGTACACGCTGGCGGCCGACCGGGGGAACGCGAAGCTCTCGGAGCTGTTCGATCCGCTCCATCCGGCGCTCCTGCGGAGCTACCGGACGGTCCTCGACGCCGCCGACGAGGCGGACTGCGAGATCAGCGTGTGCGGCGAGCTGGCGTCGGACCCCGTGGGGGTGGCGGTGCTGCTGGGCCTGGGCTACAGGAAGTTCAGCCTGTCGCCCAATGCGTTCCCCGAGGTCAAGGAGCTGGTCCTGGAGCTGGACACCGGCGAGCTCCGGCGCATCACCGCTTCCCTCCACGACGTGGAGGAGGCCGACGAGGTGCGGGCCCCGGTGGAACGCTACGTGGAGAGCCTCTGGAGCTCGGCGCCCCCGCCCACCGCCCGCTTGTCCCGGGCGTGAAGCGCGGGTAGGTTCGCGCCGGCGCGTCATCCGCCCGGATGCCCCGGACCGGAGAGCCGCGATCATCCCGCCTCACGCGAGCGTCCCCGCGGTCCGGATCCCGGTGACGGCCTCGCAACCCGATCCCACATGGAAGTGAGCCCAACGGTGCGGACAGGAAGCCATCTCTTCACCTCGGAATCCGTGACCGAGGGACATCCGGACAAGATCGCCGATCAGATCTCCGACGCGGTCCTCGACGCCATCCTGCGGGAGGATCCCACGGCCCGGGTGGCGTGCGAGACGCTGGTGACCACCGGCCTGGCCCTGGTGGCGGGGGAGATCACGGCCGACGAGAGACCGGGGCTGGCCCGCCTCGTACGGGAGGTGATCCGTGAGGCGGGCTACGTCGACGCCCGCTACGGGATGGACGCCACCGGGTGTGCGGTCCTCACCGCCGTAGGCCAGCAGTCGGAGGACATCAGCCAGGGCGTGGACGCGGGAGGCGCCGGCGACCAGGGGATGATGTTCGGGTACGCCACCGACCAGACCGAGTCGCTCATGCCGCTGCCCATCACCCTGGCGCACCGGCTCACCCGGAGGCTGGCCGCCGAACGCAGGGAAGGGGAGATCCCCTGGCTCCGGCCCGACGGGAAGTCCCAGGTCACCGTCGAGTACCGCGAGGGACGTCCCCACGCGGTGCGGACCGTGGTGGTCTCGGCGCAGCATCATCCGGACGTGGGGACCGAGGAGATCCACCGGCGGCTCCAGGAGCGGGTCATCGACCCGGTCATCGACGGAGCGGGCTACTCCACCGAGGGGATCGACTATCACATCAACCCCACGGGCCGGTTCGTCACGGGAGGCCCCCAGGGCGACGCGGGGATGACCGGACGGAAGATCATCGTGGACACCTACGGTGGCGTGGGGAGCCACGGGGGAGGGGCGTTCAGCGGGAAGGATCCCTCGAAGGTGGACCGGTCGGCGAGCTACGCCGCCCGATGGGCGGCCAAGAACGTGGTGGCCGCCGGGCTGGCCCGGGAGGTGGCCATCCAGATCTCCTATGCCATCGGGGTGGCCGAGCCCATCTCCGTCATGGTGGACACCATGGGCACCGGCCGGCTGCCCGACGAGGAGATCACCGAGCTCGTCCGGAGGGTCTTCGATTTCCGCCCCCGGGCCATCATCGAGCACCTGGGCCTGGAGCGCCCCATCTACCGCCGCACCTCCGTCTACGGCCACTTCGGTCGGGAGCCCGACGAGGACGGGGGCTTCAGCTGGGAACGCACCGACCGGGTGTCCGATCTGGAGGACGCGGCCCGATGAGGCGGGGACGCCGGGGGCCGGATCGCCGGCCCCGGTGGACGTGGACGCACGCAGACGGACGATCCGAACCACGGGATGGATAGATGAGTGAGACCATGCAGGACATCGGGACGAACCACGACGTGGCCGACCTCTCCCTGGCGCCCGCGGGGCGGCGTCGGGTGGAATGGGCCGAGCGGTTCATGCCCGTCCTCGGCCAGATCCGCGAAAGGTTTCGGCGGGAGCGGCCGCTGGAGGGCGTGCGGCTGTCGGCCTGCCTCCACGTGACCACCGAGACGGCCAGCCTCATGCGGACCCTCCGGGCCGGCGGGGCCGAGGTCGTGCTCTGCGCCTCCAACCCCCTCTCCACCCAGGACGACGTGGCGGCCTACCTCACGGCCGAGGAGGGCGTGGCCGTCCACGCGGTGCGGGGCGAGGACCACGAGCGCTACTACCGGCACATCCGATCGGCCCTGGAGCACCGGCCCGCCGTCACCATGGACGACGGGGCGGACCTGGTGGGTGCCCTCCACATGATGGCCCTGGAGCGAATCGACGACCTCTCGCCGGGCATCCGGGACTGGGCCGCCGGCCAGGGAGACGCCGAGAGGACGGAGATCGTGGAGGGGGTCGTGGGCTCCACGGAGGAGACCACCACGGGCATCGTCCGCCTCCGGGCCATGGACCGGGACGGGGTGCTACAGTTCCCGGTGATCGCGGTGAACGACAGCCGGACGAAGCATCTCTTCGACAACCGGTACGGCACCGGGCAGTCCACCATCGACGGGATCCTCCGGGCCACGAACGTGCTTCTGGCGGGCTCCACGGTGGTGGTGGCCGGGTACGGCTGGTGCGGTCGGGGCGTGGCCATGCGGGCGCAGGGCGCCGGCGCCCGGGTCGTGGTCACCGAGGTGGATCCCCTCCGGGCCCTGGAGGCCACCATGGACGGCTACACGGTCATGCCCATGGAGGAGGCGGCGCCCCGGGGCGACGTCTTCGTGACCGTCACCGGGAACATGCACGTGATCCGGGAGGAGCACTTCCGGGCCATGAAGGACGGGGCCATCGTGGCCAACGCCGGCCACTTCGACATCGAGATCGACGTGGCCCGGCTGGAGGAGATCGCCGAGGAGGGGCCGAGGACGATGCGGGACCACGTGCAGGAGTACGTGGTGGACGGAAAGCGGATCGCGCTCCTGGGGGAGGGCCGTCTCATCAACCTGGCCTCGGCCGAGGGCCATCCGGCCAGCGTGATGGACATGTCCTTCGCGAACCAGGCCCTGGCGGCGGAGTATCTCCTCACGGAGGGAGGGCGCGAGCTCCCGCGGCACGTCCACCCGGTGCCCTCGGAGATCGACCAGGAGATCGCGGAGCTGAAGCTCGCGTCCATGGACGTCGAGGTGGACGAGCTCACCGAGGATCAGGAGCGGTATCTCTCGTCGTGGGAGATGGGCACCTGACGAGGACACGGGACCCATGAAAGAAGTCGAAGTCACCAGCCTGGGGCTGGACAAGTCGTCGAACACTCCCGTGGTCATCCTCCAGGAGTCCGACGGAGAGAAGATGCTCCCCATCTGGATCGGTCCGGGTGAGGCGAGCGCCATCGCCATGGAGCTGGCCGGGATCAAGTTCTCCCGTCCCCTGACCCACGACCTCTTCACCACGGTGATGAAGGGCCTGGGCGGCGAGCTCGTGCGCGTCCTGATCACCAAGGTGGTGGACAACACCTACTACGCGTCGCTGGTGGTGGAGAAGGGGGACGACGTCATCTCCATCGACGCCCGGCCCAGCGACTCCATCGCCCTGGCCCTCCGGGCGGAGGCCCCCATCTTCGCCGACGAGAGCCTCCTGGAGATCACGAGCCTGGACGTGGAGGAGGCGCCGGTGGACGAGGAGGAGAAGCCCTGGGCCTCCTCGGGCTGGAGTCCCGGCGGAGCCGGCGCCCCCGAACCGTCGGAGGGGGCGCCCGACCCCGAGCCCGAGGAGTCCGAGGAGGGCGAGGAAGGGGAGTCGCTCCGGGACTATCTCCGGAAGATGAACCCGGAGGACTTCGGTCGCTTCGAGCCCTGAGGGACCACGCCGCCGGTTGCGGCCGGCGGGCGAGGAGGGCTATCCTCCGGTCCACGATCGACGGAAGGGGGCGGGGTAGACGGAAGCCGGTGTGAGTCCGGCGCGGCCCCGCCACTGTGAGAGGACGGCGCCCCTCGGGCGCCCCCTCCGCCGAAACGCCACTGGGCCCCGGTCCGGGAAGGCGGCGGAGGATCCTCGAGCCAGGAGACGTGTCCGCCCCCTGCCACGAGCTCTTCGCGGGAAGGGCGGGTGTTCTTGCGTCAACCTCACCACCGTTCGCGCCGGACCGGTCTCGCCCGGCTCCCCACCTTCGCGGGGGCGGCGGCCGTCCTCCTGCTCCTGTCGCCCTTCGGCGATCGGCTCCCGGGGGGAGATCACCCGGCGGCCGACCTCCCCGCCGACACCCTCCGGATCGCCGACGACCGGGGCGACACGCTCCGACTGCGGGCCCCGGCGCGGCGCATCGTGTCCCTCATCCCCGCAGCCACGGAGATCCTGTTCGCCCTGGGCGCCGGCGACCGGGTGGCGGGGCGGACCCGCTACGGCGTGCATCCGCCGGCGGCCCGGGACGTCCCCAGCGTCGGCGAGGGGATCCGGCCCTCGGTGGAGGCCATCGTCTCCCGCGATCCGGACGTGGTCATCGTCTTCGCGGGCGCCAGCAACCGGACCGCGCTGGAGCGGCTCCGGGACCTCTCCGTCCCCCTGCTGGCGGTGGAGCACGACGACCTGGAGGACTTCCGCCGGAACGTCGATCGCCTGGGCCGGCTCACGGGGCGGGAGCGGGCCGCCGATTCCCTGACGGCGGCCGTCGCCGGGGCGCTGGAGGCGGTGGCCGCCATCGCCGGACGACGCCCCCGCCGGAGCGTCTACTACGAGGTGTGGGCCGATCCGCCCATCACGGTGGGGGCGGGGAGCTACCTGGACTCCCTCCTGACGGTGGCCGGGGGGCGGAACGTGTTCGGCGACCTCTCCTCGCCCTCCCCCCAGGTGAGCCTGGAGGCCATCCTCACCCGGTCGCCCGAGGTGATGATCGTGGCCCGGGAGGACAGGGGCGCCGGACGTACCACCCCCCCGGCGGAGCGGCCGGGATGGTCGGAGCTCCGCGCGGTCCGCGAGGGTCGGGTCCGGCCCGTGGACGGCGGGCTGGTCCATCGGCTGGGGCCGAGGCTGGGGGAGGCCGCGGCGGCCCTGGCGGCGGCCCTCCATCCGGAGCTCCGCCCGGCCCTGGAGCGGGCCGGGTTCCGGGCGGATGAGCCGTGAGCCGATGGGGCGCGGCGGCCTCGGCCCTGGTCCTTCTGACGGCGGGCGTCTTCGTGGGGATCTCGGTGGGTCCGTCGGCGGTGGGCCCGGCGGAGGTCCTGGAGGTGCTCACGGGCGGGGCCCGCGAGATGGAGCGGTCCATCGTGCTGAGCGTCCGGATGCCCCGGGTGGCCACCGCGGTGCTCACCGGCGCCGCCCTGGGGGTCTCCGGAGCCCTGTTCCAGGCCCTCCTCCGCAATCCGCTGGCGGAGCCGTATCTCCTGGGCGTTTCCTCGGGCGCCGCCCTGGGCGCCGTCCTGGCCCTGGTCCTGGGAGGAGGCTGGCTCGGGGCGGCCACCCTGCCGGCGGCGGCGCTGGGCGGCGGGCTCCTGGCCATCGCGGTGGTGTTCAGGGTGGCGCGGGTGGCCGGCCGCCTGGACACCCGGGTCCTCATCCTGGCGGGGGTGGTGGTGGCCGCTTTCTTCAGCGCCGGCGTGATGCTGGTCCTCACCTTCGCTCCCGCGGAGGCCACGCGCTCGGCGCTCCTCTGGACCATGGGGAGCCTGGACGGCGCCTCGTGGACCGCGGCGGCCGCGCTGGCGGCCTACTCGATCCCGGCCACCGCGTTCGCCTGGGGCCTGGCCCGACACCTGGACGCCCTGGCCCTGGGCGAGGAGACGGCGGCGGTCCTGGGCACCGACGTGGAGCGCGTCAAGCGGACGGCGTACTTCGTGGCCTCCCTCCTGGCCGCCGCCTCGGTGAGCGTGGCCGGGGTGATCGGCTTCGTCGGCCTGGTGGTCCCCCACGCCGTCCGCATCCTCCGCGGCTCGGGACACCGGGGGCTCCTGCCGCTGAGCTTCCTGGGCGGCGGGGTCCTGCTGGTGCTGGCCGACGCCGTGGCCCGGACGGCCGCCGCGCCGCGGGAGATCCCCGTGGGGGTGGTGACGGCGTTCATCGGCGTCCCCTTCTTCCTCCTGCTCCTGCGACGGAGCGCCGACCGGTGACCGGAGCCGAGCTGGAGTTCCGGGACGTCTCCTACCGGTACCCCGGGGCGGACCGTGACGCCGTGGACGGCGTGACCCTCTCCTTCGAGGAGGGCGTCCACCACGCCGTCCTCGGGCCGAACGGCGCGGGGAAGAGCACCCTCGTCCGGCTGGCCCTGGCCCTCCGGAGGCCGACCCGGGGGACGGTCCGGCTGGCGGGACGGCCGGTGGAGGAGTGGGATCGGCGGAGGATCGCCCGCCGGGTGGGCGTGGTGAGCCAGGAGCCTCCCGCCCCCTTTCCCCTCACCGTCCGGAGCTTCGTGGAGATGGGACGGAATCCGTACGTCAGGCCGTGGGCCGGGCTGGGCGAGGAGGACCGGACGGTGGTGGAGCGCGCCCTGGAGCGGGTGGATCTGGCCGGGCTGGCCGGGCGCGGGCTCACCGGCCTCTCCGGGGGTGAGCTGCAGCGGGCGAAGGTGGCCCGGGCCCTGGCCCAGGAGCCCCGCACCCTCCTGCTGGACGAACCCACCGCCCACCTGGATCTGGGCCACAGGGTCCGGATCTTCCGGCTGGTGGACCGGCTGGTCCGGGAGGACGGCCTCACCGCGGTCACGGTGACCCACGACCTGAACCTGGCCAGCCGGTTCGCCGAGCGGATGGTCCTCCTGGTGGAGGGGCGCGTGGTGGAGGAGGGGACGGCCGAGGAGGTCATCCGACCCGGTCCGGTGGAGCGGGCCTTCGGGTGGCCGGTGCGGGTCGAGGACGCCGGCCCCGACGGCCGGGTGGTGATCCCGCGGACCGGCGGGGAAGGCTGAGAGCGGGGCGGGGAGACGGGACCATCGGGACCCCGGCCGGCCCACGGGACCACGGCCGGCCTCCGGCCGGGACCGGACGATCGGACGCGAGCATCGCCGAGTTCACACGAACGAGGACGAGGGAGACATGGACCTGATGAGAGTAGGACGTACCACGACGCTGGCGGCGGTCCTGTCGGCCGCCGCGCTCCTGGGGACCCCGGAGCCGGCGGCGGGCCAGGAGGAGGCGCCGGGCGACACCGCCGCCTACGAGCTGGAGGAGCTGGTGGTGACGGCGGCCCGGGGGCCCACGGCCCCGGACCGGCTGCCCTGGCGGACCACCGTCCTGGAGGGAGAGGACCTCCGGGGCGACGGGGTCCAGTTCCTGGAGACGGCCCTCCGGGGCGTGCCGGGGGCGAGCCTCGCTTCCCAGGGGCCGTACGGAGCCCTCACCTCCCTCTTCCTGCGCGGCGGCGAGAGCGACTACGTGAAGGTCCTGGTGGACGGCGTGCCGGTGAATCGACCCGGCGGTAGCTACGACTTCGCCCATCTGACCGCCGCCGGGGTCGAGCGGGTGGAGGTCCTGCGGGGCCCGGGGAGCGTGCTCTACGGCTCCGACGCCATGACCGGCGTGATCCAGGTCTTCACCGGGGGCGGCGGCGAGGGCCGGGCCTCGGCCTCCGTCCGCGGGGGAGCGAACGGCACGCTGGTCCTCGACCTCTCGGCCTCCGGAGGGACCGCCCGGACGGGCTACGGTGCCACGGTCTCCAGGTTCGCCACCGACGGGGTGCTTCCCTTCAACAACGACTATCGCAACACCACGGCGAGCGGGCGATTCCACGTGAAGCCCGACGAGTCCACTCGGGCCGCCGTGACGCTCCGCTACGCCGACACCGAGTACCACTTCCCCACCGACTTCGCCGGGGACGTGGTGGACGAGAACCAGTTCCAGACCCGCGACGAGACGGTGCTGGGGCTCGACGTGGACCGGAGGCTCGCCGAGGGGCTGACCCTCTCCGTGGGGGCGTCGACGCACGCCCTGGACTTCGCCCTCCAGGATCGCCCCGACGGTCCCGCCGACACCACCGGCACCTTCGCGTCGGAGAGCCACCGGGATCAGGATCGCCACCAGGGGGAGCTCCTCCTGGACTGGCGCCCCGAGGCGGAGACCCGGCTCACGCTGGGCGCGTCGCTCCAGGAGGCCGGCGAGCGGAGCTTCAGCCGGAGCCGGAGCGAGTTCGGCGCCACCACCAGCACCACCTCGGAGACCCGGACCGACCGGGCGGTCTTCGTCCAGGCGGTCCGGGAGCTGGCGGACCGGGTGACCCTCACCCTGGGGGCCCGCGTGGACGACAACTCCGCCTTCGGGACCTTCGACACCTACCGGGCGGGAGCGGTCTACCGGGCGGGGCCCTCGACCCGCCTGAGGGCGGCCTTCGGCACGGGGTTCAAGGCGCCGACGTTCTTCGAGAACTTCGCCGAGGGCCTGGCGCGGGGGAACCCGGACCTGGATCCGGAGCGCAGCCGGAGCTGGGAGGCCGGCCTGACCCACGAGATCCGGGGCACGGGACTGACCCTGGCGGCCACCTACTTCGACCAGACCTTCCGGGACCTCGTCCAGTTCACCTTCGAGCCCCCGGAGCCCGAAGCCCCCAACTTCTTCAACGTGGCCGAGGCCGAGGCCTCCGGCCTGGAGCTGGAGGCGAGCTGGGAGCCCCACGCCCGGCTCTCGGCCTCCGGGAGCTACACCTACCTGGACACCGACGTGGTGGACGCGGGCTTCCAGGAGGGGGAGGACGCGACCTTCGTGGAGGGGGAGCCCCTGCTGCGCCGGCCCACCCACTCGGCGAGCCTCCAGCTGTCGGGCCGACCGCTGGACCGGCTCCGTCTGAGCACGAGCCTCGACTGGGTGGGGGAGCGGACCGACCGGGACTTCTCCTCGTTCCCCGCCGAGCGGGTCACCCTGGAGGACTACCTCCGGGTGAACGCCTCGGCCCGGCTGGAGCTGGCAGGGGGCGCCGCGCCCCGCCTGGCCCCGGTCCTCAGGGTGGAGAACCTGCTGGACACCGAGTACCGGGAGCTCGCCGGATTTCCCGGTCGAGGCCGGGCGGTCTACGTGGGAGTGACCTCGTCGCTGGGCCTCTGAGGCCTCGGGGCGCGGACCGGACCAGGCTCCCCGCGCCGGGCGGGACCGGCCCCGGGGGCTCAGGGTAGGGGAGGACGGTCGGGAACCGCGCATCGATCGCCCCAGGCAGGACGCCACCGGAGGAGTCCATCCGTGCCCATCGTCACCACCCGCTGCGTGGTGCTCCAGACGTACCGGTACAGCGACACCAGCAAGATCCTCCGGCTGGTGACCCGGGAGCACGGGCCCCGTTCGGCCATCGCCAAGGGCGCCCTCCGGCCCGGGAGCCGCTTCGGCGGGGTGCTGGAGCCCTTCGCCGAGGGCGAGGCCACGCTCTACCTCAAGCCCGACCGGGACCTCCACACGCTGTCGGAGTTCGACCTCATCCGGGAGCGGCAGTCGCTGGGCGTGGACCTGAACCGGTTCGCCGGCGCGTCGGTGGCGTGCGAGCTGGTCATGAGGCTGGCGCCGGAGGAGCGGGACCCCAGACTGTACCGGACGCTCCTGGCGGGGCTCGACGCGCTCACCGAAGCCGCCCCCGAGGAGGTCCGCTCGCTGGCGCTCATGGTGAACTGGCAGATCGTCCGGGTCCTGGGCTTCCACCCCGAGATGGACCGGTGCGCCGGCTGCGGCCGGGAGCTGGAGGCCGGCGGCGAGACGCGGTTCGACTTCGCCGCCGGCGGCCTGGCCTGTCCCCGCTGCGCCACGTCCGGGCCCCGGCTGGGGGAGCGGGAGCGGGAGGAGCTCGCCGGCCTCCTGGAGGGGCGCCCCCCGCCGGGCGCCCCGGGGGCCCGTCAGGCCCGCTTCCTCCGGGACTTCATCCGCTACCACCTGGCGGAGGGGATCCACCTGCGGTCCCTGGACTTCCTGGACGCCGAGGCACTGGCGTGAGGGGGAGGGGAGGGTCGGCGTGACGCCCGGGGAGCGGGACCGGTCCGGAGGACTCATCGTGGGGACCGCCGGGCACGTGGACCACGGGAAGACCACCCTGGTCAGGGCCCTCACGGGGGTGGACACGGACCGCTGGGAGGAGGAGAAGGAGCGGGGGCTGAGCATCGACCTGGGCTTCGCCCGGGTGGAGCTGGAGGACGGCGTCACGGCGGGGCTGGTGGACGTGCCGGGGCACGAGGACTTCCTGAAGAACATGATGGCCGGCGCCACGGGGACCGACCTCCTCCTCCTGGCCGTGGCCGCCGACGAGGGCCCCATGCCCCAGACCCGGGAGCACCTGGACATCGCCACGCTCCTCGGGGTGCGCCGGGGTGTGGTGGCCCTCACGAAGGTGGACCGCGTCGGGGAGGAGTGGCTGGAGCTGGCCCGGGAGGCCGTGACGGAGGCCCTCCGGGCCACCCCGGGGGTGGACGGCGGGACGTGGCCCGTGGTGCCCGTATCCGCGCCCGAGGGGCGGGGCGTGGAGGCGGTACGGAGCGCCCTGGCCCGGGAGGCCCGCCGGGTGGAGGGCCGGCCCTCCGACGACGTGTTCCGCCTCCCCGTGGACCGGTCCTTCACCCTCCGCGGCGCCGGGACGGTGGTCACGGGGACCGTGTGGAGCGGCCGCGTGGCCCGCGACGACACGCTCCGGGTCCTGCCGGGGGAGAGGGAGGCCCGCGTCCGGTCGGTGGAGGTGCACGGGCGGGAGCGGGAGGTCGCCCGGGCCGGGAACCGCTGCGGCCTGGCCCTGGTCGGGGTGTCGGTCCAGGAGGTGGCCCGGGGCACGGCGCTCGTGGACGATCCCCACTGGGAGCCGTGCCGATCCCTCGGCGTCCGGCTCCGGCTCCTCCCTCACGCCGACCGGATGGTCGAGGAGGGCCAGCGCGTCCGGGTGTACCTGGGGACGGCCGAGGTCATGGCCCGGGTGAAGCTCCCTGGACGGGAGGCCCTCGCCCCCGGCGAGACGGGCTGGGCGGTCCTCCGCCTGGAGGGAGAGCTGCTCGCCCGTGTCGGGGACCGGTTCGTCCTGCGGTTCTACTCCCCGGTCCGGACCCTGGGCGGCGGCCGGGTGGCGGAGCTGGATCCCCCCGATCCCGACGGTCCGCGGCTCCGGGACTGGGGCCGGCTCCTGGACGGGTCGGCCCGGGACGCCGTGGGTGCGGTGGTGGCGATGTCCGGGCGGGACGGGGTCGATCCCGACCGCCTGCCGATCCTCGCGGGGCGGCGGCGGGACGAGCTCCCCCGGGACGGCCCGCCGGACGGGGCGGTGAGCGCCGGGCGGCGCTGGTTCGCCGAGGACGTCCTCCGATCGCTGGAGGCCGACGCGGTGGAGGCCCTGGAGGAGCTCCACCGGCAGGATCCCCGCGCACCCGCGGCGTCGCTCCAGTCGGTTCGCTCGGCCCTGGGGGGCGCCCATCCGGCGCTGGTGGACCGGGCCCTGGACGGGCTGGTCGAGGAAGGGGCCGTGGAGGTGCGGGGGGGAGAGGTGCGACTGCCCGACCACCGTCCGACCCTCACCGACCAGGACCGGGAGGCGCGGGACCGCCTCCTGGAGATCATCGGCCAGGGAGGAGCCGAGCCTCCCTGGGTGGAGGAGCTGGCCGGCGAGGTGGGCGGCGACGTGGACCTGCTCCACGACCTCCTGGACCTGCTCCATCGGGAGGGACGACTGGCACGGATCAGTCCGGACCTGTACGTGACGCCCGAGGTGGAGGAGGAGCTCCGGGCGTCGGCCGCCCGCCTCGTGGAGGCGTCAGGCCCGGTCCCGGCCGGGGAGTTCCGCGACGTCCTGGGCGACCTCAGCCGGGACTACCTGATCGCCTACCTGGAGCACTTCGATCGGGAGGGGGTCACCCGCCGTACCGACGACGGGCGGGTGCCGGCTCAGTCCACGTAGTAGAGGAAGCGGCCGCAGTTCTCGCAGACCCGCACGTCCTCGTTCTCCTTCGCCTCGGAGGCCCAGGCCCGGGGCACGGCCATGAAGCACCCGTAGCAGATCCCGTTCAGCACGGGCACCACCACGCGGTCCACCTGTCCGGAGATGCGCTCGTAGGTGGCGTGGACCTCGGGGCCCAGCCGGTCCTTCAGCTCCTCGGCCTTCTCCCTGAGCTGGTCCATGGCGTCCTCGACCTTCACGTCGAAGACGTCGGATTCCACCTCCCGCTCCCCCGCCTCCTCCCGGAGGGCTCGGGCCTGCGAACGGAGGTCCTGCATCTCCAGGAGGAGTTCAAGATCGGGATGCATCGTCAGACGCCCTTTTCTTCGAGTAGATCCATGAAGTCGGCGGAGTCCTCGAGCTCGGCGAGTCGCTCCGGTACGTCGGGTTCCTTGCTGAACTGCGCGATCTTCCCCAGCACGGGGAGGTACTGGTTCGAGACCTCCAGCGGCGGGGCCACGATGAGGAAGAAGTTGTGCACGGGCCGCTCGTCGATGGCCTTGAAGTCCACGCCCTCGGGCTTCCGCCCGAACGCCACCCGGAGGCGGTTCACCACCAGGGATCGACAGTGAGGGATGGCGATCCCCCGGCCGATCCCCGTGGAACCCAGGTTCTCCCTGCGCTTGAGCATCTTGAAGAGGATCCCCTCGGATTTCTCGTCCAGGTCCAGGATCCCCACGAGCTCCTTGAGGAGGTCGTCCTTGTCGTCGGCGGCCAGCTGGAGCTCCACGCTGTCCTCCGAAAAGAAGTCTATGAGCTGCATATATCCTCTCTCCCGGGATGGGTCCGTGTCTCGCACTCCGTGACCGGAACCGGGCGGCCGACGCTTCCGTCTCGTCCCGGCCCCCGGTCCGTCTCGGGCTGGCGATCGGGCGAGATCTACGCCAGCTTTCGGGCCCGACCGCCCCCGGCTGATACCGGTACACCTCCCATGCAGGAACTACACCCGCACTGATTCCATGCGACGACCCGATTGGTGGCCCCGTCCCCTCTGGCCCGGAGAGCAGAGCTCTCCCGTCCCCCCCGATCCCCGGGCCGGATCCCCGGGGGCGGGGGAAGGCGCGGGGATCGGGCGCCGTGACGACCGGACGATGGAGGAGGCGCCGTGGCCGTCGCTCCTGGAGCTCCTCCTCGCCTCCCTCGGTGCCGCCTCCGGTGCCGTCTGGCGCCTGGAGGGGGAGCGGTGGACCGTGCTGGCCGAGCGGGCCCGGCCCGGGTGGTCCTCGGCGGAGCGGCGGGAGCGGTCGGCCCGGGGACATCCGTTCACCTGGTCGCTCCGGGAGGACCTGATCCTGCAGACCCCGGCCGATCGGATCGCCGGGGACGGCCGGGAGGGGTGGAGCCTGTTGGTGCCCGTCCCCCGGGGCCGGCGGCTCCTGGAGCTCTGGTTCCCCTCGGCACCGGGACCTTCCGTGCGGGAGGCCACGGCGGCGATCCAGGGGCATCTGGCCTGGCTCGCGGAGGCCCGCCGGGATCCGGACGAGGCGGGGTGAACCCCTGGCGGGGTGCCGGGTATACAGCCAACGACGACGGAGATGTTTCACAGCTCGGGGGCGACACGGCTTCGACGTACGAGCCGGAGGTCGCGGTAGCGTGCCGAGGTCCTCGGATCCTCGTAAAACACCGAGAAACTAGTAGCTGCCAACGACAACTTGGCGCTGGCTGCGTAAACTAACGTAGCCCGTCTGCCGTTCGGCCCGGCCCGAGGCGGGGCGGTAGACGACGATGAATCGGGCTGGCCGCGGACGTCTGCTGTGGATGTCAGTGGCGAGACGGCGAGAGCCGATCACAGCTAGCCCATCGCGGGGTCGTCCGGAGACCTGGCATGGGCGAAACCTTCAAACTTCGGACTATGCACGTAGAAGCCGAACCAGAAGGTCGTACGGACGCGGGTTCGATTCCCGCCGCCTCCATCCGCCGCAGCGTTCTCCGTTACGGGAGGACGCTGCGGATTTTTTTGTATGTACAGCAGGCCCGGAGGGACGATGCTGGACGAGCTGAAACAGAAACTGAACGACGAGGCGGAGGAGCTCCTCCACGAGCTCAACGTGGAGCTCCCGCACGAGATCGAGAAAGCCGTCGAGAAGGGGGATCTGAGGGAGAACGCCGAGTACTCGGCCGCCCTGGAGCGCCAGCAGCAGGTCCAGGCGCGTCTGGACCACATCGCCCGACGCCTCGGCGAGCTGAGCGAGATCGACCTGGACGAGCTCCCCGAGGATCGGGTGGGGTTCGGGTCCGTGGTCACCGTCCGGGACCTGGACGACGAGTCCGTGGAGGAGTACCGCCTCGCCTTCGGCGACGACATCGACTTCGAGAAGGGCGAAGTGTCGATGGAATCTCCCATCGGCAAGGCGCTGCTGGGCAGGGAGGAGGGCGATGAAGTCACGGTCTCCCTACCCGCGGGACGACTCCGCTACCGCATCGAGGAGCTCGTCACCCTTCCGTCGCTGACGGACGAAGACGGGGCCGAGGCCGAGGGCGAGGACGCGGGGTAGTCAGAAGACCCTGACCGGCGGGATGTATTTCCGCGGATCCTCCCGGAGGTCCGCCAGCACGGCGTTCAGCTCCACCACCGTCCGGAGGAGCTCCTCGTAGAGGTCCTCCTCGGCCAGCATGCGGCCGGCCGAGCCCTCTCCGGCCTCGAGACGGGCCAGCAGCGAGTCCGCCCGGTCGACGGCGTCGGCCAGGCGGAGGTAGACCGTGTCCGAGGCCAGGAGCCGGCCCAGGGTCCCTTCGCCCCCGGCCATCCGTCGGGTCACCGTGTCCACGGAGGCCAGGGATCCCACCAGGTGGTCGTAGAGGGCCCCCTGGTGCACAAGTCGCCCCAGGGTCCCTTCTTCCCGATTCACGGCCGTCAGGACCGTGTCCAGCCGCCCTCCCACCGTCACCAACCGCTCGTAGAGGGCCGGGTCGGTGAGGAGGTGCCCCATGGTTCCCCGGCCCTCGGCCAGGGATCGGGTGATCTCCGAGAGGTTCGTCGTGATCTCGGTGAGGTTGCGCACCGAGCCCTCGGCCTCGTTGAGCACCCGCTGGAAGTCCAGGGGCTCGGCGGCGTCCAGGGTGTCCCCGTCCCCGAGGACCGCCGCCCGGGGCCCCCCGGGTTCGATGTCGATGAGACGGTCGCCCAGCAGCCCCTGGGTCCTGACCCGCGCCCTGGAATCCGCCCGGATCTGCTCCTGAACCGACCGGTCGATGGAGAGCCAGATCGCCACGGCGTCGCCTTCCTCCGGCCGCTCGCCCACGGGGATCAGCTCGATCCGCGAGACCTGACCGGCGGGCTGACCGGCCACCTGGACGACGGCGCCGGGGCTCAGGCCCGTGGCGGAGCCCATGAGGGAGACGAGCCGGTACCGCTCGCCGAACACCGAGCCCGTCTGGCCCACGAGGAAGAGGCCCCCGGCCAGGATGGCCAGGCTCACCAGGATGACGGCACCCACCCGGGCCTGCTCCCAGGTGATGGGGGTGGAACGCTTCACGGGAACACCTCGGCTTCGTCTCCCAAGAATTCCTTCACGTATGGATGGTCCGAACGGGTCATCTCCTCCGGCGTTCCGTCGAACACGATGCGTCCATCATGGAGGAGTGCCACCCGGTCGGCCACCCGGAAAGCCGACGAGATGTCGTGGGTCACGAGCACGCTGGTCACTCCCAGCTCCCGCTGGAGCTTCCGCACGAGACGGTTGATGGTCCGGGTGGTGATGGGGTCGAGGCCGCTCGTGGGCTCGTCGAACAGGAGGATCGCCGGCCGGGCCACGATGGCCCGGGCGATCCCCACCCGCTTCTTCATCCCCCCGCTCAGCTGGGCGGGCAGGAGAGGGGAGACCCGCTCCGGTTCCAGGTCCACGAACTCCAGGACCTCCTCCACCCGCTCCTCCAGCACTCCGGCGTCGTGTTCCCCGAACTCCCGGAGGGGGAACGCCACGTTCTCGAAGACGCTCAGGGAGTCGAAGAGGGCGGCGTACTGGAACACCATCCCCATCTCACGCCGCAGGGCCCGCTCCTCCCCGGCGGTGGCTTCCGCCACGTCGCGTCCCCCGACGAGCACCCGGCCGCCGTCGGCGACCTGCAGACCGAGCATGAGCCGCAGGATCGTGGACTTTCCCGCTCCGGAGGCACCCAGCACGGTGACCGTCTCCCCCCGGTGGACCACGAGGTCCAGCTCCCGGAGGACGGGCTCGCCGCTCAGGGTGAGGCTCACACCCTCCAGGCGGATGAGCGGTCCCTCCTCCCGTGGCTCCGGCCGGTCCGTCACTGGATGAACAGCGCGATGACGAGCTGCGTCACGAAGTAGTCGGCGGCCAGGATGAGCACCGAGGAGAAGACGACGGCCCGGGTGGCCGCTTCGCCCACCCCTTCCGTCCCTCCGGTGGTCCGCAGGCCGAAGAAGCAGCTCGTCTGGGCCATGATGAGGCCGAAGACCACCGGCTTGCCCAGGCCGGAGATGAAGTCGATGGGGATGAACCGGAGGACGAAGCCCGTCTCCGCCAGGGTCACCCACACCGAGCGGAGGTAGAGGGCCGCCGTGAGGTCGAGCTTCACCACGGCGATGAGGAGTCCCCCGAAGATGGCCACCACGTCGGTGACCACGGTGAGGAGCGGGAGCATGACCAGGGCGGCCAGGATCCGGGGGGTCACCAGCCGCCGGACCGGGTCGACGCCGATGGACTCCAGGGCGTCCACCTGCTCGGTGACCTGCATGGCGCCGATCTGCGCCGCGATCCCGGAGCCGGCCCGTCCCGTGACCATCAGGGCGGTGAGGACGGGTCCCAGCTCCCGCACCGTGCTGGCCCCGACCAGCCTCCCGATGTAGATGGTGGCGCCGAACTGCTCCATCTCCACGGCGGACTGCAGCGCCAGCACCATGCCGGTGAACAGACCGGTGAGGATGACGATGGTGAGCGACTGGACCCCGATGGTGTCCATCTGCTGGACCATGTCGGTCCGGTAGAACGGACGGGTGACGGCGCCGTGGAGCGCCCGTCCCAGGAGGGCGAAGTAGTCCCGGGTGGATGCGGCGACCGACGCGAGGAGCCGGAGGGGCAGGACGTCGGAGGCGTCAAATGGCACGAATCATCCCGGTTTGATTCTCCCGGTCACCGCATCTATCTTCGCGCCGCGCTGCCGCGGCCTCCCGTTCGAGCCCGCCGCTCCTCCCGCCGGGTCTCCTCCCCTTCCACGTTGGAAGCCGGCAGGTTAGGGAACCCACACTCGCCACGCAAGACAGAGGAGCCGTGTCGACTCCGTCCCGTTCGCTCCCCGCCGATCACGCCCGGAAGCTGCTGGACCTGGCCGGGGAGAGCCGGGTGCTGGTGGTGGGCGACTGCATGCTCGATCGGTACGTGGTGGGCGACGTGGAGCGGATCTCGCCGGAGGCCCCCGTCCCCGTGGTGCGGGTGCAGGAGCAGCGCTCGGCCCTGGGAGGGGCGGCCAACGTCGCCGCCGGCGTGGTGGCGCTGGGGGGAGCGTGTCGGGTGGTGGGCGTGCGGGGCGACGACGCGCCGGGCGAGCGGCTCCGGGAGCTGCTGGAGGAGCTGTCCATCGGGTGCGAGGGCCTCGTCCGGGTCCAGGGAGGGCGGCCCACCACCCTCAAGACCCGGATCCTGGCCCGGCATCAGCAGATGCTCCGGGTCGACCGGGAGTCCACCGATCCCGTGCCGGAGCGGGCCGCCCGGGCCCTGCGGGAGGAGGCCCTGGAGGCCCTGGGCTGGGCGAACGCCCTCGTGCTGGAGGATTATGACAAAGGGGTGATCTCCCGGACCCTGGTGAGGGAGCTGCTGGAGCGGGCGCGCGACCTGGACGTCCCCTCGGTGGTCGACCCGAAGCTCCGCCACTTCTTCGATTACGGGGGCGCCTTCCTGTTCAAGCCCAACGGCCGGGAGCTGGCGGCGGCCGAGGGTCGGGAGTCGCCGCCCCGGAGCCGCGAGCGCCTCGCCGCTCTGCGGGATCGCCTGGGCGTCAGGAACCTCCTGGTGACCATGGGGGGCGAGGGCATGCTCCTCCTGGACGAGGACGACCGGAGGACCGAGCTGCCCGCCCGGCCGGTAGAGGTGTACGACGTCTCCGGTGCGGGGGACACGGTCACCGCCGTGCTGGCCGCGGTGCTCTCCGGCGAGGCCGGGGTACTGGAGGCGGCCCGGCTGGCCAACGAGGCGGCGGGCATCGAGGTCAGCCGCCTCGGGGCCGTGCCCGTGAGCCGGGCCGATCTCCTGGAACGGTTCGGGGACGGACCGACGGAGCCGGAACGGTCGGAGCGAACGAGACCACGGACGTGAGGAGAGGAGGAGAGGCGACATGAGCACCCGAGAGATCAGCACGGAGGGGGCGCCGGCGGCCATCGGGCCGTACTCCCAGGCCGTGGAGTCCGACGGATGGATCTTCACGGCCGGCCAGATCGGGCTGGATCCGCGAACGGGCGAGTTCGTCGGCCCGGGCGTGGAGGTCCAGGCCCGCCAGGCGCTCGAGAACCTCGGCGCGGTCCTGGAGGCGGCGGGGGTCGACCTGGAGGACGCGGTGAAGACCACCGTCTTCCTGGCCGACATGGACGACTACGCCGCCGTGAACGAGATCTACGCCGAGTTCTTCAGCCCGCCCTATCCCGCCCGATCGGCCGTGGAGGCCGCCGAGCTCCCCAGGGGTGCCCGGGTGGAGATCGAGGTCGTGGCCCGGGCGGGCTGACGGGGAGGATGGATCCTCGGGGGCGGATGGCGACTGGTGTCGCCTGCGGCCTTCAAAGCCGTCGCGGGGTGCCTTCGGCGTCCCGGGTGGGTTCGATTCCCACACGCTCCCGCCATCCCCTCCGGAGGTGCACCGGGCCTCCCTCTCGCACGGTCCTCCTCCTGCTCCTGTCCCTGGGACTGGGGTGGGCCGCCGTCCCCCGCGCTCTCTCCGCCCAGGAGGCCGACCCGCCCCCCGCGGACACGACGGCGTCGGCCGCCGGGGACACGGTCCCGTCGGGTCCTCCCGTCACGCCCCTCGGCGCCTTCGCCCGCTCGGTGGTGGTCCCCGGCTGGGGCCAGGCAGAGGTGGACCAGCCGACCCGGGGAGCCGTCTATTTCGTGGCCGAGGCGGCGACCCTGTTCATGGCGCTCCGTGCACAGCTTCGCCTCAACGCCGCGCGGAGGGGGCTGCCGGCCGACAGCGGCCTCGTGGCGGCCCGGAAGGAGCAACGGGAGAACTGGTTCGCCCTGGCCGTCTTCTGGTCGCTCCTGAGCGGCGTGGACGCGTGGGTGTCCACCCACTTCTGGGATTTCGAGGGAAAGCTTCGGCCCCCGGAGGACGGCTCCGCCGGCATCGAGTTCCGCTACCGCGTGCCCCTGGGCGGCGGCTGAGATCCCGGGCCGGGGGGGGCGCCGCTCCATTCCAGGAGGCGGACCTCCTCCGGGGTGACCCGTCCGTACGTGAAGTGGTTGATCCAGTCGCCAGGGTTCAGGTAGTGCCGATCACCGGACACGGCGCGGAGCTCCGGGCGGTGGGCGTGGCCGAAGATCACCAGGTCCAGGTCGTCCTCCCGGTGGAGGATCTCCACGGCGTGGTCCGAGAGGACATCGGCCCGGTGGGGCAGGGGGCCGTGGCGGACCTCCCGGCCGGTCCGGCTCACGGAGCGTACGAGGGAGCGGGCCAGGTCGGGATGGACCAGGCGGAACAGGGCCTCGGCGGGTCGGCTCCGGACGACCGCCTTCAGCATCCGATAACTCCAGTCCCCCGGCGCCATCCCGTCGCCGTGGGCCACGTAGGCCCGCCGTCCCCCCACCCGGATGCGCGAGGGCCCCTCCACCCACTCCACCCCGATCTCCCCGGTGAGGAAATCGCCCGCCCAGGCGTCGTGGTTCCCCCCCACCATGCGGACGCGGACGCCCGCCTCCACCAGCTCGGCCAGGCTCCGGAGGACCGGAAAGTGCTCCCGCAGGACCACCTCCCGCCATTCGAACCAGAAGTCGAAGAGGTCGCCGTTGACGAGGAGCTGGTCGGCCCGGTCGGGCACGGAGTCGAGGAAGGACAGGAGTCGCTCCGCCCGGTCCGGGGGCGTGGCTCCCAGGTGCGCGTCTGAGATCACGAGGGCCGTGGGTTCGCTCATGCCGGCAAAGATACCCCCTCCCGGCGGAAGCGGGGCAAGGCGGGGCTCCCTTTTGACACCCGCGTCACCCGCCTCTACGCTGGCGCCACCTTCGCTCGACGCACCCTCCGGCACACGGTGGGGGAGCCCGGCGCGGAGGACCGCCGAGAGAGCCCGGAGACCTGTCGAGAGGGGGAGGGGACGGAGCCGGATGGACGCTGACGCTGCGCACGGGAGCGACGGCGGAGAGGAGGCCGGGGAGGCCGTCGAGGGCACGGTGGAGGTCAGGGTCCGCTACGCCGAGACCGACCAGATGGGCCGGGCCTATCACACCCACGTGCTGGTCTGGTGCGAAGTGGGGCGGACCCGACTCCTGTCCGAGCGCGGGCCGAGCTACCGGGAGCTGGAGGAGCGGGGGGTGTACCTCCCGGTCTCCCGTCTGGAGGTCCGGTACCACGGCGCGGCGCGATACGAGGACCGGGTGGAGGTCCGGACGGTCGTGGAGCGGATCCGGAGCCGGGCGGTGAGCTTCCGGTACCGGGTGAGCCGCGCGTCCGACGGAGAGCTCCTGGCGGAGGTCCGGACCGAGCTGGTCTGCGTGGACGGGGCCGGCCGGCCCAGCCGCCTGCCCGAGGACGTCAGGCTCGCCCTGCGAGGCGGGCGCTGATGCGGACGGGTGGAGCCCCGCCGCTCCGAGGGAGCCCGGCGGCCGGCGTCGCGACCCTCGTGACCCTCGGCGTGGCCGGCCTCGGCGGGTGCGCCGCCGGGCTCCAGGAGCGCCCCCCGCTCGCCGACCCGGCTTCGGCCGAGCGGGAGCTGACGGCGGAGGAGGATCGTCAGGCGCCGGCCTTCGTCCGGTTCGACTGGTCCTACGCCGACCCCCGCGGTGACGTGGCGGGCGAGGGGGCGGCTCGGTACAACCCCCCGGACAGCATCCGCCTCGACCTGTTCACCTCCGGCGAGGCGGGCATGGCGGTGTCCCTCACCGGGGAACGCCTGGCCAGCCGGGAGTCCATCGAGGACGTGGAGCTCCCGGGGCCCGTGTTCCTGTGGGCCATGGCGGGCTTCTTCCGGGCTCCGGAGGACGGGCCGTCGGCCGGCTACCGTACCGCGGACGGCCGGGCCCTGCGCTACCGCATGGCGGGAGATACCCTCCGGGACTTCTATTTCGAGGACCGGCGACTGGTGCGGGTCGAGGAACGGAGCGGCGGGAGCCTGCTCCGGCGTGTCACGGTGGAATGGCAGGGGGAGAGCTGGCCCTCCCGGGCCGCCTACCGGAACTTCACGGCCTCGAGGCGTGTCAGATGGACACTGACGGAGACCCGTCGCCCCGACGATCGCTATCCGGAGAGCATCTATGAGATCACCCCGCCCGCTGACGTGGCTGGCGCCGGCCTGCCTGGTCCTGCTGGGGGGCTGCGTGTACACCTTCTCCGGGGGCGGGGGGCTCCCCGACCACATCGAGACGGTGGCCGTACCCCCGGTGGAGAACGAGACGGCGCAGGTGGAGCTCACCGATCGCCTCTACCAGGCGCTGCTGGAGACGGTCCGGGGACGTCTCGGAGCACAGCTTGCGTCGGAGTCCGAGGCGGATGCGATTGTACGGGCCACCGTGACCGGGTACGATGACCAGGCCATGAATTATCAGGCCCGGGAAGGGCAGGGCGCCGACGTGTTCCAGCGGCGCGTCACGATCAGGATCAGGGCGGAGATCTACGACCAGACGAGGGAGGAGATGCTCTGGAGCTCCGGAAGCGTGATGGGACAGGGAGAGTATGCACCGGACCAGGAAACGGACGAGGCCGGACGCTCGCTGGCCATCGAGGACGTGGTGGAGAAGATCGTGAACGGCGCCCAGTCCCAGTGGTGAGCCGGCGGAACCGGACCCGACTCACCAGCGGGGGGATTCTCGGCCTCCTGGTCGCGGTAGCGCTGCTGGCGCTCCCGGCGCAGTCGATCCACGGCGCGCCGGCTCCCGCCGACGCCGCGACGTCCGGCCCCGCCGCCGCTGGGCCCGCGGCGACGGTCCTGGCGGATGCCGGGCAGGAGGCCGGTCAGGGAGAGCCGGGGCAGGAGCAGCAGCAGGAGGACCACGCCGAGGAGGGCGCCGCCGGCCACGGCGAGGGGCCCGATCTGCCCCGGATCTTCCTGGTCCTCATCGCGATCCTCCTGTCGGCCAAGCTCCTGGGCGAGGCGGCCGAACGGATCGATCAGCCGGCGGTCCTGGGAGAGCTCATCGCGGGGGTCATCCTGGGGGGGAGCGTCCTGGGGGTGATCCCGGCCCAGGGGACGCCCATCGGCGAGATCGTCCACGTGCTGGCCGAGATCGGGGTGGCCATCCTCCTCTTCGAGATCGGCCTGGAGACCGACCTCAAGGAGATGTTCCGGGTGGGGCCCTCGGCCACCGGGGTGGCGCTGGTGGGGGTCCTCCTCCCCTTCGGCCTGGGCTTCCTCTACTGGTACTACTTCGACCCCCAGATCGGCGTGCATCCCGCGGGGATCGACTTCTGGATCGTGGCCATCTTCATCGGGGCCACGCTCACCGCCACCTCGGTGGGGATCACCGCCCGGGTGCTCTCGGACCTGGGGAAGATGCACACCTCCGAGGCCCGGATCATCATCGGGGCGGCGGTCATCGACGACGTCCTCGGTATCGTCATCCTGGCCATCGTGGCCAGCCTGGCCGCCGGCGCCGCCGTGACCTTCCTGGGCGTGAGCAAGATCTTCCTCCTGGCGTTCGGCTTCCTCGTGGTGGCCGTGATCGTGGGGAACTGGGCGGCGCCCTACCTGTTCGACCTGGTGGACAAGATGCGGGTCCGGGGCGTGCTCCTGGTGACGGCGTTCAGTTTCGCCCTGCTGCTGGCCGCGCTGGCCGACCTGTCGGGCTCGGCCATGATCATCGGTGCCTTCGCCGCCGGCATCGTCCTCTCCTCCACCAACCAGTTCGACACCGTGGTGGACCGGATCGAGCCGGTGGCCGACATCTTCACGCCCATCTTCTTCGTGTGGGTGGGGGCGCCGGTGAACGTCCAGCTGCTGATCCCGGGGACGCCCGACTTCGACGCGAACGTCCTCCTGGTGGGCGGCATCCTCACGGCCATCGCCATCGTCAGCAAGGTGCTGGCGGGCTACGCGGTCCGGCAGGACGGCGTCCACAAGCTGGCCGTCGGCGTGGGCATGGTCCCCCGGGGCGAGGTGGGGCTGATCTTCGCGGCCATCGGGCTCCAGACCGGCGTCCTCTCGAACGCGGTCTACAGCTCGGTCCTCATCATGGTCATGCTCTCTACCTTCGTGGTGCCGCCCTACCTGAAGGTCCTCCTGGAGGGCCGGGGCGAGACCCCTCCGCCGTCGGACGAGCCACCTCACGAGGGCGTTCCCGCCACCGAGGGAGCGGAGGGCACGGCCGGGGGATGAACGCGCCGCAGGCCGGTCCGGAGCTCCCGGCGGGGGCTCCCGGGACGCTGGTGCTGGGGAGCCGGACCTCCCGGCTGGCCCGGATCCAGGCCCGGCGGGTGGCCGGCCGGCTACGGCGGGCGTGGCCGGGCCTGGAGGTGGAGGTCCGGGGGATGACCACCCGGGGCGACCGGGTCCTGGACCTCTCCCTGCCGGAGATCGGCGGAAAGGGCGTCTTCACCGCCGAGCTCGAGGCCGCGCTGGCCGAAGGCGAGGTGGACCTGGCGGTGCACTCCCTGAAGGACCTCCCCACCGATCTCCCGGAGGGCCTGGCGCTGGTCTGCGTCCCCGAGCGGGAGGATCCCAGGGACGTGCTCGTCTGGCCCGGCGGCGACGGGGGCGTGGCGGAGCTCCCGGAGGGGTCCCTCGTGGGCACCTCTTCGCTCCGCCGGAAGGCCCAGCTCCTGGCCCGCCGGCCGGACTGCCGCGTGGAGCCCATTCGCGGGAACGTGGACACCCGGGTGGAGAAGTGCGCCCGGGGATCCTACGACGCGGTGATCCTCGCCGCCGCCGGTCTCCTTCGGCTGGGGATGGAGGACGTGGTGAGCCGATGGCTGCCGGCGGAGGAGTGGCTCCCGGCGGCGGGACAGGGGGCCCTGGCCCTGGAGGGCCGCGCCGGGGACGGGGGGGTGGAGGCGCTGCTGGAAGGGATCCGCCGACCCGACCTGGAGGCCGAGGTCGAGGCGGAACGCTCCCTCCTGGCGGCGCTGGACGTGGGGTGCCGGATCCCCCTGGGGGCCCGGGCCCGGGTCCGGGACGGCGAGGTGAGCCTGCAGGCCGGCGTCTTCTCCCCCGACGGGAGCGAGGCCATACGGGTCGCCGAGTCGGCCCCACCGGACCGGGCCCGGGAGCTGGGCCGGCGGGTGGCCGAGGGGCTCCGTGACGAGGGGGCGGAGCGGATCCTGGCGCCGCTCCGGGAGGGAGGGGAAGGGTGAGCCCGGGGGCCGCCCATCCGCCGCCGGACCCGGGCGATCGGGTGCTGGACCGCCCCCGGCTCCTGGAGCGGTTCGGCCGGCCACGTGAGGAGGAGCTGGTCTTCACCAACGGCGTGTTCGACCTCCTGCACCGGGGCCACGCCGAGTACCTGGCGGCGGCGCGTCGCCTGGGCGACCGCCTCGTGGTCGGCGTGAACTCCGACGAATCGGTGGCCCGGCTCAAGGGGCCGGCCCGTCCCGTCCAGTCGGCCGGCGACCGTGCGTATATCCTGGCCAGCCTGGCGTGCGTGGACGCGGTGACGGTGTTCGGGGAGGACACCCCCGGGGAGCTCATCCAGGCGCTCCTGCCCGACGTGCTGGTGAAGGGGGCGGACTACGCCGAGGACCAGGTGGTGGGCGCGTCCACGGTCCGGGAGGCCGGGGGCCGCGTGGAGCTCATCCCCCTGGTGCAGGGGCGTTCAACCTCACGCCTCGTGGAGCGGATCCGGGGGCGGACGCCGGGGCCGCACGAGCCGCCGCTCCCCGGGGACGGATCGGCCGCCGCGCCCCCCGGGGTCCCGGAGGGCCGGATCCTCCTGGCCACCCGCAGCCCGCACAAGGCGGAAGAGATCCGGGGGCTCCTGGACGGGACGGGCCTGGACGTGGTGTCGCTGGCCGAGATGGGGGTGGAGGAGCGGCCGGAGGAGGAGGGGATCGAGGTCCACGAGACCTTCGCAGCCAACGCGCTGGCCAAGGCACGCTACTTCCACGGCCGGACGGGGATGTTCACCCTGGCCGACGACTCCGGCCTGTGCGTGGACGCCCTGGTCGGGGCCCCGGGGGTCCGCACGAAGCGGTTCGCCCCCGGGTCGCTGGTCCGGGAATTCGGCCGGGACGAGGCCAACAACCGGCACCTGCTCCGGGTGATGGCCGAGATCCCCGACGGGGAGCGGGGGGGCCACTACCGGTGCGCGGCGGCGGCGTACGACGGTCGGGGCCACCGCATCTGGGAGGGTCGTGTGGACGGGAGGATCGCCCGGGAGCCCCGCGGCACGGGCGGCTTCGGCTACGATCCCCTCTTCGTGGTCCCGGATCGGGACCGTACCTTCGCCGAGCTCCCCGCCGACGTGAAGGCCCGGATCAGCCATCGGGCCCGGGCCTTCCGGGCGTTCCGCGAGTGGATCGACGGTGGGGACCGGGAGGCAGGATGAAGCGCGTGGTCCGGAGGGGCGTGGCCCGGCCCGGCCCCGCCGGCTCTCAGGGACGACGGGTCCAGAGGACGGCATGTGCTCCCACGGCGTGCCGCTCTCCGGGATCCACGTCGCTCTCGCCCGCGATGAGGAGCGTGCCGTCGGCCCCGACGGCCATCGCCAGGGCCCGGCTGTCGTCACCCCCCAGGGTGCCCAGGTCGGTCATCTCCCCCGATTCCCAGAGGAACGCGCGGGTGACGGTGCGTCCGGACCGGAGGACACGCTGGCTCGAGCCCACGACCCGGCCCTCCTCGTCGATGTCGTAGGCCCGGCTGTCGTCGCCCCCCAGCGTGCCGAGGTCCCGCATCCGGCCGTCCTCCCAGAGAAACGCGTGGACGGAGATCCGGCCGGTCCGGGGGTCGCGCACCTGGCTGCTCCCCACCACCTGCCCCTTCCCGTTGATGGCGTGGGCCTCGCTGGCCCGGCCGCCGAGGGTCCCCAGGTCCCGGATCTCTCCGTCGCGCCAGAGGGCGGCATGGGGCCCCCCTCCGCCGGGCAGGGCGCTGGCGCCCACCGCGTGGCCCCGGGCGTTCACGTCCCGGGCGATACTCTCCCGACCGCCCAGGGTGCCCAGGTCCCGGATCTCTCCGTCCCTCCACAGGAAGGCGTGGGACCCGCTCCGGAGCCGATCCCCCCGGGAGATCTCGCTCGAGCCGACCACGTGGCCCCGGTCGCTGACGGCCAGGGCCCGACCCGCCTCTCCTCCCAGGGTGGGCAGTTCCCGCATGCGGCCGTCCTCCCAGAGGAAGGCCCGGGCCGAGGTCCGCCGGGTCTCCGAGTCGACGACCTGGCTCGCCCCGACCACGAGCCCGTGGAGGTTCACGTCGTACGCTCGTCCCTCCCGCCCCCCGAGGGTCCCCAGTTCGGCCATCCCGTCGTCCGTCCAACGGAAGGGGTGGAGACGGAACTCCCGGGTCCGCGGCATCACCGTCTGGGCGGCCCCAACGACCTGGCCCCGGGCGTTCACGCCGTGGGCCTCGCTCTCGAACCCGCCCAGGGTACCGAGGTCCCGGGGGGGAGGACGGGGCTCCCCGGACACGGCGGAGGCGGCGCGGGGAGGGGAGGCGCCCGCCAGCAGGAGGGAGCCGGCGGCGAGGACCGCGAGGATGGCGCCGATCCCGGTGATCGCCGTCGCCGACCGGACCGGGTGAGGAGGAGCGTCGTGCGACGGGGAGCCGGCGGGGGGCGGGGTCACGGCGCAGCGCGGTTCACACCAGGAACGCCTTGAGGCCCGCGTAGAAAGCGGCGGCGAAGGCGGCGGCCACCGGCAGGGTGACGATCCACGACTGCACCACCCGCCAGATCATCTGGAGGTTCAGGGCGCCGATCCCCCGGGCCAGGCCCACCCCGACCACGGCGCCCACCAGGGTGTGGGTCGTGGAGACGGGCATCCCCAGGAGCGATGCGATGAGCACGGTGGTGGCGGCCCCGAACTCCGCGCTGAAGCCCCGAGTGGGCGTGAGCTCGGTGAGGGCCTCCCCCACGGTCCGGATCACCTTGTAACCCCATGTGGCCAGGCCCAGGACGATGCCCCCGGCGGTGAGCACCAGGATCCACGTCGGCACCGGCACCTCGGTCACCAGCTCCCCCATGTCGTGGATCTGAACCACGGCGGCCACCGGGCCGGCGGCGTTGGCCACGTCGTTGGCGCCGTGGGCGAAGGCCACGTAGCAGGCCGTGACCACCTGGAGGCGACCGAAGACCCGTTCCACGTAGCCGAACGACGCGGCGGGGGCGGTTCCCACCCCGGGGAGCCTGTTCCATCGGTCCTTCCACCGTCCGCTCCCCGGCCCTCCGGTCACGACGAGGCTCCGGGAGATCAGATACGCCACGCCGGCCGCGGCGCCGGCGGCCACCACGGTGGTCCACCAGGGGGGGGCGGTGAAGAGGTTCGCCAGCACCTTGTAGACGAAGCTCACCACCAGCAGGAAGACCACCAGCGCCACCAGGTGGGGGGCCACGCGACGGGTCGCCGCGGCTGGATCGGGCGTCCGGAGGACCAGGCGCCGGACCATCACGAACATGGCGGCGGCGATCCCTCCCCCCAGCACCGGGGAGACCACCCAGCTCGCCGCCACCTGGCCCACCGTGGTCCACTCCACCGCGGCGCTCCCCACGGCCATGAGTCCGAACCCGATGAGGGCCCCGATGATGGAGTGGGTGGTGGAGACGGGCAGGCCGAAGGCGGTGGCGATCTGCAGCCAGACTCCCGCCGCCAGGAGGGACGAGACCATCCCGAGCATGAGGATCATGGAGGGCTCGGCGTCGAAGCCCTCGGCCCCCGCCTGGAACAGGGTGATGTCGAGGATCCCCTTGCGGACCGTCTCCGTGACGTGGGTCCCCACGAGGGTGGCACCGGCGAACTCGAAGACGCCGGCGAGGACCACCGCCATGGTCAGGGTCAGGGCGCCCGAGCCCACCGAGGTGCCCATGGCGTTGGCCACGTCGTTGGCGCCGATGTTCCACGCCATGTAGGCGGCGAAGACCACGCCGATGACCAGGGCGACGGTCTCCGGGCTCACGGCTCTCCCTCGCGCCGGACGGGCATCATCGGCCCGGCGTCCTCACCTGGATGCGGGCCGCTCACCGGCGCGCGAGCATCATCCGGAGCTGATCCCCCGCGTTCTCGGCGTGGTTCGCCACCTGCCCCAGGGCGTCCAGCGCCCGCATCCACATGATGACGGAGATGGGATCCATCCCGTCCTGGTGGGCCAGCAGCGCCCGGGTCACCTCCCGCTCCCGCTTGTCCGCCTCCCACTCCTGGTCGTTCACGTTGGACACGATCTCCAGCACCCGCTCCACCTCGGGTCCGCCGAAGGAGGCTTCGAAGAGGTCGGCGATCTCCCGCCCGGCCTCCAGGAGCTCCTCGCTGGTCCGGATCACCTGGTCCGCGAAGTCCAGGATCATCTCGGCCAGCTCCTCCGGCGTCTCGATCCACCGGAGGGTGAGCAGGACGGTGAGGTCCT
Source organism: uncultured Gemmatimonadota bacterium (assembly GCA_964627425.1). Taxonomy (GTDB): domain Bacteria; phylum Gemmatimonadota; class Gemmatimonadetes; order Palauibacterales; family Palauibacteraceae; genus Caribbeanibacter. Next base: position 99,821 of record CAZVIY010000010.1, read on the forward strand.
CGGCGGCGTCGGCGATGTCGTCCTGCTCCTTCAGGTACGCCAGCATGTCCCCCCGGTCCACCGGGAGGAAGACGGACTTCGGGAGGTGGTCCCGGATCTCGATCTTCTGTTTGTCCGCCTCGTGCTCGAGGCGGGAGACCGTGGAGTGGAGCTCCTCGCACCGTTCCCAGTCCTCGTCCAGGTAGGCTTCCAGGAAAGGGCGGATCTGCTCCACCGTGTCGTGCACCCGCTCGGTGTGCTCCACCAGCGGACGGAAGGGGGATTTCCCGAACAGGTCCTCGATGGTGCGCATGACGCGGGGGGTCCTCGAATGGAAGGACGATCGAAAGGACGGTGGATCGTAACGGAGACCCTGCCCGGCCCACAAGACGGCGACGACGCCGCCGGGACCGGCGGGTCGCAGCCCCGAAACGGAACCAGCTCACCGGCGCGCCGGTAGTAGGCCGGGAGGCGCCGACCTCGGGACGTGGCGCAGTCCGGTAGCGCACCTGCTTTGGGGGCAGGGGGTCGCCGGTTCAAATCCGGCCGTCCCGACTCCTCTTCCGGTCTCCTCCGCCTCCGGAGGGGTCCTCCCTCGGCGCGAGACGATCCGGTCCCGTCGTCCCTCGCCTGGCCTGCAGGAGGGCATCGGCGGCGCGTTGTGCCGGTGTAATGGTTTTATTACATTCTGCGTATGCTTGGGCGCGTGGCACGATGATCGGTGACAGGCTGTGCGCCGTCCGGGCGGGGGCGGACCTGAGCCTCCGGGAGTTCGCCGGCAGGCTGTGCGATGCCGGCTATTCCGTCTCCCACTCGGCGGTCCGGGCGTACGAGCGCCGCGATTCCGTGCCCTCCGCGTACCTCCTGGCCGTGGCCCGGGCCTTCGGCGCGGATCCCCTCTGGCTGCTCGGGGCCTCGGAAAACGGGGCCCGACGGGCTGCGGCCGGGTCGCCGACTTCCGACGGAGCCGGGGCCTCGTCCCGGGACGGCCGCCTCCGCCTCCTCCTGGTGGAGGACAACCCCGGCGACGCCCGTCTGGTCGAGGCCCACCTGGTCGAGGCGGACCTGGACGCCGATCTTCGGCACTGCACGGACCTGGGAGAGGCGCGCTCGGCCCTGGCCGGGGCCCGTCCCGACCTCTGCTTCCTGGACCTGGACCTTCCCGGGATCTCCGGGCTGGAGACCGTGGCCCGCTTCCGCGAGCTCGCCGGGGACCTGCCCCTGGTGGTCCTCACGGGCCAGTCGGATCCGGAGGTCGGAGCCGGGACGATCCGTGCCGGAGCCGACGACTTCCTGGTCAAGGACGAGCTCACGGCCCCGCTCCTGGCGCGCACCGTACGACACGTGCTGGAACGGGACCGGTCCCTCCGCCAGCGACGCGCCATGGAGGAGAGGTGGGCGAAGCTGTTCGCCGCCTCGCCCGTGGCCAACGTCCTCTCCGAGGCCGCCACGGGCCGGATGATCGAGGTGAACGACGCGTTCGTGGAGATGTTCGGTCACGAGCGCGAGGAGGTCCTGGGCGAGTCGTCGCTGGAGCTCGGGTACTGGGAGGATCCCCAGCGGCGGCGTGAGCTCACCGAGGAGGTCCTGGCGGAGGGCTACATCGAGGGGGAGGAGGCCTGGTTCCGGGACGCCGACGGACGCCGGGGCCGGATGCTCCTGGCCTGCCGCCGCCTGGAGCTCTCGGGCGAGGACCATCTCCTCTGGACGGTCCAGGACGTCACGGATCGGGTCCGCCGGGAGCGGGCCCTCGGTGAGAGGGTCAAGGAGCAGGCCTGCCTGTACGACGTATCCCGGATCCTCCGCGACGAGGCTCGCCCCCTGGAGGTGCGCCTCCAGGGAGTGGTGGACCGGATCCCCGAGGGGTGGCAGTACCCGGAGGTCACCGTGGCCCGCCTGCACGTCGACGGCGAGACCTACCTCGCCGGCGAGTTCCACCGCGCCGGCCCCCGGCTGGACACGACCGTGCAGGTGGAGGGTGAGGCCGTGGGGGAGCTGTCGGTGGGCTATCGGGAGGAGCCTCCGCCGGAGGAGGGCGGCCCGTTCCTGGCCGAGGAGCGGGAGCTCTTGGAGGAGATCGCCGGCCAGCTCTCCATGGAGCTGAGCCGGCAGAAGACCCGTCGGGAGATGACCCACGTGGTGGAGACCATGGGGGAGGCCGTGACCATCGTGGCCCCGGACGGGACCATCACCTTCGCCAACTCGGCCGCCCGGCGGCTGTTCGGCGGCGAGTCCGAGGAGTACGTGGGCCGGGAGATGGCGGAGTTCGCCGACCGTGTGGAGACCCTCGAGGGCACGCCGTTCCCCCCCGGGGAGCGTCCCTTCCAGAGGGTGATGCGGACCGGGGAGCCGGTGCGCGGGCTGGAGCACGTCCTGGAGCCCCCCGGCGGCGAACGGGTGGTGGTGTCGGTGAACGCGGCCCCGATCCGGGGCGGCACCGGAGGCGTCACCGGGGTGGTGCTCACCGTCCGGGACGTCACCGACCGCCACCGGGCCGATCGCTGGCGCAACCTGCTGGAGAGCGCGGTGGAGTCCGCCGCCCACGGGGTGCTCATCACGGACCGGGACGGAACCATCGTGTGGGCGAACCCGGAGGTGGCCGAGATGACCGGCTACGGCCGCGAGGAGCTCATCGGCGAGAATCCGCGCATCCTCAGATCCGGCCGCCAGGACGATGCGTTCTACCGGGAGTTGTGGACCACGATCCTGGGCGGCGAGACGTGGAGGGGCGAGATCGTGAACCGCCGGAAGGACGGAACCCTCTATACGGAGCGGCAGAGCGTGGTCCCGGTCCGTCACCGGGGCGACGAGATCAGCCACTTCGTGGCCATCAAGGAGGACATCAGCGAGGAGCGGGCCCGGCAGGAGCGGCTGGAGGAGACGACGGAACGGCTCCACGGGCTGCTGGAGGCGTCGGCGGGGATCATCTTCCGGGCCCGGCTCCCGGACCTCGGCTTCACCCACGTGACGCCCAACGTCGGCGACCTGACGGGCCACTCCGCCGGGCGCTGGACGGAGGATCCGGACTTCTGGAAGGGGCTGGTCCCCGAGGGGGATCGCGATCGCACCCTCCACGGGATCCGGGAGGCGCTGGAGTCGGGCGAGGATGAGCTCGAGCAGGAGTTCCGCCTCCGCCACGCCAACGGCGACCTTCGTTGGTTCCGGGCCATCCTCCGCTTCGAGGCCGACGCCTCGGGCGAGCCGGCGGCCGTGGTCGGGACGGCGGTGGACGTGACCCAGCGCCGCGAGCTCGAGGATCAGCTCCGTTACCAGGCGCTCCACGACCCTCTCACCGACCTGGCCAACCGGAGCCTGCTGTCCGACCGGTTGGGGCAGGCGCTGGCCAGGGCCAGGCGGCACGAGGAGGGGATCGCCGTGGTCATGCTGGACCTGAACCGGTTCAAGCAGATCAACGAGAGCCTGGGGCACACCGCCGGCGACCGGGTCCTGGTGGAGGTCGCCCGGCGCCTGGAGAACGCCGTGAGGGCCGAGGACACGGTGGCCCGGTGGGGCGGGGACGAATTCCTGCTCCTGCTCACGGGACTGGAGGCGCGGGGGGACCTGGAGCGGATCCGGGACCGGCTCCTGGATCAGCTCCGCCAGACGGTCCCGGTCATGGGGAGGGAGCTCAACCTGCACGTGTCCCTGGGAGCGGTCCTCGTGGGCCTCCCCGACGACCCCCATTCCGTCCCCGCCGCCCATCCCGACGACCTGGTGCGGTACGCCGATCTGGCCCTCCGGCGGGTGAAGGAGGACCGGGAGGGGCCCTTCCGCCTCTACAGGCCGGACGCCGACGGATCGGTCTCCTCCGATCCCCTGGCCCGGGAGCAGGACCTGCGGCGGGGTCTGGAGAAGGGCGAGTTCGAGCCGTTCTACCAGCCCGTGGTGGACCTGGCATCGGGCCGGATCTGGGGCCTGGAGCCCCTGGCCCGCTGGCGCCATCCCGAGCGGGGCGTGCTGAGTCCCGGCGAGTTCATCGGCCTGGCCGAGGAGACGGGATACATCGGCGAGCTGGGCCGCCAGATCATGATACGATCCTTCGGCGACCTGGCGGGATGGTGCGGCCGGGGGGAGCTCAGGCTCAGCCTCAACGTGTCGGGGCGCCAGTTCGACGACGCCGGCCTGGTGTCCACCGTCGCCGCGGCGCTGGAGGAGGCGTCCCTGCCCCCGGAGCTCGTCCAGGTGGAGGTCACCGAGACCTCCATCATGCGGGCCACCCAGCGGATCACCGATCTGCGGGACCTGGGCGTGGGCGTCGTCATCGACGACTTCGGCACCGGCTACTCCTCGCTGCTCTATCTCCGGGACCTGCCCGTGGACGGCCTGAAGATCGACATGTCCTTCGTCCAGGGCCTGGGAAAGGGGAAGGGGAACAGCGCCATCGTGGAGACGGTGCTCACCCTGGGCCGGACCATGGATCTCCAGGTGATCGCCGAGGGGATCGAGACCGAGGACCAGCGCCGGCGACTGAGGGGGATGGGCTGCCGTCTGGGGCAGGGGTACCTGTTCGCCCGGCCCATGTCCTCCCCCGAGATGGAGCGGTTCCTGGACGAGCACGGAGATCGATGATGTGGGCCGAGGGCGGTCCGGAACCGGGCCGGCGGGGCCCGGGGGCGGAGTCGCGCTCCGGCCGGGCCGGGCCGAGGTTCGGGGTCCGGGCCAGGAGGGGATTCCCCGTACCGGGAGGTGCGTCATGAGGATCCGGGACATCCTGGACCAGAAGGGCCGCGACGTCATCACCATCGGTCCCGACCGGACCGTGGACGACGCCGTGAGCCGACTGGTGGAGCACGACATCGGAGCGCTGGTGGTCGAGCGGGAGAAGGAGGTGGTGGGGATCATCTCCGAGCGCGACGTCCTGCGTCTGGGCAACGACGACCCGCGCCTGTGGCGGGAGCGGAGGGTGGAGGAGGTCATGACCCGTGATCTCCTGGTGGGCGTCGGGGACGACGACCTGGACTACGTCATGGAGATCATGACCGAGAACCGGGTCCGTCACCTCCCCATCGTGGAGGACGGCGAGCTTCGAGGGATCGTCTCCATCGGCGACGTGGTGAACGCCTCGCGACGGGACGTGAAGGCGGAGAACCGGTACCTGCGCCGGTATATCCAGGGCGAGCTTCGCTGAGGCCGCCCCCGGCGGCCGTCACCGGCCGGCGCCGTCCAGCGACCCGCGAGAGGGCTCCGGAGCGTCGGGGACCATCCAGCGGGACCCGTCCCCCTGGTAGTGGTACCGGAGGGTGAGGCATCCCGGCTCCGCTCCCGGGCAGTAGTAGCTAAGGACCTCCATCAGGGCGTACCTGCCGTCGGCGGTGCGGACGGCGAAGGGCGTTCCCCGGGCCAGGAGCAGGTGGGAGAAGAAGTCGTACCGGTACCAGCCGTCCAGGACCGGATGCTCCGGATCGCCGCCGCCCCCGCTCCTGAGGGTGCCGCGGTAGCCCTCCGAGGGGACCCGCCGGACGGAGTCGAAGGACGTTCCCTCCACCGTCCGGGCGCCGCCCCGCCCACCGAAGTCCTCCCCCCCGTTCACGATCATCCGGTACCGGCGGACGGCCAGGTCCCACGCGGTGCTGGTGTCGGGGACCACCGTCCCCCGGGAGAAGTCGAAGCGGACCCAGCGCTCCTGGTCCCGGGCGTCCAGCGTCACCGTCCGGTCCCGGACCAGGCGGTCCCCGGCCGGCGCGGGCTCGTGTTGGCTCACCGGATAGGTGGGGGGCGAGGGCCGGGTCAGGGAGGAGACCACGATGAAGCCGATCACCAGGACGAAGCCTCCGCCCAGGATCCGGAGCCACCACGGGCTCCGGGCGGGATCGGTCCGCCCGGCCTCGGGTCGGGGGGAAGAGGCCGTCACGGGGCTCGGGTCACCTCAGGGGCGGCCCCACGGCCTCAGCGACCCGAATCCCGGCCGAGGAAGTCGTTCAGGTGCAGCAGGTAGTAGAGCAGGAGGCCGGCGGCGACGGCGAAGGCCGCGCCCACCAGGAGCTGCCCGGTCTCCCCCGAGCCGGCGTATCGCTGGAGCTCCCAGCCGGCGAAGCCCGCGCAGAACAGGATGGCGGTCACGATGAGCGTCCTGTGGAAGGTGATGAGCGACACGGCGGCTCCTCCCGCTTCCTGACCTGATCCGACGGGGCTCGGCTCTCGGGGGCCGAAGATAGCCGCTCCTCCCCTTCGTCGCGACGGGGCCCGACGGCCGGTCGCCGGCCCCCGTCCTCCGGTTGCGAGGAGGGCGGCGGGACCAGATCGTACGGAGTCCGTCAGCCACCGGCCCACCGAGGGAGAGGAGACGGCCTGGACGCCCACGCCGAGACGGGAGACACGGGAGCCGCCCGTAGCGCCCGGAAGTACCGCCAGGCGGCCTTCGTCTACCTCCACGTGGGGATCCTCTACGAGGCGGCGGTCTGGACCGCCCACGGCGCCGGCGTCCTGCCGGGCGGCCGGGGGCCCGTCTGGGTCTGGCTCCTGTTCGGGGCCGCCATCGTCGCCTTCGTCTTCTGGGGGCTCTGGTCCTGGCAGAACCGGTGGCTGGCACGGATCGTCTGGGGCCTCCACGCCCTCCGTCTCCCGGCCCTCCTGGAGGGGGCGTTCCTGGCATCGCCGGACCGGGAGATCCCGTCGGACTTCTATCTCGTCGCGCTGGTCGTGGTGCTGGTGAACCTGGCGTTCCTGGCCCGGGCGGGGTGGGACCTGTGAGCCGCTACGACATCCGCACCTACGGCGAGGTGGAGGGCCGGGACCGCTCGGACCTGGGGGGGCAGATCGGAGCCCAGCGGGAGCGGGTGGCCGAACGCCTGGCCGGCGTGGACCGGGTGCTGGCCGTGATGAGCGGCAAGGGCGGGGTGGGAAAGAGCTTCGTGGCGGCGGCGCTGGCGGCGGCGCTGGCCCGGGGCGGCCGGCGGGAGGTGGGCCTGGTGGACGCCGATCTCCACGGGCCGACGGCCGCCCGCCTCCTGGGAGCCGGTCGGGGGAGCCTGGAGGTGACCGACGACGGCGTCCGGCCGGCGGTGGCCGGCGACGTGGCCGTGATCTCCACCGACCTCCTGCTGGAACGGGAGGCGCCCCTGGAGTGGCGGGAGCCGGGGGAGGGGAGCTTCGCCTGGCGGGGGGCCCGGGAGCGCGGGATGCTCATGGAGTTCCTGGGCGACGTGGCCTGGGGGTCCCGCGACTGGCTGGTGGTGGATCTCCCCCCGGGGAGCGGCCGCCTGGAGCAGCTCCTGGAGTTCGTGCCCGAGCCCTGGGGTCTGGTGGCGGTGACCCTGCCGAGCGGAGCCTCCCGGGCCTCGGTGGCCCGGTCCCTGGAGCTGGCCCGGCGGCGCTCCGTGCCCCTGGCCGGCGTGGTGGAGAACATGGCGGGGTACGTCTGCTCCGACTGCGGAGAAC
>CAZVIY010000011.1:0-99863 GCA_964627425.1 uncultured Gemmatimonadota bacterium
GTGGATCGCCGAGATCAACTTCCTCCACTTCGCGGCGCTCCTGTTCGCCGTCTGCGCCGTGATACTCTGGGGCGTGAGCCTGGCCACCGCCCCGCCGGACGAGGAGAAGCTCGAGGGGCTCACCTGGGAGCGGGCGGTCGCCGAAGGGGCGAGCCCGGATGCGAAGGAGGGAGAGGAGGAGAGGCCCGAGCCCGAGTCCGAAGGAGCCTCTTCCCTGGACGTGGGCCTGTCGGTGCTCCTGGCCGGAATCCTGGCGGTGCTCTGGACGGTCTTCGCGTAGGCCCGAGCTCCCGCCGTCCCTGCGGAGCCGCGGCAGCGTCGGGAGCGTCGTCCGCGCCCCGCCCCCACCACTCGACCCGCCAGCCGCCCTCGTGGTGGAGCCGGTGATGGAAGCGGCACAGGAGCACGCAGTTCTCCAGGCTGGTCGGCCAGCGTCGCCGGCCAGCCGCCGGGCAGGAGCCCCGCGCCGGCGGCGCTCCGTTGTTCCGACCCCGACCCCGGCCTACTCTCTCCGGTGGACGTGCCACGGCCGCGCCCACCCCGGGCGAGCCGCTCCCGAGATCCAGAGAACCAGGAGACGCAGCGATGTCCTCACCCTCGAAGCACCTGATCCTCAGCTCCCTCGTCGCAGCCCTCACCGTGCTGGCTCCCCGGGCCGGGGCGGAGGAGCCTGCCCGGAGCGAGGGGAGGGCCGCCCTCCACCTCCAGGAACAGGTGGACACCCTTCCCCGCCCCATCGCTCCCGAGGACTACGGGCGCTTCGAGAGCCTCGGCGCTGCGGAGCTCTCGGACGACGGGGACTGGCTCGCCTACCGGATCGAGCGGGTGGACGACGAGAACGAGCTGAGGATCCGCTCGCTTGCCGAATCCGGACCCGACTCGACCGTGACGATCCCCCATGGTGAGCGCCCGTCCTTCTCGGCGGACGGACGCCGGGTGGCCTACGCCATCGGGATCTCCGAGGAGAAGGCGGAGGAGCTCCGGAAGAAGGACGAGCGTCCTCGTAACTCGCTGGGCCTGCTGGAGCTACCGTCGGGCGACACCGCCGCCTTCGGGAACGTCCGTTCGTTCGCGTTCGACGGCAGCGGTCGCTACCTGGCCATGCACCGCTACCCGCCCGGATCCGGCGACGGGGGGGAGGACGGACCGGCGGGCTCGGACCTGGTGGTCCGCGACCTGGAGACGGGAACGAACACCCACTTCGGCGACGTGGCCGAATTCGCCTGGCGGGAGGACGGCTCGCTCCTGGCCATGGCCGTCCGGCCGGAAGACGCCTCCGGCAGCGGCATCCAGCTCTACGATCCCACCTCCGGCACCCTCCGGACCCTGGCCTCCGGCGACGCCCTCTTCCGCCAGCTCGACTGGCGAACCGACGCCGACGATCTGGCGGCCCTCCGGGCGATCCCGGACACGACGGGCCGGTGGGAGGACACGACGCACGCGGTGCTCGCGTGGCGCGGATTGAGCTCCGGGAGCCCCGCCGAGCACCATCTGGATCCCACCTCCACGGAGTCCGTCGCCGACACCATGAGGATCCCCGGATTCGACGCGCCTCGCTGGACCGACGACGGCTCGCGACTCTTCTTCGGGATCCGTCCCCGGGATCCGGAGGAGCCCGCCGCCGATTCCGCCGCGGCGACGGACACGGCGGCCGCGGCCCCCGACTCCGCGAGCGCCGACGAGGGAGCGGACGCCCCCGAGGACCGCTGGCTCCAGACCGCCGAGGACACCGCCGGCGTGCTGGTCTGGCACTGGAAGGACGTGGACGTCATGTCCCGGCAGGAGCGCACCGCCGAGCGGGACCGGCGACGGACGCTGGCCGTCGCCTGGGAGCCGGGCACGGAGGACGTCGTCCGCCTGAGCCGCGACCTGAGGGAGGACGTGGAGCTCCTGGAGGGCGACGGCCTGGCGGCGGTGACCGACCCGGTGCCCTACCGCCAGGACCGGATGTTCGGCCCCGAGTACCGGGACATCCACGTGGTCGACGTGGCCACCGGCGAACGCACTCGCGCCATCGAGCGGGTCCAGTACTACTTCGGCCCCAGCCCCGGAGGGGACTACCTGCTCTACCTCGAGGACGACCACTACCACACCTATGAGGTGGCCACGGGCGAGCGGACCCGGGTGACCGACGGCCTCCCGGCGGCCTTCGTGGACCACGAGGACGACCACACCGTCGACCAGAAGCCCCCCTTCGGCACGGCCGGCTGGACCACCGGTGACGACGAACTCCTGGCCTACTCCGAATACGACGTCTGGCGGATCGCGCCCGACGGGTCGGAGGCCACGAACCTCACCCGTTCGGCCTCGCGGAGCGGCCAGGGAGACACCCTCCGGTACCGCCACGTGGACCTGGAGCGTGAGGACCCCTGGGAGCCCGACTTCATCGATCCCGGGGAACCCCTCTACCTGAGCGTCTACGACGAGTGGCGGGAGATGCACGGGTACGCCCGGCTCGACCCCGGAGCGGAGGCCCCGGAGAGGCTCGTGTGGAAGCCGAAGCTGGTCGGAGGCCTGAGGCGCGCCGAGAGCGGGGAGGTCTACCTCTTCCGGGAGGAGGACTTCTCCGACTCGCCCGACTGGTTCGTGGCCGGCCCCGACCTGGCCGACGCCCGGCAGGTGACCGAGACCAACCCGTTCCTGGACGAGTACGCCTGGGGCCGGACCGAGCTGGTGGACTACGAGAACCGGCGGGGCGAGGAGCTCCAGGGGGCGCTGTTCTACCCGGCCGACTACGAGCCGGGGGAGGAGTACCCGATGATCACGTACATCTACGAGATCCGGTCGCCCTCGGCCCGGTACTTCTCCGTCCCCAGCCGGGAGAACCCCTACGACCCGTCGGTCTTCACGGCGGAGGGCTACTTCGTCTGGCAGCCCGACATCACCTACCGGGACCGGAACCCGGGGCTCTCGGCCGTGGAGGCCATCGTGCCCTCGGTGGAGCGTGTCCTGGAGACCGGGATGGTCGACCCCTCCCGGGTGGGGCTGGTGGGCCATTCCTGGGGCGGCTATCAGACCGCGTTCACCGTCACCCAGACCGACCTGTTCCCGGCCGCCGTGGCGGGAGCGCCCCTCACCAACCTGGTCTCCATGTACCACTCCATCTACTGGCGGACCGGCGGGACCGACGCCCGGATCTTCGAGATCAGCCAGGGGCGGATGGAGGTCCCGCCCTACATGGACATGGACTCCTACGTGGCCAACTCGCCGATCCATCACGTCCAGTCCATGGACACCCCGCTCCTCATGGGCTTCGGGAGCGACGACGGTGCGGTGGAATACAACCAGGGCATCGAGTTCTACAACGCCGCCCGCCGGGCCGGGAAGCCCCTGGTCATGCTCACCTACCGCGACGAGAACCACGGCATCTCCCGGCGTGACGCCAACGCCATGGACTACCGCGACCGGGTGCTGGCCTGGTTCGACCACTGGCTGAAGGACGAGCCCGATCCCGGCTGGATCTCCGAGGGCACCACCTACCTGGAGCTCCAGGAGGAGAAGGAGGAAGCGCTCGAGGAGATCGAGGCCCGCGACGGTGGAGGGTGATCCCGTGAACCCCGTTCCCGACCTGATCAGCTTCGACTGCTACGGGACCCTGGTGGACTGGGAATCGGGCATCCTGGAGGCGATCCGTGAGACCTTTCCGGAGGCACGGCGTATGGACGACGAGCTCATCCTCCGGGAGTACCACCGGGTGGAGGCCGACGCCGAGGAGGGGCCGTTCCGTCCCTACCGTGAGGTGCTGGAGGAGACGGGGGCCGAGCTCGCCTCACGCTTCAGCTGGCCCCTGCGGCGGGGCGACCGGGGGTTCCTTGCCCGGAGCCTCCCGGACTGGGAGCCGTTCCCGGACACCCGGCCCGCCCTCGAGGCGCTGACCGAGGACGGCTACCGGCTGGCCATCGCCTCCAACGTGGACGACGACCTCCTCCGGGGCACCCTCCGCCACCTGGACGTGGAGTTCGACCTCCTGGTCACGGCGGTCGGGGTCGAGAGTTACAAGCCGGAGCCCCCTCACTTCGAGGCCCTCCTGGACGCGGTGGACGGCCGGCGGGACGCCCTCCTCCACGTGGCCGGCAGTCCCTACCACGACGTTCGACCCGCATCCCAGCTGGGGATCCCGGTGATCTGGGTGAACCGGCGGGGCGACGATCGGCCGCGGGACCTGGAGCCCACCGCCGAGGTCCCCGACCTGGAGGCCGCCGTCCGCTGGATTCGCCGGGAGTACGGCTCCGGCGGCTGACCTCGGGAACCGGCGCTCGGCGCGTCGTCGCCGCCCCGCTCCCCCTCCCCCCGGCGCCCCGGTGCCGCCTCAGCCGCTCCCGACCCCTCCCCCACGAGCGGGCGCCACCTGACTGCGCCAGATCCAGATCCCGATGAGCGTCCCGGCCGCCGCCATGTACTGGCCCGGAGTGAGGCCCAGGTAGCGGGGATCCACGACCCTCAGGTAGTCGAGCATGAACCGGACGGGCCCGTACATGAGGAGGAAGGCCGCCGCCCAGAAGCCCGGCGTGCGCTCCGTGCGGTCCAGGAGGAGGAAGACCGGCACCATGACCAGGGCCAGGTACAGGAACTCGTACCAGCCCAGGTCGTGGAACCCCATCTCGGCCAGGGCACGGGCCGGCGGGAGGTCCGAGAACCGCGCCGAGGCCTCGTAGAGGCGGGTGATGTAGGCTCGGGCCTCCGGGCTCTCCAGGCTCCGGGCCAGGAAGAAGTCGGTGACCTTCCCCGGATGGTCGTGGGCCATGGTGCAGCCCAGCCGCCCGAAGGCCCAGCCGAACGGCAGCCCGAAGCCGATGAGGTCCCAGTAGGCCCACCGCTCCAGCCGCACGGACTCCGGCGCCCGGTACCGGAGGTACAGCCAGATCCCGACGGCCCCGCCGGCGATCCCTCCGAAGGAGCTCAGGTCCTCCCAGATCCGGAACAGAAGGAGGGGATCGCGAGCCAGCTTGTCCGGGAAGTAGGCGAACACCGAGAACAGGTGCGCCCCCAGGAAGCCGGCCACCAGCATCCAGGTGAGCAACCGTTCCGTCTCCACCGCGTCCAGGCCGATCCGGCGGGCGCGGCGGAGCACCAGCCACCCGCCGAAGATCACGCCCGTGGCCACCAGCGCCCCGTAGGCGTGGATGGTCAGCGGGCCCAGCGCCAGGACGGGCTGATCGAAGAACGGGATCATGGGAAGAGCTCCATCTGCTCTCTGGTGTGCGGGCGGCAGAAGGCGTCGGTGGAGAGCTCGCCGTGCTCCCCGTCCAGACCAGCGCGACGGCGGCTCACGCGGAACATCTCACGGATCCCCTCGGCGAAGGGGCCTTCCCCCGTCATGCGTCGACCATAGGTCGAATCGTACAGGTCGCCGCCCCGCAGGTCACGCAGCCGGCCCAGGACCTTCTCCTTCCGCTCCGGGAAGTTGGTCTCCAGCCACTCCACGAACAGCTCCTCCACCGCGTGGGGCAGCCGGAGCAGGACATAACCCGCCCGGCGGGCCCCCGCCTCCGCGGCGGCCTCCAGGATCCGCGGGAGCTCGTGGTCGGTGAGGCCAGGGATCACCGGCGCCACGTTCACGCCCACCGGGATCCCGGCCTCCGCCAGCTCACGGATGGCCTTGAGCCTCCTGCGGGGAGACGACGTCCGCGGCTCCATCCGCCGCCGAACGTCGGGGTCCAGGGTGGTGATGGAAAGGGTGGCCGCGGCCGCCCCGTGGTCGGCCAGCTCCGCCAGGAGGTCGATGTCCCGCGTGATCCCGTGGTTCTTGGTGATCATAGCCACCGGGTTCCGGAACTCGGCCAGGACCTCCAGGCAGCGCCGAGTGATCCCCAGCTCGCGCTCCACCGGCTGGTACGGGTCGGTCACACCGCTCATGACCACGGTCTTCGGCTCCCAGCCCGGATCGGCGAGCTCGTTCCGCAGCAGCTCGGGGGCGTCCTCCTTCACGAAGATCTTCGTCTCGAAGTCCAGGCCCGACGACAGGCCCAGGTATTCGTGCCCGGGGCGGGCGTAGCAGTTGTGGCTCACCACTCCATCGGCCAGGAAATCCCCCGTGCCTGTCGTAATGTCCACCATGGGAATTCGTCTGCCCAGTGGTCGTACGGAACGAATCCCAAGATCGGAGCTGCACTTAAGAGCACGTCCCGCGATGGACTTCTTCCTCGAGATCGCCGGTCGGGTGAGGAGAAAGAACTCCAGGTGCGCGCGGAGTCCGCCGCGGAGCCTGACGTAGCAAAGGGGCTGATCGGTACGATGCTCCACGACGGCGTCGAAGCCGAAGAGCCGGAGGGCCCGGTGGGTCTCCCGTACGATCGCGTCCTCGGAATTGGCGATCCGGAGAATCCCGTCACTGTAGCTCCCCTCGGCATCGAAGATCCCCGCAAGGAACCCGCGGGTCCATCTGCTCCCCCTGCGACCGGGCCATGACACGATCGACTGGATCCGGGCCACGTTTCGACGAGCGTGCGTTCGGATGGCGCTCATGGGGCGCCGTCTCGCCGACCCCGGACTGAATTCGAACCACCTCGTATCGACGCCATTCTGCTGCAGGTAGCGCCGTGTCCGGACCAGGGGCTCGGCGTCGGTCAGGGCGAGCCGAAACTGGTACTGGTCCCCGTGGGCCCTTCCGGGTCGCGGGTAGCTCCAGTGACCCAGGAGGCCATCGCCCCGGATGATGCCGGTCAGATAGCCACGGCGGTACTCCGATGACTGGGTCCCGCTCGAGCACAGGCCACCGCCCGGTCCCCTCAGTTCATTCCCCGTGGTGAGATGGGGCCGACGGTCGGCCCCGTGATTCGTCCCGGTGACGAACTTCCACCCCCGGTCGGAGAGAAACCGATGGTCGCCGCTGGCTGTGAGTTCAGTTCCATCGCAGAGAGTGATCCGGTAGGCCTCTTTGCTCGTTCGCCAGGTGGCCAGCACGGGCGTCGTCACGAACTTCCGGTAATGGCCATCCCGGACCGTACCGTAGATGCGATCTCCGACCGCGAGATCCCCTATGGGAACGGTACTCAGGTGCGCCCGAAGGACGGGCGTGTCGGGGTCGATGCAGTAAACACACCCATGCTCGCACCCCCTGTACGGGTTCACGCTGGCATCGAACCCGACGTCGGGGCTGTCGTTCGTGGTGATGATGGAGCGGGAGCTGTCCCGGTAGTACCGGGTCCGGGGGCCGGAGCCGCCGGCGCCCTCGGGCTCGTCGGGCACCACCTCCATCTCGTCGAACCGGTTCGCCGGATTCCGCGAGGCGCCCCGTCCGTGGACCTGGGGCAGCGGCCGGCGGCCCTCGTCTCCCACCATCCGGTGGCGTCGCTCCTGAGGATTATCCGTTCCCATGGCCGGAAACGTATACTTTCGGTTTTTCTTCGGCAACCCGGACAAAAAGAAGGCCGGGGGCTCCGTCCCCCCGGCCTTCACCACCCGACGCCGGTCCGCGGCCGGACCGGGTGGGTCCGGCCCGCCCGGGTGACCCCGCGTGGATCCGGAGGACTACCCGCCGTTCTCGGCGCCGCTGTCTCCGGAGGAGCCGTTGGAGTTGAAGATGTCGGCGACGACCTTCCACTGGCCGTCACGCTTCTCCCATACGACGACGAACTTCCCCTGGTCCCGGGCGCTCTCACCGTCGGGGGTCCGATAGGCCCACCGATAGGATCCGATGTCGTAGGCCATGGTGGCCGACGGTGAGACCTCCAGCACCTCGGTCTCGAAGGTCAGGCTGTCGGTCATGGAGAGCACGCCGCCCCAGGCCTGCTCCAGTGCGTCGTGGCCCACGGCCGCCGGCTGGCCCGGGGGCATGATCCGGCCGTCCTCCGCGTGGAGGTCCACGATGGATCCCGTGTCCTCCTCCGCCACCGCCCGAACCCATCTGTCGTTGAGCTCGGCGATCCGCTCCTCGGCCTGCGCCACCGCCGCGCCCTCGGCCGTCGCCTGATCCGATCCTCCCTCCTCCGGCGGCTGCTGACAGCCCGCGAGGACCAGCACGCTCAGAATCGTTGCACCGGCGATCTTCCTCATGGCTCCTCTCCTGGGTTGTGGTGAGTCGTCCGACGACCGACGCCCGGTCCCCCCCGGGACCGAAGTCAGCGTATCCCGCTCCCGGCGAAAGATCCCCGAAAGGTCCTAAGTGTACGGCTCCTCGCCCCCCGGATCCACCCGTTCCCTCTCCTGCTCCCGGTGCCGCTCGTACGTCTCCTTCATCCCTGTCCCTTCGGCGCGGTCCCACTCCTCCAGGATGTCCAGGACGGCGTAGTGGGGGCTCATGTGGAACTGGTCGTCGTCCATCTCCTCGGCCAGGACCGAATCCCTGACCACGTCCCGCACCGCACCCTTGAGCCCGGCGAAGTGGATCTCCACGCCCCGATCCCGGAGCGTGTTCACCACGTCCACCAGGGCGTCCACGGCGGTGCTGTCGAGATAGTTGATAGGGCTGCCGTCGATGATGACCGCACGGATGGGGCGGCCCGCCTGGCTGCGGTGGAGGATGTACTCCTTGAAGAAGTCCGCGTTGAAGAAGGAGAAGCCGGCCTCCACCCGGAGGATCAACAGCCCGGGGATCTGGTGGGCGTCGTCGAACCGTTCCAGGTTGTGGAATCGGTGCGTGGCCGGCACGTGGCCCAGCTCGGCCACGTGGGGCCGGCTGAGCCGGTAGAGGATCTTCAGGACCGCGGCAGCCACACCCAGCAGGATGCCCTCCTGGATACCGATGGCCAGCGTGGCCACGAAGGTGAACAGGGCCACCCACCCGTCGCTGGGCTTGGTGCGGAAGAGCGCACGCATCTCTCCCACGTCGATGAGCTCCAGCGCCGCCACGGCGATGATGGCGCCCAGGATCGGCATGGGCAGGTGTTCGAACGCCGGCGTCAGGAAGAGGAGCGTGAGCGCCACCACCCCCGCGGCCACGACGTTGGAGAGCGGCGTCTGCGCGCCGGCCCGCTCGTTCACCGTGGTCCGGGAGAAGCTGCCCGTGCTGGGGATCGCCTGGAAGAAGCCGCCCACCAGGTTCCCCACGCCGATCCCCAGGAGCTCCCGGTTGGCGTCGATGGTGTAACCGTGACGTGCGGCGAACACCCGGCCCAGGGAGACCGCGCTCATGAACTGGACCAGCGCCAGGGTGACGATGGTGGGCCACAGGTCCACCAGGGCCCCCGGACCGGCGTCCGGGAGCTCCGGCGCCGGGAGCCCCGTGGGAACCGTGCCGACCACCGCGACCCCCGCCTCTTCCAGTCCCATGAGCCCCACCACGGCGGCCCCCAGGATCAGGACCACCAGCTCTGCCGGGACCACCGGCTTCCATCGCTGGAAGCCGACCAGGATCAGGATCCCCGCGGCCCCCAGGAGGAGGGACGGGAGGTGGACCTGATGGAGCTGCGACGCCGCCTCCAGCACCACGAGATGGACGTGGCTGGCCCGGGCCAGCTCCAGGCCCAGCAGGTTGTCGATCTGGCTCACCCCGATGATGATGGCCGCCGCCATGGTGAACCCGACGATGACCGGCCGTGCCAGGAGGTTGGCCAGGAAGCCCAGGCCCACCATGCCCATGACCAGCTCCAGGAGCCCCACGGCGACGGTGAGCAGGAGGGCGAGCCCTACGTACTCCGGTGAGCCGGGAGCGGCCAGGGCTCCGACCCCGGCGGCGACGATGATCATGGGCACGGCGTTCACGCCCACCGCCAGGTGCCGGCAGCTGCCGAAGAGCGGATAGAGGAGGAGCGGAAGCAGGGATCCGTACAGGCCGTAGATGGGGGGCATCCCGGCCAGCACGGCGTAGGCCATCCCCTGGGGAACCAGTACCACCCCCACCGTGAGACCCGCCTGGGCGTCCCCCCTGGCCTCCTCCAGGGAATAGTCGGGGAGCCAGCGGGTGATGGGCAGCAGCGCCGAGGGGCTCAGCCAGCTGGACTTCATCCGCTCCTCCCGGAACGGTCCGCCGACCGGCTCGAAACCACGCCGGAGGCGCGACGGGAGCAGTACCGTCCGTGCTGAGGGAACGCGGGAGAGGCCATCATGGCCATCCTACTCCGGGGAGACACGCTCGTTTCTCCGCTTCCATGTCGGCTCCTCTGCCCCTCGACGCAAGGGCGCGTCCGGTCCGAGCGGGTACCCCTGGGAACCGCACGGCTGGATTCCATGTCGATGGTCGCCGCAGTATAGAGGGGCGCCGTCTCGTCGACCCTCGAGCCTCCAGGCGGATGACCGAAGCCGATCGATCCCATTCCGGGTCCGGGCCATCCGGATCCGATTCCACCGGGGAGGACCCGCGGACCGAGCCCCTACCCTCCTCGGTGGGATCCGAGCCGAGCCTGGAGGCCGTCCTGCGCCCCTTCCCCCACGCCCGGGCTCGCGGCGGCTGGCTCGATCGCCTCCTGCTCCACGGCCGACGGCTCATGGACGGGATCGGACGACCGTTCACCGGGCGGAACATGGACCGTCCCCATCCTCGCCTCCTGTCCGCCGCGGCCCAGGAGATCCTCCGCGCGTTCCGCGAGCCCGTCAGCGTGGAGACCGGCTCCATGGGAGCCGCCGGCGAGGGAACGGAGAGCACGGCGTCGCTGGCCTCCGTCCTTCGGGGCCAGGGCCGGTTCTATTCCCTCGAGTCCGACGAGGAGCGCATCGAGTCCTGTCGCCGGGCCTGCGGAGGCCTGAACCAGTGGGTCCGGTATCAGCAGGGCGACCCCGAGGTCACACTCCGGCGGCTCCGGGACGAGGGAGAGCTGGAGCGCGTCCACCTCGCCTTCCTCCCGGCTCCGGATCACGACGGAGGATCCTCCGGGATCTACGACCTCCTGGAGGATCTCATGGTTCCCGGTTCCCTCCTCGTGGTGGACCAGGCCCTCCACCGCCAGGGTCGAGGCGAGGGGGTGCGGGAGCGTCTGCTCTCTCAACCGGACTGGGACGTCCGGCTCCTGCTCGCCGGGCGCGGCGTCCTGGTGGCCCAGCGGCGGAGCTGAGACCTCCGTAGCGTGCTCCGACTCGACGGCTCCCGCGGCGAGGGGGGCGGTCAGATCCTGCGGACGGCCCTCTCCGTCTCCGCGTCCACGGGGCGTCCGTTCTCCATGGACGGGATCCGGGCCGGGCGGGACCGGCCCGGCCTCCGGGCCCAGCACCTCACCGCGCTCCGGGCCACCGCGGAGGTATGCGGCGCGAGGGTGGCGGGCGACGAGATCGGGAGCCGGGAGGTCCGGTTCCGGCCGGGGCCGGTCCGTCCCGGACGGTACAGGTTCCGCGTCGGCGGAGCCGGGAGCGCGGTACTCGTGCTCCAGACCGTCCTCCCACCCCTCCTGGGCGCCGGGGACGAGAGCACGGTGGACGTGCACGGCGGGACCCACAATCCGTGGGCCCCGCCCTACGAGTTCCTCGAGCGGTGCCTGATCCCCCTCCTGAACCGGGATACGGAACGGGTGCGGTCCATCCTCGTACGGCCGGGATTCCACCCGGCGGGAGGCGGACACCTCCGGGTCCGGGTGACCCCCGGGAGCCCCCCGTCCCCCCTGGAGCTCGTCTCTCGCGGTCCGGTCCGGGCCTGTCGCGCGCGAGCGGTGGTCTCGGATCTCCCCGTCCACATCGCCGAGCGGGAGGTCTCCACCGCCCACGCCTTCTTGGACCTCCGTCCCGACGCCATGGAGATCGTGGAGATCGAGGATCCGCGGGGGCCCGGGAACGTGATCATGATCGAGGTGGTCCTGTCCACTCACTCCGAGGTGTTCACCGGGTTCGGCCGCAGAGGAGTGCCCGCCGAGGAGGTGGCGCTGGAAGCGTGTCGCGAAGCCCGGAGCTTTCTCGACGCCGACGCTCCCGTCGGCCCCTATCTGGCGGACCAGCTCCTGACCCCGCTGGCACTGAAGGGTGGCGGGACCTACCGGGCCACCGGGATCACGTCCCACGCACGCAGCACGGCAGCCCTCGTCGAGGAGATGACCTGCTGCCGGATCGAGATCGAAGGGTCACCCTCCGGAGAGACGGTGCATCTCATTGGTGACCACTGATATGTATCGCTTCACCTCACCTATGGGATAACGAACCCATCAGCCGGTCTCGCCCGGCCGGAGCACCGTGGCCAGCGACGGCTCTTCCTCGTGTCCCGGCGGCGGCTCCAGGCCCAGCGCCGAGACGAGGGCCACGGCCACCAGCCCGGCACCCACCAGAAACGGGCTCCCGATGGCCAACCGCTCGAAGAGGACGCCGGCCCAGATGGGCCCCATGACCCGCCCCAGCCCCCCCACGATCTGGCTCCCCCCGAGGATCGAACCCTGGGAATGCCGGTCGGTGGTCCGGGAGACCATGCTGGCCAGCGACGGGAACAGGATGCCCGTGGCCAGGGCCCAGAGGGGGACCACGGCGCCGAGCCACCAGCGGTTCGGGATCACCGCCAGCGACGCGAGGGTGAGACAGAGGAGCAGGGCACCGGCCCGGACCAGGCGGTGCTCGCCCAGCTTCCGCGCCAGCCAGCCCACCATCCCCCCGCGGACCAGAACGGTGCATCCCCCGGCCAGCGTGAAGACCACCCCCATGTCGCTGGCGTCCATGCCGAACACCCGCTCCACGTAGAGGGCCAGGACGGCCGTCATGGCGGTGAACGAGGTGATGGACAGGAAGTAGATCCCCAGCAGCTTCCGGAGCCGGGGCGCCAGCAGGCTCTCCAGCCACGAGCGCAGCGTGGCCGCCTCGCTGGCTTTCGTCGCTTCCCGCCGGCTCTCCTCGGAGAACGACTCCGGCAGGAAAAACAGAGCGGCGATTCCGTTCAGCCCACAGAGACCGGCCGCCACCCACCCCGGAACGCCCAGCCCCCACTGGCTGAAGAACCCGCCGATGGCCGGCCCCACCATCACGCCGATGCCCGACGCGGCCCCCAGGAGCCCCAGTCCGTGTGCGCGGTCTTTCTCCTCGGTGGAATCGGCCACGTAGGCCTGGGCCACGGAGATGGTCCCACCGGCGGCCCCCGCCGCGACCCGGCTCAGCAGGAGCACCAGGAGCGTCTCGGCCACGGCGAACAGCACGTAGGAGGCGGCCGAGGCGAACAGTCCGGCGATGATCAGCGGACGGCGCCCACGTCGGTCCGAGACCCTCCCCCAGACCGGCGCCGCGGCGAGCTGCGCGGCGGAGAAGGAGGCGATGACCACCGTGACCATGAAGGGGCTCGCCCCCATGTCCTCCGCGTAGAACGGCAGGAGGGGCAGCACGATGCCGAACCCCACCATGTCCACCAGGACCGTGGCGAAGAGGATCGCCATCCGGCCTTTCTTCATGGCGCTCGTCCCGGGCCGACCTCTCTCTTCAGGTGCCTGGCGGAGGACTGGTCGGCCATTCGGACGTGAAGATTACCGGGTCCGGGTCAGGGTGAGGGTGAGAGGTCCCGGGGACCGGCCGAGAAAGAATCGGGCCGCGCCCGGAGGACGGAGATCCCGGGCCGGCCCGAGGAGGCGGCCCGAGGGGTGTGACGCGAAGGCTTCCGGCTCAGCCTACGATCTTGTCGTGGAGGCGGAACCTGATGGGGATCGTGCTGCCGTTGTTGAACTTCGGAGGCTGTGCTCTGCCACCACCCTGACCGAGCTCGACGACCACGCCCCCGCTGGAGCTACCGTCGAGGCGGACATCGATGAGGTAGTACCCATCCTCCAGCCCATCGTCGGCCTTCCCTTTGGCCTTACCCGGACCGCCGTCGTCTTCACCCGTATGCCAGTTCGCATGGTAGTGATCGGCGGTGACCTTCACGCAGTCGTTGGGGTTTCCGCATCCAGAGGGAAAGTACTCCACCTGCCCACCGGTCCCGGCGTCATCGCAGCTCGAGACGCTCTCGGGGCTCACGCCCTCGTCCAGCGGGCCGCAGATCTCGACCTCGGGCTGGTGGCCCGTATGGGCCGCGCCGTCGGAGTCGTTGCGGGCGATCGGGGGAAGGAAGACGGCCCGGCACTCGGACTCGGTGGTCTCGGGACACGGATGGACGGTGGCCGGTGCCGCCTCCACGGGAGCCGGGGCGCCGGAAACGGTCGTTCCGGCGGCGCTCGAGGCCGGCACCGGAGCCTGGAAGAGGCCCGGAGCC
Organism: uncultured Gemmatimonadota bacterium; assembly: GCA_964627425.1. Lineage (GTDB taxonomy): Bacteria > Gemmatimonadota > Gemmatimonadetes > Palauibacterales > Palauibacteraceae > Caribbeanibacter. The sequence goes on from CAZVIY010000011.1 coordinate 14,018, forward strand.
AGCGCCAGGGCGGCGGCGGTCAGGCCGGCCAGGGTCGTACCGACGATGTCCCGGATCAGCATGGCGTGTCCTCCTCGGGGGCGTCAGCCGTCGTGACCGGGGCGCGGTCCGATGCGGCCGACCCCGGACTCGGATACCGGGCAATATACCCCGGCGGGGCCGAATGTTGCGAGCGTGGGAGCCGCGCTATCCGGCGTCTTCGGCCGCCAGCTGCTCGATCCGGTCCACGAGCATGTCCAGCGCCACACGGTTGAAGCCCCCTTCGGGAACGATGACGTCGGCGTGTCGCTTGCTGGGCTCCACGAATTCCAGGTGCATGGGCCGTACCTCCTCGAGGTACTGGGAGACCACCGATTCCAGCGACCGCCCGCGGTCCTCCAGATCGCGCCGGAGACGTCGGATGAAGCGGATGTCGGCGGCGGTGTCCACGTAGATCTTCACGTCCATGGCCTGGCGGAGGGCGTCCTCCGCCAGGACCAGGATCCCCTCCACCAGCAGGACGGGACGCGGCTCCACCGTCACCGTCTCCTCCCCCCGCACGTGGCGGGTGAAGTCGTAGGTGGGGATCTCCACGGACTCGCCCTCCTGCAGGCGACCCAGGTGCTCCACCAGGAGCTCCGTCTCCAGGGCGTCGGGATGGTCGAAGTTGATCCGGTCCCGCTCCGGCGGCGGGAGGTGGCTCCGGTCCCGGTAGTAGGCGTCGTGCTGGAGGTAGGCGATCTTCTCCCGGCCCACCCTGTCCACCAGGGCACGGGACACCGTGGTCTTGCCGGAGCCCGTACCGCCCGCCACTCCGATGATCACCGACATGAGCCGAGCCCGCTCCTCTCGCAGGATGGAAGATCCGCCACAGACCCCCTTCATCTGCCATGCCGCCGGAGAGTCCCCACCGCATCCCGGAGCCAGCGACGGGAGCTCCGGCGTCGCACGCCGCTTGCACCGTTTCGGGACGCCCCCGTCTCCGGCGTACCCTCGACCCGGACGAGCCCGGCCGGAGGGGGGCCTGGCCCGTGACCTCCAGCGAGCACCGACGGACGGTGGCGACGGGATGTCCGCACTCACCGGCGACCCATCGAGCGGAGACCGGCCCCGCGGGGGGAGCGCCTCCCTCCCGGTGGTCTGGTCGCCCCACTACGAGATGGACCTGGGCCGGCACGTCTTCCCCACCGAGAAGTACCGCCTCGTCCACGCCCGCCTCGTGGAGGAAGGGGTGATCCTGGAACGGCACGTCCACCGCCCCGAGCCCGTCGCGTGGGAGCACCTCCGGCTGGTCCACACCGAGGCCTACCTGGAGAAGCTCCGTGGCGGGTCGTTCGCCCCGGCGGAGGTGTGGCGGATGGAGCTCCCCTTCTCCCCGGAGGTGCGGGAGGCCTTCCGGATCTGCTGCGGCGGGTCGATCCTCGCCGGGGAGCTGGCACTGGACCGGGGCCTGTCGATCCACCTGGGAGGCGGGTTCCACCACGCGTTCCCCGACCACGGAGAAGGCTTCTGCCTGCTGAACGACGTCGCCGTCGCCGTCCGGACGCTTCGGTCGACGGGACGCCTCCGGCGGGCGGCGGTGGTGGACTGTGACGTGCACCACGGCAACGGCACGGCGGCCATCTTCCGGTCGGATCCCGACACCTACACCCTCTCGCTCCATCAGTCCGACCTCTACCCGGCCCGGAAGCCGCGGGGCGACCTGGACGTGGGGTTGCCGTCGGGGACCGGGGACCGGCGGTACCTCCGCGCCCTGGAGGACGCACTGGAGGAGATGTCCGGCGCCTTCGACCCGGAGCTGATCCTCTATCTGGCCGGAGCGGACCCGTACCGTCGGGATCAGCTCGGCGGAGTGGGGCTCACCCGGGAAGGCCTGGCTCGCCGGGACCGGACGGTGCTGGGTCGGGCCCGGGAGGCCGGCATCCCGGTGGTGATCCTGCTCGCCGGCGGCTACGCTCACCGCCTGGAAGACACGGTGGAAATCCACGCCCGGACGGCCCGGGTCGCGCGTCGCCTCCTCGACGAGCTCTCCTGAACGCAACCAGGAGGACCGGATGGTCCGACTCCACGACATCATGACCGTCGACCCCCTCACCATCGACCCGCAGGCCACGCTCCGGGAGGCGGCCGAGCTCCTCGCCGCGGAGCACGTCTCGGGGCTCCCGGTGGTCTCCGGTTCCGAGCTGGTCGGGGTGATCTCGGCCACCGACCTCATGCACTTCGACGCCGATCGGCAGGCGCCCGTCCGTGGTCCGGAGGAAGCGGGGACGTCGGAGTGGACGCTGGCCGAGGACATGGGCCTTGAGACCCGGGGACTCGAGCCGGCGGCCGACGAGGACGAGCCGGCCGCCGCCTACTTCACGGAGATCGGTGGCGGCGGCACCGCGGACCTGTACGAGCGGTTCGGCCTCTCTCCCGAAGGGGACGGGGGTCGACATGACCTGGAGGAGGTCCGGGTGGGAGAGATCATGACCCCCGAGGTGCTGACCCTTCCCCCCGACACGGAGGCCAGCGAGGCCGCCCGGCGGATGCTCCGGGCCGACGTGCACCGGGTCCTGGTGGTGGAGGACGGGAAGCTCCTGGGCGTGGTGAGCACGACCGACATGATGAAGGCGGTGGCCCAGTACGGACTGGGCGGCTGAGGCCGGGGGCGCGGGACTCCGTTCCGGGAGCCCCCCTCAGTAGATCTCCCAGCAGCCCGGCGTCACCAGCTCCACCACGTGCCCGTCGGGGTCACGGAAGTAGAGGCTCTCCCCTCCCCTCGGCCACCGTACGCGGCTCTCCACGTCCACGCCCCGCCGATCCAGGCGCCCCGACCAGGCCGGGAGCGTGTCCTCCGGGACGGCGAAGGCAAGGTGGATCTCCCCGCGGGCGTCGCTCCCGGGAATCGTCCCCCCGGGGATCTCCACGTCCGCCGCCGACGCACCGCGTGCCAGCAGCAGGAGGACGTTCCGATCCCGGACGCTGAGCGCCCGGAGCCGCTCGTCCCTCACCAGCGGCTCGAAGCCGAACATCTCCCGGTAGAACCGCTCCGACCGGTCCAGGTCCTCCACGTACAGGGCCGTCTCGAGGATCCCCTCGACCTCGGGCTCCACGGGTCCTCCCCTGTTCAGGATGGCATTCCCGCCGTCCTTCACCCATCATTGGCCCGAGCCTCCGCCGGGGCCAGCCCCCGGCCTCCGCGGGCGGTCGATGACGAAGCGTCAACCAGCCAGGAGCACCGGACATGAGCATCCCCCTTCCCCGACTTCTCCGCTTCCCCCTCCTCGCCGCCGTCGCCGCGGCGTTGTCCCACGGCGCCGTCACCGGCGTCACGACCTCCGCCGCCCAGGAGATCGGTGAGCCCTCGGCCGACGACCCCTTCATCCGGTATCCGTCGGTGAGCCCGGACGGAGGGACCGTGGCCTTCTCCTTCCAGGGCGACCTCTTCACCGTCCCCGTGGACGGCGGCACGGCCACCCGGCTCACCATCCACGAGGCCTACGAAGGAGCGTCCCGCTGGAGCCCCGACGGCGACCGCATCGCCTTCCAGAGCGACCGGTACGGGAACGAGGACCTCTTCGTGGTGCCTTCGGCGGGCGGGACGCCGGAGCGTCTGACCCATCACTCCGCCGACGACCAGCTCGGCGGCTGGACGCCCGGCGGACGGCTGCTCTTCTCCACGGTGCGGACCTACGTGCAGGCGGAGTGGGAGCGGGAGTTCCACACGATGCCGGCGGACGGGGGCACCCCCTCGCGTCTCCTGGACGCCACCGGCTACCGTCCGGCCATGTCCCCGGACGGCCGCTTCGTGGCGTTCACCTTCGGCGCCAACGACCCGGACCGGAAGCGGTACCGGGGACCGGCGGACCGGGACGTGTGGCTCCACGACACGGAGGCCGGCTCCTTCAGGAAGCTCACCGAGTTCGAGGGCAACGACGTACGGCCCGCCTGGGCCGGGCCCCGGGACCTGATGTACCTGAGCGAGCGCGACGGGACGTACGACCTCTACCGGCTGCGCCTGACCGACGACGGCCGCCCCGCCGGCGAGCCCGAGCAGCTCACCCGCTTCGAGGACGACGGCCCGCGCCGATTCGACGTGAGCGCCGACGGCGGTCTGGTGGCGCTGGAGCGCGCCACCGGGATCCACCTGCTCCGCCCGGACGACGGGGGCGAGGTCACGCCCCTGGAGGTCAGGATCCCCCGGGACGAGCGATATGCCAGCGTGGAGCGGGAGACGTTCACCGACGGCGCCGACGAGTACGCCGTCTCGCCCGACGGCCGGTACGCCGCCTTCGTCGTCCGGGGCGAGATCTTCCTCACCGTGGCCGACACGGCCGCCGACGCCCGGACGCGCACGCTACGTCTCACGCGCCATCCCTGGCGAGACCGGGACGTGGCCTGGGCCGACGACACCACGCTGGTGTTCTCCTCGGACCGGGACGGCGACTACGACCTCTATGCCCTGACCTCGGCCGACTCCGCCGAGTCGGACCTCTTCTTCGCCCTGTCCCACGGGGTCACGCCCCTCACCGGGACGGACGGCGCGGAGCGCGCTCCCGTGGTGGCGCCGTCGGGCGACCGGATCGCCTTCCGGCGAGGACGCGGCACCCTGGTGGTGGCCGACCTCGAGGGCGGGGAGCTGGGACGCCAGGACACCCTCCTCACGGGCTGGGCCGAGCCGGAGGACGTGGCCTGGAGCCCGGACGGCCGGTGGCTCGCCTACGCCCGGGACGACCTGAACTTCAACACCGAGGTCTACATCCTGTCGGCCGACGGCTCCCGTGGCCCGGTGAACGTAACCCAGCACCCCCGGGACGACGGCTCACCCGTCTGGAGCCCGGACGGATCGAAGCTCGGGTTCGTCTCCAACCGCAACAACGGCGACGACGACCTGTGGTACGCCTGGCTCCGGGAGGAGGACTGGGAGCGGACCCGGGAGGACTGGGAGCTGGAGCAGCTCCGGCCGACCGCCGAGCCCGGGGACGACGAGGAGGAGGAGACGCCCGGCCGAGACGGGGAGGGCGGCGACGTCGGGGCGGCCGGCGACACCGTGGCCATCGACCTGGAGGGCATCTGGCAGCGCCTCACCCAGGTCACCGCCCTGCCGGGCAACGAGTCCGACCCGGTGATCTCCTCCGACGGGGAGACGCTCTACTTCGTCACCAACCGGAACAGCCGGCAGAGCTGGGAGGCCGACCAGGATCTCTGGAAGGTCCGGTGGGACGGCACGGGAGCCACCCGGCTCACCACCGGCGATCGCTCGCCCCGGGCCCTGGCCCTGGCGCCCGGGGGCGAGGAGCTCTGGATGCTGCTGCCCGGAGGGCGACTGGCCCGGGCGGCCGCCGGATCGGACCGCGTCGAGCTCGATCCCGTCTCCTTCTCCGCCCGGATGGAGGTCCGGCATCCGGAGGAGCGCCGTCAGGTGTTCGACGAGGCCTGGCGGCTGCTGGACCGGAACTTCTACGACCCCGGCTTCCACGGCCAGGACTGGCGGGCCCTCCGGTCCAAGTACGAGCCGTGGGCGATGAAGGCGTCCACGAAGCGGGACTTCGCCCACGTGTTCAACCTGATGCTCGGGGAGCTCAACGCGAGCCACCTGGGCCTCTACACCGGCGACCGGGCGGACCGGGAGCCCGAGAGCACGGGCCGGCTGGGCGTCGAGATCGAGCCCGTGGAGGACGGGGTCCGGGTGGTCCGCGTGGTGCCCCGGACGCCGGCGGACCGCGAGGGGAGCCGCCTCCGTCCCGGCGACGTGATCACCGCCGTCGACGGGACGCCGGTCCGGCCCGCCGAGGAGAGCTTCTATTCTCTCCTGAACGGGACCGTCGACGAGCGGGTCGCCCTGGACGTCCGCGGAGAGGACGGCACCTCCCGGCGCGTGGTCGTCCGCCCCGCGGGCTCCATCTCCGACGAGCTCTACCGGGAGTGGGTGGATCGCCGCCGGGAGCTCACCGAGGAGTACTCGGACGGACGGCTGGGCTACATCCACGTGGAGGGCATGAACTGGCCCAGCTTCGAGCGCTTCGAGCGGGAGCTCGAGGCCGCGGGATCCGGAAAGGAGGGATTGCTGATCGACGTGCGCTTCAACGGCGGCGGATGGACCACCGACATGCTCATGACGGTGCTCACCTACCGGCAGCACGCCTACACGGTGCCCCGTGGCGCCACCCCCGACCTGGAGGCGAACCACCCCCGGTTCCGCGAGCACTATCCCTTCGGCGAGCGGTTGCCGCTGTCGGCCTGGACGAAACCGGCGGCGGCGCTGGCCAACCAGAACTCCTACTCCAACGCGGAGATCTTCTCCCACGCGTTCAAGACCCTGGGGCTCGGGCCCCTGGTGGGCGAGCCCACCTTCGGGGCGGTGATCTCCACCGGAGGCGCGGGACTCCTGGACGGCTCCTTCGTGCGCCTCCCCTTCCGGGCCTGGTACGTGAAGGCCACCGGGGAGAACATGGAGCTCGGCCCCGCGGTGCCCGACGTGGTCATCCGGCGGAGCCCGAGCGACCGGGCCGACGGCGAGGACGAGCAGCTCCGGGCCGCCGTGGAGCGACTCCTCGACGGGATCGACGCCGGGGGCGAGCCGGAGGGCGGGGGCGGCGGCTGAGGGCGCCCCCGGAGCCGGCCCTCCTCAGCTCCCGCGTCGCCTCCAGAGCTCGGGATGGAAGAGGAGGAGCACGGTGAAGATCTCCAGGCGCCCCGCCAGCATGAGGAAGCAGAGCAGCAGGTGGGACGCCGGGTCCATCCACCCGTAGTGGTCCACGGCGCCCACCTCCCCCAGGCCGGGGCCGATGTTCCCGATGCTGGCCGCGCTGGCGCCCACCGCCGTGACCAGGTCGTGGCCCAGGAGCGCCAGGGCCAGGACGCCCCCGGCGAACAGCAGCAGGAACAGGAGCAGGAAGCTCAGGATCCTGAGGACCGTCGACTCCTCCAGGGCCGTCTTCCCCACCCGGGTGAGGATCACGGCCCGGGGATGGACGCTCTTCCGGAACTCGGCGAACGCCTGCCGGACCAGGACCATGATCCGGACGGACTTCACGCCTCCCCCCGTCGACCCCGCGGACCCTCCGGCGAACATGAGCAGCAGGAGCACCACCTGGGCCCCCAGCGCCCACTCCTCGTAGTCCGCCGACACGAATCCCGTGGTGGTCCCGATGGAGACCACCTGGAACAGCGTGTCGCGGACCGTGCTCTCCAGTCCTCCGCCCGACCCGCCGCCGGCCCAGACCACCAGGAAGACGACGGCGAAGGCGCCCAGGACCATCCGGGTGAAGAACCCCCACTCCGGGTCGTCCGCGTACGCCCCGGGACCCCGCTGGAGGGCCCGGAAGTGGAGCGTGAAGTTCACCCCCGCCAGGTACATGAAGAGGATCGTCACGTAATGGATGTACGGCGAGTCGAAATACCGCATGGAGGCGGTATGGGGGGTGAAGCCCCCCGTGGACAGGGTGGTGAAGGAGTGGGTCACCGCGTCGAAGACGGACATCCCCCCGGCCAGGAACAGCACGGCCTCGGCGGCGGTGAGTCCGGCGTACACCAGCCAGAGGAGCTTCGCCGTCTGGGCGATCCGGGGACGAAGCCGCTCGTACGTCGGACCGGGGACCTCCGCCCTGAAGAGCTGCATCCCCCCGACCCCGAGGAACGGCAGGATGGCCACGCCCAGGACGATGATCCCCATCCCGCCCAGCCACTGGGTGAGGTTTCGCCAGAAGAGGACCCCGTGGGGCAGGCCGTCGATCTCGGCGAAGACCGTCGCCCCCGTGGTGGTGAACCCGGAGATCGACTCGAAGAACGCCATCGTCGGCGAGTCCAGGACCCCGGTGAGCACGTAGGGCACGGCCCCCACCGTCGCCACCGAGATCCAGGCCACGGCCACCACGGCGTAGCCCTCCCGCACGCTCAGCTCCCGCTCCAGCCCCGTGGCCCGGGCCATCAGGTAGCCGGACCCGGCGGATCCCACGGCCGTGGTCAGGAAGGCCCAGGCGTCCCCGTCGCCGTAGATCCCCGCCACCCCCGCCGTGACCAGCAGGGCCGACGAGAGGGCCACCAGGAGGAGGCCCACCACGTGGACCAGATGGCGTATCCTCACGGTCCCCTCAGGCGAAGATCCGCTGGTACTCGGCCACCGCCTCCGGGAGGACGAACACCACCACCCGATCCCCGGCCTCGATCGCGTCGTCCCCTCTCGGGAGGATGACGTCGCCGTCCCGCAGGATCGCACCCACGAGCCCCGCCTCCGGCAAGTCCGCCTCCCGGAGGGGCACCCCGGCGGCCTCGGCCCCGTCGCCCACCTCCAGCTCCAGGACCTCGGCGTCGGTGTCCTTGAGCATGGCAACCCGGCGGACGTTGCCCCGGCGGACGTAGCGGAGGACCCCGCTCACCGTGGACATCCGCGGGGAGACCACCGCGTCGACCCCCACCCGGCTCACCAGGGGCATGTAGTTCACCTTGTCGATGAGGGCGATGACCCTCCGGGCCCCCTGGGACTTGGCCAGGAGGCAGGTGAGGAGGTTCGTCTCGTCCTGGCCCGTGAACGCCACGAAGCCGTCGATCCCACCGACGCCCTCCATCTCCAGGAGCTCCATCTCCGTGGCGTCGGCGTGGAGGACCAGGGCTTCGGGCAGCTCCTCGGCCAGCTCCACGCACCGGCGTCGGTCCTCCTCGATGATGGTGCACGCCACGCCGTGCTCGTGGAGGTGACGGGCCAGGTAGAGCGCCTCCTGGCTCCCCCCGGCGATCATGACGCGTCGCAGCCGGAAGTCCTCGTAGCCGGCCAGCGGGGGGACGTCGGGCATCTCCCCGGCCGGCGCCAGGAGATAGATCTGGTCCCCGGCCTCGATACGGCTCGCGCCCCCCGGGATCTCCGTCACGCCGTCCCGGACGATGGCAGCCGTGACGTAGCGGCGGCCCGCCAGCTCCCGGTCCAGCTCCATCAGGCTCTTTCCCGCCACACGGGCCCCTTCCCTCACCCGCAGCCCCACGAGCTGCAGCCGGCCCCCGGCGAACTGGACCAGGTCGGTGGCGGCCTCGCTGTTCAGGAGCTGGAAGGTCTCCCAGGCACATTCCCGCTCGGGGTTGATCATCACGTCGATGCCCATCCGTTCCCGGGAGAGGACGCTGTCCTCCTCGTAATAGTCCGGGTTCTGGATCCGGGCCACCCGGAAGTCCACGTCCAGCCGGGAGGCTGCGAGGCAGGCCACGAGGTTCACCTCGTCCTTGCTGGTCACCGCCAGAAGGAGCTCGGCGTCCTCCAGGCCCGCGTCCCGGAGCACCGAGCCCGACGCGCCGTTTCCCTCCACGGTGAGCACGTCCAGGCTGGCGGAGACCTCCGCCGCCCGGTCCGGATCCTGCTCCACCACCACCACGTCGTGCTCCTCACGGGAGAGGTGCTCGGCCAGATGATATCCCACCGCGCCCGCTCCCACGATGAGTACTCGCATTCGGTGCGGACCTCCCCTGTGCTCCGTCCATGCTTCCCGAGCTCGCCCGCGAGAGAAGGGGGGCGTCGGTCGAACCCATCGGGAGAGAGCCGCCTCTCTCCCACCTCCCACCATCGCGACGGTGTGCCTGACGTCGCAAGGAGCAGTCCGGGCGTACGAAGCTTGCGCCGGGATCCGGATCCACCGACGGACCCCACTCCGCAGGGAGGTATCCGATGATCGACTTCCTCACGCGCGTCCTGACACGCCTCGGCACGCGGTTCGACCCCGACCTGCTCGGTGCAGCGCTGGCCCGGATCTCGGTGAGCCTACTCACGTCGGCCCTCACCCTGGCCGCCTTCGTCCTCGCCTGGATCCTGCTCCGCCGACCCCTGGACGGGATGCTCCGGCGGGCCAGCGTGGACGGGACGACGGCGTCGTTCGTCCGGGCGTTCGCCAAGTACGGCCTGGTGGCCACGGGGCTCGTGGCCGCCGCGGGCGAGCTGGGCGTCCACACCGCCTCGCTCGTGGCCAGCCTGGGCGTGGCGGGCCTCACCGTGGGATTCGCGGCCCGCGACGCCCTGTCGAACATCATCAGCGGCCTGCTGATCTACTGGGACCGTCCCTTCGTCATCGACGACCTGGTGGAAGTGGAGGAGCACTACGGCCGGGTGGACCGCATCACCCTTCGCTCCACCCGGGTCGTCACCCCGGACGGTCGGATGCTGGCCATCCCGAACTCCGACATGGTGAACAAGACCGTGGCCTCGTACACGAACTATCCCCACCTGCGCATCGCCGTGACGGTGGGCGTCGGGGTGGAGGAGGACCTGGACCGGGTGCGGCGCCTGCTCCGGGGGCTCGTCACGGGCGACCCGGACTTCATGGACGATCCGTCGCCCCAGGTGGTGGTCGCCGAGCTGGGAGACTACACCAACACGATCCAGCTCCAGGCCTGGCTCGACGACGAGCGCCTCCACGGCTCCAAGCGGGCCGAGCTCCGGGAGCGTGTCTACACGACGTTGCGGGAAGCCGGCGTGGACATGCCGTTCCAGACGATCCAGATCCGGCCCGTGGAGGTCCGGACGGCCGCCTGACGGCCGGACGGCTTCCCGATGGCCGCACGTCTGCCCGGTAGAGGGCCGGGGGGCGCCGACGAGTCGCGCAGATCAACCCGTCACGACGAGGAGGGAACCATGTGGAGCGACTTCAGGAAGTTCGTGGCCCGCGGCAGCGTGGTGGACCTGGCCGTGGGGATCATCATCGGGGCCGCCTTCGGCACGGTGGTGAGCTCCTTCGTCCAGGACGTGCTCATGCCCCCCATCGGCCTGCTCACCGGGGGCACCGACTTCTCCGAGCTGTACCTGAACCTCTCGGGCGGGGAGTACGCCTCCCTGGCCGCCGCCACCGAGGCGGGCGCCGCCACCATCAACTACGGCGTCTTCCTCAACAACGTGATCAGCTTCTTCATCGTGGCGCTGGCCGTCTTCTTCTTCGTGAAGGGCTACCAGCGGATCGAGCGGGAGGAGGCGGAGGCCCCGCCCCCGCCCACCGAGAAGGCGTGCCCGCACTGCGCCACGAACATCCCCGTGGCCGCCCGCCGGTGCCCGAACTGCACCTCGGAGCTGGAGGGAGCCCCGGCGGCGGACACCTGACGACCCGTCCGTCGAGGTCGCCGACGGACACCGGGACCCGGCCGCCCCGGCGGACCCGGCGGCCAGGCGGGCGGACGGTCAGCCCCCGTCCACCGACAGCGGCGAGGGCCGGGGTTCCACCACCCGGGTCTGGTACTCCTCCAGGTAGGCGCGGTCGGCAGAGTCCCGGGGAAAGCGCTCCCCCGGCGGCGGCGGATACGCCGACAGGCCGTGATGGGGCATGGGCTCCACGGTATGCCCGGTGCGGGTGTTCAGGTCGGCGTCCTTGATCCAGCCGTTGCTGTAGAGCAGGAAGGTCCGGCTCCACCCCGCCGGGAGCTCGGGGAAGGCGTCGGACGGGAAGGAGAGCTCGATCTCGTCGCCCGGCGCCATGACCACCGACCGGCTGTCGGCCGCCGTCAGGAGCTCCCGGACGTCACCGTACCGGGTGTACCGTCCGGTGATGGCCCGACCCCACCGGGGCTCCTGGCTCACGGAGTCGTAGTCGAACCAGTGGGGCCCGTGCCGGCCGCCCTTCCGGTACTCCCGGGAGAAGCCGCGGTAGGCCAGCTCCGCGCGGTGGGGATGGGCGGCCGTCCGGCGGAGCTCCACGTCGGGACGGGCCACGGCGAAGGAGGCCTCGTCCCAGTAGACCTCCATGCTCGTGCGGATCCGCACCCGCGGATCCTCCGCCGGGAGAAGCCCGGTGAGGTCGGCGATCACGGTCTTCTCCTTCCCCGAGGGGAATCCCAGGTCGGGCATGACCGTCCTCCAGCCGCCCTCCCCGTCCGGCACCTGCAGGTACGGCGGGACCACCGACATCCGGGGGTTCTGGCCGATGGCCACGTTGATGCTCGCGTCGGTGGGGAAGACCCATCCCCGGAGGAAGAGCCGGATCCGCTCCCCCACCTCCGTCTCCGGCGCCCGGAGCACGATCTCGTGCGGTTCGGTCACGCCCTGGTACCGGGTGGGCGTGAGATCCGCCACGTGGACGTCGTCGGAGGCCCTCAGCTCGGGCAGGACGTCCTCGCCCTCGCCGTCCCACGCCGCGGCCGGGGGCCGACGGGCCGACACCGGGTGGAGCTCGTCGTTGGGCGGGCCCGGCGGTCGGAAGGCCTCGTTCACGAAGAGCTCCGCCGTGTCCGGGTGGTCCACCGCCACCAGTCGGAGCTCGTCCACGTAGGCCACCTCCCAGAGCTCCTCGGTGAGCCGGAGGGAGTAGGCCCCGTCCCGCTCCCGGAGGGCTCCCGGCGGGATCCGGACGTACTCCAGCGACGCCCCGGGCGGCGCGTAGCGGGCCGGCGAGGCGGGCGCGCCGGCGCCGCCCGACCCCGGCCCCGACCGCGCGTCCTCCGGCGCCCCGGGCCCGCTCATGATGCCCAGGGGCATGCCCAGGGCCGAGCGCCACATGACGTCGGTGACCATCTCGTAGCCCTCGCCGTCCCAGGCGTAGAGGAACGCGCAGGAACCCTTCAGCTCCTGGTCCTCGGCGGCAGCTGTGCCGGCGCTCGCCTCGTAGCGGACCTGGGGCACCCCGTTGGGCCACACGATCCGGACCACGTCCGCCCGGGAGCGGTCGGCCAGGCCGATGTGGGTCACCGGCTCCTGGACGGTCCGCGTCTGGTACAGGTCCCCGGCGCGGACCTCCACCCGGGCGCCGATGCCGAAGTGGTTGTTCTTGCCGCTGCCGTCGCGGAGGCCCACCAGCCGGAGGCGGAGGAAGTGGTTGGCGTTGCCCCCGTCGTTCCGCAGGTACGCCAGCCCCCCGGATCCGGCCACCACCAGGTCCAGGTCGCCGTCGTCGTCGAAGTCCGCCACCGCGAGACGGTCGGTCCCGGCCGGAACGGACCCGTCCACCACCTCCGGCGCCCGTCGGAAGCCTCCGTCCGCCCGGCCGAAGAAGACCTCCAGCTGACGACGGTCGGCCCCGGCCCCCGTGGCCGCCGCCGGGCCCACCCGGATCAGGTCCAGCCGTCCGTCGTTGTCCAGGTCCGCCAGGCGGAGCGCCGCCGGGGCCCGGGCCGGGTCCGACACCGGCCCCCCGGCCCCTCCCCCGGCCGAACTGTCGCCCTCCCCGGGGGCCACGGAGCCCGACCGCCGGAACGACCCGGTCCCGTCGTTCTCCAGGAGGACCGGCGTCCGTCCGTCCCGGGCCACCACCAGCTCGGGCGCCCCGTCGTGGTCCACGTCCCCGGCGGCCAGGGAGACCCCCGCGCGCCCGTCGGACGCCGCCGCCTCGATCTCCCGGGCGTCGAAGCGCCCGTGGCCCCGGTTCCGGTACAGGTGGATCGAGCCCCCGGGGCCGGTGGCCACCAGGTCCAGGTAACCGTCGCCGTCGACGTCCAGGAAGAGGGCGTCGGGACGGGAGCCCGCGCCGTCGGCGGCCAGGCCCATCTCCCCGGCCAGCTCCGTGTAGGTGCCGTCCCCGTCGTTCCGGTACGCCAGGTTCCGTCCCCCGGCCGCCACGAAGACGTCCAGGTCCCCGTCCTGGTCCAGGTCCAGCACCTGCACGTCCCCGGGAGCGGTCCCGTCGGGCACGGGGAGCCCGGTCACCCGGCCCGCCGAGCCGTCACCGGCCGCCTCACCCGCCGGCCCGCCCTCGGCGGAGCGGATCAGGCTCACCCTCTCCCGGCCCGCCAGGACCAGGTCGAGCCTGCCGTCGTTGTCCAGGTCGGCCACGGCCGCGGACCGGACCTCCCCGGGGACCGCGTCGGACGGGAGGCCGCTCGCCTCGACGAACCGGCCGCCCCCGTTCCGGTAGATCCGACCCCCCACGACCAGGTCGGGGCTTCCGTCGCCCGTCACGTCCCCCGCGGCCAGGACCCCCGGCGCCGCCTCGGAGAGGCCCACCGTCCCGGTGGCCGGACGAAGATGCAGCGCCTCGCCGGCGGCCCGGCCCGCCACGCCCCGGGCGAAGGAGAGTTCCATGGTGCCGGGCCGGACGCCCCTGGGACCCCGGAGGTCGTTCAGCGCCGCCTGGTAGGCGGTGGTCAGCTCGTATCGCCGGCGAAAGGCCCCGAGCTCCTCCAGGGCGGCCTCCCCCCGGCCCTCCCGGGCCGCCTCCAGGGCTCCCTCGAAGCCGGCGACGGCGTCGGACGGGAACGCCGGCGCCACCTGACGGAGCTCCTCCAGCTCCGCCGCCGCCTCTCCGGCCCGACCCTCCTCCAGCTCAGCCTGGGCCAGCTCCAGGCGCGCCGCCACGTTCTCCGGCGACGACTCCACCAGCTCCCGGAGCAGAGCCGTCCGATCCCCGGGAGAGAGCCGGCTCAGCTCCCACAGGGCCCGCCGGCCCACGTCCCCGTCCACCAGCTCCTGCAGGGACGATCGGGCCTCGGCCGTATCGCCCGCCGCGGCCCGGGCCGTGGCCATGAGGAGCCGGAGCTCCCCTCCCGCCTCGGCCGGGCTCCGGTCCAGGGCCTGTCGGCCCCAGTCCAGGGCCGCCGCCGGGTCGCCCCTCTGCAGGGCCACCCGGGCCAGGCTGGCGTAGCCCGCCGGGCTCTCGGGGGCCAGCTCCACCAGGCGGCGGAACTGCTCCTCGGCCGCCTCCAGCCGGCCGTCCTCCAGGTAGGCGGTGCCCAGGGTCCGGGCGGTGAGGGCCTCGGTGCCCCCCGCCGTCCCGGAACCCGGATCGGCGGCCTGCTCCCCGTCGCTCCCGCACGCGCCAGCGGCGAGCGCCGCCGTCATGAAGAGCACCACCGGCCACGCCGCCCGGGACCACGGAGCTCGACACCGACCGCCGGTTCGGCCGTCGGCCCGGTCGTCGGCGCGGCCGCCGCCCCGGCCGACGGTCCGTCCCCGCCCGATCACGCTCCCGCCTCCGCCTTCCGGTGCCGGTCGATCCACATGGCCGCCGGGCCGACCAGCCACAGCGCCAGGATGGGCGGCGAGTAGTAGAGCGGCCCGAGGAAGCCGACACCGTGGTCGGCCGCCGTACGGATGAGAGACTCCACCAGAGCGATGATCAGCACCACGGCGATCCTTCCCTTCTTGCTGGAGACGGTGGTCCGGGGATCGGTGACCATGAAGAAGACGAAGAGCTGGTACATGGGACCGGTGACCGGCGCCACTTCCGCGAGGAAGGGGCCCCCGCCCCCGACGAGGGTGCGGAGACCGGCCAGCGCCACGAAGGCGATCACGTAGGTCCCGGTCACGTGAAGCATCCCCACCCGTGCCACGATCATCAAGCCGAAGAACCAGATGACGGCGTTCACCGCCAGGCTGTTTCCCATCTGCTGGCTGAGGATGGCCACGCTCTCCGGCGCCAGGAGCACCAGGGCGCCGATGCCGAAGTTGCTGGGGTTGAACAGGTGGCGACCCCGGTGGCGGATCACGTACTTGGAGGCGATGGACAGGAAGCCGCCCAGGAGGAACGGCCACAGGATGTTGGCCTGCGGCTTCGTGAGGATGGCGAGGCTCACGCCCGTGATGTAGGCGCTCACCGGGCTCGCCAGCTCGCCCCGTACCAGCCAGGACAGCGCGAGCTCCGTGACGATGCAGGCCACCAGGGCCCCGACCAGGCGCTCGTAGCCCCCCAGGACCCCGTAGCTGGCCTCGCCCAACACCAGGACCGTGGTGATGAGGGCGACGATGAGGGTCTTGGGCTGGAGCCCCGCCAGCCAGTCCACCGCTCCGTCCGGGAGGAGGCTCCGGAGGAGCGACCCGGCCCGGGACGCGGCCCCGGCGCCGGCCCCGGCGGACGCGCTCTCGCTCACCCCCTCACCCGCCGTCCGCGGTGGAATCGGGCTCCTGGATCAGGTGGACGGTCTCCCCCGCCGGGCCGTCGATGCGCTGCCGGAGGCCCGAAGGCCACTCGATGACCGTGCTGTCGGGTCGCGCCTCGCCGTCCAGGCCGAAGAGGAGCCTCGGGCCGTTCTGCGACGCGAAGCCCGTGGCCGCCGTCTTCACCTGGGTTCGGGCGCCAGTCTCGCCGTACACGGTGACCCGGGCCCCCACCGCCCCCCGGTTGCTGACGGTCCCCTCCAGGTCGAAGGCGATCCAGCCCGGCGAGCCGTCCACGTCGTTCCGGTAGATCAGCGCCCGGTCCGCCTGGTTCGCCACGGCGGCGTCCAGGTCGCCGTCGTTGTCCAGGTCCGCCAGAGCCAGCCCCCGACCGTCGAGCCGGTCCTGGATCCCCACGCTTCCCGCCACGTCGGCGAAGCCTTCGCTCCCCCGGTTCACGAGGACCCGGGACCGCTGGTATCCGGAGAGGCTCCGGTCCCCGATGGCCGGCCAGTTCTCGGCGTTCTGGAAGATCGCCTTGTTGGCGCCGGTGATCTTCGCCATGTCGTACCAATACTGGTCGTTCCGGTCGGCGGAGATCATCCCGTTGACCACCATGAGATCCGCCCGGCCGTCCAGGTTCAGGTCCCCGAACTGGGCGCCCCAGGCCCAGCCCGCGTCGGCCACGGGACCGGTGGCCACCTCCTCGAAGCGCCCCAGCTCGTCCAGGAAGTTGATCCGGAGGTTGTTCCCCTGGAACAGGTAACCCCGCTCGGAGATGTTGGTCACGTAGACGTCGAGTCTCCCCCTGCTCTGGACGTCACCCAGGGCCACGGTCATGCCGCTCCCGGATTCGCCCAGCCCCGCCTCGACCCGCTCGAACCGCTCCCCCTCCCGATTCAGCCAGAGCTCCTCGGGCCCGTAGTCGTTGGCCAGGTAGAGGTCCGGCCAGCCGTCGTCGTTCAGGTCCGCCGAGGCCACCGCCAGCGTCCACCGCGTCGTCCCCGCGCCGACCTCGTCGGTCACCTCGCGGAAGCGCCCGTCGCCCAGATTGCGGAAGAGCCGGTTTTCCCCGCCGTTCATGGCGTATTCCCAGCTCTCCGGAAGGACGCTGGTGGTCTCCAGGTCCCAGAGGGTGAGATCCTCCCGGTAGTAGCCGCAGACGTAGAGGTCCAGCCGCCCGTCCCGGTCGTAGTCGAACCACACGGCGCAGTTGGAGTTCATCCAGCGATCGAGGCCGGCCTCCCCGGTCACGTCCTCGAAGGCGAGGGTCCCCGTCTCGGACAGCCGGTTCTCCATCAGTGCGAGCCGCCCCCACCGGTAGACCAGGGCGTCGGTGTCGCCGTCGTTGTCGTAGTCGGCCCACACGGAGCCCATGGAGACCCCCTCGCCCCGGCGGTTCAGCTCCGCCAGGCCCACCTCACCGGCAATCTCCCGGAAGGTCCCGTCCCCCTGGTTCAGGTAGAACGCGTTGGGATGGCCGAAGCGGCTGTTGGTGAAGTAGAGGTCCACCCATCCGTCGTCGTTCGCGTCCACCGCGGCCACCGAGGCCCCCATCATGGCGATGTAGGGCTCGATGTGGGAGAGCTTGGGATCCAGCTCGGGCGGATGGTGGACGAACTCCACGCCGGCCCTCGCGGAGATCTCCTGGAAGCGGAATCCGGCGTCCACCGCGTCTCCGCTGGCCAGGGCGGACCGGTTCAGGTGGACGACCAGGCCGAGGCCGGCCACGAAGAGCACCGTCACCGCGAGGCGTGCGATCTTCTCGGGGATCATGGGAGGGCTCATACCCTGCCGGCGTCCGTCGCGTGCCGGCTCCGGCGGGGGCGGTTGGCGGCCCTCAACGGAATCGCCAGAGCCGGACCTCGAGCTCCCGCTCCCCCTCCTCCGGGGCCCGGTGCTGGATCAGGATCGGGCTCTGGTAGGTGCCCTGCACGATGCGGTGGTCTCCCTCGCCCTCGCCCTCGTCGGGCCGGACCAGGAAGCTCACGCTCCGCTTGAGCCGGAAGAGTCGGAAGGCCGGGCCGGAGAGCCGGGACAGGATACGGTCGGTCACGTCCCGGCCCGCTCCCAGGAGGTCCATGGCCTCGTTGTAGAGGTGGAGGAGATCGTAGACGGCGTACTCCCTGGTCCGGCCGGCGATGGAGCCGGGATTGCGGAGGAAGCGACGGCCGTGCTGCATCATGTAGCGGAGGGGGTTCCGGATCGCCTCCGGGAGGTCGTTGCGCATGAGCAGCGTCTCGTACTCGTTGACCGTGAGCCCGGCGTCCCGCTCCGCCGGCGGGAGACGGATCTCCACCCGGCCGTAGCGGACGTCCCGATCCAGGAGGAGACCGTGGAGGCGACCGAAGAGGCCGAACCGGTCCTCCTTCAGGTTGAACGAGTCCACCTGGTGCTCCGAGGGGACCGGGATCGAGACCGTTCCCCGAAAGGCCAGCTCCTCGTCGTCGAAGCCCACCACCGTGGTCCGCCGGGTACGGGTGAGATCCTCGTTCATCCCGTCCAGGTCGATGAAGTAGATGGGCCGGCCGGGTCGATTCTCGTAGGTCACGCAGTTCTTCAGCCCGGCGCTGATGTAGGTCAGGTGCGAGTCCGCGTTCACCGGCTCGCACTTCTTCTCCTCCTCGGTGAGCTCGTCCCTGAGCTCCATCCGATCGTGATGGTAGCCGGCGTCGGGAGGGAACACGCGCTGGAAGAGGCCGATGAAGCGGTCGAGCTCCTCGTTGCTGTTGCCCAGGCGCTCGCAGATCCACTCCTCCAGGTAGCCCGCGGTGGTATGGAACGAGCAGAGGAGTGTACGACGGTGCCTGCGGAAGAACTCCTCGTCCCTCTCCCGCACCTTCTCGGCCACGTCGATGAAGTCGGACCGGGAGCGGGGCTGGAGGTCGAGGCTGATTTCCGACGGGATGGACGCCATCCGCGATGGGAGTTGAGCTGGGTGGATTCCGGGCGCGCGCGAGCCCTCCCGGGAGAGCGGTGAAGCCAGGATATCCTACCCGAGAGAGGAACGCACTGCAATCGCCGACCCCGTGCCGACGGACGATACCAGACCGCCTCCCCGGAGGTCCCCGGACGGTTCGGCGGACCCGGAATCCCGGGGCTGGCGTCGCCGAGTGGCGGAGCGGCTGGCCCCCTGGGCCGTGGGCCTGACCCTGGTCCTGGGCCTGCCGGCGCTCTTTCCGGACCTGGTGCGTCGGGCCGCCCCGCTCCTCCTCTACCATCCCGCCTCCCTGGCCGCCGACCGGTCGAGCCCCTCCGCCTGGGACCTCGGGGAGGGAGAGGAGGTCTGGCTGGAGACCGAGGACGGCGTCCGGGTCCACGGCTGGTGGGTCCCGTCCGCGTCGGCCCGACGCCGGGGCGCCCTGCTCTTCCTCCACGGGAACGCGGGGAACATCGCCGGTCGGGCCCCGCTGGCCCGGGACCTGGCCGACGCCGGCCTGGACGTGTTCCTCCTGGACTACAGGGGCTACGGCCGGAGCGAGGGACGTCCGTCCGAGGAGGGCCTCTATCTCGACGCCCGGGCGGCCTACCGGCACCTGCGGGAGGAACGGGCCGTGACGCCCGGGGAGCTGGTGGTGGCCGGCCATTCCCTGGGGGGCGCGGTGGCCGCGCACCTGGCCTCGTCCCGGCCCGTGGGGGCGGTCGTGGTGACGGCCTCCTTCACCGACCTGGCCGCCGCGGCCCGGGCCGTCTATCCATGGCTCCCCGACGCCTGGTTCCGCTGGTCATCCTCGCCCTTCCCCACCCTCCGGCGTATGGCCCGGCTGGACGGGCCGGTCCTCGTGGGACGCGGCTCGGCGGACCGCCTGATTCCCGGGGAGCAGGTCCGGGCCCTCTACGAGGCGGCGCCCGAGCCCCGGCGGTGGGTGGAGGTCCCCGGTGCCGGCCACGGGGACCTCTGGCTCGACGGCTCGTTCATTCGGGTGCTCGTCGACTTCACCGATCGATACCTGGAGGGCCCGGACCCGGAGGAACGGCCCCCGGGCCCGTGAACCGGCCCGGCCGGCGCAGCGGAGGGCTCACACGATATCCACGAGCTCCAGGTCGAAGGTGAGGGGACGTCCCGCCAGGGGATGGTTCGCGTCCAGCACCACGCGATCCTCGTTCAGGTCCGCCACGTGGACCTCGAAGGCATCCCCCTCCGGGGGGCGCACTTCCAGCGGATCGCCCACCTCGGGCTCCAGCTCCCCGGGGAGCTGATCCCGGCTCACCGTGAAGACGAGGTCCTCGTCGCGAGCCCCGTACGCCTCGTCCGGATCCAGCGTCACGGTCTTCGTGTCGCCCGGCTCCATCCCGGCCACGGACTGCTCGAATCCGTTGATGACCTCGTCCGCGCCCAGCGTGAACTCCAGGGGCTCCCCCTCGGGCGACTCGTCGAAGACCGTCCCGTCGTCCAGACGGCCCTCGTAAGCGACCCGGACCGTATCACCGACGCTCGCTTCTGCCATGCTCCGCTCCCCTGCTCGGGTGTTCTGCTCTCAGCTTGCCGGGATTCTCTACTGCAAATACCGGGAAAGCAGATCGCGGGCGGAGGCGACGGATCGCGAAGCGGGAGTCCCTTGAACGGCTATGTGTGGGGACGTAGAGTGGGAGTCCGCGGGGGCGGCGCCCCCGACACGAAGGGGGAATCGAAGGGAGGGCCGATGGAACGCCCGGCGGACACGGGCCGCCGGGCGGGGACGCGTCCCCGGACCGGGAGATGTCATGCCGTACCGTACGCTGGTGGCGAAGCTGGACTCGCTCTTCGTCCACGACAACGGCGCCCTCGACGAGACGGCCGCCGTCAACCTCCTCACCGCGCGGCTCGTCTACCCGCGTCCGGGCATCCAGGCCGTGACGGCCGTGAAGACCCTGGACCTCGGGGACGGAATCGAGCGGGCCTTCGACGAGTCCCCGTTCTCCGAACGGATCCTGTTCAAGGAGCGGATCCAGGGCCGGACCGAGATCGGCGTCGAGGTGTCAGTCCGGCTCCCCGTCGCCTCGATCCCCGACCTGGTCCGCACCCTGGTCTCCGGTGCAGCGGGCGGCGGGCTCGCCGTCCTGGGCGACCTGACGGCTCCGCTCCTGGCGGCCGGCGGATCCCGGGCGGCCCGGGAGGTGACCCGGTCCGGCATCGCCGGGGAGCCCGACCGTGAGGCCTTCGCGGTCATCGGGACCGGCCGTACCGAGATCGACGCCGAGGAGCTGGTCCGGGACGGCGACGTGGTGCGGAACCTGGAGCTCGCCGTGCCCGAGACCCTGGTCCTCCGCCGGACGCGGCGGGAGATGGAGCGGGACCCCGCCCTGTCGGGACCCTATCACGACCACTACCGGGCCACCCGGGAGGAGCTCCGGCTGGAGGCCGGCGAGGCGGTGGGCTGGGTCAACCTCCACCTCGCCGCGGAGTGAGGACCCGCCCGGGGGGCCCGGCGGCGGCCCCGGAGGGCGCCGTCAGGGTCCGGACGCTCCGGGGCGCTCCTCCCCCACCACCCGGAGCCCCTCCGGGCCGAGCCGTACCGCCGGCAGGTAGACCCCCAGCCGACGCCGCACCCACCAGTCGCCGGTGGCCGCCCGCTCCTCGGGCGTGGAGAAGCGGTACTCGTAGAGGATCGCCCGCACCGCCTCCGGCGGCCCGTCGGCCAGCCGGCCCTCCCCGTCCCCGAGGAAGCCGGCCACCGGCCGGGACCCGGACAGGAGGGCCTCCGCCAGGCCGGTGAACCAGCGGTCGTAGGAGGGCCGTCCCGTCGGACTCCGGTGGGCCCGGAGGGCGGCGAACCACATCTGCCAGTCCAGCCGGGGCTGGTGGGGAGCCACCTGAGCCGGGCGCTCCCCCGGATCGTCGGGCTTGTAGGCGAACTCCACCTCCCTCCACGGGCCGTCCCGGCCCCGCACTTCCAGCACCAGCTCCGGACGCTCCGTGGTCATGTCCGCGAAGAGGCCGTAGCCGTTCACCGCACGGAACGGGGCCACCGCCGCTTCCACCGACCGGACCACCGGGATCCCCTCGTCCATCCCTCCGGCCCGGAGGGCCTGTGCCAGGCCCACCGGGACCGCCACCGCCAGCAGGAGCGCCGTGGCCGCCCGGCGTCCCCGTCTCCGCCAGGAACCCCCTGCCCGTCGGCCGGCCTCTCCGGGGGCCCCGTCGTCCCGTCCCGCGAGCGCACCGAGGACCCGGGCGGCCCCCGGCACCCGCGACGCCGCCCGACGCCACGCCGCATCGTCGAACGCCGACAGCGCCAGGGCCGCCACGAGGACGTTGAAGAAGCCGTAGTTGCCCGTGAGGGCGATGAGGCCCTGGAGCCCGAGTACGGCCCCGGCACCGGCGAAGCGGAGCCGCCGGGGCAGGAGCAGGAGAGCCGGGGCACAGAGCTCCACCGCCAGCGTGAGAGCGGTCCCGGCGCGGTGGATCCATCCCGGGGCGTGATGGACGAACCAGGCCACCGTGTTCGGGAGGGGCTGGGTCTCGAAGTGATGGGCCAGAGCCGTGAGATCCAGCCACACGGGATCGCCGCCCGACAGCTTCACCAGGCCGGACTCGAGCGTCACCCGGATCAGGATCCACCAGAAGATCCAGAGGACGGGGAGCGAGACCTCCCGGAGGCGCAGGATCCGCCGCCAGCCCCCGGGAGCGGATCCGCGGACGGGCGGCACCGCGGCCAGGACGACGCCGGCCAGGCCCACCTCCAGCAGGAGGGCGTCCCACTGGAAGGCCATGAACTCCTGGCCGGCTACCGTGAGGGACAGGTAGAGGAGCCACGCCACCGCCGCGGTCGCCGCCGGCGCCACGCCCAGCAGGAGGAGCGCCGACGCCCCGGCTCCGCCCCAGGCCATGGCGGCCAGGGCCGTCCCGCCGTCGGCCAGCCAGGCCAGCGTCGGGGCCGCGTGCCAGGCCGCCGGTCCCTCCCCCGCCGTCTCCCGGAGCCAGGCCAGGTACTCGCCGACCGGGAGGAGGCCCTCCGGCCCCGCCAGTCCCCGCACCTGGAGGGCCAGGGAGACGAAGGCCACGAGGTACACCAGGGCCAGGGCCCGCAGCAGCAGCCAGGTCCCCGTCCGGAACGACGACGGCCGGGGATCGGATCCCCAGACGAACCGGGTGATCCGTCCGAAGCCTGACCGGTGGTCCGCCACCACCCGGTAGCCCGCCTCGGTGATCCAGCGGACCGGCGGGAGGCTCCGGTAGAGCCACCACGGAAACCGCCAGGCCGGGTCGTAGGCCATGAGGCGCCACGCCGCCGCCGCGCCCTCGTGGACCTCCCCCTCGCGCGTCACCAGCTTGGAGGAACGGCGGAAGTCCTCCGGCTCGAGATCCGGGAACTCCCCCTCCACCTCCTGATAGGGGGCGAAGTCCACCAGCTCCCCCACCCGGGCCCGCCAGCGGATCATCCAGTACCGGCAGAAGCCGCAGTCGCCGTCCCAGATGAACAGGGGGCGGTCTCTCGGTTCAGCCATCGGCGCTCCACGCCCGGGCGAGCTCCCGGACCCGGGCCGCCACCACCGGACCGCCCGGCCGGCCGTCGGCACGGAGATCCGACCCGACGATCACCCCGTGCCGCCCGGTGCGGAGCTCGGCCGCACCGGCGGCGGTGACCCCGCTCCCGATCCACATGGGGACCTCCCCGACGACCGCCGTCACCCGGTCGAGCACGTCACGCGAGACCGGCTCCCCGGTGGCCGGGCCCGTGACGATCACGGCGTCCGCACCGGCCCGCTCCACCAGCTCCCGGGCCTCCTCCTCCGGCGGGCGAGGGGCCAGGGGAGCGGAGTGCTTCACGTCGACGTCCGCCAGGAGCCGGATCCCGCCGCCGAGGGCGCCCCTGTGGCGGAGGAGCCGATGGGCCCTCCCCTCCACGATGCCCTGATCGGTGACCCGGGCGCCGACCAGGACGTTCACCCGGATGAACGAGCCCCCGGCGGCCGCGGCCACCGCCAGTGCCGCCCGCCCGTCGTTCCGGAGCACGTTGATCCCCAGGGGGAGCTCCGGAGCCTCCTCCCGGACCTCCCGGGCGAGCACCGTCATGTGGGAGACCGTCTCCGGGGGCACGGCGCCGGGATGGAACGGCGCGTCGCCGAAGTTCTCCAGGAGGACGCCGTCCGCCCCACCCTCCGACAGGGCCCGGGCGTCGGCGCGGACGCGCTCCCGGACCGCCGGGAACGGGCCCTCCCACCCGGGAGAGCCCGGGAGCGGGGGCACGTGGATCACACCCACGAAGGGATCCGGCCGCCCGAAGGCTTCGGCCACCCACTCCCCGCTCATCGGATCGCCGCGCCCCGGTCGTCCCGGTCGCGTCGCGCACACCCACTCCCCGGCATCTCGTGCACGGTCCCTCCCCGTGGTGGTAGTCGGAACTCCGCGGTGACGCGGCCGGCCGGTCCGGAGAGCTCATGCCTACCGGACCCGCCCCCGGCGGGCAACCGCCGGGGCTCCGGCCACAGTGCCGCCCTACGGCGCTCGAGGCCGGCTCGGTGGCGTCAGCATTGCAGGGGCTTGGCGTCATACTGACGACATAATAGCGTTAGGGCGTCGTCAGGCGGCCCGGAGCGGCCGTCGGACGGCCGGCGAATGCGACGGGGTCGCCGCCCCACGGGGCGCGCGGAGCCCCGATTCACGATCAACGGACGTTTCATCCAGAGGAGGAAGGACGTGGGAATCACGTTCACGGACCGAGAGCTGGACATCATGAACATCCTGTGGGACGAGGGATCGGCGACGGTCACCGAGGCCCGGGAGATCCTGGACGAGGACCTCGCCTACACGAGCGTTCTCACCGTCTTCCAGACGCTCGAGCGGAAGGGCCACGTCCACCACGAGCAGGAGGGGAAGGCCTACCGGTATCTCCCGAACGTCTCCCGCGAGGAAGCGGGACGGGACGCCGTGAGGTACGTCCTGGAGAACGTCTTCAAGGACTCGGCGGAGGCCCTCGTCACCAGCCTGGTGAACACGAAGGACCTGGACGAGGCAGAGATCCGACGCCTGAACCGGATGCTCGAGAAGCAGGCCTGAGCCGCGGCCGGCGGCCTCAACCCCGGAGGTCCGGGAGCTCCTCCCCGGCGGGCACGAAGGAGAGGGCCAGGCCGTTGTTGCACCACCGCTCGCCGGTGGGCGGTGGCCCGTCGTCGAAGAGGTGCCCCTGATGGCCGCCGCACCGGGCGCAGTGATACTCCGTCCGGGGGAGGATCATCTTGAAGTCCCGCCTGGTCCCGATGTGATCGTGGGACAGGGGACGGACGAAGCTGGGCCATCCCGTACCGCTGTCGTACTTGTCCGCGGAATCGAAGAGGGGGAGCCGGCACGCGGCACACACGAAGGTGCCCGATCGGTCCTCCTCCAGGAGCGGGCTGGATCCCCGGGGCTCGGTCTCCTCCTCCCGCAGGATCCGGTACGCTTCCGGAGAGAGGAGCTCCCTCCACCGCCGGTCCGGCCACTCCAGGCTGGAGAAGTCCAGCCGGGCCGCCTCCGGATGGGCGAGCTCCCGGCTCTGCCCGTCGCTCCTCCCGTTCCGGTCGTCCATCGGCTCCCCTCCCCCCTGCCCTCGTGCGCGGCGGGCGGCCGGTGACCGGCCGGACCCCTCTCCCGGGAGGAGGAGCGGCAGCGTCCCCGCGGCGATCAGTCCCAGGAAACGTCGTCGATCCATCGTTCTCTCCCCCTTCGGCCGCCGGCTTCCGACCTGCGCGTCGTGGATCCCGCGTCGACCTCCCGTCGAGTCATACCCCCGAGATCCCGTCGGGTCCGGCCGTCAGGATCCCGCCAGGTCCACCGTGGGAAGGAACTCCGGATCCCGCCGGACCCCGGTGGCCTGCTCGAACGCGAACGCGTACCCCAGGAGCCGGGCCTCGTCCCAGGCCCGCCCGTAGAAGCTGACCCCCACCGGCAGGCCGAAGACGTAGCCCGCCGGCACGGTGACGCCCGGATAGCCGGCGATGGCCCAGGGCGAATAGCTGGAACCGTGCCCGGAGTCGCCGTTCACCAGGTCGATGGGCCACGGCGGGCTCGACGTGACGGCGACCATGGCGTCCACGTCGTGCTCCCGGAAGGCGGCGTCGATCCCCTCCTCGCGGGACAACCGGAGGATCCTCTCCCGGGCCTCCCGGTACTCCGGGCTCTCCAGAGAATCCGTCTCCAGCGCCCGCTCCAGGAGGTCCTGCCCGAAGAACGGCATCTCCCGCTCGCGGTTCCGGCGGTTGAACTCCACCACCTCCTCCAGCGACGAGACGCCGGCGTCGCCGCCCCTCCCGGCCAGGTACCGGTCGATCCCGTCCCGGAACTCGTGGAGGAGGACGGTGAACTCTGCCGCGCCGTACTCCCCCAGGTGGGGCACGTCCGCCGCATCCACCAGGACGGCCCCCGCCTCCTCCAGGGCTTCGAGGACCCCTTCGAAGAGCTCGTCGGTCTCCCCGGTGAAGCCGGACATCCTCGCCCGGGGCACACCGATGCGGGCTCCCTGCAGGGCGTCCGGCGCCAGGTGCCGGGTGAGGTCCGTCCGGGCCCCCTCCGGCGCCTCCCCGGTGACGGGATCGTCCGGATCGAAGCCGGCCATGGCCTCCAGCAGGAGGGCGGCGTCCCGGACCGTGGTGGCGAAGGGTCCGGCCGTGTCCTGGGTCTCCGCGATGGGCACGATGCCCGACCGGCTCACCGCACCCACCGTGGGCTTCACGGCCACGCAGGAGTTGGCCGACGCCGGGCACATGATGGAACCGTTCGTCTCGGTCCCCACGGCCAGCGGCGCGTAGCTCGCCGCCACCGCGGCGGCCGAACCGGAGCTCGACCCGCAGGGGCTGCGGTCCAGGACGTACGGGTTCCGTCCCTGCCCTCCCCGGGCACTCCAGCCGGAGCTCGACTCCCGGGACCGGAAGTTGGCCCACTCGCTCAGGTTGGCCTTGCCCAGGATCACGGCCCCGGCCGCCCGGAGCCGGGCCACCAGGTGGGCGTCCTCCGAGGCCCTCGTCCCCTCCAGGGCCAGGGATCCTGCGGCGGTGCTCATCCGGTCGCCGGTGTCGATGTTGTCCTTGAGCAGCACCGGGATGCCGTGGAGCGGCCCGCGGAGGCGGCCGGCCGACCGCTCCCGGTCCCGCCGGCGCGCGATGGCGAGGGCGTCGGGGTTCAGCTCCAGCACCTGCCGCAGCTCGGGACCGGACCGGTCCAGGTCCCGGATCCGCCCCAGGTAGGCCGTCACCAGCCCCACCGCGTCCAGCGCCCCGTCGGCCATCCGCTCCTGGAGCACGTCCACCGGGAGTCCCTCCAGTTCGAACGGCGGGACGGGGGCCCGCGAGGCCGCCCGGGGATCCGTCCCCCGGGCCGCACGCTCCTCCCCCGAGGATCGGGCCGCCGCGGACCCGGACCCGGGCACCGCCGACAGGGCGAGTCCCGCGCCGCCCGCCACGGCCCGCCGGACGAAGGAGCGGCGGTCCAGCCCCCCGGGGCCGGGAGCCGGCGACGGGTCGGGCGACTCCGACCGCTCCGTCACGGGAAGATCCTCCGCTGCCGGTACACGCGGGCGATCTTGTCGATGGCCACCACCAGCGAGGCAGTCCGAAGGTCGGTGTCGTGGGTCCTCGCGCATTCGCGGATCTCCCGGTAGGCGGTCACCATGGTCTCCTCCAGGCCGGAGTTCACCAGGTCCTCCTCTCCGGGGCCGTAGGCGACCTCCCGGACGGTGTCCTCGGGAAAGGTCCGGCCCGTGAGCTCCTCCACGGCCCGCAGGATCCCCTCGTTGGTGGCCTCCTCGAACCGCTTTCCCATGCGTCCGTACCGGACGTGGGAGAGGTTCTTGAGCCACTCGAAGTAGGAGACGGTGACGCCGCCGGCGTTCACGAAAATGTCCGGCAGGATCATGATCCCGCGATCCAGGAGGATCCCGGCCGCCTCCATGGTGGTGGGCCCGTTGGCGGCCTCGGCCACGATCTTCGCCTGGATCCGCTCGGCGTTGTCCGTGGTGATCTGATTCTCCAGGGCCGCCGGGATGAGGATGTCGCAGTCCAGCTCCAGCGCCCGGTCGCGGCGGTCCAGGGTCTCGGCACCGGGGAACTCCGCCACCGAGCCGGTCTCCTCCCGATGGGCCACCACGTCGTCGACGTCCAGCCCCCCGGGATCCCGGATCGAGCCTCCGACCTCGGCCACCCCCACCATCCGGGCGCCCGCCTCCTCCAGGAACCTGGCCGCGTGATAGCCCACGTTGCCGAGCCCCTGCACCACGAACGTCTTTCCCTCGATGCCGGGGTCCAGGCCGAGCGCCTCCATGTCCTCCTCGGAGCGGCACGCCTCGGCCAGGCCGTAGTAGACCCCTCGACCGGTGGCCTCCGTCCTGCCCCGGACCCCGCCCAGCGAGATCGGTTTGCCCGTCACGCATCCCTTGGCGTTCAGCTTCCGGTCGGCCAGGGCGGTGTAGGTGTCCACGATCCAGCCCATCTCCCGCCCACCCGTGCCGTAGTCCGGCGCGGGGACGTCGCTCCCCGGGCCGATGAACCCCTTTCCGTACAGCTCGTAGGTGAGGCGGCGGGTGATGCGTTCGAGCTCCGCCTCGCTGTAGTCCGAGGAATCGATGGCCACCGCGCCCTTCGCCCCGCCGAAGGGGACGTCGACGACGGCGCACTTGTAGGACATGAGCGTCGCGAGGGCGACCACCTCGTCCTCGTTCGCCCCCGGAGCGTAGCGGATCCCGCCCTTCACCGGGAGCATGTGGTGGCTGTGCTGGGCGCGCCATGCCTCGACCACCTCGATGCTCCCGTCGTCCCTCTTCACCGGAAAGCGGAAATGCACCACGTTGTTGCACGCCCGGATCTGTTCCAGGAGGCCCGGCCGATGGTCGGTGTATGCGGAGGCCTCCCGGAACGCTCGATCGACCTGTGCCGAGAACTCGAACCCGCTCATCGTCGACTCATCCTCCCTTCCCGTCATCTCCCAGCTCGGCCACCACCGTCACCCGCCACCGGTGGTCGATCCACACCCCCAGGGTACGCGGGCACAGGGCCCAGTCGTGGACGACGCCGGCGGCCCGCTCGATCTGACGCCGGTGCTCGGCATCGTCCACGGGATTGCCCAGGCAATCGTGATGCCCCGCCACGATCACACACTCGTGGTGACGGCGCTCGGCCAGGAAGGCAGCGTGATGCCGGGCCCGGTCCCTCTCCTCCCCTCCGTCCAGGAGGGTGCCGTCCGGCCCCGGCAGCGTGATGGTGTCCACGCGATCCAGCGCCAGCGCGTCGTCGATCCATCGCAGGAGGGGCCACTGGACACGGCCGTCCACGCAGTTCAGGGCGAGGGCGAAGGGCTCGTCGTTCATGGGACCTCGTCCGCTCGGAGGATCACCGCCTGACTCCTCCCGGATGATCCGGAGCCGTGGACGTCGGCGCAACGGCCGGCTCCGGGGAGGCGGCAGCGGGCACACCGATGCACCCGTGACGGACCGTCGCGGGGAGGGGAACGATGGAGGGGACAGGCGAAACCCCCGGGTCGCGGCACGTCGCGCCCGGGGGCTTCACTGCGCTGGCGAGCTCGGATCCTCGGTCTGGCGTCGCCCTCGTGCGGCGACCGGATCCTCCCTCTTGGGTCAGGCGTCCCTGGACTCCTCGGGACTGCGGCTGCCTCCAGCGACCTGGCAGCCGGCTCGACGGGGCCAAACTCCCGACGAGCGCCTGCCGGCCCTCGCGGACCGGCCGAGCCCGCCCTGGAGTGGTCGGCCCTCTCCCGAGCGGGACCGCAAGGTAGGCCGTCCGACGGAGGTGTCAACCCGCTGGGCCGCACCCTGGGCCGCACCTCCGCCGGGCGCCCGGATACATACACGAAACCCCCGGGTCGCGGCACGTCGCGCCCGGGGGCATCGCTGCGCTGGTGAGCTCGGATCCTCGGTTTGGCGTCGCCCTCGTGCGGCGACCGGATCCTCCCTCTTTCCCTTCTCTCGGCTCGGCGTGCGAACTCCACGCGGTGCCCGGGCCGAAACCCGAACGGTCCTCGCTTCATCGCTCGACCGCGCAAGCGTCGAGTCAGGCGTCCCTGGATTCCTCGGGACTACGGCTGCCTCCAGCGACCTCGCAGCCGGCTCGACGGGGCCAAACTCCCGACGAGCACCTCCGGCCCTCGCGGGCCGGTCGACCGACCCTCGCGGATCGATCTAACCGGAGCTCTCGCACCGGCTGAGCCCGTTTCGGTTCAGTCGACCTTCCTCGAAACGGGCCGTCAATATACCGTCCCGAGCCGAGCTGTCAACGGGGCGGCCTCGCCCAGTTGGGACGGGTTCGGACGGACTCCGAAACCGATCTCTTTGTGCGGCAATCGGTTACGCTTCTCGCCCCTCTCCGGAGCCCCGTTCGGATCCGCCTCCGTTCCTCGCCGATGGCACCGCCGACGGACCGTCGGCCGGCGTCCCGGCGGCCGGATCACCCGTCCCGGACGAGGCGGATCCGCCCCCCGTCCCCCCCTCCTCGACGAGCGGCACGAAGCGGACCGGGTCCAGGGGGACGCGGGTGACGGCGCCGTCGTCGGCCTTCTCCACCAGCAGGAGCCGCTGGGTTCCGCCCTGTGGTCCCACCGGGATCACCATGCGTCCGCCCGGCGCGAGCTGCTCCACCAGGGGGTCGGGCACCTCCTCCGGAGCCGCCGTCACCACGATGGCGTCGAAGGGAGCCCGCTCCTCCCAGCCGAACCAGCCGTTGCCGATCCGGACCTCCACCGAGCCGTAGCCCAGCTCCGCGAGGCGCCCCCGCGCCGCCCGGGCCAGCTCGGGCAGGATCTCCACCGAATAGACCTCCCGGGTGATCTCGGCGAGGACCGCGGCCTGGTAGCCGGACCCGGTGCCCACCTCCAGCACCCGGTCCCCGGGCTCGAGCTCCAGGAGCTCGGTCATCCGGGCCACGATGTACGGCTGGGAGATGGTCTGGTCCTGGCCGATGGGCAGGGGGCGATCGGCGTAGGCCAGCCCGCGGAACCGCTCGGGCACGAACCGGTGTCGCGGCACCCGACCCATGGCCGCCAGGACCAGGGAATCCTCAACGGGCGGCCGCCGGGCCCTCTCGTCGGAGAGGCTCTCCACCAGCGCCCGCCGCTGCTCCTCGAAGTCCTGGTTCGCCGGGTCGGCGTCCTGAGCCCGGGCGCAGCTCACCGATCCCGCCCACAGGACGGCCAGCAGGCAGAGGAGGCCCGTCCCCTTCCTCACGCAGGGCCCACCGATCCCCCGGAGGGTCATCGCCCGCCGCCGTCTCCGGTCCGGAAGGGCTCGTTCACCACGTTCACCGGGTCCACCCCGTCCTTCGATTCGGCCACCATGCGAGCCACCTCCTCCATGAGGCGGTCGTTCTCGATGACGATCCCGTCCTTGATGGTGTGGACGATCCCCCGGGTCCGGCGCGTCTCCCCGTCGGGCCCGGTGGTGAGGGCGCCGAAGGAGTAGAGGAAGCGGAGGTTGCGGGCGGGGTTCCCGTCCACGATGAGCAGGTCCGCGGCGTGGCCCGGGCGGAGGAGCCCCAGCTCGGGTCGACGCAGGACCAGCGCGCTGCTGCGGGTGGCCGACTTCAGCACCTCCAGGGGATGGAGGCCCGACTCCCGGACCAGCTGGAGCTCCCGGACGTTGGAGAAGCCCGGCGTGGCCCAGATGTAGGCGTCGTCGGCGCCGTAGGCCACCGTCCCGCCCCGGGCGTTGAACTCGTGGATCAGGTCTCCCCAGAGGTCGAAGGCCTCCACCCACGCCTGCTCGTCCTCGGAGGTCCAGTCGTAGAAATAGGTGCCGTGGCGGGTCCGGCTGGGCAGGTAGAGCTCCAGGAGCGACTGGTGGGTGTACTTCTCGTGCCAGGGGAGGCTCCGGGCCCGGAGCACGTCCCGGTTCGCCTCGTAGACCACGCGGGTGGGCATCATGGCCACCCCGTAGGCCGCCAGCGAATCGGCCACCTGCTCCAGGAGCACCTCCTCCCGGGCCTCGCCCCACACGTAGCCGGCCTGCCGGAAGCGCTCCAGCTCGTCGTTGAAGTCGTAGTCCGGCGGGAAGCCCTGCACCGACCGCTCCAGCGACGACTCGGCGTACCCGTAGTGATGGAGGATCATGGTGGCGCCCAGCCGGGCGGCGTCCACCGCGTCCACCACCGCCGTCTCCGAGGGCGGGATGTGGACCCCCGTGATCCCGCCGGCCTCCTCCATGGCCGAGGCGATGGCCCCGAAGACCTCACGGTCCCAGGCCCAGGCGTTCAGGTAGACCACGTGGGCGCCCTGCTCCACCATGGCCCGGGCGATCTCGGGCGCCATGGCCGGGTCCTCCAGCTCCCGGCGCGAATAGTCGGTCCGGGCGCCCCAGCTCCAGATCGGGACCATCCGGGGCGCCAGGATCTCGTTCCGTTCGCTCCTCTCGGCCTCGCGGATCGCCTCCTCCAGCCCCCGGTCCGTGGCGGGCGAGGTGGTGGTCACCCCGTGGGCCAGCTTCAGGTAGTAGACGTACTCCAGGGGAAATCCCCGCCGCAGGTGATGGTGGAGGTCGATCATGCCCGGCATGGCGTACATGCCGTCGGCGTGGATCACCCGATCGCCGGTGGGGCGGAGGGAGTCGGGCGGCGGGCTCGCCGCGTTGAAGCCCCGCATGTCGGCGATCTCGTCGCCCTCGATGACGATGTCGTAGGGCCCCCGGGGCGGCCCTCCGTGGCCCGGAATCACGTTCACGCCCCGAATCACCAGCCGGTCGTAGGGACCGTCGGCCAGCTCACCGAAGTCCCCGGCGTCCTGGGCCGGCGCCTCGGGGGGACCGCCCCACGGCAGCAGCCCCGCCGCCAGCAGTCCCGCCGTCAGCAGCCCCGTCGTCCGGAACCCCGCCCTCCGTGGCCACCGCCCACGTCTCCCGTCGTCCATCCTCTCCACTCCTCTGGCCTCTCCTCCCGTTCAGCGTCACCTTGCACGGTACGGCTCCGGCGACGGCGCTGACAATGCATGGCTACGGCCGCCCGGGCGTACGGCTCGTCCCGACCGCCGCCGCCGGAGCCGCGAGGGAGTGCCCCGTCCGGAGGCGAACGAGGATCCAGGAACAGGAGGGAGGCCGGGATGCGCGGCCCCGTTCGAGAGCACTGCAACTGCGACTGGCGGAAGGCGCCGGACGTGGACCCGCTGGACGAGAGCCGGCGCTGCGACGGAATCCTCGTGCAGGAGGAGGCCGATCCGCTGGACCCGGTGGACGTGACGGCCGCCCACTGCCCCGACTGCGGGAGCCGGTTCGATTTCGAGGAGGACCGGTCGGCGGGCGACCGCTGCGACACCCGGGTCTGCAGGCACTGCGGAGGGCTTCTCTGACCTGCGGGCCTCAGGCGTGGTCGTCCAGGAATTCCCGGAGGGCCGGGTTCACCACCTCGGGGTGGGTGAGGTTGGGCGCGTGGGCGGCGCCGGCGACGGCCAGGAGGCCACGGGACGCCGGGAGTCGCTCGTGCATGTCGGCGGCGCGGGAGAGAGGGATCGCCGGATCCTCCTCGCCGTGGATCACCAGGGCCGGGGCCCGGATTTCCGGGACCCGATCGGTGACGTCGTCCCGCTCCAGCAGGCAGGCCACGGGATGGCGCAGGGCGTCCGGATCCAGCGCCCTCCACCGGTCCTTCCAGCGCTCCGCGAGCTCCGGGTCACCGCCCAGGATCATCCCGGCGAGCTGATCCAGGAGCTCGTCCGAGGGACCGCTCTCCATCCAGCCCCGGAACATCTCCCGATAACCCTCGCGGGTCTCCTCGTCGTCCACCCCCGGCTCCGTGTCGATGAGGACCAGGGCCTTCACACGATCCGGATGGGCCAGGGCCGCCCGGAGGGACAGGTAGCCGCCCTGGGACATGCCCACCAGCACGGCCCGCTCCACGCCCAGACGGTCCAGGAGGCCCACCGCCAGATCGGCCAGATCCCAGTAGTCGAAGGCCCCCGGCACCGGCGTCCCTCCGAAGCCCGGCTCGTCCCAGGAGATGCACCGGTAGTCCTCTTCCAGCACGTCCACCTGGGGACGGAACATGGTCCGATCCATGAGGAATCCGTGGCTGAACAGCACGGCCGGGCCGGGTCCCCCGCTATCGTCGTAGCGGACCGCCAGGCCGTTCACGTCTGCAGTGGGCATCCCATCCTCCCGTGGATCCAGGATCGTCCTCGTCTAGCACGACTCGGAGGACCCGGCCCGGGTCCAGCGCACCCTCCTTGCGACGGGATCCTCCGGCACCGGAGTATAGCGGCCGTCGGGGGAGGTGGACACGGCCTCCTCCCGGCCGGAGCCACCCGTTCGCCCCTTCGTCCCCAACCTTTCCGTGGAGGAGAGATGTCGCCGGAGAGCCTCGCGCTGGACCGCTCCGTGGTGCCCGCCCGCCCCCTGCGGGTGGGCCTGGTGGGACTCGGACCCGTGGGCCTGGAGATCGCCCGGGCCCTGGCACGAAAGCCATGGGCCCGGATCGTCGCCGCCGCGGACGTGGATCCGTCCCTGCAGGGCGAGGACCTGGCCGCACTCGCCGGGGGGCCCGATGCCGACGAGGGCCCGGAGGTGCGGGTGCGTCCGCGACTGGACGCCGAGTGCGACGTGGTGACCCACGCCACCGTCTCGGACCTGGAGCGGGCGACCCCCCAGATCACGGACCTCCTGGCGTCGGGCGCCTCGGTGGTCTCCACCTGCGAGGAGCTGGCCTTCCCCCTGCAGGAGGACCTCGCCCGCCGGCTGGACGAAGCGGCGCGGGAGGCCGATGCCGCCGTCCTTGGAACCGGCATCAACCCCGGCTTCCTGCTCGACGTGCTGCCGGCGACGCTCACCGTGGCGTGCCAGGAAGTGGAGCGGATCCGGGCCCGCCGGGTGGTGGACGCCGGCGAGCGCCGGGGTCCACTGCAGGAGAAGATCGGCGCCGGCCTCGATCTCGACGAGTGGACCCGGCGGCGCGACGAGGGAGAGATCCGTCACGTCGGACTCCCCGAGTCGGCCCGCATGCTGGCCGCCGCCGTCGGCTGGACCGGGGTGGAGTTCAGCGACGAGACCATCGAGCCCGTGGTGGCCGAGGAGGCCGTGACGACGGAGTTCGTGGAGGTGGCGCCCGGCCAGGCGGCCGGGGTCCGCCAGCGCCTCCACGGGCGACGGGACGGCCACCGGATCCTCGAGCTGGAGCTCGCCATGCACGTGGGTGCCGAACGCCCCGGGGACGCCGTCTCGGTGGACGGGATCCCTCCCGTGGAGATGGTCGTCGAGGGGGGAGTCCACGGCGACCGGGCCACCGCGGGCGTGGTGGCCAACATGGTCCCCCGGATCGCCACGTGGGAGTCCGGGCTCCACACCATGGCCGACCTCCCGGCGGCCGGCACCTTCGGTTAGCGGCCGGGAGGGGCCCGACCGGCTCAGCCCGTGATCCGCTCCCGGTAGCCCTCGAACAGGTCCCGGGTCACCGGACCGGGGCGGCCGGGGCCCACGGGGTCGCCGTCCACCGAGACCACCGGCCGGACCTCCGTGGTGGTCCCCGTGAGGAAGAGCTCGTCGAGTCGGGGCAGCTCCTCCACCATGATGGGCTCCTCCCGGATCGGATGGCCCCGCTCCCGTGCCAGCTCCAGGACCGCCTCCCGGGTGATCCCCGGCAGGACCACGTTGGTCTGGGGGTGGGTGATCACGGCCCCGTCGCGCACGGCACACAGGTTCGCGTGGGCCCCCTCCACCGCCACGCCGTCCCTCACCAGGATGGCCTCGTCGGCGCCGGCCTCCACCGCCGCCTGCTGGGCCAGCACGTTGGGAAGGAGCGCGATGCTCTTGATGTCCACCCGGCTCCACCGGCGATCGGGCACCGTCACGGCGCTGAAGCCTTCCTCCCACCGCTGCCTCGCCGGGGGCGTCCAGGCGGTGGCCCGGGCGTAGACCGTGGGCTCCACCCCCGAGGACGGGAACGCGTGGCTCCGGTCCGCGACCCCCCGGGTCACCTGCAGGTAGACCTTGGCGTAGGGCGCGTCGTCGAGGCCGTTCTCGGCCAGCAGGCGGTAATGGATCCCCGGGAAGCGCTCCATGTCCACGTCGATCCGGATCGCCCGGAGGCCCCCGGCCAGCCGGTCCATGTGCTCCTCCAGGCGGACGAACCGTCCCCCGTAGGCGGCCGTCACCTCGTAGACGCCGTCGGCCAGGAGGAAGCCCCGGTCGTCGACGGAGACACAGGCCTCCTCCCGGGGGAGGTATTCTCCGTTCAGGTAGACCGTGGTCATGGAGTGACTCCCTCGTTTCCGTCGGGGTTCGGTCGTCGTGACGTCCGGGACAAGTACTACAGGTCGCGGCGACGGAAGACCAGGTAGCTCCCTCCCAGCAGCACCAGGATCCAGGCGGTCGCCACCAGGAGGAGCCGGGGCGTGCTCCACAGCTCCGGCATCCCGGCCCCGGTCCCCGCCGCCCGGGCCGCCGCCTCCCGAAGCCCCTCCCCGTCCCACCGGGCCGGTCGCATGAGGGCGTCGAAGACGTTCAGCGGGACGTGTTCGGCCACCGGCGCCAGGGACCCGGAGATGCGGGCCAGGCCGGAGGCCAGGAGCTCCTCGACCAGGAGGATCCACAGGAAGAGCACGCCCACCGACGCGCCGGCGCTCCGCACGGCCAGGGCGATGGCCAGTGCGAGGCTCGCATAACCCGCGAACCCCATCGCCACGCCTCCCAGCGCCCTCCAGTGGCCCGGCGACGGCAGGAGGCCCGGGCCCGGGCCGCCGGAACCGACCACGGCGAAGCTGAGACCGAGGAGGACCTGCGTGCCGAGGAAGACGACCAGGAGGATCGGCACCAGGATCAGCTTCCCCAGGAACCACTCCTCCCGGGAGAGGCCGTCGATGACGTTCTGCCTCGCGGTCCTCCACGCGAACTCGTTCGCCACCAGGAGGATCAGCAGGATCGCCCCCAGGAAGGCGGCCACCTGGGGCGCCCCGGCCAGGATCTCCGTCCATGCCCCCGGGAGGGCGAACCCCTCCTCCGAGCGCAGGGCGCTGCTGAAGGCGAAGACGTGGACGGCGGCGAAGAGCCCGAGACAGATCACGGCCGCCGGCCGCTTTTTCGTCTTGAGCCACTCGTTCCGGGCCAGAGCCGAGATCAGCTCCACCCGGCCGCCGTCCCGCCCCACTCCACCGCCCCTGAGACCGCCCCTCACGCCACGTCCTCCACGGTCTCGGCGGAGGGCGCCCCGGTGAGCTCCATGAACACGTCCTCCAGGCTCTTCCTTCCCCTGCTGAGATGGGACAGGTGGATCCCCTCCCCGACCAGAAAGCGGTTCAGCGCGGCCAGGTCCTCGTCCTCGAGCTCGACCAGGACGCGGCCGCCCTCACGCCGGACCTCCGCCGCCGCGGGGTAGCCGAGCGCCGCGGCCCGCAGCCGTTCCGGATCGGCCGCCTCCAGGACCGCCACCACCCGATCCCCCGTGATCTCCTCCACCGAGCCCTCCCGGACGAGACGACCCTCCTCGACGATCGCCACGTGGGTGCACGTCCGCTCCACCTCCCGGAGGAGATGGCTGGACAGGAAGATGGTCGTGCCATGGCCGGCCATTCGACCGATGATCTCCCGGATCTCCCGCATGCCTTCGGGATCCAGCCCGTTCGCCGGCTCGTCCAGTATGACCAGCTCCGGTTCGCCCAGGACCGTGGCCGCCAGCGCCAGCCGCTGCTTCATTCCCAGGGAGTACGCGTCGAAGCGGCCGTCGGCCCGGCGGGTCATCCCCACCAGTTCCAGGGCGCGTTCCAGGGAGACGGACGACGCCCC
This sequence comes from uncultured Gemmatimonadota bacterium, assembly GCA_964627425.1. Lineage (GTDB taxonomy): Bacteria > Gemmatimonadota > Gemmatimonadetes > Palauibacterales > Palauibacteraceae > Caribbeanibacter. Next base: position 51,401 of record CAZVIY010000011.1, read on the forward strand.
CTTCACGCTGGCCACGATCCGGAGGTTCTCCCGGCCGGTGAGGTACGGGTAGAAGTTCGGCTGCTCCAGCATGGCACCGATCCGACGCCGGGCCCGATGGAGTCCGGTCCCCGGGCCGCGGCCCAGGAGCCGATAGCTCCCGGCCGTCGGGGTGAGGATCCCCAGGAGCATTCCGATGGTCGTCGTCTTGCCGCTCCCGTTGGGCCCGAGAAATCCGTAGACCTGGCCGCCGCACACCCTGAGGGAGATGCCGTCCACGGCGAGGGTCGGGCCGAAGCGCTTGGTGAGGCCCGAGGTCTCGATCACGGGATCGGTCGGTCCGGACGACCCGGGGACATCGTTCCAGTGGGGGATGGCTCCCTCCTCGTCGACGCGACCTTCGTTCGGCCGGAGCGGGCGTCGGGGCCCGCCTCCTCCGCGCCTGGGAGACGGGGGTGGACAGCCTGGACCCCACTCTCAACGAGGCATCATCTTCCGGTCCGGCCACCCCGGGAACGGTCCCGGGCTCCCACCGGGCGGCTCCGGCACGCCGCCCGATCCCGGACGGCGGACGAAGGCGATCCGCCGGCCGTACGGGGACCAGCGGCACGAGAAATCACTCGAGATAGACGGTGCTATATAGTTTACCACACTATCTTTGACGGAGACCACCCCTACGAAACCATAGCCGCCCCGGTCGAAGAAGTGCTCCTCCGACTCCCCGGATCCGTCCAGCGGGACCACGCGATGGAGCCGACGAGGACCGCGAGGGCGGTCGCCGCGGGAGCCACGACTGCCACCGGCTGGCGCATCCTTTGCCCGTAGAATGAAGCCGAAGCGCCAGCGGCCGCTCCGAGCACCGTCACCTCCATCCCACGCAATCCAGGAGAACCCATGCGCTCCAGGGAGCAACTCCTTCGCTACATCGACTCTCGCGTCGTGGACCGCGAGCCCGGCGGATACGCCGACGTGGACCTCCAGGCCGCCGAGGTGACCTCCCATACCCTGGAGATCGACGAGCTTCCCTGGTGGGTCTCGGTCAGGATCGGTGGAGAGGACGAGGGACCCGACCTGCCGGCGACCTTCGTTCCCGACCGCGACGAGAGCGAGTGGTCGGTGGAGGTGGAGCACGTGATCGACGAGGAGGCATGGCCCGCGGCCCGTCCCGGAGAGGACTACCTGGACGCGCTGGCGGCCGAGCTGGTGGATCGGGCCCCCGCCGACGAAGGCGTCCACTTCGACGGCGTGGAGGGGCCCCAGGCGGCCCCGCACGGTACGGCCATGTGGTATCGACTCGGCGTGAGCACGCCGGACCTGGGGAGCGCCTACCGCCAGGTCCGGGACCTGGACCGGGAGGTCCGGTCGGTCCTCTCCGAGGAGGCGGCGGGCGGCGCGTCGCTCTACCCGCTGGGAGCAGCCGCCGAGGCGGAGGGCTGAACGCCGGCGGCCGTCCTCACGCGATCAGGAGCGCGGCCACCCCCACGCCCAGGGTCACCAGACCCGCCAGCGTCTTCAGCGCCGCGGCGGCGGCGCGTCCCAACAGCGCACCGCGCCCCACCCGGAGGGAGGCGTCCAGGTCCCGGCGCCTGTAGAGGGTGACGGCCACGGCGCCACCGAAGGTCCCCAGCACGAGGCCCACCAGCGTCCCGACCACGGGAACGGGCGTGCCCACGAGCGCGCCGGCGATCCCGCCGGCGATGGCGCCGGCGAAGGTCCAGTTGTCACCGCCGTACCGGAGGGAGAACCGCTGCACGGCCACGTATTCGGCCAGCTCGGCCAGGAGGCCCAGGGCCACCAGGGCCGCGAGCGTGGGCCAGCTCACCGCTCCGGTCAGGGCGGCCGCGGCCAGGACCGCCACCATGAGCCAGAGGCCCGGGAGCCCCAGGGGAATGAGGAGGAGGCCGAGGACCATCACCGCCACGGCGAGACCGCCGAGGAGGAGGTTCATGCGGTCCCGCCCGGAGGGATCACAGGCCCTCCAGGGCCTCCCGGATGGGGGTGCCGTCGTTCAGGATGGCGAAGGTCTCGCCCCGGGTCGCCTCCACGTCGAGGCACGACACCAGGACACGGGCCACGTCGGCCCGACTGATGGCGCCGGACCGACGGAGCTCCGGAGCGAGCTCGATGCGGCCGGTCCCCTCCTCCCGGGTCAGACGTCCGGGACGCACGATGGTGTGGACCAGGTCGCTCCGCCGGAGCCAGGTGTCGGCCCATCCCTTCGCCCTGAGGTAGGGCCCCAGGGGCTCCCGGTCGCTCTCCGGATCGGCGCCCCTGGAGCTGAGCATGACGTACCTGGCCACCCCCCCGGCCTCCGCCGCCACCATGGACCGCACCGCCCCGTCGCGGTCCACGGCCACCGTCTTGTCCAGGCCCGTCCCGGACCCGGACCCCGCGGCGAAGATCACGGCGTCCGCACCCTCCATGGCGTGGTCCACCGGCTCCTCGAGATCCGCCACCACGTGCTCCACGCCCCGCGCGTCGAAGGGCTCGGCCTGGTCCGGATCCCGGATCATGGCCACGGGTTCGTGAGACCCGTCCTCCAGGAGCCGAACGACCCGTCGGCCCGTCAGGCCGCTGGCGCCGATCACCAGGACTCTCATGATCTCCTCCCTCCGTCGCGGACGTGGGGCGGGAGCGAAGGGCCCGGATACACGAAGAGCCCCGGGGTCGCCGGGGCTCTCGGTGGGTCCGCGCTCCGGCTGGAGCGCGTTTCTGTGCGGTGCGAAGGGTTCGTCAGGCCTTCGTCAGGCGTCCACCTTACGGACGTTCTCCGCGGCAGGCCCCCGCTCGTTCTGCACCATGTCGAACTCCACCTGATCACCCTCGTCCAGGCTCTTGAAGCCCTGCATCTGGATGGCCGAGTGATGGACGAAACAGTCCTCGTCCTGGCCCTCCACGGTGATGAAGCCGAAGCCCTTCTGATCGTCGAACCACTTCACGGTTCCCTTGGTCATGCAGATATCCTCTTGTGCTTATGCATTCAGGCACCTAATGGAGGGCCTCCCGCCGAATGCACCGAAAGACCCACTACTCGTAGTAACCGAGCTTTATCTCGTCCACGATCATAGGCTTTCCGGCCGTTCGGGGCAACCCCGCCCCCCGGATCCGCGTGAGTCCCCCCTCCGGACCGACGAACCAGCGGACACCGGTGTCGCCTGGACGCGAGCTCGTGAGCATACGGTGCCGCGGCCGCCGGCCGCAGGCAGGGACCCCGGACACCCGGGGAGGATCAGCGCAGGAGCGTCCCGGGAGCGGAGGACCCGGAAGCGGTGAGGATCAGCTCCCCGGAACACTGCCCCGACGACCCCACGAGGGTCAGCTCCCACGTCCCCGGATCGGCCGCCGAGAGGTCCAGGGCGATCACCCAGGAGGTGGGCTCCGGCGTCGGGGTGTCCGGCCGGGTCTCGGTCACGACGATCCCGCTGGCCTCCGGAGCCCGGACCTCCACGAGCTCCCCCACCGGGCCGGGGACCTCGGCCAGCACCCGGGTCGTGCGCCGGGTGATGGTCACCCGGTGGGGCGTGAACTCCACACCGCAGGTCTCCACCCGGACGGTCCCGCCCTCTTCGTCCGGAGCGGAGGCCCCGGCCGGGGGGATCGAGAGCGTGAGAAGGGCCCCGATCGCCAGTGATGTCACTGCCGTCATGATCGCCTCCTCGCACGGGGGATCTCCGACGACGTCGGCGGTAGGGCCGGACGCCGCGTTCTGCCCGAAGGAGGTTCACGCCCCGTGCCGGGGCCACGCGCTCCCGGGACCCGGGGGGGGCGGAGGCCCCGTGGGACCGGGCTGCTGCGGCGAGCCGGAGGGTCCCGGCGTCCGATCGGCAGCGATCCGGGGCCGGTGGGGACCCGGAAATAATTCCCGGAACGGGGGGCGGGCTCGAAAAGATCTTCCGGGCGGTACCGGCCCCCCCCGGGACGAGCGGCCGGGTCTCCCCGGATCCGGGCCGTCCTACCGCATGGCCGGGGGCAGGCTCCCCACCACCCACTTGATGGGCCGACCCGCGGGGAGGGATTCGTCCACCTCCACGCCGTTGAGCAGCGCCAGGTCCTCGGCCCCCACCGGGCTGCCCCGCCGGGCCAGGAGCTCCTCGATGGTCGTCGACGCCCGCGGCGTCACCAGGTCCAGGCGGAGTGGGGTGGCCGCCCTGGCCTCCCGGTCGGTGAGTCGGGCCACCGATTCCACGAAGCCCCGGAGCACTGCCTCGTTCTCCCGGAAGGCCTGCTCCACCGCCAGGGCCAGGAGCCCGATGCTCCCGTCCCCCCGCTCGACGAACGCCACGAACCCGCGGAGCGGCTGTCCGGAGGAGGAGGCCCGGAACTGCCCCACCACGGCCTGGAGCCCGCCGAGGCTCGTCTCCCGAGCCCGGATCCGCTCCACGTCGTTCCGGGAGAAGAAGCGGTCCGCCGCCGCCCGCCAGGACAACGTGTCGGCCAGGGAGGCACGGAGGCCCGCCGTCTCCTCCGGGCTCGCCGCGGACAGGGCCAGGGGGAGCCGGTTCCGTTCCCAACCCCGGGGGAAGACGAGGCGGATCCCGGCCCGCGGATGGAGGAGGGTGTCGCCCCGGAAGTACCCGTTGCGAGGATCCGGGCCGTAGGGAAGCCCTTCGATGCGCGACAGATAGCGGTCCCGGCCCACCCTGGAGGCTTCCCCGGCGGCGGGCAGGGTGTCGAGGATCGCCCGGATGTTCTCGATGCGGTCCTCCGGGCTCGGATGGGTGGAGAGCCAGGTGGGAGGACCGCCCCCCGTCCCCTCGCTCTGGCGCTCCAGCATCCGGAACACGTCCACCGCCTCGGTGGGCTCGTAGCCTTCGGCGATCAGGTACTGCAGCCCGAGGCGATCGGCCTGGCGCTCGTCGTCGCGGCTGTACTTGAGGAAGAGGATGCCGAGTCCCAGCCCCAGCACCTCGCTGAACCGGGCCACGTCGTCGCTCAGGACCGACCCCAGGCCCAGCCCGAGCTGGGCGAGCTGCGCCCTGCTCATCCGCTCCGCCGAGTGGCGGGCCGTCACGTGGGCGATCTCGTGTCCGAGGACCGCCGCCATCTCCGCCTCGGAGTCGAAGTGGGCCAGGATGCCCCGGGTCATGAAGAGGAAGCCTCCGGGCGCCGCGAAGGCGTTGACCTCGGGCACGTCGGCCACCCGGAACGACCAGGGGAGCCCGGGCCGCTCCGTCCCCTCGGCCATGGGCCCACCGATCCCCTCCAGGTACTCCTCCAGTCCGCCCTCGCCGTAGATGCCCATGGTGCGGGCGACCTCGTCGTTCACCTGCCGCCCCATGGAGATCTCCTGGGCCTCGCTCACCAGGATGAGCTGACGCTCCCCGGTGGACGGATTCCTGGGGCAGGCGGTGAGGAGCGGCAGCAGCAGCAGGACGACGAACAGCGGTGCGAGACGTCGCCCGACGATCACGGCCCACGAGCGTCCGAGCGAGCTCTCCCCACGAGACATGGCGCCCCCCTTTGATCCGGATGTCCGAGACGACCCGGTGGCCTGCGCCTCCCGGCGCCCTCGTCCGGGCGCCCGTCGCCGCCCTTCCGGTCCTCGTCTCGTGTACATGCACGCTCCGAGCCGCAGGACCCTCGCACCGGCGACACTCCTCACGTCGGAGCCACCAGGAGCCTGCCGTCCGGCCGGGCCTCGACCGCCGTGCCCAGCTTCCGGCATTCCCCCGCCATGCGCTCCAGGAGCCAGGACCGGTCCGCCTCCGGCGGGTTCTCGAGTCGGAACCTGCGGATCCTCGCGGGAACCATTTCGAGCCGCCGGAGCCCCTCGTTCCCCGACGCCAGGTCCACGAAGTACAGGAACGTCAGGTCTCCCCGGTACTCCTCCCGGCCGGGAATGCCCTCGTAGTCGTTCAGGAGGTCGCCGCAGCCGTAGAGGACGGGGCGGTTCCCGTGGAGCTCCACGCCCCTGGGGTGGTGCGAGGAGTGGCCGTGGACCACGTCCACCCCTGCCTCCTCCACGAGGACCCGGGCGAAGTCCCGCTGGCGTCGCGGAACGCGGTACCCCCAGTTGGGACCCCAGTGGACCGATGCCACGATCACGTCCTCCGGCCGGGCCGGCTCCCGGATCGGCCCGGACAGCTCCCGCGCGGTGGCCGGGGACAGGTCCGGGAGGAGACAGACCCCGGGTCGGTCCTCCCGGGCCGCCCAGTCCGCCGGGACTCCGGCGCCGCGGGTTCCGAAGGAGTAGACGAGTACCCGTCCGGCCGGGGCAGGAACCACCGCCGGGGCGAAGGCCTCCCCGCGGTCCCTCCCCGCCCCGACGGTCCGGATGCCCGCCTCCCGGAGCGTCCGCAGGGTCTCCCGGAGGCCCGGGTAGCCCCAGTCCAGGACGTGGTTGTTCGCGAGGGCGCAGCAGTCGATCCCGGCGGCCTCCAGGACCCCCACGTTCCCGGGATGCATCCGGTAGTGGATCCCCTTGCCCCGCCACGGGTCGTCGCTCGTGGTGACGGCGGTCTCCAGGTTCACGATCCGGACGTCCGGGGAGCGGTCGGACAGGATGTCCAGCGCCATCCCCCAGGGATGAGCCCGGTCCAGCGGCGCCGGGATCGAGCCGTGGGCCTCCTCGGCGAACTCGACGTACCGGCGGGCGTCCCGGACGTGGGTCTCGTGGAGTCGGGGATCGCAGGACCGCGGCAGGGCCTGGTCGACCCCCCGGCCCGTCATGACGTCGCCGCACAGGAAGAGTCTGGTGGTCACGGGGCCCGCCGAACCCTCCTCTTCGGGACCTCCTCCGTCCTCCCGGGTTCGTCGTCCGTCCTCCGGCGCCCGCCCGGTCCGCTCCGTCCCCGGCCGGCACCTCCGAATATACGTACGTTTCGGTGACGCGTCCGGCGGTCTTTTCCCATCGCCGACGCCGGCCCACGTTTTCCGGAGCCGACGCTTCTGACATCTGACGGGAGTCGCCCCATGGTCACCCGCCGCCGTTTCCTCGGAGCCCTGGGTCTCGGGGCCGGCGCCGCCGCCGGCCAGGCCTTCCTACCCGCGAGGCTGGAGGGCGTCGCCCCCGGGACGGAGACCCGCGACCGGCTGGAGGAGCTCTCCGCCACGCCCGGGAGCCCGGAGGAGATCGCCCGGGACGAGGACTACTGGGCCCGGATCCAGGAGGCGTTCACCACCGACCGGTCGCTGGTGAACCTGAACAACGGGGGCGTGAGCCCGACGCCGGCCCACGTCCTGGAGGCCATGAAGCGGGACCTGGACTACGCCAACCAGCTGCCGGTCTACAACGGATGGCAGATCCTGGAGCCCCAGCGGGAGGGGGTCCGGGACCGCATGGCCCGCCAGTGGGACGTGAGCCCGGAGGAGGTGGCCATCACCCGGAACGCGTCGGAGAGCCTCCAGATCCTCCAGTTCGGCCACGACCTCCGGGAGGGAGACGAGGTCCTGACCACCAACCAGGACTACCCCCGGATGATCAACACCTTCAGGCAGCGCGAGCGGCGGGAGGGGATCGTCCTCAAGCAGATCTCCCTCCCCGTCCCGGCGGAGGACGACGCCGAGGTGGTCCGCCGGTTCGAGGAGGCCATCACCCCCCGGACCCGGCTGATCCTCATGTGCCACATGATCAACATCACCGGCCAGATCCTCCCGGTCCGGGAGGTGGTGGAGATGGCCCGGGGCCACGGGGTCCCGGTGATCGTCGACGGCGCCCACGCCCTGGCCCACTTCGACTTCACCATCTCCGAGCTCGGGTGCGACAACTACTCCTCGAGCCTCCACAAGTGGCTCTTCGCCCCCATCGGCAACGGATTCCTCTACGTGGATCGGGAGAAGATCCCGGAGATCTGGCCCCTGATGGCGGCGCCGCCCGGGAAGGAGGACGACATCCGGAAGTTCGAGGAGATCGGCACCCACCCGGAGGCCAACTTCCTGGCCGTGGGCGAGGCGCTCACGTTCCACCAGCTCATGGGCCCGAAACGGAAGGAGGAGCGCCTGGTCTACCTGCGTGACCGGTGGGCGAAGCGGCTCCGGGAGCTGGACCGGGTGCGCCTCCACACCAGCCTGGAGCCGGGCTACGCGTGCGGGATCGCCACGGTGGAGATCCGGGGCATGGACCCGGGCGACCTGTTCGGCTGGCTGTGGCGGGAGCACCGGATCCGGACCACGCCCATCGTCCACGAGGAGTTCCGCGGGATCCGGGTCTCGCCCAGCGTCTACACGACCCTGGAGGAGCTGGACCGGTTCGCCGACGCCATGGAACGGGCGGCCGTGAGCGGCATCCCGGCGGCCTAGCAGGAACTCGATCGGAGGAGGCCCGGGCACACCACCGGCCAGAGATCGCCCCTCAACCGGTAGGAGCGCATGAGCGAGAAGGAGGAGGTCAGCCAGCCGGTCGACATCAAGCTGCTGAGCATGTTCCGGCAATCGGTCGACGAGGGGCGGGCGCGTCTCGACCGCTCGTGGGCGGACCTGCTGGCGACGGGTCTGGTGGGAGGAATCGACGTCAGCCTCGGTGTCCTGGCGCTGCTGGTCGTGGAGGAGGCGACGGGGTCGCCGATGCTCGGCTCGCTGGCGTTCGTGATCGGCTTCATCGCCCTGACCCTCGGCAAGAGCGAGCTCTTCACCGAGAACTTCCTGGTCCCGGTCGCCGCCGTGGTGGCGCGCAAATCGTCGGTGGGGTCGCTGCTCCGCCTGTGGGTCGGGACGGCGGTGATGAACCTGGTGGCCGGCTGGCTGTTCGCCTGGATCCTCGTGCTGGGACTCCCACGGATCCACGAGACGGCGATCGAGGTGGGAGGGTTCTATCCCGCCATGAGCGACCCCGCCCTGTTCGGGCTCGGGATCCTCGCGGGAGTGGCGATCACGCTGATGACGTGGATGGAGCGCGGCGCGACCTCCGAGTTCGGAAAGCTCGCGGCCGTGTCGGCGACCGCCTTCCTGCTCGCGGCAGGGCCCCTGAACCACATCATCGTGGTGTCCATCGAGATGTTCGTGGCCATCGAGGCGGGAGCGGCCGCGTACGGATACGCCGATTGGGCGCGTGTGGCCGGCTGGGCGGTCCTCGGCAACATGATCGGGGGGCTCGGGCTCGTGACCACGCTCCGCCTGGTGCAGGTGGGAGGGACGGAGATCCAGCGAGAGCGTGAGCGCGTTCTGGCGAACCACGAGCACGAAGGGGAGAGGAGAGAACCATGAGAGTGATCGTCATCGGCGGCACGGGCACCATCGGGAGCGCCGTGGCCGACGAAGTGGCCAGGGCGGATCTCACTCCCCGGAGGCGATCTCCTCCAGGTGTCCGGCACTCCCGGGATCGGGACGGGTGAGGAGGCTCACCACCACCAGGGCGCCGAAGGAGGCGACGAAGGGCCACAGGTTCCACGCGATGAACCCCTCCCATTGCGCCCGGGTCATCCACTGGTGAGCGACCACGGACACCAGCCCCCCGGCCACCATGCTGGCCAGCACACCCTCCTTCGTGGCCCGCTCCCACCACAGGCTGGCCAGCAGCGCCGGCCCGAAGCTGGCGCCGAGCGCCGTCCATCCGAAGGCGATGAGCCACAGGACGAGCTCCACCTCCAGGGCGGCCACCCAGATCCCGAAGAGGCCGACCACGCCCACCGCCGCCCGGGCCACCCGCTCCGACCCCCGGTCGGTGAGCTCCACCCCCAGGGTCCGCTCGATGAAGTCCCGGGAGACCGCCGTGCCGCTGATAAGCAGCTGCGAGTCGGCCGTGCTCATGATGAGCCCCAGGGCCGACACCAGCACCAGCCCCCCGAAGGCGGCCGGGAACTCGCTGGTCGCCAGCATGGGGAACGCCAGCTCCGCGTTCCCGATCTCCGGCAGGAGGAGGCGGGCGCTGAGGCCGATGAAGATGGACGTGGTGGTCACCACGAGCTGGGCGCCCCCGCTCCAGAACATGGCCTTCCGGACGCTCTCGGAGGAATCGATGGCCAGGAAGCGCGACAGGACGTGGGGGTTGCCGAAGTAGCCCAGCCCGATGAGGAACCAGAGGGCGATCCCGCCGAGCAGGGCCAGCCCCCCGGCTCCGTTCGTCATGGACACCAGCACGGGATCGATGGAGGCGAGCTCGGTGAACAGCGCGCCGACCCCGCCGACCTTGATCACCGCCCAGATCGCCATGGCGGTGCTCCCGGCCGCCACGAGGAGGCCCTGGAGGAAATCCGACCACGCCACCGCCAGGAACCCGCCCGTCATCGTGTACAGCACGATGATCAGGCCCATGGCGACGGCCGCCCACACGTAGTCGATCCCGAAGAACGGGACCAGCGCCCTGGCGCCCGCCGAGGTCTGGGCCCCCACGTACACGGCGTAGAACACGGTGACCAGGATCGCCCCGAGGCCGGTGATGGCCCGGCTGTCCCAGCGAGTGCCCAGGAAGGCGGGGATGGTCTCCTCGCCCAGGAGGGACGAGGACCGCTTCAGCCGCTCGGCCTGGCCGTAGTACGCCAGGATCCACCCGAAGGCCTGGGACGGGAGGGCGATCCACGCCCAGGAGCCCGCCGTGTAGGCGAACCCCGTCACGCCGATGAGCCAGAATCCGCTGTAGGCGGAGAAGATCTCGCTCACCCCGCTCACGGCGGAGCCCAGCTTGCCCCCCGCGATGATGAAGTCCGACGCGTCCCCGATCCGCCGCGACTCCACCCAGGCGAGGGCGGCCAGCCCCAGCACGTAGAGGGCGACCACCACCCCGTAGACGGCCCGGTCCGTCACCGCCTCGGAAAGGTGCGGTAGAAGACCACGGCGGCGACCACGATCAGCCCCCCACCGGTGAGGACCAGCACGGGAACGCCGGGCGCCACCGCGTCTCCCTCCCCGGGCCGACCCAGGAGGAACGCCGAGGCCAGGGTGGACGCCAGGAGGAGCGCCATGAAGAGGAGCCCCAGCAGGAGGCGTCCGAGGTGACGGGACGGACCACGTCCCCTCCGCCTTCCGCCGGGATCGCCGGTCTCCGCCACGGCCGCCTCCTCTTCGCTCCGAACCCTGCGCCCTCTAGACTGAGGCGCACCGAAGCTATCCGGCCCGGCTCCGATGTTCCAACGTCCGGCCGGGCGTCGACCCGCACGGGAAGAGGAGGTCCGGTGACCGGACGAGACCCACACCCCCGCGATCCGCCGTTCGGATCCGAGGAGTACGACCGGCGGCTGGCCGCCACCCGTCGCCGCATGGAGGAGCGGGGGCTCGACGCCCTGGTCGTGACCGACCCGGCCAACATGAACTACCTCACGGGCTACGACGCCTGGTCCTTCTACGTGCCCCAGGCGGTCCTGGTCACCGGGAGCGGCTCCCCCACGTGGGTGGGCCGCGAGATGGACGGGGGAGCCGCCCGGGCCACCACCCGGCTGGATCCGGACCACGTCCTGACGTATCCGGACGAGTACGTGCAGTCCTCCCGCGACATCCATCCCATGGACTTCGTGGCGTCGACCCTGGCGGACCTGGGGCACGCCGGCGGCCGGGTCGGGGTGGAGATGGACGCCTACTACTACACGGCCCGGTCGGACCGGCGCCTGCGCGGGGGACTTCCGGACGCGAGCTTCCGGGACGCGACCCTGCTGGTGAACCGCGTCCGCCTCCGGAAGAGCCCGCGCGAGATCGAACTCATGGAGGACGCGGCACGGGTGGCCGCCGAGGGCATGCGCCGCGGGATGGAGGCCCTGGCCCCGGGCGTCCCGGAATCGGCCGTGGCCGCGGCCATCTACCAGGGGCTCATCGGCGGCGTCGGAGGGATCGGGGGGGACTATCCGGCCATCGTCCCCCTCATGCCGGCGGGGAGGCACACCACGACCCCCCATCTCACCTGGTCGGACCGGCCCGTCCGTCGGGGGGAGCCGATCATCGTGGAGCTGGCCGGGGCCCGGCACCGGTACCACGCGCCCCTGGCCCGCACCGCCTTCGTCGGGGATCCGCCGGCCGAGCTGGCCCGGACGGCCGAGGCCGTGGTCGAGGGGCTGGAGGCGGCCCTCGCGGCTGTCCGCCCCGGGGCCCTGGCCGAGGACGTGGAGCGGGCCTGGCGCGAGAGCATCGCGGCCCACGGCCTGGAGAAGAGCTCGCGGCTGGGCTACTCGTGCGGGCTCGGGTATCCCCCGGACTGGGGCGAGCACACGGTGAGCCTGCGGCCCGGCGACGAGACGGTCCTGGAAGCGGGCATGACGTTCCACGTGATCCCGGGGCTCTGGCTGGACGACTTCGGGGTGGAGATCAGCGAGACCGTGGTCGTGACCGACGGGGGCGTGAGGACGCTCACCGATTTCCCCCGGGAGCTCCTCCTCCGCTGAGTCGCCGGCGGGGACGGCCGCCCCGCCGGAGGCCCCGCGACCCCGCCACCGGCGACCGCCGTAGTCTCCCCGGCGCTTGCCCGACGGACCTCCTCCGGGAAGCTTTCCGGCGTCCCTCGACGCGACGACGGCTCCGCCCCCGGCGGCGGGCCCGACACCGGATCAGGAGCCTCAGATGATGCGCCGTACCGCCCACCACGCGATCCCCAGCCCCTCCATCGCCGGCCGGCTCCTGGCGCTGCTGGCCCTCGGCGCCGGCCTCGCCCTGGGCCCGCCGGCGGCGCGGGCCCAGGAGTCCGGCCAGGCCCCCTCCTTCGCCGAGGTCACGGGCCACGAGTTCGGCCAGGAGATCACCCGGCATCACCAGATGGTCCGCTACCTGGAGGCGCTGGCCTCCTCCACGGACCGGGTGAGCCTGCTGGAGCAGGGGGAGAGCTGGGAGGGCAAGCGGCTCGTGGCAGCGGCCGTCACCAGTCCCGAGAACCAGGAGCGGCTGGAGGAGATCCGGGAGGTCAACGCCCGGCTGGCCGATCCCCGCGGCCTCTCCCCCGACGAGGCCGCCGAGCTCATGGACGGCCACCCCGTGGTCCTCTGGTACGGGGGTTCCATCCACGGGAACGAGCTCTCCGGGAGCGAGGGCGTCCTCAAGCTGTTGAGCCGGCTGGCCACGGCCGAGGACGACGCCACCCTCGCGGTGCTGGAGGGGGCGGTGACGATCATCGATCCCATGCTCAACCCCGACGGCCGGGACGCCTTCGCCCGGGTGAACGCCGAGAACCGTGGCCGGGACCAGGCCACCAGTCCCGACGACTGGAGCAACGACTTCAGCATCTGGCAGGGCGTGAAGTACCGGACGGGCCACTACTACTTCGACACGAACCGTGACTGGTTCGCCCACACCCAGCGGGAGACGCGGGCCCGGGTGGGGACCATCCAGCGGTGGAGCCCCCAGGTCTCGGTGGACGCCCACGAGATGGGCGCCGCCGCCGAGTTCTACTTCGATCCCGCCGCCGAGCCCTACCCCGAGACCTTCCCCGAGTACGCGCGGCAGGGGTTCGAGCGGTTCAACGAGGCCTACGCGGCGGCCTTCGACTCGGCCGGATTCGAGTACATGACCCGGGAGCGGTACAACTACTTCTATCCGGGCTACACCACCTCCTACTCCAGCTACCAGAACTCGGTGGGGATGCTGTACGAGCAGGGCACGAGCGCCGGGCTGGCCCTGGAGCGGCCCGACGGTTCGGTGCGGACCCTGGCCGAGGCCCTGGAGCACCAGTACCTGGCGGCGTGGACCGCCGCCCGCACCGCCGTGGATGAGCGGCGCGAGGTGCTGGAGGACTGGCACGGCGCGATCCGGGCCGCCGTGAACGACGGCCGGGAGGGCGTCCGCCGGTACCTCGTCGAGCCGGGGGGCGACCCGGGCCTCGCCGCCGAGGCCGTCCGGCTGCTCCGGCGCAACGGGATCGAGGTCCGGGTGCTGGAGGAAGCCTCGTCGCTGGAGGGCGTCCGGGACCGGAGCGGCCGTGACGTGGGGAGCCGCTCCTTCCCCGCCGGGACCTGGGTCGTGGAGGCCGACCAGCCACGGAACCGCCTGGTCCGTGCGCTGCTCGAGCCCACGGTCCCCGTGCCCGAGGACTTCCTGGCCGAGGCCCGGGAGCGGGTGGAGAAGGACCTGAGCGCCCGCTTCTACGACATCACCTCCTGGTCCATCCCCCTCCTGTTCGACCTCCCGGGCTTCAGCTCCCGGGACGGCCGGTCCCTCCCGGCCCGCCCGCTGGAGGACGGAGCGCCGGTACGGGAGGCCACGGTCCCGTCCGCCGACGCGTCGTACGCCTACCTCCTGGACGGCCGGAGCGCGGCCAGCGCGGCGATGCTCTATCACCTGGCGGACCGGGGTCACCGGACCTTCATGCTCACCGACGGGATCCGGATCGGCGAACGGGAGCACTCCGCCGGGACGGGCGTGGCGCTGGTGGGACAGAGCGACGCCTCCCTCCACGAGGACGTCCGGGAGCTGGTCGCCCGCTTCCGGGTCGACGTGCGGGCCGTGAGCTCCGGCCTGGGCTCCGGCGACGGCCTCGCCCTGGGCACCGGCGACGCCGTCCCGCTCCGCGTCGGCGGGCCCTCGGTGGCCCTCCTGGCGGAGATGCCCGTCCACGGCTACTCCTTCGGCTGGACGTGGCACGCCCTCGATCGCCAGTACGAGATCCCCCACACGGTGCTCCGGGCCGGCTCGGTCTCCGGCGACGTCCTCTCCGAGCACGACGTCCTGGTGGTGCCCCACGTCTTCTCGGGCGCGGCCCTGGCCGACCGGCTGGGCGAGTCGGGGATGGAGCGGCTGGCGACCTGGATCCGCGAGGGCGGGACCCTGGTGGCCGTCGGGGGCGCGGTGGACTTCGCCCGGGAGGAGCTCGGCCTCCTCTCCCTGCGGGACTGGTACGAGGTCCGGGAGGAAGAGGACGGGCAGGAGCCCCAGCGCTTCGGGGTCCCGGGGGCCCTCTTCGGAGGGACCGTGGACGGGACCTGGTGGCTCGCCTCCGGCCTGGACGAGGACCTCCCCGTCCTGGTGAACTCCGACCGGATCTATCTCCCTCCCGCGGGGCCTCCCGACGCCTCCTCACGGGTGGTGGTGCGCTACGCCGAGGACGCCCCGACGCCCCGTTCCGGTCACGCCTGGGCGGAGAGCGTCGAGCGCCTGCCGGGCGCCGTCTTCGCCTACGAGGAACGCGTCGGCTCGGGGCGGATCGTCGCCTTCGCCGAGGATCCCAGCTTCCGGGGCTACTGGCGGGGTCCGGACCGCCTGCTCCTGAACGCCGTGGTCTTCGGCCCCACGGCGCCGTAACGGAGGGGATCCCGTGGAGACACCCACCGTCCGGAGAGCGCTGACGCTGGCCCTGTGCGCGGCGCTGGTCCCGGCCTGCGAGCCGGCGTCGCCGGGCGCCGGATCCGGATCGGACCCGGCGGCCACCGGAGCCGGCCCGGGGGTCACCGTCGAGGGCCTGGGGACCACCTATTTCGCCACCTCCGGCGCCGAGGAGGCCCGGGCCCCGTTCCACCGGGGGGTGCTGCTCCTGCACAGCTTCGAGTACGCCGACGCGCGGGCGGCCTTCGACAGCGCCCGGGCGCTGGACCCGGACTTCGCCATGGCCTACTGGGGGGAGGCCATGACCCACAACCACCCCCTCTGGCGCCAGCAGGACCGCGAGGCGGCCCGGGCGGCGCTCCGGGAGCTGGCCCCCACGCCGGAGGAGCGGCTGGCCAAGGCGGGCACCGAGCGGGAGCGGGCCTACCTGCAGGCCGTGGAGACCCTCTTCGGCGACGGTCCGAAGGCGCGACGGGACACCCTCTACGCCCGGGCCATGGGCCGGCTCGTGGAGCGCTTCCCCCGGGACCCCGAGGCGAAGGCGCTGCACGCCCTGTCGCTGCTGGGCCTGAGCGGCGGGGACCGCCACGTGCCCACCTACATGGACGCGGGGGCGCGGGCGCTGGGGCTCTTCCACGAGCACCCCGGCCATCCCGGCGCGGTCCACTACGCCATCCACTCCTTCGACGATCCGGCCCACGCCCCCCTGGGCCTGGGCGCCGCGAGGGCCTACGCCGAGATCGCCCCCGGCGCCGACCACGCCCAGCACATGACCAGCCACATCTTCCTGGCCCTGGGCCACTGGTCGCGGGTGGTGGAGGCGAACGAGGCGGCCGCCCGGACGGTGGCGCGGGAGCGTGGGTACCGGGGCGAGCTCCATCCGTGCGGCCACTACGCCGAGTGGCTCGCCTACGGCTACCTGCAGCAGGGGCGGTCCGGGGCCGCCCGGGACCTGATCCTGGCGTGCCACGAGACCGGCGGAGGTTCCGGCGACGGCGCCCCGGGATCGGTGGCCCGGATCCGCGCCCATTACCTGGTGGACGCCGATCCCCCCGCACCGGAGGTGGCCGGGCTGGCGCCGGAGGGCGGCTCCATGGCGATGGAGTGGAGGCTGGCGCGAGACTTCGGCGACGGCCTGTCCGCACTCGGCCAGGGGGACGTCGGGGCGGCACGGAGGGTGGCCGAGAGGCTCCAGGGGCGCGTCGCCGGAGAGCGGGAGGGCCTGGTGGCCGACGCCCGGGTCCTGGCCCTGGGGCTCCGGGCCCTGGCGGCCCGGGAGACGGGCGACCTGGAGGCCGCCCTCGAGCGGGCCCGGGAGGCGGCCGAGGTCGACGAGGCCCAGCCCGTGCCCTTCGGACCCCCCGCCAGCTACAAGCCGCCGCGGGAGCTCGAGGGTGAGATCCTGCTGGCCCTGGACCGGCCCGACGAGGCCGTGGCCGCCTTCCACCGGGCCCTGGAGCGAACCCCGCGACGCCCCGCCAGCCTGGAGGGGCTGGCCCGGGCGGCGGAGGCGGCGGGCCACGAGGAGGTGGCCCGGCGGGCACGGGCGCAGCTCCGGGAGATCCGGGGGAGCGAACCCCCCGGAGACGAGGGCGCCCCGTCGAGAGACGGGGAAACCTGACGAGTCGGCACGGGCCCGACGACGGGCCGTCCAGAGACACCATCGGGAGGGACGATACCATGCGATACCTGGTCCTGGGAGGAACGGGCACCGTGGGGAGCGCCGTCGCCGAGCGGCTCCTGGAACGGGGCCTGGAGGTGCGGATCCCCAGTCGGTCCGAGGAGAAGCTGTCGGAGCTCCCCGAGGGGGCGGAGGGCGTGGTGGGCGACATGGAGGACCCGTCCACCTACGGACGGATCTTCCGCGGCGTGGACCGGATGTTCCTCCTGAATCCGGTCTCCCTCTCCGAGCTGCACCAGGGGCTCGCCGCCGTGAACGAGGCCCGGAGGGCCGGCGTGGAGCGGGCCGTCCACCTGTCGGTCCACCACGTGGAGGTGGGCGCCGACATCCCCCACTTCGCCTCGAAGATCGGGGTCGAGCGGGCGCTGGAGGAATCGGGGATGGAGTACACCGTCCTCCGGCCGAACAACTTCTTCCAGAACGACCTGTGGTTCCGGGAGGCCATCGTGGAGCACGGCGTCTATCCCCAGCCCATCGGACGGGTGGGGCTCAACCGGGTGGACACCCGGGACGTGGCCGACGCCGCCGTGAACGCCCTCACCGGATCGGGCCACGGGAACGAGAAGTACGCCCTGGTGGGACCGGAGGTGCTCACGGGGCCGGACTGCGCCCGGCTGTGGGGCGAGGCCCTGGGAAGCGACGTGGCCTACGGCGGCGACGACCTGGACGCGTGGGAGGAGCAGGCGCTCGGGATGCTGCCGGCGTGGATGGTCTACGACTTCCGGCTCATGTACGCCCGCTTCCAGGAGGAGGGGCTGGCCGCCAGCCGGACGGAGCTCCAGGAGACCCGGGAGATCCTGGGCCGTGAGCCGCGGAGCTTCCAGGACTTCGCCCGGGAGACCGCCTCCGCCTGGACGTAGCGGGGACCCGGCCGCGAGGTACCCCGGAGGCGGCCGGGGGGGACGGCGCAGCACGGCACCCGGGGGCGGTCAGGACGGCGGCCAGCGGTATCCCTCGTCCCTGAGACGCCGGATGATGCGCCTGGTGTCCTCGGGGAAATCGGCCCCCAGCATCCAGTCCAGGTAGTCCTCGTGCTCGGAGATGGGCTCGCCCTCGTGGCGGCCGAAGGCGAAGACCACCCGGCCCTCCTCCAACCGGAGCTTGCCCGCACGGTCCACCTCGTGGGCCGGGGCCGTGAGCTCCACCATGCGCTCCCGGGAGAGTCCGTGGATCTCCTCCATGGCCTCCACGAGCTCCGCCAGCACCCGGGCGTCGCCCGCCGCGGCGTGGGCGTCCAGGTGAAACCGGCCCAGATGCCGCTCCACCGCCGCCCCGAGTGTGCGGTCGCCGGGCCTCTCCCCCGGCTCCACGGCGGTCCACACCCGGTACAGGTCGATCTCCTCCACCGTCTCCAGGTCCAGGCCCGGCTGGCCCGCCCGCCGGAGGGCCGCGTCCAGGAACGGCGTGTCGAAGGACCGGCTGTTGTAGCCGCACAGGCGGCGTCCCCGGAACATCGCCTGGATCTCCGCCGCCCGCTCGCTGAACCGGGGCTCGCCACGCACGTCCTCGTCGTGGATCCCGTGGACGGCGCTGGCCCCCGGCGGGATGGGCACGCCCGGATCGAAGAGCAGGGTGAGCTCGCCCGGCTCGGTGGTGGGATCCAGGACCGCCATCTCCACGATCCGGTCGGTGTCGGGGTCGGTGCCCGTGGTCTCCAGGTCGAAGAAGAGCATGGTCCTCCGTCGTGGGGGAGCGATTGTGAGGCGCCGTCGCGGGACGCCGACGCGGGACGCCATCGGGGGCCGACCACGCGGGACGCCGCGGGCCGTACGATGGCACGGCCGGTCACAACATAATCATCCGGCGGCTGTCGCTGTCAGCACCTCGCCGTATGTTGCCCGCCATGATCACGCGAGAATTCCTCCCCTGGCACGAGCACGCCCTCCCCGCCGCGGCCCGGCACCTGGCCGAGGAGGGCGCCGTCCGCGGCGCCGCGGGCCCCGGGCACGGCACGCTGGAGCTGGGCGACGCCGTGGTGGCCCTCCCCGCCGCCCGGGCCGGCCGCCGCCTCACGGAGCTCCTCATCCGGGAGGCGGAGGACCGGGACCTGGTGCTGGTCCCGCCCCGGACGGTCACGGTGGGGGCGCTCCCGGAGATGCTGTACGCGCCGGACCGTCCCGTCGCCGAGGCCCATCTGGCCCGGCGGGTCTGGGCCGAGGCCCTCCGGGACCTCCCGGCCGCCGGGAGGGAGGCCGTCTTCCCCCATCCGCCGGACCCGGACGACCTGCCGGGCTGGGGCCGGCTGGGACGGCTGATCCACGAGCACCACGCGCTCCTCTCGGGCGAGGACGTCACGTTCGCCGACGCCGCCCGGGCCTGCCGCCGGGCGGGCCTCGACGGCGAAGCCCTGCGGTGGGAGGCGCTGGGCGCCGCCCGGGACGACTACCTCCGGCGGCTCCGGGAGATGGGACGGTCCGACCCCCACCGGGCCCGCGCCCGGGCCCTGGAGCGTGGGGAGCTCGCGGCGGAGGGCCCCGTCTACCTGGTGGGCGTGGTGGAGCTCCCCGGGATCACGCGGCGGATGCTCCGGTCCCTGGCCACCGACGGCGACGGACGCCTGGTCGCCCTGGTCCACGCGCCCGAGGACCGGGCCGGGGAGTTCGACGCCCTGGGCTGCGTGCGGACCGGAACCTGGGCGGAGGCGGACGTGGAGATCGACGACGAGGTCATCCTCCCGTGCGGCCGGCCGGGGGCCCAGGCCGAGGAGGTGATCCGCTGCCTCTCGGGCCCGGGGAGCGTGAGGGGGGCGGACCAGGTCACCGTGGGCGTGCCCGAAGGATCGGAGTCACTGGTGCCGCACCTGGAGGAGCGCTTCGCGTCGCGGGGAGTGCCGCACCGGCACGCGGTGGGGACCCCGCTCGAGGAGACCGGACCGCTCCGGCTCCTGGACGCCGTGGCGGGGGTGCTGGAGGAGGACCGCTTCCGGGAGCTGGCCGCCCTCCTCCGACACCCGGACGTGGAGGACCGCCTCTCCGGCGGCGGGGAGACGTCCGGCCCCCTGGCCGTGGCCGACCGCTACTTCCGGCGGCACTACCCCGATCGGCTCCCCGGGGACCAGACGCGGCCCGGCGGAGGCTCGGAGGACTGGGAGGCGTTCCGGGGGCTCCTGGCCGAGGTCGAGGAGATCCTGGAGCTGGACCCCCTCCGGGGACCCGAGCAGCGCCTGTCGGCATGGATGCCCGAGGTCCTGGGCCTCCTGGAGCGGATTTACGGCGGCCGGCGGCTGGACCGCTCCACGGGCCGGGGCCGCGAGCTGGCCACGGTGCTGACCGAGGTGAAGGACGCCGCCGCCGGCCTCCACGATCTCCCCCGTCCGGCCGACCCGGAGTGCAGCGGCCCCGCGGCCATCCGTCTGCTGCTGGCCGAGCTCCGGGACGAATCGGTGCCACCGCTCCCGGGCCGGGCGGCCGTGGAGATCCTGGGCTGGCTGGAACTCCACCTGGACGACGCGCCGGAGCTGGTGATCACCGGCATGAACGAGGGCCTGGTCCCGGCCAGCGTGAACGCCGATCTCTTCCTGCCCGACGGCCTCCGCCGGAGGCTGGGGCTCCCGGACAACGACGACCGCCTCGCCCGGGACGCGTACCGCCTGACGGCCATCCTGGCCTCCCGGGAGCGGGTCCACCTGGTGGTGGGACGGCGCGACGATCTGGGGAATCCGCTGCGGCCCAGCCGGCTCCTGCTCAGGACCCGGGGCGAGGAGCTGGCCCGCCGGGCCCGCCGCCTCTTCGCCGAGGAGCTCCCGGAGCGGCCGGCGCTGCCCCGGGCCGGGGAGGGACCCGCCGGGGAGAGCGACTTTCGGGCGCCGCCGGAGCCGCGCATCGAGATCGCCGATCCCCCCGCGGACTTCCGGGTCACCGAGTTCCGGGGGCTCCTTGAGGACCCCTACCGATGGGCGCTGGAGCAGCTCCGGGGGCTCGAGGAGGTCCACGACCGGGACCGGGAGATGGACGGCCTGGCCTTCGGCTCCCTGGCCCACAAGGTCCTGGAGGCCTTCGCAGGGACGGACGCCGCCGACGCATCCGATGCCGACACCGTGGAAGCCGCGCTCCGCGACCTCCTGGAGGACCGGGCGGGTCGGCGCTTCGGGACGGATCCCCTCCCGGCCGTCCGGATCCAGATCGAGCAGCTCGAGCTCCGGCTCCGGGACTTCGCCCGCTGGCACGCCGACAGGATCCGGGCGGGGTGGGAGCTCCGGGCCGCCGAGGTGGGGACGCCGGAGGACGGCGTGCCCCTGGACGTGGACGGGACCGAGGTCCGGCTGCACGGCCGGGTGGACCGGATCGAGCACCACCCGGAGACCGGCCGGTGGGCGGTGCTGGACTACAAGACCGGCGAGAAGCCCAGGAGACCGGAGGACGTCCACCGGAAGAGGAGCACCGGGGAGTGGGTCGACGTGCAGCTCCCCCTCTATCACCACCTCCTCCCCTCACTGGCCGCCGGCCGGCCGGAGCTCCGGGGGCTCGCCGACCCCGACGCCCGGGTGAGCACCGGCTACGTCACCCTGTCGCGGGAGGGCGTGTCGCTGGAGCTGGCCCGCTGGTCCCGGCCCGAGCTGGAGGACGCCGTGGAGGCGGCCCGTGAGGCGGTCCGAACCGTCCGTTCCGGGAGCGTGGCGTACGATCCCGACCGCGGCTCCTCGCGGTGGCACGATCCGCTGGCGCCCCTGCTGGGCGAGGGCCGGCTGGTGAGCGCCGGCGACGAGGGAGAGGAGGCGGGCCCGTGAGCCTGACGCCCGGCGCCGTCCCGCCCCACGAGCTCGTCCGGGCCTCGGCGGGGACGGGGAAGACCTTCCGGATCTCCAGCCGCATCGTGGGGCTCCTGGCCCACGGGGCCGAGCCGGACCACGTCCTGGCGTCCACCTTCACCCGGAAGGCCGCCGGAGAGATCCTGGACCGGGTGCTGTTCCGCCTGGCCGAGGCGGCCCTGGACCCCGACGAGGCGCGGGAGCTGGACCGCCACGCCCGGTTCCCCGACGACGGCCCCGGCTTCCGGCCCCTGGACCCCGACCGATGCCTCGAGCTCCTGGGCCGGCTGGTGGCCCACCTCCACCGCGTGGACGTGGGCACGCTGGACTCCCTCTTCAACCGAATGGCCCGGAGCTTCACCCTGGAGCTGGGCATGCTCCCGGGCTGGTCCGTGGCCGACGACGAGGCCCCGCGCGCCCGGGCCCTCCGCTCCCGGGCCATCGGCGACGTCCTGGCCGACGACGATCGTGGGGCGGTGGTGGAGATGCTCCGGGGGGCGAGCCGCGGCGAGGAGGGGACCCGGCGGATCCACGACCGTCTGGTCCGGCTGGTCGACGACCTCCAGGAGGTCCGGCACCAGATCGACCCGGCGGCGACCGAGCCCTGGGCCCCCTTCCCCGCCGACCGCTCCCTCCCCGACGATCCCGACGCGGTCCGCCGGGAGCTCGCCGAGGAGCTGGCCGAGGTGGAGCCGCCCCGGAACAAGAGCGGGGGCCCGGACCGCAACTGGGAGAAGGCTCTTCCGAAGGCCGAGGAGAACCTCCGGCAAGGCGACTGGGAGGCCTTCTGGGGGAAGGGACCCGGGAAGAACTATCTGCACGGAAAGGAGGAGTACTCCTCGAAACCGTTCCCGGTAGAGATGCTCACGATCCTGGAGCGGGCGCGGTCGCTGCGCGCCGCGGAGCTCTCCAGGGAGCTGAACCGGAAGGGCCGGGCCCTCGGACGGCTCGCCCGGCTCTACGACGACGCCCTCTCGGCGCGGCAGCGGGAGGCCGGCGTCTACCGCTTCCGCGACGTGACCCGGCGCCTGGCCCCCGGGGAGGACCCCGTGGCCGGCCGACCCTCGCTGGCCCATCGGATGGACCGACGGGCCGAGCACGTCCTCCTGGACGAGTTCCAGGACACGAACCCGAGCCAGTGGTGGGCCCTCCGTCCGCTGGTGGAGCGGGGAGCGTCGGGGGAGGGCGGGGCCGGGTACGACCGATCCGAGCCGAGCGCCGGCCGGGAGCGCGGAGGACGCACCCGGGCCACCGTGGTGGTGGCCGACCCGAAGCAGTCCATCTACGGGTGGCGGGGCGCCGAGCCCGGCCTGGTGGACCGGGTGGGCCGGGAGTTCGGCCTGGAGGAGGACCGGCTCACCCGGAGCTTCCGCTCCTCGCCGGTCGTCCTGGACTTCGTGAACCTGCTCTTCCGCGACGTCGCCTCCAACCCGGTGATCGGCGCGCTGGATCACGGGTCCGAGGTCGCCGACGAGTGGGCCCGCTCCTTCGACGAGCACCGCCCCGCCCCGCCCCGCGAGGACGACCCGGGCCACGTCCGCGTCGAGGCGGGGCCGGCGGGCGACTCCCGGTCCGGGCACCGGCCCCGGCTGCTGGCCCGGTGCGCCGAGGAGGTGGCCGCCCTCCACCGGGAGGCCCCGGACGCGAGCATCGGCGTCCTCACCTCCACCAACAGGTCGGTGGCCCGGCTCATCCACGAGCTCCGGGAACGGGGCGTGGACCCGGGCGAGGAGGGCGGCACCCCCGTGGACGACGCCGCCCCCGTGGCCGCCGTGCTGTCCCTGCTGCGGATGGCCGACCACCCGGACGACAGGATCTGCCGCTACCACGTGGCCGCCACGCCGCTGGGGGAGATCCTCGGCTACCCGGACCACACCGACGACGGCGACGCCCGCCGGCTGGCCCGCCGCGTCCGGGGCCGACTCCTCCGCCACGGCTACGGCCCCACCATCGCCGGGTGGGTCCGGGAGCTGGCGCCCCGGGTCGACGCCGCCGAGCTCCGCCGGCTGCGACAGCTCGTGGAGCTCGGCTTCCGGTGGCGGGACCGGGCGGGGCTCAGGCCCGACGAGTTCGTCCGGTTCGCACGGAGCGAGCGGGTGGCGGATCCCCGGGAGGCCGCCGTCCAGGTCATGACGGTCCACCAGGCGAAGGGGCTCGAGTTCGACGTCGTCTTCCTGTCCGACCTGGAGGGATCCCTCACCGGCGGCGGGCGCGGTGGCGAGACCGCCCTCCCCGAGCGGGACCTGGAGACGGGCCGGATCCGGAGGGTCTTCCCCTACGTGAAGACGGACCTCCGGCCCCTGGTCCCCGAGGTGGAGGAGGCCGTCCGTCAGCACCGGACGTCGGAGATCCGCGACGCGCTGAGCTGGCTCTATGTGGCCGTGACCCGGGCGAAGCATTCGCTGCGCCTGCTGGTGGCGGGCGACGGCGAGGGCGGTCCGGGGACGGCGAAGACCCCTGCCCGGGTCGTCCGCGCGGCCCTGGGATGCGCCGACGAGGCCGTGGCCGAGGGCGACGTCCTGCACGAGCGGGGGGACCCCCGGTGGTTCGGCGAAGCGGCCCGCCCGCCGGAGGACGAGGAGCCGGAGCCGACCGGCGCTCCCCCCGGCGCTCCCGCCGCCGCTGCCGAGCCCGGAGCGGAGGAGGGCGAGCTCTCCCTGCGCGTGGACCCGGAGCGGCCGCGGACCAGGATGCTCGGGCGCCGGAGCCCGTCGGACCTGGAGGGCGGCGACCGGGTGGCGGCCTCCCGGCTCCTCCGGCTGGACGGGACCGGAACCGCCCGCCTCCACGGCGACGTGGTCCACCGCTGGTGCCAGGAGGTGGCCTGGATCGAGGACGGGCTGCCCGACGAGGCGACCCTCCTCCGCCTCGGCCGCGACCTCGCGCCGGAGCTGGACGAGAACGCGCTGGAAGCCCTGGCCCGCAGGTTCCGGCGGTGGATGGACGTATCCGCCGTCCGGGAGGCGCTCTCCCGGCGAGGAGCCGTGGATTGGGCCGAGGGCCTCGGCGGCCGGGAAGGGCCCGTCGTCGAGGTGGCCACCGAACGGCGCTTGGCCTTCCGCCGGCGGGACGAGGTCGTCACGGGCGTCGTGGACCGACTGGTGCTGGCGCGGGCCCGGGAGGGAGGACCCGTGGTCGGCGCCCGGCTGCTGGACTTCAAGACCGACGACGTGGCCCCCGACGACCCGGAGGCCCTGGCCGAGCGAACCGCGCTCTACCGCCCGCAGCTGCGGGCCTACCGGCGGGGGATCGCCTCCGTCTACGGGCTGGAGGCCGAGGAGGTGACCGCCCGGCTCCTGTTCCTGGCCCCGGGCGTGATCCGCGAGGTGGACTGAGAGGCGGGGGCCGGCACCGCCATCGTGACTCGGGAGCCCCCGCATGGCGGAGCCCGCACGCTAGCCTGACAGTCGTCGGCCGTCACGTCCGCCCGCGGCGGGTGTCACACTGGCACCTTCCGCTGGCATGAATGGTTCATCCATCTGGGAGGCGGACGAGGCGCCGTTCGGGTGGTCCCCCGTGCCGTGACCGATGGCCGACGGCCCGCCCCCCGGCGCGACCCAGGCGCCGCCGCGCGAGCGGCGCCGCGGGACCCGGCAGGACCCGCGGCGCCGGCAGGACCCGCGGCGAAGCACGACGACGCACGACGAACGACACCCACGGACCAGCTCATCGAACAACGGAGACCACGACGATGGCCAAGGACCTCGAATTCGACGCGGACGCCAGGCAGAAGCTCAAGGACGGCGTGGACGAGCTCGCCAGCGCCGTGAAGGTGACCATGGGACCGACGGGCCGGAACGTGGTCCTGGACAAGGGCTTCGGCGGCCCCTCCATCACCAAGGACGGCGTCACGGTGGCCGAGGAGATCGACCCGAAGGACCGGATGGAGAACCTGGGCGCCACCCTGGTGAAGGAGGTGGCCAGCCAGACCTCCGACGAGGCCGGCGACGGGACCACCACCGCCACCGTCCTGGCCCAGTCCATCTTCACCGAGGGGCTGAAGAGCGTCGCGGCGGGCGTGAATCCCATGGGGCTCAAGCGCGGCATCGACGCCGCCGCCCGGAAGGCCGTCGAGGAGCTCCGCTCCATGGCCACGCCGACCGTGGACAAGGAGGACATCGTCCACGTGGCCACGATCTCGGCCAACAATGATCCGGAGATCGGGCGACTCATCGCCGACGCCATGGAGAAGGTGGGCCGCGAGGGCGTCATCACCGTCGAGGAGGGCACCGGGCTGGAGACGGTGCTGGAGACGGTGGAGGGCCTCCACTTCGAGGAGGGGTACCTCTCCCCCTACTTCGCCACCGACTCCGAGGAGATGGAGGCCGTCCTGGAGGACGCCTACGTGCTGGTCCACGACGAGGAGATCTCGAACATGAAGGATCTCCTGCCCGTGCTCGAGCAGGTGGGCCAGAGCGGGAAGCCGCTGCTGATCATCGCCGACGGCGTCGAGGGCGAGGCCCTGGCCACGCTGGTGGTGAACAACGTGAAGGGCACGCTGGAGGCGTGCGCCGTGGAGGCCCCCGGATTCGGCGACCGCCAGGAGCAGAACCTCCGGGACATCGCCACGGTGACCGGCGCCAGCTTCGTCAGCGAGAAGCTCGGCCGGCGCCTGGAGGACACCACGCTCGACGATCTGGGCTCCGCCGACCGGATCACCGTGAGCGAGGACGCCACCACCGTCGTCGGCGGGCGCGGCTCCCGCGAGGACATCCAGGGCCGCATCCGGGAGATCGAGGCCGAGATGGAGCAGACCTCCTCGGACTACGACCGGGAGAAGCTCCAGGAGCGCCTGGCCCGGCTGGCCGGCGGCGTGGCCGTGATCCGGGTCGGGGCCGCCACCGAGACGGAGATGAACGCCAAGAAAGCCCTGGTGGAGGACGCCCTCCACGCCACCCGGGCGGCCGTCGAGGAAGGGGTGCTGCCCGGCGGAGGCGTGGCCTTCCTCCGCGTCCAGGAGACGCTCGACGCCTTCGATCCCGGCCACGAGGACGAGCGCGTGGGCGCGGGCATCGTCCGGCGGGCCCTGGAGGCGCCCACCCGACAGATCGTCGAGAACGCCGGCGTCACCGCCCCCGCGGTGGCCGTGGAGAAGATCCGCGAGAAGGACGATCCCCGCTGGGGCTACGACGCCCGGGTGGGCGAGTACCGCGACATGATGGACGCCGGGATCATCGATCCCATGAAGGTGGTCCGAACGGCGCTCCAGAACGCGGCCTCCATCTCCGGCCTCATGCTCACCACCGAGGCCCTGGTGGTGGAGGTCCCCGAGGAGGACGACGGAGACGCCGCGCCTGGCGGACCCGGCGGCGGCGCCCCCGGCGGCGGAGGCATGCCCGGTGGAGGCGGGATGGGCGGCATGGGAGGCATGGGCGGCATGATGTGAGCCGCCGCTTCGCCCGATACGCCCGACTCGGGTGAGAACGGAAGGGGCCCGGAATCGTTCCGGGCCCCTTTCCTATGTCGGCCGGGTCCCCCGTGTCCCTCCTCACTCCCCCGGGACGTGGATCAGCGTGTCCAGGAGCGTGCGATAGCCCGAACGGTCATGGAGGCCGGCCATGTCGGGGTGGACCTTGATCCAGACGTAGTTTCGGTACCCCCCTCCCACGGCCCCGCGCAGGAGTTCGAGCGCCCGCTCGGGACGTTCCCGGGCGCCCTCGAGCAGCGCGAGGCCGAAGGTGAGATCCGCCGAGCCCTCCCCCAGTGAGACCGCCTGCCGGCGCGCCTCCTCCACCCGATCGGTCCGGCCCAGCCTGGCCAGCCCCCGGGCGAGGTTCACGTAGTTGTAGGCCCATTCGGGATTCGCCTCCACCACCCGCTCGACCATCCCCACGTAGTCCCGGAACCGGGCTCGCGCGGTCGAATCCTGCCCCGCCAGCGCCCGTGCCACACCCGCGTGGTAGTGAGCCCCATACTGCAGCGAATCGACGGCCAGGATCCCGCGGAAGGTCTCGGCCGCCTTGCCGTACCGCCCCCCGAGCCGCCGGGCGTGTCCCAGGCGATACCGGACGACCAGACGGGTCGAATCGAGCTCCACCGCCCGGCGGAACGCCCGGGTCGCGGCCTCGACGCTGTCGGCGCCCAGGTACGCCCAGCCGAGCTGGTTCCACGCCTGGACCGCGGTGCTGTCCTCCCGGAGCCACCGGCGGGCGGTGACGAGCACCGAGTCCACCCGGCCCAGGGAATACAGGTAGACGTTGTTCAGCTGGTATCGGGTCAGGGCCCCGGCGCCGCTCTTCGACAGAGCCGCCCGGTACTTCTCCACCGCCTCCCGCGGGCGGTCCATCCGCTCGAGCATCCAGCCGAGGTTGTGATACGGCGCGGACCGGTTCGGATACAGCTCGGTGAGCGTTCGATAGTAGCCGGCCGCTTCGCCCGGGTCCTCCTCCACGTTGTCCGCGTAGAAGCCCCGGATCATGAGGCTCTCGAACTCGCTGAGCCCCTCCGTGTTCTCGATGGCACGCTCCAGGAGCTCGACCCCCCGCTGACGGTCGAAGTGCTGGAACTCCAGCTCGCCCAGCTGGGCTCTGGCGCCCGTAAAGCCGCTGTCCAGCTCGAGTGCGTGTCGGAAGAGGCGTCGGGCGTTCTCCCGGTCGCCGTCCAGATAATGGTCCTGGCCCTCGGAGAAGAGCTTCAGCGCTTCCAGGGAGGAGGTGGTCACGTCCCGGAGCGGTCGGTGGTACCGGTCGATGCTCTTCCGGGCCTCCCCCACCAACCTCCGGATCCCGACCGCCAGCTCGTCCACTGCGTCCAGGAGTCCCTCCCGTCCGTCGGCACGAACCACCTCCGTGGCCACCGGCTCGTCGTCGACGGCCGCGAAGACGGCCACGTCGAGCTGATACTCGTCGCCGACGGCCGAGACTCGGGGGACCACCGCCACGGGGACGCCCTCCCGTCGCGCGACCTCCCGGGCCCGCTCTCCCGTCACCCGGGCGGTGTCCGGGTCCAGCTCCATCTGCCGGAGCGTCTCTTTCACGTCCGAGGCCGGATGGACCGCCAGGTAGGGGGACTGCTGAAGGCTGGTCCGGAGGGCGGTGCTCAGGCTCCCGGTGAGGATCGGGTCGCCGGTCTCGTTCTGGAACTCCGCCAGGACGACGGCGTCGCCCTCGGAGAAGGCCAGGGTCTCGTGCGGCCAGAGCCACCAGCCCAGGCCCACCGCGGCGACGATGGCCACGCCAAGGCCCAGGGCCCGCCCCGCCCACGAAGGGGATGGGGCCCCGCCGCCCGATTCGTCCGATTCGTCCGATTCCGGCGCCGAGGGCCCGTCTTCGGACGGCGTGCGCCGGAAGCCCTCCGGCGAGACTTCGTAGATCCAGGCCAGCGCCACGACCACCGGGAACCCCACCGCGGCTCCCACGACCAGCACGGTGAGGATCCAGTCCGGCCATCCCAGGGCTCGCACCACGATGGCCGAGGCCTGCCAAAGGACGAACGCCGCCCCCGCATAGGCGGCGGCGGCGCGGTAGACCTGCCTCCGGCGGAGCTCACCGAAGAAGTCGAGGAGTCGCTGAAGGAATCGGCGGATCGTGGCCTCCCCCCCATGTCCGGGCCCAGATCACGCCCGAATCGATCTCACGCTCGGGCGTAAAAACAATCTAACGCCCGGGCGGAGAGGAGATAACCCGCCCGCCCGATCCGCGGAGGATACCGGACGGCCCCGGACCCTCTCCTCTCGGTGGCGGCCCGTCTCAGAGACGCCTCAGAGTCCCGCGATCAGTGGTTCCCGGTACTCCTCTCGTCCGCCAGCTCCTCCCGGTGGTCCTCGGCGAACTCCCGGAAGCTCCCGGGCCGCCGGCCGGTGAGCCGCTCCACGGTCCCGGTGGTCCGCTCGGTGGGGCCCCCGGCCCGCTGGTAGCGGGCGATCTCCAGCCGGGCCGCGGCGAGCCAGGTGGGATATCCGGCGCCACGGAAGTGGATCCAGGTCTCGTCGTCGCTCAGGGACCGGTAGGCCAAATCCCGCTCCAGCACCTCGGACAGGATCTCCGTCTTCTGCCGGTAGGAGATCGCCTCGGGGCCGGTGAGCGTGTAGACCTCCCCCTCGTAGCCCTCCCCCGTCAGCACCTCGGCGGCCGCCGCCGCGACGTCCCGGGTGTCGATGGAGGGAACCCGTCCCTCGCCGGAGCCCGAGTAGACCACCCCCGCCGCGCGGTCGTAGACCTCGGGGGCCAGGAGGTTCTGCATGAAGTGGTGGGGCCGGAGGATCGTCCACGCCAACCCCGAGGTCCGGAGCTCGGTCTCCACGTTGTGGTGCCAGAGCCCGATGACCGAGCGCGAGTGGTCGGTGGCCCCCAGGGCCGAGAGCTTCACCACGCGGTCCACGCCCGCCTCCCGGGCCGCCGCCAGGGCGTTCTCCTGCAGCAGCACCATCCGGTCCGAATTTCCGGTGAGGAGGAAGAGGCGCTCCACGCCCTCGAAGGCGGCCGGCAGCTCCTCCCGGTCGGCCAGGTCGGCCTCGACCCACTCGACGCCGTCCGCCTCCTCGCCTCCCTCACCCGCCGGGGGCGGCGTCCGGCTGAAGGCCCGGACCTCCCTTCCCTCCTCCACCAGCAGCCGCAGCAGGTCGCTCCCGATGGTGCCCGTGGCACCGGTGACGCCGATCACGGGATCCCGTCCCCGTCGCCCGCCTCCGGATCACCCGACGACGGGAGCGGGCCGAGCCCTCCCGGCTCCTCGTCCTCCGTCTCCCCGCCCACCATCCGGACCGGGAACGGCTCGCTGGCCAGGCCGGTGTAGACGGACCGGTGGGGGAAGGGGATCTCGATGCCCTCCCGATCGAAGGCCTCCTTCACCTCCTGGTGGATGTCGTCCTTCAGGTCGAGCCAGTTCTCCCGGAGGGTCCAGAGGCGGAAGCTGAAGTTCAGGGACGACTCCCCGTAGCCCTCGAACTGCACCCGGGGCTCCGGCTCCATGAGGGCCATGGGGTTGGCCCGGGCCACCTCCGTCAGGACCTCCCGGACGTGCTCCACGTCCTCCTTGTAGGCCACCCCCACGGCCACGTCCAGCCGGCGGATGGGATAGCGGGTGATGTTGGTGAACTCCGTCTTCACCAGCGACTCGTTGGGGATCCGGACGAACTTGTTGTCGAAGGTCTGGAGCTTCACCGAGAGCATGTCGATGGACTGGACCTTCCCCAGGGTGGTGCCGACCTGGATGATGTCCCCCACCACGAACGGCTGCTCGGCCATGAGGAAGAAGCCGCTGATGATGTTGGAGACGCTGGTCTGGGAGGCGAAGCCCAGGGCGATCCCCACGATCCCCGCCGCCCCCAGGAGCGGCGCGATGCCGAAGCCCAGCTCGTCCAGGAACCACACCACCAGGACGGCCACCCCGACGTAGAAGGCCAGCTTCCCGGCGATCATGCCGCGCTGGGGCGATCCCGTGTCGGAGAGCCACCGCTGCAGCCACCGGGAGACGGCGAGCAGGAGGGGGAAGCCCACCACCACGATGAGCACCGCCCGGACCAGCGGACCGAACCCCTCGGTGAGCACCAGGTCCCGCAGGCGATCCGTCACGGAGCCGGGAGCCGCGGCGCCCGTCGTGTCCGCCTGGACCAGCGCGGCCTCCACCCGGACCAGCAGGCTCAGGCCCAGGGCTCCCACGGGAGAGGACATCCTAGAGCCCGCCCATGCCCGAGAGCGCTTTCAGCCTGGCGAAGGTCCGGGCGTGGACGGCCCGAGAGGGGGGACGGGTCCTGGGCGGACTCACCCGGACCGCGTCGGACGCTTCCTCCGGCGCCCGGCCCGCCACCGAGATCTCGCTCCCGCTATCCTCGCCGCGGTACCGGACCCGGGTCTCGTCGGCCCAGAACCTTCCCTCGGCGGTGAATACGCTCAGGTGCTCCACCCGCAGGGCGACCTTCTCCACGTTCAGCTCCTCGTCGGCCCGGTTGGACAGGGCCAGCGGACAGATCACCTGGTAGGGGGAGGAGGTCCCGGCCGGGACCTGCCGACGGGCGCTGGTCGGGAGCCAGTAGCACAGCTCCCCCTCGGTGAAGCTCCCCCACCACGTGTCGGAGAGGATCACCGTGGGCACCTCCACCAGCCGCCGCTCGCCCGGGCGGAGCTCCAGCGCCGCCCACAGGGGGACCCTCACGTAGATCCGGGCCGTGGTTCCGGGCAGGAGCCGGAACGACGCCTCCGGCGCCAGCACCAGGGACCGATCGGGAAAGACGGGCCGGAGCTCGATCCGCTCCGGCCTGCCCGACAGGGGCCAGCGAATCCAGTCCGCATCGTCCGCCGCCGGAGCCCCGACCTCCTCCGCGTCGTCGTCGGTCCTCCTGGCCCAGTCGCCGGAGGCGTGGGCCAGGCGGACCTCGTCGGCGGACAGGCGGATCCGGAGCCGCAGGGGCCCCACCGACACGTCGAGACGCCCGTCGTCGGGGACGGAATGGGAGCCCCAGGGAGGGCTCAGATCGCCGTTCTCGGTGGCCGTCATGTCAGGAGCTCACCCTCGTGCCGGGTTCGGGTTCGGCTCGCCGGCGGATCGGCCGCGGGACCTCCACGGCACGACGGCCGGCCCTCTCCAGCCCCGAAGCTACGGCGGCGGCGCGGACCGCGTCCACCGGGGGCGTCAGCGCCCGTCCCGGCCCGCGCCGCCGCCCGTCGCCCTGGCCTCCACGCTCCCCAGGGCCCGCTCGGCCGTGTCAACCGCGCTGGCCGGTGCGTCCGGCCCCGCCAGGACGTGGCCCAGGAGCAGGCGCCCCGCCGCCGGAATCCCGTAGACGCGGCCCGTGACCTGCCGGCCGTCCCGGTCCAGTCCCCGGTAGGGGAAGGACGGGAGCGAATCCTGGCCCACCCGCCGTACCGTCACGGAGCCGGTGGGCTGGCCCTCCGCCAGGATCTCCGACGGGAACCCCGAGCGCAGCAGCCGGCGCAGGCCCTCGACCGCCGGGGCCGTACCCGCTTTGCCGCCGGGCCCCGCCGACGCCCCGGCCACCACCAGGCCCACGTTCCCGCGACTCCCCAGGGCGAGGGGCCTCCCGGAGATCCCCGCGATCCCGCCGAGGCCCTCGGGCGCCACCTCCGGATCCCGGACCAGCACCAGCGCCCGGCCTCCGCCCGGGCCGGGACCCAGATCGCCCACCCTCCAGGCTCCGGGACGGTGGAGGGAGAACGCCAGGTCGTCCCAGACCACGGTGGAGCGCACGGACCCGCCGCCGTCCTCCTCGGCCGCCCCCCGGGCCTCCTCTCCCGCCCCGAGGAACGGCGCCAGGGCCTCGTCCAGGATCTGGACCAGTCCCCGCCGGAAGGACGGAAACGGCGGAGTGGACGATCCCTCCGCCGGCTCCCCCGAGAGGATCACCGCGAAGCGGTCCGGGAAGGCGGCGAGGAAGGCCCGGCCCTCCACCGTTCCCTCGAAGACCGGGACGCCAGCGACCGTCGTCTCGCTCACCCGGCCCTCCCCCCGGAGGCCCCCGACCAGGCTCTCGTGGACGTACCGCTGGGCCGGGAGGCCCCGGACCACCGTCACCTCCACATCCGGCATCGGCCCCTCCTCCCCCCGAAACGTGGCCTCGAGCGACGGGAGCCCGCCCAGGGTCGCGCCCCCGAGGGACCGCCGCGGCCGTCCGTCCAGCGTCTCCGGCATGCGGCCCCCGACGCTGTCCAGCACGGGATCGCCGTCCTGGCGGCCGCGCACCTCGCTCAGGACCACCCCGATCCCGGCGTCGGCCCCCGGACGCGCCGCCGCATCCGGTGCCCGGTCCCCCGCCGTCTCGGCCGAGGGGGCGCCGGCCACCAGGACCAGCGGCAGCACGGCGAGCGCCAGCGTCACCCTCGTTCCTCGTTCTGCCACCACGCTCCTCCCTTCCGAGCCTGAGCTCCTCTCCCGGGATCGCCATCCAACCGTCGCTGCGGGGGCCCTACCAGCGGCAAGGGCTGGGCCGGGAATGCACCGTCCGGCTGGAGGACCTGGCCGCCCGGTAGCCTTCCGGCCCACGGCCTCCTATTGTTTTCGTGACACCGTTCCTCGAAAAGAGGAGTCCTCCCGTGTCCTCCCTGACCCGACCGCTCACCGGCAAGCACCTCACCTTCGACCTGGCCGAGCTCATCGCCGAGCTCCGGCAGGACGAGAAGTACGTCCGTACGGGACGGATCGGCCGGACCCTGGTCAAGGAGGGCGAGCTCCGGCTGACCATGACGGTCCTGGCCGAGGGGGCGGAGGTGGAGACCCACCACGCCGTGGCCCCCATGACCCTCCAGGTGCTCCTGGGCCGGCTCCAGTACCGGGTGGGCGAGGAGGAGCACGAGCTGGAGGAGGGGAACTTCCTCTTCTTCGGCCCCGGCCACGCCCAGGACATCCGGGCCCTCGAGGACACCGCCCTGCTGCTCACCATCACCGGCTCGGACCGGGGAGAGGACTGAGGGCGTCCAGGGCGCCGCGAGGGACCCCGTGACCGCAGATGTCGTCTTCGACATGGACGGGGTCCTGGCGCACACCGAGCCCCTGAAGCTCCGGGCCCACCGTGCGGCCGTGGAGGAACGAGGGGGCACGCTGGAGGAGGCCCTCTACCGGCGGGAGATGGGCGGCGTCCACGGGGAGGTGGTCCGGGCCTTCCTCCGCGGCTCCGGCCTGGACGACTCGCCGTCCGCCGTGGACGCCTACGAGGACCGCTTCCAGGAGGAATATCGGGAGCTCCTGGCCCGCGAGCTGGCCCCGACGCCGGGGGCCGCGGAGGTGCTGGAGGCCTGCCGGGGCTCCGGCCGGCGGCTGGTGCTCGTGACCTCCAGCGAGCGGTGGATGGCCGAGATCGTCCTCTCGCGGCTGGCCGATCCCCACCCCTTCCTGGCGGTGATCACCGCCGACGACGTGGAGAGGACGAAGCCGCACCCGGAGCCGTACCGACGGGCGAGATCGGCGCTGGGCTCCGACGCCGCCGCGGTGGCCGTGGAGGACACCGCCGCCGGCGTGACCTCGGCCTCGGGCGCCGGCCTGCCCGTGGTGGCCGTCCGGCACGACCTGAACCGGGAGGAGGCCTTCGACGACGTCTTCGCCGTGGTCGATTCTCTGGCCCCCGCCGACCGGTTCCTGGAGCTGGTGGACCGGGCCGCGGCCCGCGCCGCGAAGCCCGCCCCCTGAGGGCTCCGGGCCCATACCGAGACGGGTCCCCCCCGGGGATGCGCCTCCCCCCGGGATGAAGTATTGTTTCCCCTGCCGACCGATCCCGGGGACGTCCGGGAACCCCGGACGCTGCCGCACACCGGCGGACGGCCCGGTCGCCCGGATCCGCGGGATCCCAGCCACAGACCTTCATGGGAGGGCGCGATGGCCAAGCGAATCCGTTGCTCCGACGTGGGACCCGACTGCGACTACGAGGCCCTGGCGGACTCCGAACAGGAGCTCATGGAGCTCGTGACCGATCACGCGGAGCGCGCACACGGGATCCAGGAGATCACGCCCGAGCTCGAAGCGAAGGTGCGCCAGGCCATGCAGGACGTCTGACGTCCAGCGGACCCTGCCGGCAGGCCGGGGACCGGTCGGTTCCGGAGGCCCGCCGGCCGCACGCCCAGGGACTGGAAGCGAGCTTGCATCGACGAGGGACCGGTTCTCGGACGGCGGACCTCGAGGTTCCCTGAGCCCGTCCGAGGCCCGACCGCTCGACCACCGAGCATCGCGTCCAGGGAGGAGGAGCATGCGCCACGCGACCCCCGCGCTCACGGCCATCCTCGCCACGTGCCTCCTCGGCCTCCTCGCTGCCTGTGAGGGACAACCCGAGCACACGGTGGTGATCGACAGCCGGGACATCGCCGGCGGTACCGACTATACCCTCGAGGTCTCGGGCAGCGTGACCCAGGTCGACAGCACGCTGGAGGGGGTTCCGGTCTCCGGCGGAGACCAGGTGAGCGGCGGGAGCGCCACCGGGTCCGTCGGCGGCGGTGCCGACGGCTTCCGGGTCACCGGCGAGATCACCACCATCGAGCTCTCCGACGCCGCGGCGGCACGGGTGCTGGTGGACGGCGAGCCCCACTACACCGAGGAGCACACGGTGGTCGTCGTCCCCGAGGAGGGCGCGACGGACTACACCATGGAGATCCCCGGAGGGACCCTGGAGCAGGTCGATGACTCCCTGGCCGGCCGGGCCGTGACCGCCGATCCCTCCGACAACGTGGACGGGAGCTCGGCCACGGGCACGGTGGACTCTACCGCCGACGGCTACCGGGTCCGCGGAGGCCTCCCGAGCATCGACCTGGCCGATGCCGCCGCGGCCACGGTCTACCTGGACGGCCGGGAATACCACACCGTGATCGTCGACGGCCGGGGCACGGACGGAAACACCGACTACACCATCGAGGTCTCGGGAAGCCTGACCCAGGTGGCCGACGAGCTGGAAGCCATCCCGGTGAGCGGCGGGGACCAGGTGAGCGGCGGGACGGCCACCGGCTCCGTCGGCGGTGGCGCCGACGGCTTCCGTGTGAGCGGAGAGGTCACCTCCATCGAGCTCTCCGACGCCGCAGCCGCCCGGGTGCTCGTGGACGGCGAGCCCCACTACACCGAGGAGCACACGATCGTGGTGGACGGGACCGGCCAGGAGGGGACGACCGGCTACACGATCCGGGTCACCGGGACCGTCGAGAAGGCGCGGGATTCCCTGGCCGGCCGATCGGTGAGCGTCGAGGACTCGGACGAGGTCGGCGACGGCACCGCGACGGGCAGCGTCACGAATGACGCCGACGGATTCCGGATCCGGGGAGGGATCGCCGCCATCGAGCTGGACGATCCGTCCGCGGCCACCGTCTACCTGGACGGGCGCGAATACCACACCATCGTGATCGACGGCGGCAACCTCGAGGGGAGCACCGACTACACGATCGAGGTCTCCGGCAGCCTGGAGCAGGTGGACGGCTCCATCGCCGGGTTCTCGGTGAGCGGCGGGGACCAGGTGAGCGGGGGGACCGCCACCGGGACCGTCGGCGGTGGCGCCGACGGCTACCGGGTCTTCGGCTCCATCACGGGGATCGAGCTGAGCAACCCCGACGGGGCCGTGGTCTACGTGGACGGAGCAGCCCGACGCTAGTTACATCCGAACACAAGTACGCTTACATTCGCGCGCCGCTGCATCACGCCACGCTACGGGGGGCGTCCTGGCCGGTTCGGGCCCTCCTCAGTCCTCCGCCTCCCGCAGCGCCCGCAGGAAAGCCTCCCCGTAGCGCTCCAGCTTCACCTGGCCCACGCCGTGGACCCGGAGCATCTCCTCGGGGGTTGAGGGCCGGCGGTCGATCATGTCCCAGAGCGTCCGGTCGCTGAAGACCACGTAGGCGGGCACGTCCTGCCGCTCGGCCAGCTCCTTCCGTAGGGCCCGGAGCCGCTGGAAGACGGGATGGGACGGATCCCGGCCGGGCCGTTCGGTCCCGCCGGCAGCTCGCCCTCCCCCGCCGTCCTGGTCTCCCGACCGCGGCGAGCGGCCGGCGGCGCCGCCGGCAGTTGCCGTTCGTTCCCCTCCGCGGTCGCTCCCGTCGCCCGCGCCCCTCGAGGTCCGAACCGCGCCCACCAGCTCCGTCACCTCCACCCCCGTGCAGGCGTCGCAGGCGTCGCCGCACGGCGGGATCTCCTCGTCGAAGTGGGCCAGCAGGGCCCGGTGGCGGCAGGCGCCGCCGTCGGCCAGCCGGAAGAGCTTCCGCAGGGCGTCCCGCTTCGCCCGCCGGTGCCTGGGGTCCTCGATCTCGTCCAGGAATCCCTCGCGCACCTTGACGTCGGCCCAGGAATAGAAGAGGAAGCACTCGGCGGGGAGCCCGTCCCGCCCCGCCCGGCCCAGCTCCTGGTACCAGGATTCGATGTCCGGCGGCATCTCCTTGTGGATCACGAACCGGACGTCGGGCTTGTCGATCCCCATGCCGAAGGCTACGGTGGCCACCACCACCTCCACCTCGTCCCGGGCGAAGGCGTCCTGGTGGGCCGAGCGATCCCCGTCGTCCAGCCCGGCGTGGTAGGACACGGCCCGGACGCCGTTCCTGCGCAGGAAGGCGGCGGTCCGCTCCACCCCGTCCCGGGAGAGGCAGTAGACGATCCCGCTCTCTCCCTCGTGGCGGCGGACCAGTGACAGGATCTCCCGACGGGTGTTCCCCTGCCCCCGCTTGCGGCAGTAGAGGTGGAGGTTCGGGCGGAAGAAGGACCCCTTGTAGCCGTCGGGCTCCCGCATGCCGAGCTGGTTCAGTATGTCCACGGCCACCCGTCGGGTGGCGGTGGCGGTGAGCGCCAGCACGGGCACGTCGTCCAGCGCCTCCCTCAGCCCCCGGAGCCTCCGGTAGGCGGGCCGGAAGTCGTGGCCCCACTGGGAGATGCAGTGGGCCTCGTCCACCACCAGGAGCGACAGCGGCGAGTCGACCAGCCGGCGGCGCATGCCGTCGTGGAGCGCCTCGGGGGCCAGGTAGACCAGCTCGTACTCGCCCCGACGGAGGCCGTCCAGCCGCCGGCGGCGCTCCCCGGGCTCCAGGGAGGAGTTGATGGCCACGGCCCGGAAGCCCAGCTCCCGCAGGGCGTCCACCTGGTCCTTCATGAGGCTGATCATGGGGGAGAGGACGACCACCGTGCCCGGGAGCATCCGGGCGGGGAGCTGGAAGGTGAGCGACTTCCCCGCCCCGGTGGGCATGACGGCGATGCAGTCCTCCCCCCGGAGCACCGCCTCCACCACCTCCCGCTGGCCCGGCCGGAAGGAGTCGTAGCCGAAGACCCGGCGGAGGACGTCCAGGGGATCGTCCATACGCGCTGATTCGGGACCCGATGTGACATCGCTCATGGACGTCGAATCATACGGGGAACTGGACGGTGCCGCGTCGCCACTCGCCGTGCACCGGAAGGGTGAGCCTGATCCTCGCCGCCCTCATCATCGCGGCGACATATCTC
Organism: uncultured Gemmatimonadota bacterium; assembly: GCA_964627425.1. GTDB lineage: Bacteria > Gemmatimonadota > Gemmatimonadetes > Palauibacterales > Palauibacteraceae > Caribbeanibacter. Next base: position 89,752 of record CAZVIY010000011.1, read on the forward strand.
CTCCACGATCCACGGTCAGCCACGTCGTCGAGGGCTCCGAGTCACGGGACGGACGTCCTCAGCGCAGCCGGCCCCTGGCGATCAGGAAGAGCACGACGACCAGGAAGATGCCGGCGAAGGTCGCCAGCGTCACCGTGAACGGATAGACGTGGAAGATCGTGTCGAGGTGGGCGTCGGAGGGATCCTCCGGGTCGAAGGCCACCGGAGCGCGGTCGCCCTCGGAGAGATCCGAGAATCGGCCGAACTGCTCGACGATGCCCCGGCCGGTGCTGAAGCGGTGGGCCGCATCACCCGCCCGGAAGCGGATCGTGAATCGGAGGTCGTCCCCCTGGGAGCCCCCGAAGACGTCCTCGACCCGGACCACCTCGCCGGAGGTCCGCTCGTATCCCCGGGCCTGATTCCACTCCCAGGCGAAGCCCAGGGTGAGGGCTCCCAGGATGATGGCCGCCGCACGAACGATTCGGGCTCTCAAGCTCGCTCTTCATTCGGGCCGGGCCGGCTACCGGTGAGCGCTCAGCTCCCGCCCCCCGGCTCGCCGACCCGGAGCAACTCCACCTCGAAGACGAGCGTCGCGCCCGGCGGGATGACATCCCCGGCTCCCCGCTGACCGTAGCCCAGGGACGGCGGGATCACGAGCTGGCGTAGCTCGCCCTCCTGCATGCCGGCCACGCCCCGGTCCCAGCCCTGGATCACCTGGCCCGCCCCGACCACGAACTGGAAGGGCTCGTCCCGGTCGCGGCTCGAATCGAACTTCGTCCCGTCGGGCAGCCACCCGGTGTAGTGGACCACCGCGGTGTCGCCCTGCTCCGCCGTGACGCCGTCGCCGGGCTCCAGGATCCGCCAGCGAAGGCCGTCATCGGACTCCTCCATCCCGTCGAGCCGAACCTCCAGCACGTCGTCGAAGTCCGTGGCCATCTCTTCGGACGCTCCTCCCGCGGCCCCTCCCCGGTACTCCTCGGCCGCGGCCTCCGTCTCCGCGCCGGCCTCGTCCGCCGGCTCGCCGTCACCGCCACAGCCGACGGCGAGCCCCGCCGCCACCACGAGTACCCACCCTCGCCACTCCATCATCCTCTCTCCTCCTTCGACCTGGGAAACGCGTTCTCGCCCTCTCATGGTACACTCCCGTTGGTTCCCGGACGAAGTGCCGCCCGTCGCCGGCACAGCGACGACCGGCCCCGGGTGGGGAAGGTGATCGCCGGAGGCTCGCCCCCTTATCTTCCAGTCGCGGGAGCCACGAACGGGCGTGGGCGCGAGGCGCGGGAGAGGCCATGCGAAGAAGCCGGCTCGTGCTGGGCACGGTCATCCTGATCGGGATCGCCGCAGGGCTCGGGGCGTGGACGTTCGTCTACGCCCGGGGCTATTCCTACCTGACGGACGATCCGGCGGCCTGCGGCAACTGCCACGTCATGGACGAGCACCTCGCCGCCTGGCGGAAGTCCAGTCACGCGGCGGTCGCGGTATGCAACGACTGCCACACTCCCCACGGAAGCGCGCTGGAGAAGTACCGGGTCAAGGCGAAGAACGGCTTCTGGCACTCCTTCTACTTCACCACCGGCACCTTTCCCGACCCGATCCGGATCACAGAGCCCAACCACGAGGTGGTGGAGGGGGCGTGCCGCTCCTGCCACGAGTCCATCGCCGAGGCGGTGGACCACGGCGCGTCCTCGAGCGGACCGGGAGAGTCGATGGAGTGCACCCGCTGTCACCGATCCGTGGGACATCGGGTGAGGTGAGATCCGGCGCCCGGCCCCGGCCGCGTCCCGGGTGGGGCGGCGGAGGGACGGCAGCGGCCGGCACGACGCAGCGGCGGCTCAGAGTCGCGGGCATGGTACGGGAGGAACCGAGATGACCGACGGACGGAAGGACTTCTCCACGGGATGGATCGTGGCGGCGGGCGCGCTCGCGGCCCTGGCGACCCTGGCCCTGGCCGCGCTCCTCACGAACATCTTCGAGCGTCAGCAGGAGGCCCGCGAGCCCTACTTCCGGGTGGTCGAGCTCACCGACACGGTGGTGGACCCGGCCGTCTGGGGCCGGAACTTCCCCCTCCACTACGAGCGCTACCGACGCACGGTGGACATGTCCCGGACCCGCTACGGGGGGAGCGAGGCGATCCCGAAGCGCCCGGTGGACCTGGAGGAGGACGACGGCGTCCCGCGGTCCTACTCCCGGCTGGAGGAGGACCCGCGGCTCAGGGACTTCTGGGCCGGCTACTCCTTCGCGGAGGACTTCCGCGAGGAGCGGGGTCATGCCTACATGTTCATCGACCAGCTGCTGACTCGCCGGCAGGAGGTGACCGAGCAGCCGGGCACCTGCCTCCACTGCCACGCGTCGGTCTACACGGTCTACCGGGAGGCCGGCGACGGAGACCTGATCGCGGGCTTCGAGCAGGTGAACCGGATGCCCTACCGCGAGGCGGCCGAGCTGGCCGAGCACCCCGTGGCCTGCATCGACTGCCACGACCCCGAGGACATGAGCCTCCGCATCACCCGCCCCGGCTTCATCGAGGGCGTGGAGGCGTTCCTGGGCGAGAAGGCCCCCGAGGACTTCGACGTGAACCGGGACGCGGGACGATCCGAGATGCGGACCCTCGTGTGCGCCCAGTGCCACGTGGAGTACTATTTCGCCGGCGAGGGGAAGAGGCTCACCTATCCCTGGGCCCGGGGCCTGCGGGCGGACGACGCCCTCGCCTGGTACGAAGAGATCGGGTTCCGGGACTGGACCCACGGGATCAGCGGGGCGCCCGCGCTCAAGGCGCAGCACCCGGAGTTCGAGATGTACTCCCAGGGGATCCACGCCCGGAGCGGGGTGGCGTGCGCCGACTGCCACATGCCGTACATGCGGGTCGGGGCCCGGAAGATCAGCGACCACTGGGTCCGGAGCCCGATGCTCAACGTCGACAACGCCTGCCAGACGTGCCACCAGTGGTCCGAGGACGAGCTCCGGAGCCGGGTCCACGCGATCCAGGACCGCACCTACCAGCTCCGAAACCTCGCCATCGACGCCACGCTGGAGCTGGCCCGGGCCATCCGCCGGGCCGACCAGGAGGGGGCCGAGGACCGCAGGCTCCGGGCGGCCCGCACCCAGCATCGGCGCGCCCAGTTCCTGGCGGACTACGTGGAGGCCGAGAACTCCATGGGCTTCCACGCGGACCAGGAGGCGGCCCGGGTGCTGGGGCTCTCCCTGGAGTACGCCCGCCGCGGATTCGCCGCGCTCTCGGGCGACGTCCCGCCGGAAGGGGAGCCGCCCCTGCTCTCCTCGCCGCCGCCGACGGTGGTCCCGGGAGATCCCGGCCGCGGCGACATCTTCCGCCACAGGATCGACGCGAGCCTCGCCCGCCCGGAGGCGATCGAGCCTTGAGCCTGTCATGAGGCGGCTGCGGACGCTCGGGGGTCCGCAGCCGTGACCATCCCCCCCCCATCGACCGCCCCGATTCCATGACCGAGGGTCTCGCCGCCCCCTCCGACGCCGACGGGCCAAGCCCGGGCCGCCGGGAGCTCATGGCCCGGCTGCGGGAGCAGCTCGCCTTCGCGGGCTACTCGGAGCGGACCCGGCGGACCTATGCGACCCACGTGCGCCGCTTCCTGGAGTCACCGGAGGCCACCGGGGAAACATCGGACGGAGCGCCGGGAGAGGACGCCCTCCGGGGATACGTGGTCCGCAGGCTCGAGAGGGACGGTTGGTCCCGGGCCTACGTCTGCCAGTGCATGAGCGCGCTCAAGTTCTTCTACCGGCGCGCCTGCCCCGGCGTCGTGGATCTCGATTCCCTCCCCTCGCTCCGGCGGGAGACGAAACTGCCGGAGGTGCTCACCCGGCGGGAAGTGGTCTCGCTGATCGAGCAGGCCTCCGGGCCGCGGGACCGGGCGCTGCTCATGATCACCTACGGGGCGGGGCTCCGCGTGAGCGAGGTGGTCGGGCTCGCTCCCCGGGACCTGAACGTCGAGCGGGGCCTGTTGCTGGTGCGCCAGGGCAAGGGCCGCAAGGACCGGAAGGTCATGCTCTCCGAGCGTGCGCTCGTCGCCGTCCGAAGGTACCGGGAGATCGAGCCCTCCTCCCGCTGGATCTTCCCGGGACAGCGCCCCGGCCGGCCCCTCAGCATCCGGACGGCCCAGCGGATCTTCGCCCGGGCCCGCGACGCCGCGGGAATCGAGAAAGGCGTTGGGATCCACGTCCTCCGGCACTCCTTCGCCACCCACCTGCTGGAGTCGGGCACCGGGCTTCGCTACATCCAGGAACTCCTGGGCCACGCCTCCTCGCAGACCACCCAGGTCTACACCCACGTCACGGGCAGGGACCTGGCGGCGATCCGCAGCCCCCTGGACGAGCTGGAGGCGCCGGCGTGGGAGGAGGTCAGCGACGGGGGCGAGTGATCCCTGGTCGGGGGCTCCCTGTCCTGACTCAACCCGCCTGGGTTGTAGCACTGGATATCAACCGTCTCGGGTTGAAAGCACTCCTGCATCCGTGCCCGGATAAAGTGGAACTTTTGACACGTGTAACGTAACACCTTACGGTTCGGTGATGATCAAGACATTTCGGGATCGAGCGACCAAAGCGATCTTCGAGGGCGGCAGTGCTTCCTCGAAGGACGCGAAGAAGGCGCGGAAGCGACTCCCGACTCAGCTCTGGAAGAAGGCACGCGCCAAGCTCGACGAGGTCGACGCAGCGACCACCCCGGAGCAGCTCGCGACACCTTCCAACCATCTCGAGCGGCTGTCGGGTGATCGTGAAGGTCAGTATTCGATCTGGATCAACCAGCAGTACCGGATCTGCTTCGGGTGGGAGGACGGCGATGCCTGGGCAGTGCAGATCGTGGACGACCACGACTAGCGAGGAGCGGGAAAGATATGACGTACGAGCGTGAGGAAATTCGGCGTCCCCCAACCCATCCGGGTTACGTCGTGAAGCTCGAGTTGGAGGAGCTGGGGATGACGGTGACCGAGGCGGCGGAACGTCTGGGGGTTGCTCGCCCGACGCTGAGCCAGCTCCTCAATGAGAAAAAGAGCGTCAGTCCTTCGATGGCTCTCAAACTCGGTCGCTTCTTCGGAAATGGAACCGGGCTGTGGCTCAACATGCAGACCGCATATGACCGGTGGGAGGTAGAGCACGACCCGGAGGAACGGAGAGAGGCAGCGAAGGTCGAGCCCATCTCCCCTTAGTCCAGCTCACGTCGCACAGGGGTGATTGAGAGACCGGTGTTAGGTTGTCCAGCAACGCTTGAGCGACGAGGTCCAGAGCCCTTCATTCTCTCCGATCGTCGGTGCACCACACTCGACCATACGGGTATTATTCAGTCCGGGCAGATCCCCAACGACGGTTTCGACGGGAGCTCCTCATGAGGCAGAACAGTCGACAGCGGGTGCGGATCGTCGACCGGAAGGACAGCGAGGGTCACCGTGACGTTGAAGAGATGACACCCGCCGACCGGTTGAGCATGATGTGGCAGCTCTCCCAGGACGCTTGGGCATTCAAGAACGGGGGACAGCATGCTGAATCCCGACTACCGAGACATGTTGTCCGCCTTCGAAGAAGAGAGCGTTGAGTATCTGGTAGTTGGAGCCTACGCGCTGGCAGCCCACGGTGCGCCCCGGGCGACCGGAGACCTCGACCTGTGGATTCGCCCGAGTCCCGAGAACGCCGATCGCGCATTCAGGGCGCTGGAGGCCTTCGGCGCGCCCACCCACGATTTGACCGTCGATGATCTTTCTGACCCCGACCTCGTCTTTCAGGTGGGAATTGAACCCCGTCGGATCGACATTCTGAGTTCGATCACCGGAGTCTCCTTCGACCAGGCCTGGAAAGAGCGTAAGCTCGTCGAGATCGACGGGCTCGAACTCCCGATTCTCGGCCGGGCCCAGCTCATCGAGAACAAGCGTGCTCTCGGCCGGACGCAGGACCTGGCCGATATCGAGCGGCTGGAGGTAGGCGACGGCGGCTGAGGCCGCCGCTTCCCTTCCGCGAGACGCCCAGCAAGGAATGGACGTCAGGACCGGTGACGGTGATCCTTCCTCCCCGATTGAAGACTCTTCTCGGCTGGGTTGCGCCAAGCAGACTATGTGACTATTATGGTCCGAAATTATGACTATAATAGGCACAAACGTAGATGAGTACACAGGGTGAATTCGATGTCGAGCGGGCCCTCACTGCCCTCGGGGAGTGGCTCGAACAGGAAGGGGGCGAACCGCTCGGCGTCGTGATCCTCGGGGGGACCGCACTCATCCTCCACGGAATCGTCGAACGGGGGACCAGCGATGTGGATCTCCTCGCGCTGGCAGACCCCGTTCACCGTGACCACGATGCCTCTCCGACCATTCGACCGCCGGACCCCCTGCCGAGACGGCTGAGGGACGGTATTCGGCGGATCGCCCGCGATTTTCAGCTCCCCGAGGACTGGATGAACGTGGGTCCGGCCGCTCAGTGGGAGACGGGACTACCCGAGGGACTTGTCGAACGGTTGGAGTGGCGTCGCTTCGGGCATCTCCACGTGGGTCTCGTCAGCCGGTACGACCTGATTTTCTTCAAGCTGTACGCAGCAGCAGACAGTGCGGGCACGGAAAGCGTTCACTTTCAGGATCTCTTGAAGCTGCAACCCTCCGATCAGGAGCTCGCCCAGGCGGAAAGGTGGGTTCGCTCCCAAGATCCGTCACCGGCGTTCCAGACTCTCCTGGACCAGACCCTGGAGGCAGTCGATTCTCACCGCGAATAGCGCCCGCGAATCCCTGCAGGCGACGCTGCTCGACGCAATCTGGCGTCAGTGGGCCGCCCTAGATTCGCCGGCGACGGAAAAGATTCCAGCCAAGGCAACGATCGATCCGGAGGCGCTGATACTCGTCTCGTTAGGACTCATCGAAGAGGAGAGGCGACTCTGGGATCTGCTGTCGTGGTGGGGGCGAAGGTCGTCTTCCCTGCTCAGTGTTCAGCGTATCAAGAACCTGGCTGGCAAGTTCGGTGAAACGGCGGAATCGCGTCTCGGAGAATTCGCCCACGTCGCCTACGAGGAGGGAAACGATGCCCGGTGGAAGACGCTCCACCCGTCGATACCATCTCTCCAGGCCAGACGGTCGAAAGTCGACGCCTCCGCTCCCGTGCTCCGACGGCGATCCACCTTGATGCTACTCCTCCGCCGCGGTATCGGCGTCGGGATCAAGCCGGATCTGCTGACAGTTTTGATTGGAAACGAAGGAAGACCGCAGGACATCAATTCGCTATCGCGCGCAACAGCCTATTCGAACCGGGCCGTACGGCGGGCTGCCGAAGAGATGGCTGAGGCACGTCTCATCCGGGCCGTTCAGGGTTCTCCCGTCAGCTACACGACCGACGCAGAGGCGTGGCTAGCCGTACTCCAGCTGGATCCGCCGCCCCCGCGATGGGTCCCCTGGCACCAGGTCTTTCCCTTTACAGGGCAACTTCTGAAGATTTTTTCACATCTCGACCGCGAAGGTGCTCGCTATAACGCGAGTTCGCGGCTTCGGGACCTGATAGATACCTACGCTCAGACGCTGACAACCATCGATCGCCAGGTCCCAGACCCGACGCAGTTTCGAGGAGAGGAGTACCTGGACCGATTCCTCACCTACGTCCCGAGATTCGAGGCCTGGTTGCAGGACGCGATATAGAACAGACAACCGGCTGGCATTCAGCAACGCTGGGATGGCACGGGTCACGATAGCCATTCGGTATTTCAATCCGCCGCTTTCGACCCTGTCCCTCTTGTCGACTGCTGGCATGTGCATGGGTCGCCGCACAGTACCTCCCAAGAAGACTCCGCGTTGTTATGAGTAGTTGTTTAAAAGAAATCAACAACACCTGCTCATAACGATCGTAAGGGCTCTCTCCCATTCAGGCTCACGATGCAGTGTCCCGGGTAGGACACCGCTTCAGTGACCTTTAAGGAAGTCTGTCGGGCTTGGATGCAGGAAGCCAGATGAGCAAAGTTAGTCGGATCATTTGGAATGATGTCCTCCCGCGATCTCCGGTGTTTACGACCGCGGAGGTGGCCGAGCTCGGAGAGATCGATGTTTCGTACGTGTCGCGAAGCCTATCCAAGCTCGCTGATGACGGACGGGTTACCCGCGTCCGCCGAGGCCTCTGGGCCGTCTCCGGACATCCCGACTTCTCCCCTTATGTGATCGTCCCTCATCTCTTCGAAGATGAAGACTCTGGCTACATTTCGTTCTTTACCGCCCTCAATCAGCACGGGATGATCGAACAGATTCCTCAGCTAATCGAGGTTGCCACTCGGATCAACAAGAAGTCGCTGGCCACTCCATTTGGAACGTACGAGTTCCATCAGCTTCAGGATGCTCTGTATGATGGGTGGAAGCCAGCCGATCAGCGGTGGAGCTACCTACTGGCCACGCCGGAGAAGGCTATCTTCGATTCAATCTATATCTCGGTGAGGAAGGGGCGGCAGTTCGCACGCTTCCCCGAGCTCATGCTGACCGCGGACTTCTCCGAGGACAATCTGCGCGCATGGATTGAGGAGTTGGGCTCCCCGAGTCTCCGGACTGCAGTCGAGAACCGCTGGAGGCAGTTGAGAGAACGCGTCCGCAGCGAATAGCCCGACGCGACCAGCGTCCAAATGAGAGGTTTCACGGCGCCCAGCAATCGATGGATGACAGTACATTTATATTATCAACCAGCGGCTGGAGATAAGTAATGGTTTGGAAGCGCAACGCCCGGGAAGAGAACCTTCAAGAACTTCTTTCAGAAGTACTGCCCGATGTGCGTCCCAACGGTATGACCTACACCGGGCTCAACCAGTTCATACTCCATGAATTGGCAGCAAGCACGTCCGATCAAATTTCAGACACCGAGGTGCTCAAGGTCCTCCAGCGCATGTCGGAGGAGGAACGAGACACAGTAGACGGTTTTTCCAAAACGCGCCGTCAAATCGTACGAGAATCCGCGTCTGGAGGCAGGCCAGTCAAGTGGAAGTTTTTCCTACCGATGAACATGGCTCTCTCCGAAAATCTAGCGAGGCCGATCCGCCTTCACATCCTCGGCTACAGTTTCTACTTCCGTACAGAGGCCTCAGTAAAGGAAGAGTGGAAGGGTGCTGACTTGCGCCAGAAGATTATGGAGCACGGGGTCGGCATGTGGATTTCGGAACTACCAGACACCTATGTGTCATGTACTGGCGCAGGGACAGATTGGGACGACGCTTTCCACCACGTAGGCAGTGCCTTCGACGCGATGCGTGGACTTCTTGAATGCGTAACGAGCTACGCAAAATGGCGGGTTATGGGCGGCCCCAAACCAAGAGCTTCTGTCCCGCATCCTAACTACGTGTTGTCGAAATCAAAGGACGGAGAGGTCCAGGCGCGGAGGTTTTACCGGCTCCACGAAGAGCCCCGCAAGAGGTTCAAGCTTGAGCCGGCACACCGCGACAACTTCGACACTCTGGCGGAACAGATGAAAAGCAAACCAGAATCAGGCTCTGTAGCCGAGGTGCTCGGTACCTCCATGAGACTCTATTCGCAGGCGATGGACGCCCACTTGAATCATCAAGCGTTCCTTGCGTTGTGGCAGTTAGCCGAGGCAATCACACTTTCGGAGACGCGTCAAGGGAAGACCCGAGCAGTTAGGAAGAGGCTTGAGTGGCACGCCCGGAGAGAGGGATTCCCAGGCTCAGGTTTCCAGCATATTCTTGAGCGATTTGCGAAGAAGCGGAATGACATCGTTCACCGAGGCCACCATGATGTATGGCCCGATGACGTGAATCTACTCAAAAGCATCTGTGAAATCGCTCTCGGGTGGCTCATTCACCGCGCCGATACCCTCAGCTCCAAACATCATCTAGAAGAGTACTACCGGCTACGTACTCTAAATCGAGCCCGTCTCAATGCCATGGAAGACGTGCTACATTTTGTGCGTGAGGAGAGGAATTAGTTTTTGAGGTTCGAGCTAGGCTCGACAAATAAAACCTGCTCAGTTTCCGTGCCTGCCGCCCCCTAAGGATGAAACGTTTAACACCCGACAACTGGCTGGAGCCGGACCAGGCGAGTGCTTTAGTGGGGGCCGTTCACCAGGAGACGGGTGAGACGGTTGAGCTGATCGGGGAGCACTGTCAACAGCGGTCAAGAAGTGGACAGATTCAGCGGTATAAAGTTGGACAC